>JAEZIP010000054.1:0-14906 GCA_023436625.1 Methanobacteriota archaeon | reverse complement strand
TGCCTACGCTGGGGTTCCCTATCAGCGCAAATCTCATGGACACGACTCCACGAGGATCGATCTCGCGATCTCGGGGCTGATGGCGATATCGCACCCTTTCACCCTGACCACGACCGACTGGTTCGGGAGTTTGCGCCGGATCTGCACGATTTCGCCCGGGAATATGCCGAGGTCGAGCAGCCTCCGGTGCCGCCGGGCCCCACGCATCATCGCCACCCGGACAGTATCCCCTTCCTTGCAGTCGAGCAGCGTGCAGGCGTCCCGCCCCCGGCAGCGTCCCATACGTCCCGGCGGGGGTTGGGCGCCGTCCATGTAGGAGGAGAGCCGTTCGATCGTCTCGTCGGAGATGTCGTGTTCGAGCGTGCAGGCCTCCCTGCTCGCCGCGTCCGCATCGACGCCGAGCATCTCCGTTAAGAAGCACTGCAGGACGCGGTGTTTCCGTGCCACCATTGAAGCCACCGACGATCCCTTCCCGGTCAGCCTGACGGCGTCGCCGGCTGCCCGCTCCAGGTATCCTTCCTCGATCAGGGAGGCGATGGTCGTCTCGGCGATCTCCCTCCCGGTACCGAGGGCCGCCGCTATCTCCTGCGACGTCGCCGGCTGCCCGCCGTCCCCCGTGATCGTGAGGATTGCTTCGAGGTAATCCTCAAACGTGGAAGGAAGCATGCTACAATTTCTTTTACTTCTACAAGTTTATATTTGGGGGTGTAGGCAGCATAAGCGGGAAGACCCCTTGCGCAAGCGGAGGGATGAGAGCAGCGCCCCTCCTCCAGGATCACTTTCACCACGCACGGCTCTTCTTTATGCCGAAAAACTGCAGACCACTCATGCGATAACCAGCAGGAGAGTTTCCGGTGCACATCACCGCAAAGATCAGGATTCAGGTCATACCCGAGCAGGAGGACGTGCTCTGGCATCTCTCCGAGAAGTGCCGATTAGTCTACAATTTTGCGCTTGCCGAGCGGAACCGGAATTACCAGGAAAACAAAGACAGACCCGACAAACAGTACATCGGATATGTGCAGCAGGCGAACGCCCTCCCCAAGTTGAAGGAGAAGTATCCCGAGTACAAGTGGGTCTATTCCAAGGCACGGAAGATGCTTCGCATCTTCCTGTCAGGCACAACCCGTTAGGTTGTGCCGTGTGCTCCAGACCACGTTGAAGTCCCTGGACGACGACTTTCGCTCATTCTTCGCCCTGCGACAGGACGGGGATAAGAGGGCAAATCCCCCAGGGTTCAAGGGAAAAGACCACTTCTGCACGCTACGCTACAACCAGAGCAGGTTCAAGATCGAGGGGGACCGGATCCGGTTCTCCCACTTCTACAACACGGTGCCACTGATCTTCGCCCTACCCGCTGGTTCTCAGTTCACCAACGTCAAACAGGTTGATCTCTTCTACGACGACATCAAGAGCGCGTACTATGTATCGATCGTTCATGAGGTCCAGCCGGCGCAGGAGTACCGTGACAACGGGCTCTACCAGGCGTTTGACCTCGGGGTGACCCGGCACGTCGGGGTGAACAGTCACGGGAAGTTCATTGAGTTTCCCGTGGCTCGCCCGGACAAGTACTGGAAAACCCCGATCGCTGAGTTGCAGGCCCGGCGAGACCACTGTAAGAAGAAGAGCCGAAAGTGGCAGAAGCTGAATCGGCTCAAGCGGAAGTGTGAACGAAAACAGGGCAACCAGATCAAAGATTTCCAGCACAAATTGAGCAAGAAAATCGTTGAGAACACCCGGGCTAACACGATCCTCGTTGGGGATCTGAGCGTGAAGCAGATGCCCCGGTCCCGGCAGGCGACCCCGGGGCTCAACCGCGCCACCCAGAACACGGGACACCTGTCGCGGTTCATCGGATTTTTGACCTACAAGGCAACCCTTGCAGGTAAGAGAGTAATAAAAATCGATGAACAGAACACGACGAAAGCCTGTTGTGTCTGCGGGGCGCTTCACGACATGCCGCTCTGGAAACGAGTTATGGAATGTGAGTGCGGGAACACCATGGCTCGAGACCGAAACAGTGCGGTCAATATCATGGTACGGTTCCTATCACAGAATGCCCTGCGAACGGGCTACCGGCAGTTCGCCGGTAATCTGCGACAAACAGGTCTGGAAATTCCAGTACACTCGCAGGAAGCCCCCTGCGTAGGCGGGGGTAGTTCACGGATTTGGGTAGTGCCATAGGCATTGTCAACGATCTACGGCCTGAGGAGGGATGGGTAGGCCAGGTCGGCAGCGGGAGCGTGAAGCGATCTATGACCCCGGACGTTTTTTTGGATCCGAGCTATTCGATCTGCATGCATCTTTCTGGCATGAATGATCATGAGCGGGACCAACGGTTAAGTAGCTACAGCGGGCTTAAGGAGACGTGATCTCCATGCCGTCCGAAGAGAATAAGGCGATTGTTCGCAGGTTTATCGAAGCCTATAACAGCCGAAACCTGGATCTGTTCGACAATTTAGTGGCACCGGATTACGTTGACCACACTCATCAACAACAAGGCAGGGAAAGATTCAAACAGCTCTTTAGTATGGCTTTCAACGCCTTCCCCGACTGGCATGAAAGTATCGAAGATATCATTGCCGAAGGGGACAGGGTATGGGTTTGTGTTAACGCTACGGGGACCCACACCGGCGAATGGAATCTTTCCGGAGTTCCGTTACCTCCTACCGGCAAGAAGGTGACAATGACGATGGTCTTCATCTGGCGCATAGTCAACAGCAAACTTGCAGAGGGATGGGAAGTCGATGAGGACCGGGATTTCCTCAAACAACTGGGCGTCATCGAATACACGGAAAAAGGAAGGAAGCTCTTCCCGGAAGATGCCGGGTAGGGAGTATACCTTCCGTGTATGTTCCCTGCCGGGGCCTTCACTGGAGCTGCGGGCATTCCCCGGTCCCCCTGCCGGGGAGGAAAACGCCTTCATCTCCCCGGAGACGAACCTTCACGGCGAGCATCAACGCCTATATGGTTTCGCGGATGATCGATGATCATGGCGACCCCGGAGAGGCAGGTCACGAACAGGGATGTTGCCGAACGGCTCGCGTTCATGGGCCGCCTGCTCGAGATCGCCGGGGCTGACCGGTACCGGACCGGGGCCTACGAGCGGGCGGCACGGCAGATCGAGCGGCTCTCCCTCCCGGTCGCCGAACTCGATGAGGAGGAACTTACCCGCATCCCGGGCATAGGAGTCCGGATAGCCGGGCAGATCCGGGAGATCGCCGCTACCGGATCGTTTCGGGAACTAAAAGATCTGCAGGCAACCATCCCGGGATCAATCGTCGAACTGCTCGGCGTTGCCGGGGTGGGGCCCCGGACCCTGCACACCCTCTGGAAGAGACTCGGCATCCTGACCCTGGAGGATCTCGAGCGGGCAGTGCAGGGACACCGGATCAGGGCGCTCCCGGGGTTCGGCGCAAAGAAGGAGGAGGCGATCGGGAGAGGTATCGGGCAGTTCCGCCACAGATCGGACCGGATGACCCGACCGCAGGCCGACGCCGTGCTCGCGAACGTAACTGCCCTCATCCCGGACGGGCAGTATCTGGTTGCCGGGAGTTACCGGCGGGGGTCGAGCACTGTGGGGAGGATCGAGATTGTCGCTACCGGGGACCGGAGCGCCCTCGTAAACCATGTACCCGCCGGTGCAATCGCCCACGAGAGCGCCGAAGGGGTTTCGCTCTCGCTTGCCGGTGCCGGAGTGAACATCCGGTTCACCGAACCCGGCCGGTGCGGCACCGCGCTCCTCTGCGCCACCGGCTCTCGCGGGTTTCTGGCCCGGCTCGGCGAGGTGGCGCTCGCACGGGGCTACCGTCTCGGGCCCGACGGCCTCCTGGACACTTCGAACGGCCGCCTGCAGACATTCGGGAGCGAGGAAGAGGTCTTTGCGTTCCTCGGGATGGCGGCCGTCCCGCCGGAGTTGCGCGAGGACCGGGGCGAGGTCGAACTCGCCCTCAGGGGCGCCCTCCCCGATCTGGTCGATCTATCCGACGTGCGGGGAGACCTCCACGCCCACACCACCTGGAGCGACGGCCGTCAGTCGCTCGAGGATGTAGCGGCGGCAGGTGATGCCCGGAACTACGAGTACATCGTGGTCACCGACCACTCCTCGAGGGTGAGCCCGGATGCCCTCGCAAAGCAGCGGGCCGAGATCGAACGGATCAACCGGCAGCACGCCTGCCAGCTCCTCGCCGGGAGCGAGGTGGATATCAAAAGCGACGGCACGCTCGGGTACCAGAACAGGGTCCTTGCCGACCTGGACCTGGTGATCGCCTCGGTCCACTCGGGGTTTGCCCAGGACCAGGACGTCCTGACCCGGCGCGTCCTCACCGCGATGGAGAACGAGCACGTCGATATCATCGGCCACCCCACCGGACGCCTGCTCGACCGCAGACCGCCGTATGCGATCGACCTTCTCCGCGTCATGAAGCATGCGGCGGAGACCGGGACCGCCCTCGAGATCAACGCGTCGCCCCACCGGCTCGACCTTGAGGATATTTATATCAGGCACGCGAAGAAGGAAGGAGTGAAACTGGCTGCAGGAACCGATGCCCACGGGATTGGCGAATTTTCAAACATGCGCTACGGCATCGTGCTGGCACGCCGGGGCTGGTGCGCCCCGGACGATATCTTGAATACCCTCTCCCTATCCGGGCTGCTGGAGTGGAGGTCGTGATCTACCGGCTCTACGAGAAGATCCTCCTCCGGGACCTCCATACGCTCCCGGAACACATCTGCTTCATGATCACCGAGCAGGATATGCTCGACGCACCGGACAACCTCTACCTCGCCGCCCAGTGGTGCCGCGACCTCGGGATCGCCAGTGCCATGTTCCACATCAGCACCGCCGATCCGGTCCGGCTGGAACGGTGCCTCCCCCTGATCCGCACGCTCTCGTCGATAGCACGCCTGACCCTGCACTACCGGGACGAAAAGGAGGTCAGCGGGGGAGGCATGGACGTGACGGTGGCGATCGGGAAGGGCGGCCGGGAGGAGATCGCCGGCTGCGTGAGACGGATGGCCGAAGACGGGGTGGACCCGGGCTCCGTCGACGAAGACCTGCTGGAGTCGTACCTCACCTTCAACTACGAGCCGGACCTCGTCATCAAGACAGGCGGCGATCACCTGACCGATTTCCTCATCTGGCAGTCAGTCTACTCCGAACTCTTCTTCCTCGACGTCAACTGGGCGCTGCTCAGAAAAGTGGATTTTCTCCGGGCACTCAGGGACTTCCAGTCCAGGGCGCGCCGGTTCGGCCGGTGACACTCCTTTACGGCTTCGCGCCTTCGCGTGAGGCCGTATCACTATCCCCACAATCAGCTCACGCGAAGCCGCGAAGGACGCGAAGAATGGTTGGTTGTTGGTGACAGGCCCCTTCGCGGCTTCGCGCTCTTCGCGTGAGGCTCCGTTATCATCCCTACTGCCGACTTACGCGAAGCAGGTGGGTTGCTGGCGCTCCCCTTCGCTTGAGATCAGACTGCATGAAAGGTGCCATCAGCCCCGCCGGTCTGTACGCTCCTTAAGCAGCATGCGCTGGTCGTAGACCCGCATCGCCCGCAAAAGGTCGATCTTCCTGAACGCTGGCCAGTACGGGGCGCAGAAGTAGACGGCCGACTCGTGGCCGTTCGCGAGCCAGGGGAGGAAGTTGGATGTCCGGTAGTCGTTGCCGGTGCGGATGATCAGGTCGACGGGGGGTATGGGCGCCCCGCGGTGCAGGTGGGCTTCAACGGTCGCAGGATCGATGGCCGCGGGATCGACGGCGCCCCGCTTAACCTCGTCGAGGATCGACCGGGCGGCGTGCACGATCTCGTTCCGGCCGCCGTAGGCGAGCGCGATGTTGACGGAGTAGTCGGTGTAGTGCAGCGTCGCCTTCTCCGCCTCTTCGATGGTTGCAAGGAGGTCGTCGGGGAGGAGGGACCGGTCGCCGATCATCTGCACCCGGATGTGGTCCCGGTGCACCCGTTCGTCGGTCACGATCGCGGCGAACTTCTCCTGAAAGAGGAGAAAGAGCGACGCAAGCTCGGCACTATCCCTCCGGAAGTTCTCGGTGGAGAAAGTGTAGAGCGTGATGTGCCGCACGCCGAGGTCGCATGCCCAGTCGAGGACGTGCTCCGTGGCATCGGCACCGAGCCGGTGGCCTATCGCCGTATCAAGCCCCTGCTCCCGGGCAAACCGGCGGTTCCCGTCCTGGATCACCGCGACGTGCCGGGGGATGTGTTTCACCTGCCACCGCAGGTAACGCTCGTAGAGGGGTTCAATCCTCGATCGCAACATCAGAGCGGCGTCACCTCGACCACCATGCCGCCGTTCGGGTAGCGCTCGACGACGTACTTCCTGCCCGGCAACCCGGCGCCGTGGTCGGCAAGCACCCACCACGCCATCTCGACCCTTCCTTCGCAAACCACGTAGTCATCCTCATCGAGGCTCTCCAGGAACTCGTCGACGGGGGCCGCAGGTTCAAGCACTCCGTAGACGACAGTCCCGTCATCCGTCACCTCTTCGAACGGACGCGCAGTGTTTGCAGCGATCCGTTTTAAGCGTTCCCGTAGCTGGACCGAGTCCTTGAAGACCGACGAGCAGAAGTGGACTTTCGGGAGGAGAGAGAGGCTTTCCGCCCACCGGCGGGCGCCCAGCACGGCGTTATGCACCCCGTCCTCGGGCTCGAGCCCGCGCTCACGCATGGCGGCGGCGCAGGTCTCGCCCCACTCCAGTTCGTTGATGTTGAGGAAATCAAGAAGCGGGAGGGCGGCAGCAAGGTCCTCGATTCCCGGGAGAGCAGGCACCTCGATGCCGATCAGGAAGCCCATCTGGCGTGCGAGAAGGGCTGATCTGGCGAAATCGGTCTCGAGGATACATGGCCAGGACTCGTGAGGCGGGTGGAGCCGGATCTCGTCGACCAACCCCTGCAGGCGCCGGAGCACGGCTTCATCCGGCGCAAGGCCGGTGTAGAGGTGGATCTGGTGGTCCGGACCGAAGTGCTCCTTCAGAGCCCTCGTATACTCCACCACCCGGTCGAGCTCGAGCAGTGGTTCGCCGCCGGTGACGCCGGTCCCCAGAGCGCTCATGCTCTCCGCCACTTCGATGGCCTCGGACGGCGATGAGACTCTCCGCTCGTTGGCAAACACGACGTCCCGGCCTTTGCGCTCGCGCGAGAGCGGACAGTACCAGCAGGTGCGACGACACCGGCCGGTCACGAAGAGGACCATCTTTGCTCCCTGGTGGCAGAGGACGCATCCCGGAGAGAGGAACCGCCCGCCGGGGGGTACTCCCGACTCCTGTGGCATACTCTAGTAGTTATGGGGGCGAAGAAGAAAAGGTTTGACGGTCATGGGAGGGGAAATACGGTGACGACAAAACCTGCGCGGCCGTACCGTCCCGTTCAGAGACGATTGCCTTCTTTCCGGGTCGTCGATCTGCACACGCAACGTCACACCAGACCGTCCGGCCCCCTCACCCTCCCCTCGTCCACCAGTTCCGTATAGTCGTCGAACCAATAGGCATCCGGGTTGCTCTTATAGACCATGAATCGCCCGCGATCGTCCGGGTTTGCCGCCTGGTTGTACTTGAAGTATGTGTATCTGTCCGTCTTTCCCAGAACCTCGATCTTGCCGGTGGCGTGCGAGATCACGAACCTGGCCCGTTTCGCAAGCCCCGAGCAGATCGACCGGGCCTGCTCGAAGATCCGGTAGGACTCCTCAACCGGCACCGCAAACGGCCGGTTCCCGATCGTGGGGCGGCACTGGAAGACGTAGTAGGGATTGGCACCGATGAACGAGAGTTTATCGAAGAGCGACGCGAGCACCTCCGGGTCGTCGTTGATGCCGCGGATCAGGGGCGTCTGGTTCATGACGACCGCCCCGGCTTCCTGCAGGAGAGCGACCGCCCGGCACGCTGCGTCGGTCAGTTCCCTCGGGTGGTTGAACTGCGCCATGATGTAAATGCGCTTCTCGTCCAGGCTGTAGTCACGGATCATGTCCAGCAGCGCGAGGTCGTTCGTGATCCGGAAGGGATCGTATGCAGGCATCTTCGTGCCGATCCGGATGATCTCGACGTGGTCGATATCCCTGAGCTGCCGGATGATATCGAGCAGCCGACCGGTCTCGAGGATCAGGGGATCGCCCCCGGTGAGCAGGACGTTGTTGATCTCCGGATGATCACGGATGTAGGCAAGCCCCCGGGAGATGTCTTTATTCACTTCGCGCGCATCCTCGATGAAGAGGCGCTTGCGGAAACAGTAGCGGCAGAGGCCGCCGCAGAGGTCGCTGACCAGCAGGAGGGCGGTCTCACGGTACTTGTGCTGCAGCCCCGGAGCCCGGGTATACCGGTGTTCCGATGACGGATCGAGGTGTCCCCAGGGCACAAGCTCTTCAAGGGTCGGTATGACCAGCCGCCGGATGGGGTCGGCGGGGTCATTCCAGTCGATCAACGAGAGGTAATAATCGTTCGCACGGAACGCGAAGAGATCCGTCACCTGCGCGAGACGAGCACGCTCCTCTGGACTGATACCGGGAACCCTATCGAGCGATGAGAGGTAGATCGGGTTTGTGGTATCATTTATCGGGCTCACGGCATCGTCGAGCGAATTTCGGATATCATATGTCGTGTTCATGGGAATGCCTCCTGATCGACACTCTCCAGTGCAGGATACAATCCGCAACAGTCGGGGACAGCTGCATGAGAGCGGAGATCGAGAACGAGACGATCTGCGCAAAGGATTCATGAGAGTTTCGCGCTCTCATACAGGAAACCGTCGCTCCGACATGCGTCATTGAGTGTCGGACTACGTGTCGTATCCAAAAGGGTCTTCAGGATATTTATATCTTCGGTTGGGGGCGTAGTGCTGCAGGAGAATAGCCCGCCGCCCCCATCAAATCCGGTAGACGCAGTATTACTTCTTCTTCTTGGCCATAGAGAGAATGTCCACCACGTATTTTCCTTCCTTTTCCAGCCCGACGACGACCTCGTCCGATCTGGCCAATTTCTCGATATTTAACTCGTACGAACCGGGACCGAGGATACGAATGCTCTCAATCCGCTCGAAGACCTCGATCTCCTCTTTTCGTCGATCCCGCTGGACCTCGAGCACGTCCTCGCCCGTATCCCGGGCAATCTCATCGATGGTCTTCTCCTTCAGCACGTCGTCGTGCCGTTCGGCCTCACGGATGTAGAGAAACTTCTTCCCGCCGCAGCTCGGACACCCCTTCAGTATCTTCGTCGAACCGTCCTCGAACTCCCTGCCGCATTGCGTACACTTGTGAGGCATATATCACCCGTAATACCCGTTCATCTCGACGAGGAGACCCATGCGCTGATGAGATCCTTCTCCTTCTTGAGCGTCTTGAGTTGGTTTGCAGGCCCGATCACCGTCAGGCGGGTCTCGGAGCGTTTTCCGCCGAAAAGTTTCGCCAGGAACCCATTCTGGGCATCCCTGATGGGATAAGTCTCCATCTCGATCCCGGAGAACCCGTCCGGAGCGATCTCCCGCATCGTGATCTCGATGAGTTTGCTCTGCTCGTCCGGCGCGAGACCCTTCTCCAGAATGACGATGTTTCCTTCCATGACGTCATCGAGGATCAGGCGGATCTTCTCCATCGCAGTGAGACGATCAAGACGTTCCGCCGAAATCAGGTCGATCTGTACACCCTGTATCATCTCAATCACCCGAAATATGACGTCATATGTTCGTATAACTCATCCACGTTGTTCCCTTCAAGACCGGATATGGAGATGACGGGGTGCTGGGGAAACGCACTCTTGATCCGTGCGGCGGAAGCATCAGGGAGATCGTTCTTGTTCGCGACGATCAGGACCGGGAGCTTCCGGCTCTCGATGATCCCGACAAGCATGATATTCACCTGCTGGAACGGGTCCAGCGTGGAGTCGAGCATGTAGATGACGCCGTCGATATCCTCACGGAGCCAGTGCATCGCCTCAGCCACGCCCTCGGTCGCCTCCCGTGCTCGCTTGACCGCTTCCTCCTTCTCGAGGCCGTACTCAACGAACTCGTTGTAATCGATCTTGGTCGTCACGCCCGGTGTATCGACGATATCGATGGTGATCGAGTTGCCGTTCTGCCCCGTGATGGTTATATCCTCTTTGCGCCGCACGCGGCGGGTCTCGTGAGGCACCTCACTGACCGGCCCGACCGCATCGCCGACCCAATCACGCACAATTCTGTTTGCAAGCGTCGTCTTGCCGGCATTGGGGGGTCCATAGATCCCGATGCGGCAGGTCCGCTTCTTAAAGAATGCCTTCAAGAACCCCGAGATCTTTTTTTTCGTACGAACTAAGAACGTCATTAAGCTCCCTCAGGTAGGCCAATTTACCTATACTTAAGTGAGTTGTGGCACTCACAAATAAATATAATTATATGTTCCGTCCGGCGCATTCTCCCCATTTTGGAGACAAACAGCAATCCCGGGGTGTGAGAATTCTTTTATACTGTTGAAACCTAGATAGACTTGCACCTGGAGAATTGGCTCTAATTGCGGCCAGATTAGGAGAATCCCATGATGAATAATAGCGATACCATCCGCTTCGAGACACGCGTTCCAGTCAGGGAGGTCATGCAGAGCCATCCAACGACCATCGATGTGGGGGAGACTGTCGCCCGGGCGGCGCAGACCATGTGCCACGATGAGGTCGGCAGTTGTATCGTGCTGCAGAATAACCTGCCCGCCGGGATCGTCACGGAGGAGGATATTAACTGCAAAGTCGTAGCAAAAGACTCGAAACCGAGCAGCATTCGCGTCAGTGAGATCATGAGCACCCCGCTGATCACGATCGGTGCCGACAAACTGGTCGGTGATGCCGCGGCAATGATGGTGAAGCACCGGGTCCGCAGGCTTCCAGTCGTTGAGGACCAGCGGGTTATCGGGATCGTGACGGTCAGGGATATTCTCACCGTCGCGGCCGAAGTGAACGAACTGCTGGCGGACCTCATCGAGATCAACCGCGAGGAAGAGTACGCCATGGGGGTCTGCGACCGCTGCGGGAACATGTCCGACGATCTCTCGCGGGTCGACAACCTTATGCTCTGCCCCGTCTGTCGGGAGGAGGAGCAGTTGCTATGAAAGTGGCCTCAAACCTGATGGTGGAGATTCCAACCCTGCACTACGACGACTACATCACGAAAGCACGCAGCGTTCTCCGGGACGACGTCTTTCGCGAACTCTATATCGTGGACGAAAAAAATCGTCTGACAGGCTATCTCGACATATCCGACGTCTTGCGGGTTATGGACACCAAGTCGAACGTCACCATCAAAGGATTTGTCAGGGAGGCCGCCCGGGTCGCCCCGAATACGCCCCTTGCAGAGGTCGGCCTCGCTATACTGAATGCCCGTACAAATAGCGCTGCGGTCGTCAACGAAGACGGTACATTCCAGGGAGGGGTGCTCTTCTCCGAACTCTTCCCCGTCCTGATCTCCCGTCGCGACATCCCCGGCAGGGTCGAGGCAGCCATGTCGTGGGAACCCGTCACCTGCGCACCGGATGACTCAATACACCGCATCTACAGCCTGATCGTTGCGAGCGGCTTCACCGCATTTCCGGTAGTGCAGAAGAAAGAGACCATCGGCATCATCTCCCGCCGGGATCTCCTGCGCGCCGGAAACGTCCGCATATCGGTAAAGAATCAGGCCGACACCACCGTCGAGCGGGTGATGACGACACCCGTCATCACGGTGACGCCGGACGACACGATAGCAACGGCGAGCCGGCTGATGGTCGACCACGACATCAGCATCCTCCCGGTCGTCGACGAGAGAAAGAAGCTCGTCGGCGTTATCGACCGCCATGACGTCCTGAGTAGCCGCACCGCATAAGGACGTCTTCGGACACTATAATTCCAGAGGAGTGAGACCATGCAACCGAATTCCAATAATCCAGATAAGAAACCGGCTGACAGGCTCCTGAAGATGCCGGGCAAACGCGACCGCGGACCGGTCGACTTCAAGACGAGGATCGCCGGGTATGAAGGCGAGATTATGGCGATTGCTACCCGGGACGTCGTCACGGCACAGCGGACCACCACGATCATCCAGGCAGTCGAGATCATGACCCGCGCAGGGTTCCGCAGGCTGCCGATCGTCGATGCCGGAACACACCGCCTCCGTGGGATCGTGACCGTCAGCGACATCATCGACTTCATGGGCGGCGGCGATAAGTTCAACCTCGTGCAGGTGAAGCACGCAGGGAACTTCCTCGCGGCCATCAACGAGGAACTTCGCGAGATCATGACCCCGCACCTGGTCACCATGCCTGTTGCCGGGAGCATCGCCGATGCGGTCGAGATCATCGTCAACAAAAACGTCGGCGGGATCCCCATCACCGATGCCGACGGAGAACTGAAGGGTATCGTGACCGAGCGTGACGTGATGAAGGTGCTCACTACCGAGCACTCGCGCCGCAGGGCGGAAGACGTCATGAAGTCGTCGGTACGCGTCACCAGTCCCGACACTCCGATCGGCAAAGTCTGCGAGGAGATGGTGAAGTGCAGGTTCAGGCGGCTTCCGGTCGTCGTCGACGAAGTTCTCTGCGGCATCGTCACCGCCACCGATGTCATGAGTTATCTCGGAAAAGGCAAAGCCTTCGAGCAGCTGACGACCGGGGACTCCGCCGAGGTTATGGGGGCGCCGGTGCGGTCGCTCCTCTCCGGGGAACTTTACACGACCACACCGGACCGGAACATCCACGACGTCGCCCTCGAGATGATCCAGCGGCGCGTCGGGGCGCTCCCCGTTATAGAAGATTCGCACCTTGTCGGGCTCGTGACGGAATACGACCTTGTGAAGGCATTTGCAGAGGAGTGAAAAGAGAATGCGTGCCATTGATGTGATGTCGACGCCGGTGTATGTCGTTGCACCGACCGATAACGTTGCCTATGCGCGAAACCTCATGCTCAAGCACCGCGTGTCGAGACTCCCCGTTATGGAAGGGGACGATCTTCGGGGCATCCTTACCAAGAAGGATATCGCCTACCGGCTCAGGCAGACGGAACCCATGTGGCGGCGACGTCCGATCGACCGGATCCCGGTCAATATCCTGATGGCACCGGACCCGATCACCGTAAAGCCGGAGACCAGCATTCGCGATATTGCAGCCGTAATGCTTGATCGGGACATATCCGGGCTACCCGTGGCCGATGATGGCAAGATAACCGGCATCGTCACCAAACTGGACGTCATACGTTCGGCCCATGTACGCGGGCTCACCGCCCGGGTCAGCGAGATCATGGAGGATGCGGTCACGGTCAACCGGTATCATTCGCTGGACCATGTCATCGACACGATAAAAGGAAAAAACGATAAACTTATTGTCGTTAACGACAATGGAAGCCTTGCCGGCATAATTACGGAGAGTAACCTCGCATTTTATGAGTATCAGGACGAGCGGATGAACCTGCCCAGGAAAGATGTTACCCACCTTCGAAAAGAGGAGCCGGCAGGGCAGAAACGCTTCAGATACGTCGTCGAGGTATCGGCAGTTGCAGAGGACATCATGAGCCGCCCGGTCATCACCATCTCCCCCGATGCGTCCCTCCAGGATGCCGTCGGGTTGATGCTCTCAAACCAGATCAACAGCCTCGTTGTCGTGGAGGACGGGGATGTCCGGGGGATGCTCAAGAGAGATGATATCATCAAGGAAGTGGCAAAATGAGCGACAGATTTCAGGTACTCGTCAAAGACGTGATGGCAAAACCGATCACTATCGCGAAGTCCGCCTTTGTCAGCGAAGCGCTCGAGAAAATGCTCGGTGAAGGCGTCGATCCGCTCATCGTGACCAACAACGGCACGGTGATCGGCACGACATCCCGGGCGGCGATCGCAGAGACGCTCGGGAGCAGGAAGACCCAGGCGCTGAAGGCCACATCCATCCATGTCGCAAACACGGTCGAGGAGAACTTCACCTCCGCATACCCGGACCAGAGCATCGACATTCTGGTGCCGCTGCTCCAGCACTACAAGCTCGTTGTGGTCTTCGATACCGAGCACCGCCTCATCGGACAGGTGACGGCAGGGGACCTCTTAAAGGTGCTCCGGCCGGCGGGCGGTATCGCGGACGTCATGGAACCGGCACACACCATCCAGGGCGAGGAGCGGGCCGTTCACCTCCGCAGGAGGATGCTTGACGGCGAGATCGACCGCTTCATCGTCGAGGACGGGGACACCGTCCTCGGTATCGTCACGGAGACCGATGTCGCAAAGGCGCTCCATGCGCTCAAGGATCTCGTGGAGGGTACCCACCAGGACTACCGGATCAGGAACCTCCTCGTGCGGGACATCATGAGCACGCCCCTGATCTCGATGGACGCGGATACGGACGTCTCCGACGTCATCGATCTGATGCTCAAGAAGAACATCAGCTCCGTCCCGATCAAGCGGAACGGCAAGATCACGGGCGTCGTGACCCGGTCCTCACTCGTTCAGGCGTTGTGAGCCAGGGTCCGATAATACTACCTCTTTTTGCGGGCGGCGAGGCGGCCGCGGGGTTTTAGAGATTTAGTCTGATAGTATAGGCGTGCAGGGGCTCGGTGCGGCACGCCGAGCGGATGTGACCCCGTTACTTACACCGCCACGCACATCTAGGCTGCCACCCGCGATGCCTGTGCCCCCGCCCACCTGGCAACCAGTTCCATTCACTGCATACCCCGTACACGGATTTCGGGGGGCTATCGCCACGCACTGCCCCCGCCCCCCGGGGCGGGGGGAATGCTCCCCCCTCCCCGTAAGCCCCTCCCCCTATGGCGATACCCCCACGGTCCAGCGTACGGGGTTTTGTCCTCGCATCTTGAGCACCCATGCTCCTGCATAGCCACCCCTCGACCCGGCCCTCGGAACAATCACCCTCTCGTACTCTCACCGCACCCCCCCCCCCAAAACCCCCCCCCCCGCCCCCCCCCGCCCCACC
>JAEZIP010000051.1:0-11242 GCA_023436625.1 Methanobacteriota archaeon | reverse complement strand
CCCTTGATCGGCTCGGCCGAGACGACTCTCGCCGTCCGGATATCGAGGTTTGCGAACTCCTCGATGGAGACGACGGGCATCTTCGGTGCGGCCGCCTCTTTCGCCTTCTCGACCCGCAGATTAAGGGTCGCCTCAAGGACGGCGACCTGCTCCTTCTCGACCTTTGTAAAGAGCGTGGTGGGTTTTTCGAGTGTGCGGGCCCCCACCGGCGCCGCGGCCTCGGCGATCGGATGGTCCGCGATATTGTCCTCGTAGCCGAGCATCGTCCAGGCCCGCTGCATCGACTCGGGCATCAGGGGCTCGAAGACGAGGGCGAGCGCTTTCACGATCTGGAGGCAGTCGGCGATCGTCTGCTCTGCCGCGGCCCTGTCCTCCTTGATCAGTTTCCAGGGTGCGTTGTTCTGGATATACCCGTTCCCGTACGACGCGAGCGCCATCATCGAATCGACGGCGTTCTTGAAGTCGTAGTCCCGCATCTGGGCGTCGAGCACGGATAACGACCGCTCGATCTCCTCGACGACCTCCGGCCGGGGGGCAAGGTCCGGTACGCCGGAGAACTCCTTCTCGGCGAAGTACATCGTCCGGTAGATGAAGTTCCCGAGCGTCCCGACGATCTCGTTGTTCACCCGCTCGGCGTAGACCTTCCAGGAGAAGTCGAGCTCCTTGGTGTGGTTCGTGTAGGAGAGGAGGTAGTAGCGGAGGTAGTCCGCCGGGAGCCCCTGGTCCAGGTAGTCGTCGTTCGTCCAGACGACGTAGCCCCGGGACTTCGAGAACTTCCTGCCCTCGATCGTGACCATGCCGCTCGCGACCACCGCGTGCGGGAGGCCGTAGCCTGCGCCTTTGAGGAGCGCCGGCCAGAAGATGCAGTGGTGGTAGATGATGTCACCGCCGATGAAGTGCGTGACCCCCGTCTCGTCGCCGCACCAGTAGTCCTTCCAGTCGGCCCCTGCGGCCTCTGCCCACTCCTTCGTGAACGATATGTAGCCGATCGGCGCGTCGACCCAGACGTAGACGACGAGGTCGTCACGTCCCGGGAACTTGACGCCCCAGTCCAGCGTCCGGGTGATGCACCAGTCGTGCAGGAGTTCCTTCACCCACCCGAGAGCGTAGTTCCGGGCGGTGGACGTGCCCCGGAGGTCCGGGAGATACTCGAGGAGGAACTCGCGGAATGCCGAGAGCCTGAAGAAGTAGTGCTCCTGCTCCCGGTACTCCGCCTTCCCGCCGCAGACCTTGCAGATCGCGTCTTTGATCTCGCCGGGCTCAAGGTGCTGCCCGCATCCCTGGTCGCACTCGTCGCCCCGGGCGACGGCCCCGCAGTGGGGACAGATCCCCTCCACGTAGCGGTCGGGGAGGAACCGTTCGCAGTCCGGGCAGTAACTCTGGCTGATGGTCTTGGAGTAGACGTAGCCGTTCTCGATGAGCCGCTCGACGATCGACCGGGTTGTCTCGTGGTTCATGGCATCGTCGGTCATGCCGAACCGGTCGAAGACGACCTCCATCCGCCGGAACGTATCGTAGAAGTGCTCGTGATACCGCTCCGAGAGGACGCGAGGGGTCGAGCCCTCCTGCTCGGCGCTGATCACGATCGGCGTCCCGTGGTTGTCGGAACCGCATACAAAGACGACGTCCTCCCCGGACCGGCGCATATACCGCACGTAAAAATCCGCCGGCACGTAGGTCCTCAGGTGCCCGATATGGCAGGGACCGTTCGTGTACGGGAGCCCGCACGTTACCAGCAACGGCTTACCACTCATCCTTATCTACTCTGGTTGCGATGCTAATAAAGATACCAGCGCATGGCACGACGGATTCCAATACAGGTTCGGTCCTTCGGCTCCGAGGTAGGGATGCCCACGGTTTCGGAGCTCGCGGAGTGGCTGAAGGGGAAGAAGGGGGAGGAAGCGGACCTCGTCACCTACCGGCTCGAGCGGTCGCTCGACGCCCAGGGGGGCGTGGCGATCCCCGCCGCCGGCGGCGTCTTCTACGGCGAGCGGTGGCGGGAAGCCTTCCAGGGCATGGCGGACGGGGTGCTCGTCGACGAGCCCGGGATCGACCCGTCCGCCGTGGCCGCGGATGCGCATTCCGTCCGGGCGAGGCACAAGGGCGCCTGGTTCTCTCTCCCCGCCCCCCCCCTGCTCGGGTTCCGCGACGCCTACATGGAAGACGAAGAAGAGTTCTCCGAGACGATCGCGACCGCGTATGCCCGGCTCGCCCGGGAGATGCGGGATGCCGGCGTGCCGGGGCACGTTCTGGTCGCGGATACGGCGGACGCGATCGAGCTCGAGGTGCTTGCCGGGAGAAAGATCCTCTTCTTCCCCAGAAACCCGGAGATCTTCGACCTCGAACTTCTGCTCGAGTACCAGGGCGAACTCGTCCTCCCCGCAAGAGACCTTAACCGGGTCCCCGACCTGATGGAGCGGTTCCGCGTCCGGAAGCTCGTCCTGCTCGATCCCGAGGCGGAAGACCTTGCGGCGACGGCCGAACTCGTCGACACGGATATGCTCGAGGTCGGCGGCTACTGCGAGGACGGCTGCCCGGACTACTGGAAGCACCTCGTGGACCGGGCGTTTATTGCGCGATAGACTCCGCCGCTTCCGCAAGAAGACGGTAGTGACGGTTCCGTTTTACGAGCCAGAAGAGAAGGCGGTCGAGGAGGCTGAACGTAAACGTGCCCCCGGCCGCATGGGGGTGTCCGCCGCCGGAGAACTCCCGGGCGATGAGATGGCTGATCGGGGGAACGGACCGGATGGAGATGCGGCCGTTTCCCGAGACGACCACCTCGACGTCGGTGCCGAGTTCGTCGCGGATGGCGTGGGCGGTCTCGCTCGGGTAGCCGTAGAGGGGAGCGAACGCGATCCGGTAGCGATCGCCCTCGATGATGGTGGCGTGCCGGATGCTCTTTTTCATATCCCGCTCCATCTCCCGGACGATCCCCGCGTACTCGCTCTCGATCCTCGCGTCGACGATCGTACCCCGGACGAGGTTGTCGCGGACGTACTCCCGGCAGCCCTTCCGCATCACCACCTGGCCGAGCATCTTCGACCGGGGGTCCTGGTGCTTCCAGAGGTCGTAGTCGCAGACGACCCGCGCGATCTCCTCCGCCACCGCGTCGCCGGGGGCGAGGTCGCGTGCGACGATCCCGGTGG
The DNA here is from genome assembly GCA_023436625.1 of Methanobacteriota archaeon. GTDB lineage: Archaea > Halobacteriota > Methanomicrobia > Methanomicrobiales > Methanoculleaceae > Methanoculleus. The sequence goes on along the minus strand of JAEZIP010000051.1, from coordinate 8,096 downwards.
CGCAGGTGGCGACATCGACACGGAGGAAGTTCGTCTTCTTCTCGACGGCCCGGATCTCCTCGTCCTTCCAGCGGTGGTGGTCGCGCCACTCGATCCGCCACCCGTTCGACCGCGCTTTGGCGAGCCGCTGCTCGACACCCTGCTGGTAGCCGATATCCGATATGCTGAGGAGGTCACCCCGTCCCGGAGAACCGGCCACGGCGTCGAAGAGGGAGAGGAATTTGCCGACCGAAGCCCAGATGGTGAAGACGTTCCCGTATTTCCTCCGGTGAATGGCATCGCTCCCGACGGCGTCGAGGTCGTTGTGCGTGAGATGCACGACAGTCTCCGTCCTCCCGGAGAGCGCCTGCATGAGGTTCGCGCCCCGGCTCTCCGACTTCTTGTCGCTCCGGCCCATTGGTTATACATCGATGCGGGATGTGATAAACAGGCGGTTCGGGGTCCGTTGCCGTCCCGCCGCCCGGCGAGCATAGAGTTTATTAGGGACGACCGACAACATTGTAAGGCAGAAGCCCCTGTAGCTCAGACTGGGAGAGCGCCAGACTGAAGATCTGGTTGTCCCCGGTTCAAATCCGGGCGGGGGCATTTCGAGCAACTTTTCTAGCATCCTTCCGAGTGATCCCGATGCGCATCAAATTCTGTGGAACCGCCAGTCTCGCGGATATGCGGTGCGCGATCGACGCGGGCTGCGATGCCGTGGGATTCATCATGGGCGTGACCCACGAAAGCAGCGATGTCGTAACGCCGGCCAAAGCCGCGGAGATGGTCCGGCTCCTCCCGCCGTTCATCGAGCCTGTCGCGGTCACCCATCTGCAGGATACGGAAGATATCGTGAGGCTCGTGAAAGATTCGCACTGCACGACGCTCCAGGTCCAGGACACCGTCGAGCCGTCCGAACTGGATTGCATCCGTGACGCCCTGCCCTACGTCAGGATCATCAAAGCCGTTCACGTGATGGACGAATCGGCGATAACGACCGCAAAACGCTACGAACCTTACGCCGACGCGCTCATCCTCGACACCCGGACCGCGGAGAAGATCGGCGGAACCGGGATCCCCCACGACTGGAATATCAGCGCAAGGATCGTGGCGGACTCAGCGGTTCCCGTGATACTCGCCGGAGGACTCACGCCGGAGAATGTCCGGGAGGCAATACGGACGGTCCGCCCGTACGGCGTCGATGTCCATACCGGCGTCAAGAGAGATGGCGTCCGCGACCCGGAAAGGACGCTTGCGTTTGCCCGCGAGGCAAGGGACGCCCCGGTGGAAGACTGAGACACCGCGTCGTCGGTTGACCGGCACCCGAGCACCGATAACTCCTGAGGCCCTCCGTTGCTCCCGGAGAGATCGGTCCGCATCGCTCTCCCTCGCACGCCGGCCCCATCTGCCCGGACGCAGGCGTGGGGCAAGTCCGGATCCCGCCGGGAGTGACGGCTTACGAGCGTATCCCGGCCCCGGAACCGGACAAAGGGACCTGGAGGCCCCTCGATTCAAACGATCATCGATAATAGCACAAACAGCAAGGCTACTTACCGGACAAGCTATCCCGGCAAAGGCAATCTGCGAGGAGGTCCGCCATGGAGAGACAGACAAAAACGCATTCCGAAGAAACTCTGGATCCACAGGATTGGGAGTCCATGCGCGCCCTGGGTCACCGTATCCTCGACGATGCAATGGACTATATCGAGACGCTGCGGGACCACCCGGTCTGGCAGCATGCGCCGCAGCAGGTCAAAGATCACTTCGAAGGGCCACCCCCGCTCGACCCGCAGCCGGCCGAGGAGGTCTACGGGGAGTACGTCCGTTCCATCCTCCCCTACCAGCTCGGCAACAGCCACCCGAGGTTCTGGGGCTGGGTTGCCGGTTCCGGGACCGTGATGGGGATGTACGCAGAGATGCTCGCGGCCTCGACCGACGCCGTCAGCGGAGCGTTCTCCTACGTCAGCAACAACTACGTCGAGATGCAGGTCCTCGACTGGTTCAAGGCGCTTCTCGGGTATCCTCCTACAGCAAGCGGCCTTCTCACCAGCGGGTGCTCGGCCTCGAACCTGATCGGCCTCGCCGTGGCGCGGAACGCCATGGCCGGGTTCGACGTGCGGAAGAGGGGGATGTCCGACGCACCGCAGAAGATGACCGTCTACTGTTCGGAGGAGACCCATTCCTCGATCCAGAAGGCCGTCGAACTGCTCGGATTCGGGAACGATGCGCTGCGCCGGATTCCCGTGAACGAGTTTATGCAGATCGACCTTGAGGCGCTGAAAGCGGCTATCGCAGACGACCGTGAGAACGGGCTTCTCCCCGCCTGCGTCGTCGGGGCCGCCGGGACGACCAACACGGCCGCCATAGACGATCTCAACGCTCTCGCGGATATCTGCGCCGCGGAGAGGTGCTGGTTCCACGTCGACGGTGCGAGCGGCGCCTGGACGGCCATCGCTCCCCGGTACAGGCATCTCGTCGCCGGCATGGAGCGGGCGGACTCCCTGGCGTTCGACCTGCATAAGTGGATGTACCTGCAGTACCCCATCGCCTGCATCCTCGTCAGGAACGCCGACGATCATCGCCGGGCATTCTCGCTGACCCCGACGTACCTCGCCCACGGCGAAGGAGAGCGCGGGTTGGCCGGCATCGACGTCCCCTGGCTCTCAGATTACGGTTTTGAACTCTCGCGCGGCTTTAACGCGCTCAAGGCCTGGATGACGTTCAAAGAGCACGGCGTCGCGAAGTACGGGCGCATCATCCAGCAGAACATCGACCAGGCACACTACCTGGCCGGACTGGTCGAGTCCGCTCCGGGGCTCGAACTCGCGCTGCCGGTCTCGCTGAACATCGTCAATTTCCGCTACGTCCGGCCCGGCCTGACCGATGCCGAACTTGACGGCCTGAACAAGCGGATCGAGACAGAACTCCAGGAGAGGGGGATAGCCGTCCCCTCAACCGTCAGCATCCGGGGCAGGAACTACCTGCACGTTGCCATCACGAACCACCGCAGCAGGCAGGAAGACTTTGATCTCCTCGTGCAGGAGGTCGTCAGAATCGGCAACGAGCGGGACTGATGACGGTAGGTTCCGGTCCGGTGGGGATTGCCGGTCCTCCCCGTGCGACCGGCACCGGACTCCTTCTCCCCCGCTCTTCCACTCACACCCTATCCGGCATGGATATCCGTACCCGGATTTTGCGGCAGCAGATCTCGCAGGCCGTAGTTCCTCGAAATCGTGTAAAAGGAGTTGCTGCTCACCGGCCGGCACCAATCGAGACTGATAGCGCCGGACGGGCACTCGTCGACACAGGTCAGGCAGTCAACGCAGAGCCCGGGGTCGACCCTGGCCTTCCCGTCTTCCCTCCGGACGCCGGGCGTTCACCAGCGGCACCTTCGCCCGCCGCCGAACCCTCTGCCGTACCCGAAGGGGATCCCGCCCCGTCCGAGGCCGTAAACCTGCGGCTGCTGGCCCCGGGCTTCCGGGACAATCCCGGTTGTCTCTCCGGCAGGGCCGCTCTCTGTCTGTGGCTGCGGCGGCAGGACGCACCGGCCCTCACGTACAGCAGGAAACAGCAACCCTTGCAGGACAGGCAACTCCCGGCTCATCCGATGCCAAAGTTTACTGTCAATCAGGTTCCATCCCTACCCACCATCCGCGCGGAAAGGCCGAACACCATGTCTTCACCCTCATTGCCCGACGGACCGTCCTTCGCACGCGACACGCTCGACGAGCTCGAAGACGCCCTGCTCCTGCTCGACGCCGGGAGAAGGGTCGTGCGGCTCAACCAGGCCTTCCGCCGCCTCCTATCACTGCCGGATGAGCGGGATCTCTCCGGAGCGGACGGGATGGCGCTCATCCGCACCCACATCGCCCCGCTCATCACCGATCCAGAGTTAGCCGGGCGGCTGCTTGAGGCGCTCCGGCGATCAACCCCGATCTCCGGGCTGGAATGCCGGCTCGCCGGCGGCCGCTGGGCGGCATGCTCGGTCCGTGTCACGGACGACGGGATGGTGGCCCTTCTCATCATCGATATCACCGCGAAGAAGGAGGACGAAGAGAAGCACCGGCAGCTCCGGCAGGAGCACGGACGCTACCGGGAGCTCTTCGACCTCGCCCCCGACGGCTACTTCGCCTGCGACCCGCAAGGAACGATCCTCGACGTGAACCGGGCGGGAGCACTTCTTCTCGGCAGGGAGAGAGAAAGCCTGATCGGGACGTCCTGTTGGTCATATATCGTCCCGGAGGGCGGGGAGGCCTGCCGGGCCCTCGTCGCGCAGCTCTCGAGCGGCCCCTCCGAACCGCTGCGGGGGATCGAGGTGTGGGTCCGGCCGGCGATCGGAAAGCCCATCCCCGTCTCCCTCTCGGCCACGGCCGTCCTGGACGACTGGGGGAGCCTTACGGAGATCCGGTGGCTCGCCCGGGATATTACCCGGAGAAAACAGGCGGATGCGGAGCGGGAGCGGCTGTTCGCCGAAAACCAGTCGCTTACCGCCGACCTCGCCGAAGAGCGCGACATCCTCCGGACGGTCATGGAGTACACCGACGTCCACCTTGCCTACCTTGATGCCGGGTTCCGGTTCGTCCGCGTGAACACGGCTTACGCAGAGGGGGCCGGGTACGCGAAGGAGGACCTTCTCGGACGCAGGCATTTCGACCTCTTCCCGAACCCAGAGAACCAGGCAATCTTCGAGCGGGTGCGGGATACCGGGGAGGCGTTCCGGATATACGCAAAGCCATTTGTGTACGTCGACCTGCCCGAACGCGGGACGACCTACTGGGACTGGAGCCTCGTGCCGGTGAAGGATGCGAGGGGAGACGTCCAGGGGCTGGTCTTCTCGCTTGCCGACGTCACGGAGCGGGTCCGGGCGGCGGAGGAGGTCGGTATCCGGAACAGAAGGCTTGCCGTCCTGAACGCGGTCATCACCGCATCGGCATCAGCGTTCACCCTGGACGACCTGCTCGACAACGCGCTTGACGCGGTCCTCGACAACCTCGGATTCGACGTCGGGTCGATCTATATGCTGGAGGGAAGGGACCGGAGGCAGGCCGTCCTCCGGTGCCACCGGGGGGTCTCCGAATTCGCCCTGATGCAGAACCGGACTATCAACGTCAGTCATTGGCCCTACAACCGGGTCTTCGTCGCCGGCCAGCCCTGGTTCGTCGAGGAAACGCATGATGCGGGAGGCCAGGACCGGGACATACTCGCGGACTTCGGGGTTGCCTCCCTCGCCTTCATCCCGCTCGTTGCCGAGTCCTCGGTCGTCGGGGCGCTCGTGCTCGGGAACACCGCCGAACCGGAGATCCCGGCCGCGATCCGCCGGCTCCTCGAGGCGGTCGGCCGGGAGGTCGGGGCCGGGGTCCTCCGGGGGATGCTCTACCAGAGGCTCGAAGCAGCGAACCGGGAGGCGAACCTCTACCTGGATATCCTCACTCACGACATCCGGAACGCCGACAACGTCGCGAGCATCTACGCCGACCTGCTCACGGATCTGCTCACCGGGGTCGAGCGGGAGTACCTGCAGAAGATCCGGGCGAGCATCAGAAAGAGCACCGAGATCACGGCAAATGTCGGGACCATCCGCAAGATCCGCGAGAGCCGGACCGGGCTCGTCCCGGTCGACCTCAACCGGGTGATCCGACAGGAGATAGCCCACTTCCCCGATGCCCGTATCACCTACGGCGGGCCGCGCGTGACGGTCCTCGCCGACGATCTCCTCCCGGAGATCTTCACGAACCTCATCGGCAACGCCGTCAAACACGGCGGGCCGGGTGTCGGGATAGAGATAACGGTCGAGGACGAAACGGAGAACGGTATGGTCCTCGTCACCGTCGCCGATACCGGCCCCGGAATTCCGGATGGCGCGAAGGAGGCTATCTTTTCCCGGTTCGAGCAGGGAAAAGGCCGGGAGAGCGGCCAGGGCCTCGGGCTCTGGATCTGCCGGATGCTGCTCGACCGCTACGGCGGCAGGATCCGGGTGGAAGATCGGGTGTCGGGCCACCCTGAAGAAGGGGCGGCGTTTGTGTTCACGCTCAGGGAGGCCGGGGGAGGTGAACCGTCGGAGCAGGGAGCGTAGGACGCTCTCATGATCTTGCGCGAAGGCGCAAAGGACGGTGGTTCGCAGAAACGGGATTCGAGCACTGTCAGGTGCGAAGTGCGAGCGCAGCGAGCTTGAGCACCGATAGGTGCGAAGAGGACTGCTGGCACCCATATGCCGGACTTCGCGGCTTTTCGCGTCTTCGCGTGAGATTCTGTCACCATCCCTGCCCTCTACCTCGCGCGAAGCCGCGAAGGACGCGAAGATCGGTTATCCGCGAGGAACTCTCCTTCGCGGCTTCGCGTGAGAATGTATCGCCATCTCTGTACTTCACCTCACTCGAAGTGCGGGCGAGAGCAGAGTTTGAGCACCGTCGGGTGCGAGCGGCGAAGGGCGACGTCCCCGGGAACGACTGTCCGCAGTAAAAAATGATCACCGGGCCGGCACCGCTGCCATGCCCTTCTCCACCCTGCGGGCCATCTCCTGCTTGACCCTCCGGATGTTCTCCGCCTGGTCGCGCTCCGCAAGCATCGGGCCCGCCTTGCCGACAACCTCCTCGCTCGGGACGCCCTTTGCGTTCATGACGCGCAGGTAGCCGAAACTCGCCCAGTCGTCCGGGAGGTCGCGCATCCGCACATACTCCATGTTGTTCGGCGCAAGGTCGAGCTGGCCGTCGATGACACTGTTGACGTAGTCCTTGTTCTGCTCGAAGACCACCAGGGGCTCGATGACGTCGGCCTTCACGAGATCCTGGATGTCGCGGCCCTCGATCTTCTTGATGAGCCGCGCACACTCGTTGAAGTGCGTGACCTCCATCTTTGCAAACATCTCCCAGATCCCCCGGATCCTCGGGTCGCTCTCGGTCTCTGCACACGAGTGGTAGAGGTAGGCCTCGTTGAGTTCCATCATCGCCATCTTCTCGAGCATCGTCTCGTTCGGATCCCCGAGCAGCCCGTACTGGGTCACGTGCTGCTCCTCGATCTCCGCGATCTCTGCGTAGAGCTGCCGCGCGATCTCGTCGGGATACATGAACCCGTGCGACCGGTAGTAGAGCATCGTCTGCTGCTCGGCTGAGGTGATCGTGATGTAGTTCATCTTCGTCTTGATGTCGGCCGTATCCTTGTCGTAGTGCTTACGCATCGAGTCAAAGGGGTGGCGGTGCTCGATGCTCGTCGGCCTGCCCGGCTTGACCTCGGTCTTGCCCTGGACGACCACTTCGGGGTCGCCGCCCTCGATGCAGTCGTAGAGGCAGCTGTAGCGGTAGAGGTGGTCGAAGTCCTCGAGCAGCGCAAAGTCCAGCGTCTGCTTCACGTAGGGGTCCGGCTCGTTCTGCGCCAGGTTCGCGGTGAGATCGACCGCCACCTGCTCGTAGCCGAGGGTGGTCTCGATGATCGACTGGTCCGCCGGGTTGAGCCAGTTGACCAGCTCCTGCTGCTGGGAGTCGATCCGCCGCATCAGGGCCATCGCCTTCTTCACCTCGGGGTCCGGGTGCATCCGCTCGATCGCGTGCGACGTGAGGACGGCGTTGTTCTCGATGCCGTTCATGAGGATGATCCGGGTCCTGGTGTAGGCGTCGACCGCCTTCTTGTCGTAGGGGGCCGGGACCATGTCCTTCCAGTTCATGGGCTGCTCTTCGATCGGCATGCCCTCCATATCAAAAGGTCTGAATTGAGCCATCTCATCTTCCTCCGTAACCCCCGCCGGCTCCATCGGCGGGTGCATCTCCGGCAGTACGGCGGCACGGGCGGTGAGCCCTGCGGTCACGCCCGCACCCCGGAAACCCGGGGGTCCCCCACCATACCGGTCACGCCAAAAAAACCTAACGGCCGGTGGAAAGGAGGACGAAGAATGCCTTTCCGGGCCGCTTCGACAGAGCACCGGCGACACCGGGCGGAGTATCCGGGACGGCACCATCCCGGACCTTCGGGGAGACCACAAGATATACACCGCCGGAGGTGCAGCTACGGGAGGAGAACGGGGTCGGGCGCACCCGGCTCCCCGGTACCAAAGGTTAAGTATGCCGCCTCAAGAGAGCACCCCGGACGGCGACCCGCCGTCCGATGACTACCCGCCTGCACGAGGG
>JAEZIP010000043.1:0-30595 GCA_023436625.1 Methanobacteriota archaeon | reverse complement strand
CCCCAGGGGCGATACCCACCACGGTCCACTGCACCGGGCTTTCTCCTCGTTTCAGTCGCCCTGTTCGTCGTGGCTAACTCACAACTTCAGACATATAATCTAGGGTATTTGCAATCTCACTCAATCGAAATAGTATCCAAAACCCCCCTCACTTCGGCTTATACCGCCCCCACTTCTCGAGCGCCTCCGAAAGTGCCGTGGCCTTCTTCGCCTTCTCCTCGACGGTTTCGCCATCCTTCCAGGCCTCGAGCGCCTGCATGGTGGCCTCTGCGCCCGCGCGGGTCCCCTTCGGGTGGCCGTGGATGCCGCCGCTGACGAGGAGGACGAGTTCGGTGCCGTAGATATCGAGCACGTCCGGCACGAGCCCGGGGTGGAGCCCGCCCGAAGAGACCGGGAAGGCGCTCTTGATGTTGCCCCAGTCCTGGTCAAGCGCCATATGGTCGACGGCGTTCGTGTGCTTCTCCCGGAGCATGTCCGCAAGCACCGTGGCCTCCGCCCGGGTGCCGACCAGTTTCCCGACGGCGGTCCCGGTATGGATCTGCGAAACACCGACAAGGCGCATCATCTTCGCCAGGAACTGCATCGTGATCCCGTGCCTCTCATCCCGGTCGAAGGCCGCGTGCATCGCCCGGTGGGCGTGGATCGCAAGCCCGAGGTCGGAGCAATAGTCCCGGAGGGTCGCGACGGCGGCGGTCCCGGCCACCACGACATCGATCATCGCGTAGTTCCAGCCGTGGTCCGCAAGCATCTTCGCCCGCTTCTCCATCGTCTCCGTATCGGCCGTGATGTTGATGAACGCGGACTTCATGTCGCCGGTCTCCTGCTCGGCCTTATCACGCATCTTCGTCATCGCCCGGACGCGGTCTTCGAACCGGTTGAACGACTGGGACGTCAGGTTCTCATCGTCTTTGACGAAGTCAAACCCGCCCATCCAGGTCTCGTAGCCGACCTCGGCGTGTTCCTCCGCCGTGAAGCCCACCTTCGGCTTCGGGACCGCGCCCGTGAGCGGCCGCCCCCGGACCTTCAACATATCCCGGATCCCCTCCATGCCGAAGTGCGGCCCCTTGAAGTGGCGGAGGTACTCGGCCGGGAGCGCAGCGTCGATCAGCCTGAGGCGGTCGAGCGCCTTCATCCCGAAGACGTTCCCGGCGATTCCGCTCAGGAGCTGCGCCGCGTTCCCCTCCTCCCAGAGGGCAAGCGGGTAGGCGATCTTCACGTAGTTCCCCTCGATCTCGAACGCCTTAGCCTGGAGATCCCGCATCCGGGGCGGCAGGGTGAAGAGCGTCGTCCAGGTTCCGGTCGAGCTCTCGGAGGCAACTCTCCCGACCGCCTCCTCACGGCTGATCCCCTCCGCAGGCTCGAAGTAGTAGAGGGCTACGAGTTCGTCCGGGCCGGGAGCATAGTTTAAATCAACAAACTCTTCGTACCAGTCAATCGCCATGAAATCACCTCTTGAAGGAAGGGGTGCCCGGGTAGAAAAACCTTCCATTCTGAGCAGGGTATAGAATGCCGGAATCACTTTCTCCCCGCAGGCGCCGGGTTTATCTGCTGGCGGGTCGAGAGGAAAGCAGAAGGAGTCTTATGGAACGAACCGCCGATAATTTGCGTCCGCTCTTCGATTACGATGCAGAGAGACCGCCCGCGATCGAGATTGCCGGCACCGACGTCTCGGTCAGCGACCTGACCTACCAGACTGCCCCGGATCGGGGGGTTCGGGCCTACCTGGTGGCCCCGGCAGAAGTTGACCGGTCGAAACGCTCCGCTGCCATTCTCTTCCTCCACCCGGGACTTGGTTCCCGCGCCACGTTCCTCGCCGAGGCCGTGGCCCTGGCCGGGATGGGCGCGGCCTCCCTGCTCGTCGACGCTCCCTGGGCCGCCGATACGGCAGCAGCCTGGGGTCAGGCAGTCACGGATCCCGAGGAGGCCGTGCGGGAGCATAACCGGACGGTGATCGACCTTCGCCGGGGGATAGATCTCCTCGTAGCGCAGCCGGATGTTGACCCTGATCGGATCGGGTTCGTGGGCCACAGTGTCGGGGCGCTTTTCGGGGCGGTGCTCGCCGGCGTCGATCGGCGTCTTCGAGCCGCCGTCCTGATGACGGGCACCGGAAGGTTTGTCGACGTCGCCGCCGTGAACCTGCCCGACCTGCAGGGCGAGACATTCGAGCATTACCGCCGGACGCTCGCGGAACTCGACCCTGCTGTCTGGGTCGGCCGTGCCGCACCCACCCCGCTCTTCTTCCAGGCCGCTCTTCGCGACGAGTTCTTCACGGAGGAGCAGTCCCGGGAGTTCTTCGAGCGGGCGAACGACCCGAAGTCGCTCGAATGGTACGACGCGGGCCACTACCTTGACGAAGCGGCCCGCCGCGACCGTATCGCGTGGCTGGCTGAGCGGCTCTCTCTGGACGGTTCCCGGTAGCAGGGAAAGAAGGGTTGGTTGCTATCAATACACAATTTTGTCATAAATCGTAAAAATTATTATACACAAGGTTCTTACTTATACGTGGCCAGGCATCATGGGCGATGGAACCTGCCTGCGCCTCGTCCGTCATATCCTGCAGTGCGCTACTGCACGTCCTTCAACATCCAATCACTTTTTAGGACTCACTCGGAGACCCCGTCGAGGACCTTCTCGATCCTGTCCACCTTCGCCTCGATCCGCTCCATCGACTGCCGCAGCATCTGAAGTTCTGCACCGGCCACGGAGCTCTTTCTGTCCCCGGTACCCGCTATCTGGTCTTCGATCCACTCCTTGAGCCTTACGACGATGATGAGGAGCAGCGTCAGGGCGCCGAGATTTATGATGACAATGAAGGACCCGGCGAGCACGGCGTTCAAGGAGTTGGAATCGCCAAGCAAGCCGGCGACAAGGCTGCTGATCACGAGCAATGCGATAACGGCGCCCCACAGCGCCTTCAGGCAGAGTTTCCACCTATCCTCTTTCATTCTTCGACCTCTCTAGCGACATAATCACGTCCAGATTCAGCACCAGTTCAAACGGCACCGCACGGTAGTACCTCCGGAGGTACGGGGGTTCGTCCGACGTCCGGCTGACCCCCTCCGCGAGACCGAGCTTCTCCAGCTGCCGGAGATAAATGGCGGCCAGCGGCCGCGATATGCCGAGTTCTTCGGCGACCTCGCGGGCATACCTCTCGTCGGCCGCGATCGCCCTGAGTACGGCAAGCCGCTGCTCGTTCCCGAGCAGGGAGAGCAGCCGTGCCAGTTCGGGGAGAGTGCTGAAAGATAACGTCAACATGTGTTGATGATTTTTTACAGGTATTAATGTTACGATCCGACGCTTCACAATGGCCGCCCGGGCCATCATGACAGAAAACTGTCCTTTTTCGGCGGATAAGCCGCACTCGCTCCCTCCCTGTCCCCGGCGTCGTACCGTAACATTCTTCCCCCGCCGGGTGTGTTCACGCGCTGCAGGTGATTGGGTATGACCGCCGACAGGGTCCGGGAGCACACGGCGCCCGAGGTTAACGCCCGGATCGATCGCGAGATCGCCGGGAATCTCCGTTATTTTGCCGCACAGGACAATCTCGAGATAACCAGGCGTATCCGGGAACTGGACCGGGAATGGGATGTCGAGCGGGCGCTGGAGGCGAACGCGGCCTTCCTGGGGATAACGGGACTCATGCTCGGGGTCTTCCGAAACCGGCGGTGGTTGATCCTGCCGGGCCTTGTCCTGCCGTTCCTGCTGCAGCACGCCGTGCAGGGGTGGTGCCCGCCGCTCGAAGTTCTCCGGCGGCTGGGATTCCGTACGAGAAAGGAGATCGATCGGGAGAAATACGCCCTGAAAGTGCTGCGCGGCGACTTCGCGGACCTTCATCTCTCTGCCGGGGGTTCGCCGGTGTATCGTGCGGAGGCGGCCCTCCGGGCAGCGGATGAGTGGAACAGATAACGGCCGGGGGAGAACTCCCCGGGGATGTGCCGCCCCGGGGTTGGTCTGGCGGATCAGGATAAGGTGGGTTGTAGGAGAGCCGCTCAAACGTTGGGAGGGCGCCGGCCTTCCCCACGTTACGCTCTTCTCCCCGCCGGCATCGCCGGGCCGGGCAGGCTCTAGAGGACCCGTCCGGGAGTGCATTCGGTCACGGGTCAGGCCTTTCGCGACGATATCTCTGCGTGGACACCGCCGTTCGGGTGCCGTCCAAACCCGGAGTGTTCGGGGCAATCGCCTGAGTACATGCCTGTGTGGTCCGGCTGGAGCGCCCTCCCGGGGTCCGCCGCAGATGCCGGAAGTGCGACGGCCATGAGAGGGAGAGACGTTCCGGGCAGGATTATCGCGTTGCCCCCTGCGGTGGGAATGATTCCGCACCGGCATACATGACTCGGCCCGGCCGGTGATATATTATTACGGCGGCTGCGGTGGAAGCATTGAACCGGCCGGTTCAACCCTCACGGCAGAACCGCAGCAAGTTCCCTGATACGCTCGAGCGCGAGCAGTGCGTCCTCGCGTTTCCGGTCGACGGCATGCTCCCCGGCAAACGTCAGGAAGCGGGCAAGGTCTTCCGGTTCCGCCTTCCCTTCCGCCGCCTCGACAACCGCATCGTAGGTCCGTTCGGGAAAATAGAGCGCCCGGGCGGCGTCAAGGAGAGCCCCGGCCGCGTCGGCGCCGATCACGTTGCACTCAAGTGCCTCCTGCAGGGTCGCCCGGATGTTCACGAGCGGCTCGGAGAGCGGCACGAACGTCTCGGGGTCGAAGAGGAGCGCCACCTCGTCGTCGGCGACGAGCCTCCCCTCCCGGTAAGCCCGGTAGATCTCCCCGACGCCCTCCATCCCGAGGCTGTCGAGTTCCGCGGCCCGGAGCGCTCCCATGCTGGAGGCGCCGACGACCCGCACCCCGGCCCGGAGCGCGGCGAGGATCTCCCGGTGAGCGACGGCGCAGTCCTGGAAGAAGACGCCGTCGATAAGCCCGATGATCCGGGCCCCGGCGCGTGCGGCCTCCAGTATGTCGCCCCGTTTTGCCGGAGGACGGTAATCGGCGTCGAGGATCTTCCGGGCGGTCGCGTGGTCACAGCTGGGACCGAGGAAGACGACGACTTCGTGCGTCACGGCACCTCCTCCCCATCCGGTCCTGGTCCATCGCGTACATCTCCAGCCCCGGCACGATCACCCGGACGACCGGGATGCCGATCTCCGGCCGGGTGAGGTCGACCACGATGACCCGGGAGAGCCCCGCCTCGGAGAGCCGGTCGGTGACATGGTTGATGTCGGTGAGGAAGTCGTCGCTGTCAAACGACGGCAGCTCCGCAAACTCGACCGTTTCGGAATCTGCGAACCAGTGCCGGTTCAGCCGTTTCGTCCGGTCATAGCCGATCTTCTTCCTGACGTCTGCCGTATCGGTATCCTCCCGGGCGCCGTGGATCTGGGTCAGTCTGCTCTGCGCGACCTCCGTGAGGGCCCGGAGGACCGCGATCCCGGCACTCGTGTGCGACCCCATCCCGATCGTGAGGAGCGCGGGGTCCCTGAGCACAACGTCGTCGGCCACCGCGGCCACCGTGGGTATCCCGATATCGCTCGTGATATCCTTGAGGGTGATCTCGACGCCGGCGGCCGCGAACTTCGCGAGCAGAGCGGCCGCAAGCCCGTCGGCGATCCCCTCGATCCGGGGGCCGGTGTTCCGGGTCACCTCCACGAGCGACCAGGCATCGCGCTCGACCACCTCCATCAGGGCGTGGAAGGTCGCCTCCTCGATGGTATTCCCTGAAGCAAGCCCGTTGGTGTTGGTCCTGAAAAGGCGGCCGCAGGTCAGGGGGAGGGGGTGGAAGACCGCGTGGACCGGAACGAGCACCTCCTCCTCCTGCACGATGTCGTATCCCCCGACCCAGGGGACCGCTATATCGGCGGGGACCCGATCGGGCAGGATCAGGGTTGCCGGGTCGAGGGCGGTCTTCTCGGCCGAGACCTCGCTATACCTCCCGATCACGGTCTCCCGGCCGTCCATCTCTCCCGAATAGCGCTCGATCCCCTCCATCATCGCCGAGACCTCCGCCTCGACGGGGGTGGCGCCTTTCCCGTTGTAGACCGATATCGCTCCCGCTTCAGCAGTCGGTCGGATGCTCGAGAAGACCGGGATCCCGATCCGGTCGAGGTTCGTGATATCGGCGACCCGGGTGATCCCTGCCGCCGGGAGCCTCGCCCGGGCCAGAAGAAGCGTCTCCTCGGGCGGGACCGTACGCTGGGTCTCCTTCGAGTAAGCCTTCCGGCACGACTGCAGCCGGATCATGCGTCGCCCCCGTGAGACTCTCCCGGCACCCAGCGCTCGCCGTCCTCCCCGATCTCCTTCTTCCAGATCGGCACGCTCTCCTTGATCCGCTCGAGGATGTACTCGCAGGCGTCGAACGCCTCCTTCCGGTGCCCGGCGCCGACGACGATGAGGAGGATGTTCTCCCCGACCCGGAGCCGTCCGATCCGGTGGATGATCTCGACTGCCCCGATCGGGAACTTTGCAAACGCCTCATCCCGTATCGACGCAAGTTCCTTCTTCGCGACCTCCTCGTAGGCTTCAAGTTCCATCATCTCGATCCTGTCGTCCCTGACGACGCCGAGGAAGGTGACCAGGGCGCCCATATCGGCCCTCCTCACCCGGTCGATCACGACATTCACGTCAAAATCATCTCTTGTCACGCTGATCATCCTGACCTCCTCCGTCACCCGCCCGCCACCGGCGGGAAGAGTGCGACCTCGTCCCCGTCGGCGAGGGTGAGCGTCCCGGCCTCCGCACGCCGCACGCGCCTGCCGTTGTGCATCAGTATCACGTACCCCCGGAGTTCTCCGCTCTCCTCAAAGAGCGCCTCCCCCGCCTGCTCCGAGGTCCCCCCGACCGCCGCAAGCAGCCGGCTCATCGTCGCTCCCTCGGGGACCTCCAGTGTGAGGTCACCCCCGATGGCCTCCCGCAACCGGGCAAATGCCCTGACCCGAACCTGCATCTCTCTTCTCATCTCCTCGAGCACCGATCGCTTCCGCACGCAGTGCAGTCTTCCTGCCGCTCGACCGGCAGGGTCGCCATCGTGGCGGCCCTTCCGTCCCAGACGAGGAGCCGGTTCGTCAGAAGGTCGCCGGTGCCGGTGATGTACTTGATCGCCTCGTTCGCCTGAACAAGCCCGATGATCCCGGGCGTGGTGCCGACCACGGGGATGATGTCCTCCCCGGGAGGGGCCACCGGAAATATGCATTCCAGGCAGGCCGTCTTCCCGGGGATGATCGTCGTCGCCTGCCCATCGAATCCCCTGACCGCCCCGTGGACGAGCGGCACGCGGGCGCCGAGCGCTACCCGGTTGAGGATGTAGCGTACGGGGAAATTATCGGTTGCGTCGACGATGAGGTCGGCCCCGCTGGCGAGCGCGGCGGCGTTCGCTTCGTCGAGGGTTGCGCGGGTCGCAACGACCGTGATATCCGGGTTCTGCGCCCGGAGTTTCCCGGCCGCCGACTCGACCTTTGCCCGCCCGACGTCATCGTCTCCATGGAGCACCTGCCGGTTCAGGTTGGTCCGGTCCACGACGTCGCCGTCGACCAGCCGGACCTCACCGATACCGGCGGCGGCAAGGTAGAGAGCGACCGGGCACCCGAGCCCGCCGGCCCCGACGATGACGACCCGGGCGCTCGCGAGCCGTTCCTGCGCCTCCTCACCGAAGAGTGCGACCTGCCTCCGGTAGCGTTCCAGTTCCCGATCCGTGAGCATTCTCCGTCAGTCCTCCTCTCCGGTGCAGAGGCAGCTTTCGTGTCCGCAGATGAATACGCAGTTTATGTGGTGTCCCGGGCGATTTTAACATTGTGATTCCATAGAGTTGCAGCTTTCGGCAGCCGGGTCGGGGAGTCGGTGACCGGTTCAATTCAGCGGAATGTATATATTTCAGACCACGGATACTCCGCCGGGACCGGCATCGGTGCCGGAACAGGGAGTGAGAGCATACCAACAGGACTTATCGACGATAAAGAGAGATGGGATACGTTCGTGGACGAGAGCGCCTCCGGCCGCCTTTTCCATAAATGGGACTTCATGAAGATTACAGAGAAGCATACCGGCTTTCGGTTCCTCCCTTACGGGATCTTCAAGGGCAACGAGTTGATCTGCATCTTCCCGCTCTTCCAGAAGCAGATGCACGGTGTCAACGTCCTCCTCTCCCCGCCTCCCCTCCAGTCGGTGATACCATATCTCGGGTTCGTCATGGGCCGTCGCTACGATACCGCCAAACAGAACCGGAAGGAGTCGATGCTCAAGGTCGTCGGGAAACACCTCGAGGATGAACTCGCGGCCCTGGCCCCGAACTACCTCGCCATAACCCAGGTCCCGGGGTTTATCGATGTCCGGCAGTTACTCCGGGAGGGCTACGATGCGCGGATCCACTTCTCGTACGTCATCGATCTCGAGCCGCCGCTCACGGAGATCTGGAACGGCTTCTCGTCCAGCCTTCGCACCAACCTGCGAAGGGTCGAGAAGAACGGCTACCGCTTCGAGAAGAGCAACGATCTATCGGTCTTCTACTCCACGGTCGCGGAGCGGTTCAGCGACCCGGAGATGAACATACCGATGATCAGTCGGGCCTACTTCGAGGACCTCTTCCGGGCGTATCCCGACGAACTCGGGCTCTACTACCTCTACGACGCTCTCGGCACCGTTACGGGCGTGCAGGCCACTCAGGAGTACAAGACCTTCACCCTGTGGATGGGGGCACCGAAGATGACTGCAATGCCCGGCAATGAGTTCCTGCAGTGGCTCCTCCTCCAGCAGGCGAAGGACGGAGGGTACCCGAAGATGGAGAATGTCGGGGCGAACAACGAGAACTTAAACCTCTTCAAGTCCAAGTTCAACCCCTCCCTCACCCTGTTTCTGGAATTGAGCAGGCAGGATCTCTTCGGCAGGGTTGCACGATGGGCCTACAGCACCATCGCGAGCAAGGGTCCGGTGAAGCGCAAGGTCCTCTCATATATCGAGTGACGGCCCGACATGACTACTCCCTGCCTTCGAACCGGGCCAGCGCCTGCGACGACGGCCTTCCGACGACTGCCAGGGCATCGGATATGCGGTCGGTGATCGCAAGAGTGCCGCCGGTCCTCTCCCGGTACTCCCGGGCGAGATAGGCGGTGTGGTAGCGGTACGTCCGGTCCCGTGTGACAAAGATCAGGTCCTCCTCAAGGTTCGAAAGCAGCGTCTCCCAGATGAGCTCGTCGCCGATGGTATCCGTGCCCGTGCTCTTCGGGGGATTGCCGAGAAGTTTGCGGCGATGGGCCCGCGTGACGAGTTCATCGTTCCGGCGCAAGACCCGCACGGCGGAGTTGCCGGACAGGTCGGCGAATGCCCGGGCGACCGGGTCGGCGGCGGGATCTGCGACCATCCTCTCGATATCGTCGTAGAGTGCACCGACCGCCCGGTTGTACTCCTCCCCGGCGCGCTGAAGCGCGGCAACGTTCGGGTTCTCCTGGATGATGGACGGCAGGCGGACCTCGTCGGTCTCCCGCCTCCGCACCTCGTCGGCAATCCGGTCGAGGATCCGGGACCGGTTGCGGAGGAACTCGTCGAGGATGATATCGGGGAAGACGAGATGCTCCCGGAGCGCCCCGATATCTGCAAAGATCTCTCCCGGATCTTCGTAAGACTCGTAGATTTCAAGAAAAAGGTTCGTATCAACACATACAGCTGTCATCCTACCGGCGGATGATAGCACCGGGCGTGATAATGGTTTCTCAGATCGGTACCGGCGGAGGGTAAGGCGGCCCCGATAATAAGCCTTATCTGTCGAAAGATAGAAAAATTTCACTTATTTTTAAAGAACAAGGATATCAATGACGAATCGCAAATACTTAAGGTTTATATCGCCTATCTTTGCATAACAGGTTGGGCGCATGTTCCGCATTCTCGTAGTCGACGACGAGCCGATCCTTCTCGAACTGAGCCGGATCTATCTGGAGCAATCCGGAGATCTGCAGGTCGAGACGACGTCATCGCCGTTGCAGGGGCTCGATATGCTCTCGAGAGCCTCGTACGATGCCATCGTTGCCGACTACGAGATGCCGGAGATGGATGGTATCGCGTTCTTAAAAGAGGTCCGCCGCAGGGGCATGAGGACGCCGGTCATCATCTTTTCCGGGCGCGGCCGCGAAGAGATCGTCATCCAGGCGATCAACAGCGGAGCAGACTTCTACCTCCAGAAAGGCGGCAGCCCTTCCGCGCAGTTTGCCGAGCTCCGGAACACCATCCTTCAGGCGGCCAGGCGGAGGCAGGCCGAGGTGGAGGGGCAGCGGACCGGAGATCTGTACCGGAGCATCTTCGAAAACACCGGCTCTGCCACCATCATCATCGAGGGCGATATGACGATTGCCCTCGCAAACAGCGAGTTCGAACACCTTACCGGCTACTCCCGGGAGGAGGTTGAGGGGAAGATGCCCTGGACGGTATTCGTCGCCGCAGGGGACATTGAGCGCCTCAAGGACTATCACCGGCAACGGCGGATAGACCCCGGCTCGGCACCGAGGAACTACGAGTTCCGACTGGTCGACCGGCACGGCAGGCAAAAAGACCTGCACATGACGATCGGGACCATCCCGGATACGGATCGCTCTGTTGCGTCGATGATCGATGTATCCGACCGAAAACGGTTCGAGGAGGAGTTGAGTGCGGCGCACGAGCAGATAACCGCGGCGTTCGAGGAAGCGAAGGCGAGCCAGGAGTCGCTCGCGACGCAGTGCCGCGAGATGGAGGATTACCAGGCAAACCTCCAGGGCATCATCGATTTTCTTCCCGATCCGACGTTTGTGCTCGACCGTTCCGGAAGAGTGGCCATCTGGAACCGGGCAATCGAGCAGGTGACCGGGATCCCGAAAGACCGGATCGTCGGGTCGGGGCCGGGAGCCATCCGCGAGGTGCTACCCGGGTTGTGCACCCCGCTGCTCGCGGAGACCGTCCTCTCCCGGGGTGATGCCGGGACCATCGCCCGGGAGGTCTGTATCACTTCGCCCCACACCGGAGAGGAGATCTGCCTCTGGGGGAAGGCATCGCCGCTCTACGATGCGCAGGGAAGGCTCTCCGGCTCGATCGAGTCGTTCCGGGACATCACCGAATCGAAACGAATGGAAGCGCAGATCCGGCACCGGGTCGACCTCGAGCAGGTGGTGAGTTCGATCTCCGCGCGGTTCATCGCCCTGGACCCTGCCGACCTCGAGGAAGCCCTGGAGGAGACGCTCCGGGTACTCGGTTCGTTCCTGAATATCGACCGGAGTTACATCTACCGCCTCTCCGCCGACCTCACCCGTGTGCAGGACACCCACGAGTGGTGTGCTGAGGGGATCGAGCCACAGATTGAAGTACTGCAGGCTCTGCCGACCAACATGGTTGCCTGGGGGATGGCGCAGATCGAGGCCCGGAAGACGATCTGTATCCCCGATGTGGACGAACTCCCGGAAGGGGCAGCGGCGGAGCGCGAGTTCCTCCAGGAGTACGGGGTCCGGTCACTCATCCTGGTCCCGATCCCGACCGCCGACGAGGTCCTCGGGGCTCTCGGGTTTGAGACCGCACGGCAGACACGGACCTGGTCGGACGAGGACATCGCGCTGCTCGAGATCGTCGGCAACCTCTTCGCCGATCTCTTCTCCCGGATTCGGGCGCACGAACGGCTCCGGGAGAGCGAGGAGCGGTTCAGAACCCTCGTGGAACAGTCGCACGACTGTTACATCCGTGCGACTACGGCGCCGCCGGTGATCGAGTACATCAGCCCTTCACTGGAGACTCTGACCGGGTACTCCCGGGAGGAGGTTCTGAGCGACCCGCGGATCATCAGGCAGTCGATCCACCCTGAAGACCGGAAGACGTTCCTTGCCCTGATGCAGGAGAGGGATGCATGTGCCGGTCAACTATACATCTTCCGGGTGCGCCGGAAAGACGGGCGCTACATCTGGGTTGAGGTCTGCACGATCCCCGTCTACGGGGATGACGAGCGCCCGGTCGCGATCGATTACGCGGTCCACGACATCGACGCCTGGAAACAGACCGAGGCGGCACTCATCCAGGCAAACAAGAACCTCACCCTGATGAACAGCATCGTGCGGCACGACATCTTAAACCAGGTCACGGTGGTGCTCGGGCATATCGCCCTTCTCCGGGACCGGCCGCTCGACCCGACCGTCGCCGCCGTCCTCGAGAAGCAGCAGGCCGCCGTCGAGATAATACAGTCGCAGATCGAGTTCACGCGGGATTACCAGGACCTCGGTGTCCGGGCCCCCCGGTGGTTCCCCGTCGGGCCACTGGTCACGGGGGCGGCAAAAGCGCTCCGGCCGGTCGGGATCCGGTTTGCCACCGATCTCGACGGACTTTCCGTCTACGCCGATCCGCTCCTCTCTTCAGTCTTCTATAATCTCCTGGAGAACGCCATACGGCACGGCAGGACCGTGACCGAGATCCGGGTCACGGCTGTTCCGGACGGCGGCGATGTCCGGATTGTCTGGGAGGACAACGGCGTCGGCGTCCCCGCCGAGCAGAAGGGGCGGATATTCGAGCGGGGTTTCGGGAGCCACACGGGGCTCGGACTCTTCCTGGTAAAAGAGATCCTCTCGATCACCGGGATCGCCATCCGGGAGACCGGCGAGCCCGGGAAAGGGGCGCGGTTCGAGATTGCGGTGCCCGAGAGGTACGCCCGGTACGGATGAAGTGAACTGCATTCTGGAACTTCACCAGCCGCCGGGGCTCACCGGCGTGTTCGTGATCGACCTCTAAAAAGAGTGACGGGATTCGGCCTTACCGTCGCCCGTACTTCCTGAACATATACCAGAGCCCTGCGGCGACCCCGGCCATCACCAGGAGACCGAGCACCGCGACGTAGGACTGCTCCTTCACCACGATCCGGTACTCGTCCTCCTCTTCATCCTGGTCGCTCTTCACCAGGGCGACGATCTTATACTCGCCGGCGACGATATCGGCCGGCGCGACCACCGTCACCTGCACCGTCGCCCGTTCGCCGGCTTCAAGGCTCGCAACCGATGCCGGATCGACGGTCACCCGCCACCCTTGCGGCGCGCTCACGTTGATCCCGATGTTCGTCAGCGCTCCCCCGGTGCCGGCGTTCGTAACCGTCATATCGAACGTGAGGGTGTCGCCGCGGTTGATATCATGGCGGTAACTCTTCGCGTAGGTCCGCATGTCGTAGGACCCCCGGAGCCGGAGCGTCAGGTTCTCCTCGTACTGCCGGGAGGAGGATCCGATCACCGCCGTGAAGTTGTACTCGCCGACACCCACCGAGTAGGGCGGAATGAGATCGAGGTACAGGGACTTCTCCTCACCGGCTGGGACGTAGATCTCCGAGACCTCCTCGGCGGCATCCCGGCTCTCCTTGAACCGGGCATACCACTGATCCGGGAGGTCCGGGATGGAGAGGGTATACGTGTCGTCGTTTCTGCCGGCGTTCTTCAGGATCATCTCGTACTGCGGGTTCGAGCCGATCGCCGCCATCCTGGACGGAGACTTCACCCGGACCTCGGCAAAGAAGTTCTCTTTATCGAGCGGCACGATGCCGAGATCGGTCGTCTTACCGATCCGGACCTCGACGTCCTCCTTCTCCCACGGCCGGTATCCGGGCCGGGTGACCCTGACGGTGTAGGTACCCATCGGGGCGCCGATGCTCACCTTGCCCTCGGCGGTCGCGAGCATCCCCTCGACCCGGGTATCGCGGTTGTAAACGCCGACATCGGCGCCCTTCACCACGTTTCCTTCCTTATCGACCACGGTGGCCTCGAGGGTTCCTGTCTCGCCGCTGTGGGTCTTCGTGACCCTGACATAGAGCCAGATCGTGCCCTCGCCGATGCCCACCCGGATGGGGTATTCTCCCACCGCGGCATGGCCGGAGGTCTCGGCCACCAGGCGGACGGTCTTTGTCTCGCCGGCCGGGATCAGCATCCTGTAGACTTCGCGGTCTTCAGCCTCGAACCGGATCTTCCACCCATCGGTGCCCCGGTAGGTCCAATGGTTGAGGAGGCATGTCCCGGTATCCCCCAGGTTCGTGACCGCGAGATCGAAGACAGCAGTGTCGCCGGCTTCAATCATCTCACCCGGGAAGCCGCACCGGATCTCCGTCTGTATCGTCCCGCCCTGTGCGGCCGCCGCCCCCGGGACGGTCGACGCGGCGAGGAGGAGAACGAGGAGGACGAGGGAGATTCTTCTGCCGATCATCTTCTCACCTGATATCCATCCGCATGAATTTCACGTAGGTCGCGGCGAAGAAGACCGACGGGAAGACGATGAGCGCGGCGATGTTCATCCAGACCCGGCCAAGGGCGTCGGCAAGGCCGGCCGTCTCCTCCGGTGCATCACTGTAGGCTGAGGAAACCATCATGGCGATCTGCGGGCTGGTGACCGCCATCGCGACGGTGTAGTAGTTCATCTGCGGCGAGAGGAGGTTCGAGACGTCGCTGATGAATCTCTGTTTCTCGATGTAGGCCTTCATATCCTCTTCGTATGCCTTCCACTCCGGGTCTTCGGTTCCGCCGTACATCACGCTCTGCGAGACGCTGCTGGTATAATATCCGCCGCTGCTCGCTGTGCGCACGATCTCTTTCATGGGGCCCATTTCGGGCGGCTCGGGCGGGTCGCCCGCGAAAGCGTCTGCGGCCATCATTCCGAACATCGGGAGGAGCGAGGAGACGGCGAAGAAGATCACCAGGGTGTAGATCAACGCGTTCCCGCTCTCTTTTCCAACCGTCGACATCGTGAGCGCAACGGCGAAGTAAGCGAGCAGGAACCCGAGCGAGACCGCCCCGAAGATCAGGATGGCGGCGAACTCGTCTGCCGTCGGGACGACCGAGAAGAGGAGAAGCATGGCGATGGCGATGGCAAGCGCGAGCGCCATTGCGAACCCGAGCGCGCCGACACCCCCGAGCGCCTTGCCGTTGATGATCTCGTCGCGGTAGAGCGGGTGCGAGAGGAGCGTCTTTAACGAGCGGGTCTCTTTCTCCTTTGAGACCAGGTCGAACCCGATAGCGATGGCAAGGATGCCGCCGAGCATCGACATGTAACTCATCATCGATATGAAGACGTACATGATCGAGGGTTTCTGGGGCATCCAGCTCCTGTACGGGTCGTCGAACTCTTCCATCTGCCGGAGTTGCTCGGTATATGCCTCAAGACTGTCGTTGTACTGTCCGATGCCATCGTAGATGCTGATCGTCGATATCACGAGGAGCAGGCCGAGGATGATGATGAACCGCCTGCTGGTGATGTGGTCGGAGAACTCCTTCCGCGCTACGTTGAGTAATCGTTCCAGCGCCATGCGTCACCTCCGGTAGGCCGCCATGAAGACGTCCTCGATCTCCGGCTCTTCGATGCGCATCTCCCGCACGTGCAGCCCCTGCTCGAAGAGGATCGCGGCAAGCCGGTCCCGGATATCGGTCTTCGCCCGAACGACTGCACGATTCCCGTTCCCTTCGACGGAGACGATCGCCGGGTCCTCGATCGCCGGCAGGCGTTCCCGGGTCTCGACCACGATACGGACGGCGTCGCCGTCGGACGGTGCGAGCGTCCGGGCGACCTCCTCGAGCGTCCCCTGCGCCACAAGTTTTCCATTTGCGAGGAGCCCCACGGTCCGGCAGACCTCCCGGACCTCGGAGAGGATATGGGAGGAGACAAAGACCGTCTTTCCTTCACCCGCAAGGTGCGTGACGAGTTCCCGGTACTCCCGGACGCCCTCGGGGTCGAGGTTTGCCGTCGGTTCGTCGAGGAAGAGCACCTTCGGATCGTTGATCAGCGCCTGGGCGAGCCCGAGCCGCTGCTTCATGCCGCGGGAGTACTCTCCGGCCTTCTGGGCGACGCCGTCGAGACGGACGAGTTCGAGCAGTTCGGCGATCCGCTCCTGTCTTGCTCTCGCATCCATGCCGTAGAACCGCGCGAAGTAGTCCAGGTTCTGCTCGCCGGTCATGTTCCCGTAGAACCCGACGTCTTCGGGAAGGTAGCCGATGATCTCCTTTACCTTCAGGGGATCCTTCGCGACCTCGATCCCATCGACGAAGCACCGGCCGCCGGTGGGCTCGATCATGCCGGTGAGCATCAGGATCGTCGTGCTCTTCCCCGCTCCGTTCGGGCCAAGGAAGCCGAATATCTCGCCTTCTCCGACCTGGAGATCCAGGCCGTCGACGGCTGGTTTTCCGTTGTATACCTTCGTGAGATTCTCCGTTCGAATCATTTTGCACTCCCACCGGGGCCGTTTTGGCGGCGTCCTACTGCAGACTACGACACCCTCTTATTAACGTTTTCTGTGACAATCGTCTACACTTCGGGGAGGGATGGCGATTTCGGCCTTTCAGGTGCCACGATTACTCCGGCAGAGTCCTGAGATGCGCCGTGAATCGGGCGCTGGACTGCGTATCGGCCCTCGCGCGGATCCATCGTAAGTCCTGAAGCGACGTCCCCCGAGGATACGGGTCATGCTCGATCCTCGATTTGGCGTTCGGCGACAGAGTATAGGGAGGATTGAGAGATAAGGCGATGGTAAACTACGAAAAAAATCGAACCTACCCATGGCAGGCATTCGGGCACCGGCAGGGCGGGGGGCTTCGATAACGGGTATCCACAGCCGCACGACCGCCCTTCTTCCTCAAGACCCCCGGGGAAGGGTCGCAATGCAAAAACCTTTTCTTCCGCCGGCCTGAAGGTTCTCCTGATTGATATGAGAAAGTTATTCGGTGCGGCAGCGGTCGCCATGCTCCTTGTCCTGGTGCTCGCGGCGGGGTGCATGTCGTCCCAGCCCCCGGCAGGCTACGTGACGATTCGGAGCGTCGATGTCAGCATCCCGGACGGCCAGCCGCCGTCGAACGTCACCCGGGTCGTTGCGGTCCCCTACCTCGACGCGGTCTACGACGACGTCGACGGCGTCGACCTGCAGGTCATTGCAAAAGAGGCAGGGACGGATATCGTCGTCGAGGAGACGGTTCTCTCCATCGGCACCCTGACATCGGGGAAGACCACGAAGAAAGAGATCACGCTCACGCTCGAGAACGGCCGGGGTTACGACATCTGGGTGACGATCTGGCAGGACGGGCGTATGCGGGAGTCGGGTTCGGTGAACGTCTTCCTCCCCGACAGGACGGTCGCTACGCAACGACTGGCCTACTCGCTCCTCACCGTCTCCGCGATCGACGTCATGACCCCCGAGATCGACGCCGACCCGATCACGCTCGAGATCATCACCGGGATCGCAAACAGCGGCGGTTCTTCCGGGAACCTCATGATGGAGATCCGGGCGGTCAACCTCCAGACAGGGATCACGGCCGTCCGCGAGTCCCGGCCGCTCGGGACGATCCCCGGTGACCTGGGCGTCGAAAAAAGGGTGAGCATCACGGTGCCGAACGGCTACGATTACGAGATCCGCATCCGGCTCGTCGAGGACGGCGCGGCCTTCGCGACCAGCACCGGCCGGATCACCCTGGCCCCACAGCCGCAGGTGATCCTCGCCGACGGTTCGGTCTTCAGCCCCACGAGGAGCACGTCGACGGTTGCTCTCCCGTTTCCGACCCCGGCCCCGACTCCGGGGAAGCCGTCCTCCGCGCAGGTAGGCCAGTTCCGGGTGCAGAGCAGCGGTGCGCCGACGCCGACGTACTCGCCCGGGTTTGAGGCCGCACTTGCCGCCGCCGGGCTCTTCGGTGCCGGAATCGCGGTGCTTGCGAGGCGGAGGAGGTAGGATGGCACCGGAGGGCCTCACCGCGTGGAGGGTTTACCTCTACGCCGTCTCGTTCATCGCGCTCATCGTCGCGATCCTGGGTGCCGTGAACCTCATCACGATCGCAATCGAGGTCTTCGTCTACCCGGCCCCCCAGCCCTACCCGGTGCCGCAGTACTACCCAGAACTCCCCGGGAGCGTGGCGCAGGTCGTGGTGGGGCTCATTGTCTGGGGGTATCACTGGACGCTGCTCAAAAAAGAGCACTGACGGGATTTACCGCTCCCTGAGGTGTCTCGAGGCAACCAGCAGTCCCGCGGCCGCGACCGCTGCACCGAATCCGGGGAGCGGGGTGGGCACCGTCTCCGCCGGAGAGGTGGTGGGCGGCGTCGCCGAGACGGAGAAATGAGGTGCCGGTTGCACCGACGTGTAGACGTGAACCGTCCCTCCCGGCGGCGGCAGGGGCGGGAACTGGTGCCGTGACATCGTCCCTCTCTCCTTATCTCTGAAGACGAACTCTTCCGGAGGCGGGAGCGTGGTGTTCACCGCGACCCGGAGGGTCCCGCCCTCGACGACGCCCGCAAACGCGTTGTCGATGTAGACATCCTCCCCGTCAGCGCCGTAGATCAGGTACCAGCCGGTCTCGTTCACCTCCGCGCCCGGGACGGGCTGTTCGACCTGACAGAGCTGCGGGAAGAGGTTGATCGTCTCCCCGGCGGCCGGGGCCCGTTCGATGAACCCGGTATACATCAGGCGCTCTCCCTTCCGGACGGAATACTCCCGTGCGGGCGGGGCCGCCGGGTCCACCGCCACGACAAGTTCGGTATCGGCGATCGTCCCCCTGAACACGCCGTCGAAGTAGACCTCCGCACCGTCGCCGTTGAACCAGTGGACGACGTACTGCCCGGCATCGTCCTCCCCGGCCGCCGACGCCGGGAGAGCCGCGGCAAGGAGGAGGAGACCCACGAGGCAGACGGGTATTCTCATGTCCGCTCCCGTCCCCCTGGCTGAAAGATACATAAGAGAAGACGGGGGAGGGCACCATATATTCTTTCTGTGCCGTCCGCTTACGGGATCGGTTCCCGGCACGTCCCCCACCGGCCCCTGTCGTCACGCACTCTGCGCCACGCCGTAGACGGTTCCTTTCCACTCGCAGAGGATGTAATCCACGAGGCTCTACTGCATTTCCGCTGTAGTTATGTATAGCAAACCGTACTTCGCATGGTCCCTGTTCGCCGGGTTGTGCACGGAGCGGAGGCGATTTTCTTTTCATCGCCCGGACGTACCGAGCACACTCATTAAAGACCTTAAAGAGTTCAATACCTTCACTATTGGTACAGAATGTCCGCATATCAGTGGCAACCCGGGTTGACCTCATGGAGTTAACCTGCCGCCACAACCCGGACCCGAACCACTCACCGGGCAGAATTCAGATATGCTCTGGGCGGAAGAAACCCTTACCGCCTCCTGAAATACGATCCCGGAACATTAAAGCCTCAGTTTTCACGAAGTTCCCCCGGCCTGCCCGCCGATTCCCGGGGCTGAAAGGATTTTTCTTAGACGATACGATATTTTAAAACATTATTCAAAATGTCGGCATTAATTGATAATGCCACTAAGAAATCATTAAATACCATAAATCTTAGATCTCTCGAAAAAGCCTGCTATGCCCGGATGCCGAAAATGATATTATTATGCGCGATTGCTTAACATTTAGGCGAGTATCTACGTTTTCCTCGTTAATTGCTTCATTTGCGTCTTGAATCCGTAAATAGAAAGACATATATGCAATGACCGACTCAAGTAGCCCCAAGGCCCAGATACAGAAACCCATCTCCCTTCCGGGCGCTCCTGCCGAAAGGGGGCCGCCCGTTTACTCCCGACGGACAGTGACGCAGCCAGACAAGGGCCTGCGTAGGGGTGTGTTCCGTTGTGTCCGGGTGGATGCCGTTTCGTGCAGAGTATGGGGACCTGCCGGGGTCAGGTAACGTTAAGGACAGCGTTCAGCCTGCCAGAATTATGGAGTATTGCCGCCGTTACCACGGGAGATTCTTGGAGCGGGCAGTTCCATCAGCTCCAGTTCCCGTACCTGCGTCCCCGGAGCGGCGGCAATGAGCCCTCACTTGAGTGCCTTCCCTGCTACCTGCACGGCCGGAGGGATTGTCAGGGATGGAGGTAACGGGGGTAGGGCAACCCTTCTCGTTACGGATCTAACAACCTGCACTCCCGGTGAACAGCCACGGCAGCAGGCGGGCGCTATCCGGACCCTCGTCGCCATGCCCGCCTATAACGAAGAGGCATACATTGCAAAGACCATCGTCGGTGCGCAGCAGCACGCCGACGCCATCCTGGTAGTCGACGACGGTTCAACGGACGACACCGTCCGGATTGCCGGGGCGCTCGGGGCGCTTGTCGTTCAACACGAAACCAATAAAGGCTACGGCGGTGCCCTGCAGACCATCTTCTGCACCGCCCGGGAGATGAGTGCGGAGGAACTCGTCATCATCGACTCCGACGGTCAGCACAACCCGGGGGACATACCCCGGCTCCTTGCCGAACTCCGGCACGGCAACGACATCGTCATCGGTTCACGATTTATCGAGGGCTCTGTCGGCGAGATCCCCGCCTACCGCAAGGTCGGGATGAAGGTTCTCGACACCGTGACCACAATGGCGGGAACCGACCTTACGATCACCGATTCCCAGAGCGGTTTTCGCGCCTACGGGAGAAAGGCGATTGAGGCCATCCATATCAGCGACGTGGGGATGAGTGCCGGCTCGGAGATCCTGATCCAGGCAAGCGGTCACCACCTGAAGGTCGCCGAAGTGCCGATCCGGGTGCGCTACGACATCGCTGGGACATCGAGCGAGAACCCGGTCTCCCACGGCATCGAGGTGCTCATGAACATCGTCAGGCTCATCAGTCTCCGGCGGCCGCTGGTGTTCTTCGGTATTCCGGGTCTAGTTATCACTCTTTTTGGCCTCGGCGCAGAACTTCACACCTTCTCTGAGTATTACCGCACCAGCGAGTTCCACTACATCATCTTTACCGGCGGCTTCTCCATGCTCATCCTCGGGCTCCTGCTCGTCGCGGTGGGGATGATCCTGTATTCGCTTGTACAGATCATTCTGCAGGGACAGGAGGATGGGAGGCGGGCGGTCTCCGCTTCCGGTCCCGCAGTTACCTTTCTGTCCGCAGAGGGGGCCGGGATGGCCGAGGAGAAGACAGCTTATCCTCCCGAGGGGGGCCCCGAATGATCGCGATTGTTCTCGGAACACGGCCTGAAATCATCAAGATGTCTCCGATCATCCGGGAGTGCGAAGCGAGGAATCTTGACTACTTCATTCTCCATTCCGGGCAGCACTATTCCTACGAGATGGATCCGGCATTCCTCGAGGCCCTCGAACTGCCCGAGCCGAAGTACAACCTTGACGCCAGTTCTGGAATCCATGCCAAGCAAATCAGCAGGACCCTGACCGGGACGAACCCCGATTTAGTGAAGTCACAATCCACCCTACGATCGACTAAAAGGCTAAATCGGGTGTAAAATGAGCGACCATTTCATTTCAGTGATTGTGGCGGTAAAAAATGAAGAGGAACATATTGAAAAATGTCTATTGTCTCTAATACGCCAGAACTACCCAAAAGACTCCTATCGCATCGTAGTTGTCGATGGACGATCTACAGATCAGACGACACATGTTGTAAATGAGTATCGATCGAGATATGGTGACTTTATTCACCTGTATCATAATCCAAAGGAGTGGCAGGCAGCAGGCAGGAACCTTGCGATCGAAAAAGAAGAACAGAGCGACTTGATTGCTTATATCGATGGCCATTGCATTGCAGAGGAAAACTGGCTGAGGAATTTATCCGACGTTCTGTTGCGTTTGGACGGAGATGTGGCCGGTGTCGGATCGATTATTGAAAGCCCGCCAGACGAATCCGGTTTGGGGAGGGCGATTGATAGAATATTTTCGACAAAACTTGGTGCAGCAGGAACGTCATATATTCCCAAAAAGAAGTTAGCCGTTGTCGATACGGTTCCCTTTGTACTGTATCGTAAAGAGGCGTTATTTAACGTCGGTTTATACGATGAAGAGATGAGATATGGGGAAGACTATTCCCTCAATTTCAAGTTGCGGCAAGCGGGTTACCGGTTACTGGTAAATCCAAGCGCTAAGGTCTATTATTACAAAAGAAAAAGTGTGATCGAATTTTATACGCAAATGTATAATTATGGGACTACCAAGGCCATTTTGGGGAAGAAATATCCCGCCTCTCTAAAGTCTATTCACTATTTGCCGAGTTTATCGTTAATAGTACTCTTGTCATTCGGTTTTCTCGGCGTCATCATTAAGGAGGTATTTTACACCCTTGGATTCATTATTATTGCGTATTTCTGCCTAATATTTCTGACTTCAATTTATTTTTCAGTAAAGGAGAGATACTGGAATTATATTGTCTCAATTCCCGCTGCGTATCTCATTGAACACATAGGCTACAGTGTTGGTTTCATAATTGGATTTAGAAAACAAGGGTGGATCCATAGCCAATCCAGTGAATCCCCTACTTTTCCCAAATTCAAAGGTGGGTGCAATGGCAGAAAGTAAGACCCATTTGGACTTAAAAATGCAACACGAAATGGATTATCCGGACTTGACAGGGACAAAGATAGCAATAATGTGCATATCCTTCTCAGGAAGTGCCGGACTTGATCGGGTTGTTGCCTCACAAGCAAGAAATCTGAGTGATTTGCCTAGCAGTCATGTTACTGTTTTCACACTAATGCAGGAGATGCTGCCTCCGCCCGGCGTTGATGTTCAAGTTATTAAAATGCCTCGAGGTTTTATCACAGAAAGACTTTGGCGTCTATTATTCCCGCTAAATATTGTTAAAATTTTGCAATGGCTTCCAAAATTAAAAGACTATGATATTGCATACAGTCATCAGTATCCCTTAAACTGGCTTGCATACCTTGCAAAAAGAAGGTATGGTACCAAGTATGTCTACTATTATCATCATCATGACCCTCCAGAAGCTTATGATGGGTTCCTGCAACGCATTTACATTAGAGTGATAAATTATTTAACATTCTGGAGTGCTCAGAGGGCTGATAGTGCTATCTCCATCAGTCAATATTCAAGAAAGGCTTTATTAAAGGAAATTGGGTTAGATAGCACAGTGATCTACAACGAGATTGATACGAACAGATTTCATCCAGGTATTGATGGATCCGTAGTTCGACGCAAGTATGGTCTTCGCGACGAACCCATGATACTATACGTCGGAAGAATTACACCTTCCAAAAGAATTCACTTGTTAATTAAGGCATTTGATATTGTAAAAGAAAGTTTCCCTGACGCGAAGTTAATAATAGTCGGAAAAGAATCGCTTAATAAGTATCATCAATACCTCAAGAAAATAAGTGACAAATCAGTCATTTTTACAGGTTATGTTTCTGATGAAGAATTGCCGTATTTTTATGCCGCATGCGATGTCTACGCTACCGCAAGTTTGTGGGAGGGGTTCAATCTACCGTTAGTTGAAGCTCAAGCATGTGGCAAACAGGTCGCTGCTTTTGATATAGGAGCGCACAGTGAAGTAGTTAATACTCCCGTGGATGGGTTATTGACTCCTGCATCAAATGTTGGTGAACTAGCGGAAGCTGTTATCAAAATTCTCAATCGAGACCAACCAAGCAGTTATACGTCTGGTGAATGTTATGGAGAACTACAAAATTAAAAGCTGCGTAATCACATTTCCTACAATTAGGTCCGGTAATCAGCCCCTCGCGAACCTAATGGATATTATGGTTCTTTGTTCAGGAGAGACCTCTTTAATAACTGGGAATGATGGATATACTCTCTTCAAAGCAGATTCTCGTTTTAAAGTCAGTGGAACAGATCATACACCAGGCATATTTATTGTTCGCAGGATTTTTAGATACCTGTACACTCAGATCAGGATCTCTTATCTAGTGCTTCAAAAAATCTCAGACGTCGATAAATGGATATTTTTCTTTGGCGGAACCGGGTTGCTGCTGCCCCTTCTCGTCACCAAGGTGTACCGTAAGCGTACTGCGTTGCTCCGTCCCGATGGCGGAGTTAAACTTGCTGAAGCGTCCCAAGATCCCCTCTCTTTCATCCTAAAGGCGGTCTTTCACCTGACCCATACCCTCGCGGATAAAATTATCCTTTACTCTCCAAGCCTTATCACTGAATGGGATCTCGAAAAATACCGCCACAAAATCCTCATTGCCCACCGTCACTTCCTCGATTTCAATACCTTCACCGTCACCACCCACCTGCCTGACCGCCCCCCCCTTATCGGCTACATTGGCCGGCTGAGCGGGGAGAAAGGCATCCAGCACTTCGTCCAGGCCCTCCCTGCAATCTTTAACAACCAAGAGGACCTTCGCGTGCTCATCGGCGGAGACGGAGAACTGAAGGAGTCGATCGAGGCCTCCCTGCAGGAAGGGGGAGTCACCACCCGTGTTGACCTATCGGGCTGGATCTCACACGAAGACCTTCCCGGGTACCTCAACCAGTTCCGGCTCCTCGTCCTCCCCTCCTACACCGAAGGGCTCCCAAATATTATGCTTGAGGCGATGGCCTGTGGGACTCCGGTACTCGCCACCCCAGTTGGGGCGATTCCAGATGTTATTGTAGATGGCAAGACTGGTTTTATTTTGGAAAACAACTCTCCTGAAAGTATCGTAGCAAATGTGATCCGGGCGCTGAACTCCCCAGACTTAGAGGAGATTGCGGAAGCTGGGAGACGGTTTGTTGAGGAGAGATTTACGTTTGAGCATGTGGTTGAAACATGGAAGGAAGTGCTCGACGGAATCTGATATGGAGTTAAAAGACTCTCTTCCCCTGTGTGACTTGGATGAGATACTTGCCATTGCAGGGATTATCTTCTCAATAATTCTGATAATCTACCTAGGCAGGGAGTTTGGCCGGGCAGTTTATCTGCTCACCGGAGTTCTGGCTCTCATCTCCTGTCTCCTGTGGTTGGGGATGCGGAGAAGTCATACCTTCGAGTTTCACTCCCCAGAGTCTCGAACCCTGACAATCTTCTGTGCAACCTGCTTTTTTGGACTCTACACTCTGAGTGTTCTCTCAGTCTATCTTCGGCCAGAACTCTATGAGCGTCCGCTTCTTTATTTTGTCCTGACGGCAGTTATGGCAGGTGTAATTGCCTTTGAGATCTTCACGTCAGGCAGGCATCATGCCAGTCTCATCCTCATCCAGATCCTGCTACTGGGGGTGAGCATCGCCTGGTCCCAACTCCTGATCTTCCCTAGCCTCCTCGGGGTGGATCCCTGGTATCATTCTGCTCTCACTGGCCAGATTATCAATGAAGGTCTTATACCGGAGGGTTATGCGTACTCAAAACTGCCGTTCTTCCATCTCATGATAGCCGTGACCTCGCTCGCTACCGACCTTCCCTACAAGTTTGCAACAATTGCATCGGTGAGCCTCGTGCAGATCATTTGTAACGCTGTATTTGTGTTCATCATAGCCAACCGCTTATTCAAGGATCACCAGATAGGATTGCTGGCCGCCCTTCTGGTGGTCATTGCAAACCACCATATTTTCATGTCCTACTGGTCCATCCCCAACGCTTTCGCCGCTATATTTATCCCGATTGTCTTTTATCTGCTTTTTTTTCAGTTCGAAGGGAAAATCCGATCAACATCTGTCATTCTTTATACGATGGCGTTATCTCCCATTATCCTGACACATACCATTGCAGCAATGTGCATGGCCATACTTCTCTTTGTCACCTGGGGCGCGCTTGTTATTTATCGTCTTCTTAAGGCAAGAATAGAGAGTTATGTTCCACTATCGATCCCGATCAGTTTTACGATAGCAATGCTTGCCTGGTGGACATTTGCCTCTGACAGCATAGGGACATTAATCGACCTATTCCGATCCGGATTCAGCATAGATTTTTTTGAGGCAACGCCCGAAGAACTTCGGGGTTATGCAACGGTTATCCCACTTGAGGAGCAGTTATTCAACAATCTCGGGGTGTTCCTGTTCTTTGTCTTCTCGTTCATCGGTATCTTCTACATGATCTCTCGAAGGGGGAGCAGTTCGAGTTTTGCTATGGCATGGGTCGGGATGACCCCCCTTGCAATCGGTTTTTTCTCGCTCATCTTAGGGTACGCTGTGATTGAAGACCGGTGGTGGTATTTCGCTCAGATCCTGTTGAGTATCCCACTAGCTGTTGCCATTTATATAGTTGGTACATGGAAATCAAAAACGCCTCTCTACTTCTATGGTTTCGTCTTTGGATTTGTTGTATTCTTAAGTATCTTTATGATCATGAGTCCCCCCGCGAACGCTGATAATCTCTTATTTTCCCCAAATAGCCATATGAGATATTCACCAACAGAAGGGGAGTTAGAATTGATAGAGACTCTTATTGAAAAATGGGATGGTACAATTAAGACCGACGAGTATCTTGCAGGAAGTCAGAAGTTTCA
This sequence comes from Methanobacteriota archaeon, assembly GCA_023436625.1. Classification (GTDB taxonomy): domain Archaea; phylum Halobacteriota; class Methanomicrobia; order Methanomicrobiales; family Methanoculleaceae; genus Methanoculleus. The sequence goes on along the minus strand of JAEZIP010000043.1, from coordinate 4,462 downwards.
GCATCCTCAGGTATCAGCTTTTTGTCAACAAGTTTATTCTAACGACTACGTTAGCCTAAGTGATCACCTTATTGTGACCCGTGAAGTGACTATTGGCAGACCATTCAAGATTTTCTCTAGGATATATAGACTTGATTACGATCTGAACCTCAAACTAGATGCACTGGGTTTTTCTCGGATCTATAATTCCAATTCCGGGAGCGGCTACCAAGCATAGCACAGTCGCTTCAATGCATATCTATTCTCTCTTTAGATCTCCTTTGGAAATTTATACGTCGTTTTTATGCTCTGCGCAATCGCCTTTTGGCATTCCTTTTCCACTTCTGTAGTAATTTTATCCCACGTATACAACTCTGCCTTCTCTCTATTATTGGTTGACATCATCTCCCGGATCTCATCGTTCTGCAAAAGAATCAGTAATTTATCCGAAATCTCTTCAGGATTCTTTACGCTGACAAGGTATCCATTCACTCCTTCTTTTATAATGTCAGGAATCCCTCCAACATTCGTTGCAACAATGGGCAGTCCCGCAGCCATGCCTTCTAAAATTACAACCGGGAGACCCTCCGAGAGGCTTGATAGTGCAAATACATCTGCCTGATGTATGAGTCGGGGTATGCTTTCCTGCGGCACCTGGCCTGTGAATTGTATGCAGTCGTTTAAATTCAGTCTCCCCACGAGTTCCTCCATTCTTGATCTCTCTGCACCATCGCCTACAATGACCAGTTTGACATCTGGCATCTGTTGATGTATTATGGCCATCGCTTCAATCAGGTATCGAACCCCCTTCACCGGGTGCAACCTGCCTACGAAGATGATCGTCTTCGCATTTCCCTCCTTCTTGTCCCCCGATGAAATTTCAAACCTCTCTAAATCTATACCATTCGGCACGACAGAAATATCTCTATCATGTATTTCCTGCATTTTCTGCTTCATATCTTCGGTCAGGGCAAGGACTGCGTCTGCGTTCTGGAGTATGGGTTTTGAGGTTATCCGGGTAAACCTATCCGGGAGATAGATGTCCGATCCCTGCCCCCAGACGACATACGGAATCTTCAGGAGTTTTTTTGCCACTACGGCAGGTATGCCACACAGTAGGCTCTGAGCGTGGAAAACATCCGGCTTAATCGTTCGGATTTTAAGGCATATTTTCGCCCAGAACGTGACTGTGCCAATGAAGCGGATTTTTGGCCATGCTATCCTATGAACAGAGAAACCGTTCTCTTCACTAAACTCAGGAAGGCCTGCATCGTGCGAGGTTATCACATGAACCTCGTGCCTCCTCGCCAAGTGGTCCGCTAGATTGTACGTGGCGATCTCTGTCCCGGCGAGCCATTTTGGGGGGAAGAGATTGACTAGAATTACAATTTTCATGCCATCCACGTCCCTTCAACCCTTTTTAGTGACCTTTCTTCCCACAAGAAGCATTATATTGCTGAAAGGATTTTCACCAAATTTCTTTGCCACTTTTTCGACCATTTGATAAGTTTTCAGCCCAACTATGCTGTCAATGGCATTTGGGAGCATTATCAGCCCATCATCGATCCAGAACTCAATTGTTTCGAGCCCTGACATTTTAACGAGTGATATTATCTCTGATTTGGATGGTTCACTCTTTTCATAATTTTTCCCCACTATTTTTGAGTATACCTTTTGGGGGAGCCTAAATGCACTGTATTTATTTGGAACTAGTATTATGCAGATCCCATTGTATTTCAATACTCGGGAAATTTCCTTAATTGTAGCATCACGATCTACGAACTCGAATAAACCCCAACTGACAACAGCATCAACAGAATCCTCTTTAAGGGGAATATTTTCACAGTCTGCAAAAATAAATTCTAACTGAGGGTTTTCTTTTTTCGCATAAGATAACCATTTATAAGCAATATCTATACCTATAGTGTTTTCATTGAACTTTTTGACTATTTTCGTCGAACTACCGAAGCCGCAACCGAGATCCAAAATTATGCCATTTCTACAGTATTTTTCGACTGCATTCTTAAAAATGGGTAACCAATGATGATGTGTGTAGTATTCCTGGGGCGATGATAGGTATCGATATTCATACTCTAACGGATCAATTTCATTGTAGTCCATATCGAAGGCTCCGAACACCACAAAGTTGTTTCAGCATATTAATCTTTAGCGATCATTTTGCTGGTATGGAAACCACCTCTAGGTATGTAGAGCGTTCGCTCGAACAGACTGCTATTGCCAGTACGGTTCGACCATAGCCGGTTATCATGCTCATCTATGGGCTTTCCGCTCATAGCGCGCTATGTTACGGCAACGCATTTAGGAAAAGGAGGATCAAACGATGGCAAGCTGAACGAGGGAGGAAGAGAATTTAGCGAAATGTTGTACCCGGACAGTCACGAGGTCGCCTTGGAGTTCTAGGATGGCGTTTCGCCCGGCATAGCAGTAGAGGACAGAGTAGCGGTTGCTGAAATACGACGTATATGCCTCAAAAATCTAGTTTGATGGACTCTTGATAACTGTGAGGAGTTCAACAGAGTTGATCTTTGAGTAACTTCCTCTTTGATATAAGCATTATGGTTGATATTGTATACGACATAATTGTTGAAATTACTGCTCCATTGATGCCTAGGGTAGGTATTAGCGCAATGTTTAGCACAATATTCGCTATTGCTGTCGATAGGGCTGCGTAAGATACCAGTTTTACTCCCTCAACTCCAACGGAGCACATTAACCAGTCATAAAACTGGTTCACAGGAATGATTATCGCTAAAAGTGCAAATAGAACCATTAGGGCTGGATCCAAATGGTAACCCGATCCATATATTGATAAAATAATGCTGCCGGATACAAGTGCGACCGGAAACGACATGCCGATAAATGCTATGGATGCTTTATTCACTTTGCTAAACAATACACTTTTATCATTCTGACTCGATGCGAAAGGGAAAAAAGTCGTCACGAAGATTGTTGAGATTAAGAGCAGTACTGTCGTAAATGAATAGTAGTATGCCCTATATATACCTACCTCAGATATTGTTAGATAATGATTGATCATTAGCTTATCAATATTCGAGTAGAGAACATATGAGATCCCCCCCAAGAGGGAATATATACTGTAATGGCTTAATTTTCTCACCCAGTTTCTGTTAAACTGCGGTTTTAAATAATTTTTGAGAATTGCAAGTATAATTCCTCCTATTATTCCATATGCGAGTAAAATCGAGATTAATGGAGATTTAAACGAGAGATCCTTGCATATCAAGGCGGAGAACAGAAATGCAAAGAGTAAGATCGCAGAATGCACTGGCATCAGTCGTGAATATGTGTGAAGCATATGGAGGCTTCTGAGAGTCTCTACCGTAAGCGTATAAAAAACGAACAGAACAGCAAAGAGTACTGCACAATAAAACACCTCGCTGGATATCGAGAAGATGGCTATGAATTCCTCTGAAAAGATAAAGTAAACCAGGAGAGACACAACTGTGAACAGAAATACCAAATTGTAGGTCGTCGAGATGATGCATCTCTGCCTGAGGAAATCGACTTTTTCAGCGTTGTACTTGACCATTGCCGTGTGAAATCCGAGCAGCATAGGGATATAGAGGAACATGGCCACTGATTGAACCAGCGTGAATATCCCATACTCCGAAGGCCCTAACCAGCGGCCAGCCAGGACGTTATACGAAAACGAGAAGACTGATGCGATGGCCGTCCCGATGCCCACATAGGAGAGGTTTTTAATGAACTTTTCAACCTCAGGACTGATCTCTTCGTGGAAGATCGTCCTGTAGATGGTGTTAATGACGGCGAATAGTTTGCTGTAGTATATACTGGTCATAGGTTTCATCGAAAAATCTTATTGAATGCCGATTTACAGCCCAATCCGGCAATATGTCGATTTATACCCAATAAATACGGGACGACCCGGGTAGACGGACTGATCGGGGTATACTCATGGACCTCAGACGCGAACCTGAAGTTGATATTCCGGTGCTGGGCTATAAACCCAAGGAACTCATCCATCGCCGAGGGGAAGTAAGGATCTGTCATGCAGGGCGAGTGGAGGCAGATATGGAAGAGGGGTATCCCCTGACTGTAGTACTCTGTGAAGCAAGCTTTCAACCAGGAAAGGCCAACTTTAGGAACAACTTCGGGATTCACATTCCCGGCATGGAACATCTGAGAGATCGGGACAATCAGGAGAGGGAGATCCCCCTTCTTCTGGTAATCACGCTCACCAGGATGATATGGCATGCAGATGCGGGGCAGCTTTGACCAGTCATGATGGCAGGGCCTCGAATGGGCAGGAGCCGAGCAGTCTCGTGCCATCCCCGCTTTTATCAGGGCTTTGACTGTATCATTGTCGATAGACCACCTACCAGCCACAAACGTGGTCGGTCTGATCCCCAGCGAGTCGCTGATACAGTCTGCACCAGTCTGGATCATATCGAGTTGCTCTTCGTATGGGTAGCTTCTCAGC
>JAEZIP010000023.1:0-50176 GCA_023436625.1 Methanobacteriota archaeon | reverse complement strand
CCTCAGGCATCATCATCGGCATCGGCCTCTCCATCGCCACCTGGCTCCTCGCGCCCGTCATCTCCGGGATCTTTGCCTACTCGGCGGACAGCGTGCACCTTGCCGGCGGCATCACCGCCTTCCTGATGACGATGTGCCTCTTCTACCCCTTCGTCTCGCCGGGCATGATGTCCGCCGGAGTCTTCGAGGGGACGGGAAAGGGTCTCTTCGCCCTTGCCCTCGAGTTCTTCAGGAACCTCGGCGCCATCGTGGTCTTTGCCTACGTCTTTGCGATCGTCATGGACCTCGGCGAGACCGGGGTCTGGTGGGGGATCGTCGTCGGCAACATCCTCGGCGCGTTCTTCGGATACGGCTGGGCCCGGATCTACATCACCCGTCTCATTGCCGTGAGCCGGAAGCGGGATGCGGCGGCCGCCTGAACGACAGGCCGACTGCGCCCATCATGCTCGATATCGGGCAGCAAACCCCTCTTCGCCGCCTCCCGGCAGGAGATCCCCGCGCCCTCCGCACAAAGGTATTTTATGTATGACAACAGATTAAATGAGGTAAACGGGGCGTGAAAACGCAATCGATGCATCTTCCGTCTCCGTTCATGCACTGAGCATGTTATCACCTCATATCCGGGCGAGGGTTGCCAAGCCAGGTCAAAGGCGCTAGGTTGAGGGCCTAGTCTCGTAGGAGTTCGAGCGTTCGAATCGCTCCCCTCGCATTCGCTTTTATGGAATTAATTTATTTAGCCCTCTATTGTCGCTAAGGAGTTCCCAGCGTCCGCGCAATGCCGCCGGCCCAGGCTTCGATATCGTCCCAGTTGCGGAAATCCCCCTCGGGAAGGAGCGCACGGCCGGCCGGCAACTTCCGGATCAGCCGGTGCTGGAGTCCGAGCCTGCCCGGGTCCAGTGCCCCGAGGAAAACCCGGTGGTCCCGGGGGTGGATGACCTCCCGGAACTCGCCGATCTCCTTGGGCTCCAGTTCCGGGTCGTCCGGGCTCGTTCCCGGTTCGAGTTTAAGCGGGCCGCTGCTGAACAGCCACACCGGCCGTTCGGCAAGGACCGCCCGGTTCCGCCGCACGAACTCCGCCGCATCCTTCAACCAGTGCTCCATATACACGGCACTCCCGATCACGGCGGCGTCATACTCCCCGGGGTTCGGGTTCGCGTCGACGCTCCGGGCTTCCGCCTGCACGCCATGCTCCCGCAGTTTTTCGGCGATGAACTCCGCGATGCCTCTCGTAGACCCGTATCTGCTCGCATAGACGACGATAACGTTCATGTGCGCCCGCTCCTCGAAGACATCTGAATCCCGTCGCCTCATAAGCCTAACCACTTGTTCGGGTCCCGGGGTGTACACCGGCTCGCCCGCCGAAGATCGTTCACCCATCCTGCGTGCTTTTCCTGAGCGTGAACAAAAATGCCGCTCCCTCCTCCGGACGGCCGGGCACCCGGTCCTCGACCCGGATCTCCCCGCCGTAGCGCTCGATGAGCATCCGGGAGATGAAGAGTCCGAGCCCCTTGCCCGGACCTCTGGCTTTTCCGCGCTCCAGCCGGCGGAAGAGTCTCTCCTTCACGTCGTCCGGAACACCGGGGCCGGTGTCCTCGACCGAGACCTCGACCTCCCCGTCCAGCTCGCTGACCCGGATGGTTACCTCGACGTCCGGCCCACCGAACTTGACGGCGTTGCCGATGAGGTTCGCAAAGACATCGGGGAGGAGTTCGTCCGCCCTCACCTCGACCGGCGCGTCCTCGTACCGGATCGATGCCCCGGGGAAGGTCTCGATCTCCTTTCGGACGACGGTATCGAGGTTCACCGGAACAAGCGGGAACGGCTCCTCCTGAAGCCGCCTGATGGTGGCGACATTCCGGAGAATTTCATTGCTCTTCTCGACACTGCCGCGCAGTTTCTCTGCATACGCACCCGGCTCGCCCTCCAGCATCTCGACCATGAGATCCGCGTACATCGTCGTGACGGTGTTGGCGTTCCTGATGTCATGGGTCATGATGTCGAGATACAGGTTCGCCTCACGGTGCGCATCCTCGAGTTTCTCGTACAGTTGTCTTCGCTCCTCTTCCGCCCGCTTCCGATCGGTGATGTCCCTGATATTGACGGTGGTGATCGGACTCCCGCGGACGGTGTAGTGCGCCACCGAGACCTCGAGCCACATCTCCCTGCCGTCCCGGCGCCGGAAGAATATCTCCCCTGGCTCCTGCGTGCCGGAACCTTCCTGGACCGGGATGCTGACCAGATCCCTGATAGGCCTCCCTACGACCTCCCGGCTGCTGTAGCCGAGTATGCTCTCGGCGGCAGCGTTCCATACCAGCACGTTTCCTCCCGCGTCCAGGCCGATGATTGCGTCGGGGGACGACTCGATCAGGAACCTGTAGCCTTTGCTGGAGGGAGGAAAGATGTGGTCCAGTACGTAATGAACGTCCGCCGTGCGGCCGCCCGAAAGGCGGAGGATCAGGAGCAGGGCCAGCAGGAAGTACAGGGAGGCACCCCACTGCCCTGCCCTGCCTGCCCAGGCCATGAGGTCGCCGCGGGACAGGGTGAGCAGGTACGCGATCTGGCCGAGGGCGAGAAGAGCCAGCGCCAGACCGTATAGATACTGGAACGACGAACGCGAACGAATATAGTTTATAAATACCACCAGCGCAGCAGCGGCAAAGAGACCCGTAGCGAGGGTGATGACCACCTGTCGGATCGCGGTCCCTCCCTCTCCCGGGATGAAGAATACGGGAATCACCCCGGCCGTGCTCGCGATGACGATCAGGGTGACCGCCGCTATGCTGCCGCCGTAGCCCGCTGCGAGTGCAACCGCCCGTTGTCGCGGATCGGGCCTGGCGAGTCCGATCGAGAAGACGGCGAGCAGGGCGCCGACGAGATGCAGGGCACCGGCGAGAACGGCACCGAGATTCTGGATCTGCACCCCGTTGTTCAGGCTGATCGGGGTCCCGACCAGGTTCGCAAGCAGAATGGCCAGGCCCAGCACGAGAATGCCGGACCCCATCCAGACAAGCTGCAGCCGCCCGGTCTTCATCGTGCCCCATGCCACCAGAACGGCCAGGAGCACGGAACCCATGTTCGGGAGGACATTGAGTGCCGCCTGGAAGGGAGCAACGAAATCAAACGGAATATTCACGAAGGACTGGGCCGCAACGACCAGTGCCAGCAGAAGGACGGGTGCGGCGGCAAGCATCTGCCAGTTGGGCCCCTGGCTCACGAGTCCGGTGCTGCTGTCCGCTGAAACCATACAAGTTGCCTGGTCATACGCTTGTTTTTTGTACTACATTAACACCGGGTATTGAACGTACCGTCGGACACCCTGGAACCGACGATTTTCCGCGGTTGTTACCTCCGGAGATGGGAGGCGAGAAGAGATCCTATACCCTTGCCTGGGAGGACTTACGCCAGCGCTTCGTGACGCTGCTGGCAGCGTGCCTGCAGTTCATCCCATTCGTCCGGGTGCTCCTCCGCCCACTCCTGGAGCGCATGGACTATCCGGTCCCGCGACTCGGGATCCCCCCGGTAATTTACCAGGATGCAGTCAACTACAACCTCGATCAGTTCTTCCGGATTTTCATTCGTCTCCATCATACCATATACCTCCCACGATGCGCCCCCGGTGCTCATACCGGGTGAAGATTCGACAGCATATAATCCTGATCCTCCTCCGGCGGCGGCCCCCGGCGGTCTCGCGTTTGCCAAAAAAAGAGATGCTGCAACCAGATTTTTGCCGCGGGTCCGCTCCCGGGCCGCGTGCCTGTATGCCGCCGGGGTTTATCAGGCTCCCGGCCGAAGAGCTACGGGAACAATCATGAAACTCGGTGTGCTCTTCTCCGGTGGGAAAGACTCCATCTTCGCCTGCTGGAAGGCGATGCAGCAGGAAGAAGTCGTCTGCCTGATCACGGTCGTCTCCCAAAACCCCGAGAGTTACATGTTCCACACCCCGAACATCCGCCTCGCCGCACTGCAGGCCGAAGCGGCGGGCCTCCCCCTCGTGGAGGTGGAGACGGCAGGCGAGAAGGAGACGGAGCTCCAGGACCTGAAGCAGGCTCTCCTCGCCGCCAGGGAGCGGTTCGGGATCGAAGGAGTCGTCACCGGGGCGGTCCTCTCGGTCTACCAGGCGGCACGGGTCCAGCGGGTCTGCCGTGAACTGGGCCTCTGGTCGTTCAACCCGCTCTGGCTCGCGGACCAGGAGGCCTACATGGAGGAACTCATCGACGCAGGGTTCCGGGTCATCATCGCGGGCGTCTTCTCCTGCCCCTTCGACGCGTCCTGGCTCGGGAGGGAGATCGACCGCCGCGCCCTCGACGAACTCCGCGAGATCGCCCGGAAGTACCAGATCACCCTCATCGGGGAAGGAGGGGAGTTCGAGACGTTCGTCGTCGACGCCCCCTTCTTCTCCCGGCGGATCGCGATCGAGGAGGCATCAAAGGTCTACCGGAACTACAACGGCGTCCTCCGGATCGAGCGGGCGGGGCTGGTGGCAAAATGATCCTCGTTATCGACCTCTGCTACCGGGACGGTTCGCTCTCCCGGGACGAGTTCGTCGGGCCGGTCGAACGGCTTCTCCGCCGGAACGGGGTGGCGTTCACCGTCCGTCACTACGCCGCCGTTGGGGCGCCGGAGATCGAGGCCGCGGATGCGGTGATCCTCTGCGGGACGGCATTGAAAGACACAGGGTTTGCGGAGCATCCCGAACTGTTCGGGTGGCTTCCTGCGTTCGAGCGCCCGGTGCTCGGCATATCCTCCGGCATGCGGGCCCTCGCGGCGGCCTTCGGCGGCGGCATTGAGCCATGCTGCGAGATCGGCATGACCGACGTCCGGGTGCTCGCGCCCGACCGCCTCTTTGCCGGGAGGGAGGATTTCCCCGCATACGGGGTGCACGAATACGCCGTGCAGGTGCCCGAAGGGTTCCTGCCTCTCGCCGCCTCGGACCGGTGCGTCCAGGCGATCCGGCACCGCTCGCTCCCCCTTTACGGCCTCCTCTTCCACCCGGAGGTCAGGAACGAGTGGGTCGTCGAACGGTTCCTCGGGCTGGTAACGACCGGTCAGTAACACTTATCCCCGGACCCCGGGTAAAGGGTAGCGATGCTCCGGGATACGCCCCGGCGCACCTCGCACGGGGATGAAACCTAGGTTACCCAGCACCCGGACCCTGCCGGCGGGGGGGTGAAGGAGTGCCCGACCCGCTCAGGCTGCTCGTCATCACCGGGAGCCCGGGCGACGCCCCCCTGGTCGGAGAGGCCCTTCGCAAGGCCGGGCTCCCGGCCGAGACGGTCTCGCACCGGCTGGTTGCCGAAGCCCTCGACGCTCTCCGGCGAGAGTCGTTCGATCTTATCCTGCTCGACCCCGGCCGGGAGCGCGGGGCGGCGGCCCGGGTGAGCGAAGAAGCCCCCGGTACCCCGGTCGTCATCCTGACCTCGCGCGACGACCTCGATGCGGCGGTCGGGGCGCTCTGGCACGGTGCGGACGACTACCTGGTCCGGGAGACCATCTCCCCCGAACTCCTGGTCTGCACCGTCCGGCACGTCCTCGCGCTGAAACGTGCCGAGGTGGCGCTCGGCAGAGTGGAGCACCTGTGGCGCGAGATCGGCAGGAGCCTGCACGAAGGGGTCCTGGTGCTCGACCCGGGAGGCACCACGATCTTTGCCAGCGCCCGGATGGCGGAGATCCTCGGTTACGCCGTCAGCCTGATACAGGGCGCCTCTTTCCTCTCCTTCGTCGACCCGGGCGACGTCCCGCGGGCGAGGATGCTGATCGAGCAGGGCGAGTGGCGGCGGGCAGAGGCCGAACTCCGGCTCCGGCGTTCCGATGGAGCGGCGATCACCGCCCTCCTCGCCGCCTCCCCGGTCACCGGCGGGAGTCCCGGGTACCTGGGCGTGGCCGTCGGTGTCATGGATATCACCGGACAGAAGATCGCCGAGGAGAAGGCCCGGCGCAGGAACGCCCAGCTCTACGTCATCAACCAGGTGGTCAGGACCGCCACGTCGTCGGCGGGCATGGACGAACTGCTGACAGGCGTGCTTGAGAAGACCCTGGAACTCCTCGATTTCGAAGGGGGCAGCATATACCTGCTCGACCCCGGCCGGTCCAGGGCCGAACTGGTCGCCGAGATCGGGCTCCCGAAAGGGTTCTCGTTCCGGCGGCGGATCGTCGACCTGAACGCCCCCCCGTACGACGCGGTCCTCGGGCAGGGTATGGCGCACTTCGTGGAGGACTACCTGCGCACCTACCCGCAGGATGCCGGCGCAGGAATCCAGGCGTTTGCAAGCATCCCCATCATCGCCGGGGAGCGGGTCGTCGGCGCCGTCAACCTGGTCAGCCGGAACGTGCACGTCTTCTCCCCCGACGAGCGGGACCTGCTCGCCTCCATCGGCCGTGAGGTCGGGAGTGCCGTCGAACGGATGCGGCTCCACGAACAGGCGAACTTCTACCTGGATCTCATGACGCACGACATCAACAACGCAAACACCGTCGCCATCGGCTACGCAACGCTCCTTGCCGAGACGCTCTCCGGGCCGGAGAAGGACCTCGCCGGGAAGCTCGCGGCCGCCGTCAGGCAGAGTGCCGAGATCATCGGGAACGTCTCGACGATCCGGCGGATCGTGGAAGAGGCCCCGATACTCGAACCGGTGAGCCTCGACCACGTCGCGAGGAGCGTCATCTGCTTCTTTCCTGACGCCGATATCCACTACCTGTCGCAGGACCGGTGGGTCGTTGCCGACGACCTTCTTACGGTGGTCTTCATAAACCTCATCGGCAACGCCGTCAAGTTCGGCGGCCCCGGTGTCTCGGTCCGGATCACCGCCCGGGAGGAGAGCGGGGCTGCTCTGGTCTCAATCGAGGACACCGGTCCCGGGATACCGGACGCCGAGAAGACCCGGGTCTTTGAGAAGTTCAGGAAACACGGGAGAAAAAGCGGCAAAGGGCTCGGCCTTCACATCACCCGCACCCTGGTCGAGCGCTACGGCGGCCGGGTATGGGTCGAGGACCGGGTGCCGGGGCATCCCGAACGCGGCGCCGCGTTCCGGTTCACGCTTCAAGCGTGCCTGCCCGTCACCGGCCGTAGCGGTTGATCGTGTTGATCAGGGCCGCAAACCCGTCCATCTCCTTTTCAAGAACTTCCGTCCGGGTCATACCCATGCTCGTCTCCGCATCGGCCGTCAGCATCTCGGGGCCGCGCACCACCTCGCGGTCGACGCCGTCGGCGGAGAGGATCTCTTGGGCTTCGGCGTCATGGACGAACGCCCGGCCGGGGATGATCACGGCGTCCTCGAGCCGCTTTAAGTCCACCCCGGCGAGGTCTTCGGCGGTGATGAGGCAGGCGATCTCTTTTTTCACCCGCATGACTCTCGAGTGGGAACCGCGGATCGAGAGGACCCGCTGGATGAAGGGGGCCGCGACGCTTCCGGTGATCACCGTCGCACGCTTCCGGACGCGGGGGAGTTTTTTGAGGAGGTCGGGCTCGTGGAGGATGGCGAACGGCGACCCGATCGAGGGATCGCCGAGCGGGGTCCCGCTGATCTTCATTGAGAACCGATCGTTCAAGTCCGTCACCATCTCGTGGAACTCGTCGACGGTGTGGACCTGCTGCCCTTCGATGATCGGCGCGTTGCCGAGGATCAGCCCCTGGTCGGTCCGGTTCGCAAATCGCATCAGGATCAGCCCTTTTGCGCCGCGCTCCTCCAGCCACGCGCAGGTCTCTTCGAGGGTCTCGCCGTCGTTGACGCCCGGGATGACGACCGCGGCGGCGTAGACGTCGATTGCGCCGCAGAGCCGGTCGAGGACCGCGAGCGAGGCTTCCGGCGTCGGGTCGTGCATCCACTGCCGCCGGAGTTCCGGGTCGGCGGCGAAGACGGTGTAGGAGACCTCGGCGAGACCGTTCTCGATGAGGTGATCGGCTATGCCCGGGTCGTCGAACCCCTTGCCGCTGGTGTAGCCGATATGGAGCGGCGCCTCCATGCTGCCGAGCAGTTCGACGAGGTCGCGGAACTCGGGGTAGCAGCTCGGGTCACCGCCGCCGCTGATGGTGATCCGGTCGATATCGTCGCCGATCCCCTGGAGGTTCGCGAGCGTCTCGTCGGCGACGGTCCGGAGGTCCTTGAACCCCGCATACTCTTCCCGCACGCCCCGGGTGCAGTAGTCGCAGCCCTTCTGGAAGGGGAGGCAGTATCTGCAGCCGAACGCCGTCGTTCCTTTGACGTGTTTGAAGTAGCAGTACGAACAGAATCCCCGGCAGTCGAGGCCGGGCCGGCCTCCGAGATCGACGGTGAGATGCGACATCCTGCTGGTACTTCTGTGCTTCTCTGTTATGAACGTTGCAGACCTGGGTCCCGTCGTCGTCTCGCGGCCCGTTCCGGTGGTCCGGCCGGGACAACGGCCGGCAACACCGTGCACCTTTATGGTCCGGTGGGGCGAGGTGGCAGGGGGTGACTATGCGGACGAGCCACCGGCTGCTGCTCCGGTTCTATCACGACCCCGGCTACGACTTCTCCCGGGTCGAGGTCGAGTACGTCGACAGGGGAGCGCCCGGCGACCGCTCGACGGTGCGGGGCGACCGGGTCGTCGCGCTTGATGCGCAGTACCTGGAGGTGGACGCCGGGACGCACGTGGCGTGTATTCCGTATCACCGGGTCCGGCGGATACTGTATGACGGTGAGGTTGTGTGGACGGTGGAACCTGAGAAGCACGGGGATGCCGGAGAGGCATGAGAATTCGGGCGCCATCTGTTTTGCCGCAGACAGCCCATGATATTAAGGTATGCACCAGTGGCTTAACTGGCAGAGCGGCTGACTTGTAATCAGCAGGTCCCGAGTTCAAATCATGGCTGGGGCTTCTTATTTTGAACAACGGTTAAATTGAAGAGTTATTCTATAACTAATTGCTGTTATCGCCTTATTTTGACAATGATTAAAACACAGTTTCGAAATCTATATCGAATAGGAAATAATCCTCATTGAATATGCATAAGCAATTATGTGTGCTGGTCGCCCTTACCGTTCTCATTCTTTCCTCTGGCTGTAGTACCACAACCACCAGCAATACTCAATCATCCATACAACCGGCAACAGGATCGCTTGAACTCTCATCAACTCCTCAGGGGGCGGAGATTTATCTTGATGGCGTCTATCGCGGGACGACTCCTTCAAGGATCCTGGATCTGCCGAATGGTTCCTATCAGGTTGAACTTCGACTCCATGACCATACAGCATGGGACATGAATGTTGAGGTCCAGGCAGGCAATACGTCGTATATTGACGCAACCCTTGCCCCTATTGTCGTTCCTACCACGATCCCCACACCTGTGCCAACCACGATCCCGCCCAAAACTGTTGTTGGATGCTGGGGATTGGACACATACAAAGGTAATGGCACGGGTTCGTATCACCTTGAATTAGAATCGGGAGGAACCGGGCGGCTTACTGTAGGATACCCGATGATCATCCACTGGTCTCAAGATCCAACCACAAACGTGATTTACGTTTCTTGTGCGAACCCCCACGATCCTACGAAAATTTCGCATATGGATCTCGATTATGATGAAACCACTGACACCTTAATCTGGCGAGAGGTTTCTGCTCCATTTACCAGGGTGCCCTGTTAGATACGATACCATCTTTTTTGAGTAAATAAGTTGGTATTGGCGGGATTGCCTTATGGTATGCCAGGAGTGCGGGAACTATCAGAAGAAGTTATTCTGTGGATCCTGTGGAACCGCTCTGCTGCCTGCAGGGTAACGGGAGGAGGCTGCCAGGAATAAGCGCCACCTTTTTTTATCGAGAGGGCTAATATATAGAGGATGCCCCAGTGGCTTAGCTGGCAGAGCGGCTGACTTGTAATCAGCAGGTCCCGAGTTCAAATCTCGGCTGGGGCTTAAAATCGGATTTGCCGCCCTATTTCCAAAATCGGGGGCATATTTTTGATAATTTGATGGGCCGACGGGAGATGAATACTGCAGAGATATGTTCCCGGCAAGAGATACGGAAGATATATATGCCCTTCAGATGTGTATATCTCATTGTATTGTACATGTAATACATACGCACGCCACATATGCGGGGTGGGTGTAATGGCGAAGGCTATCGAGTTAGGATTGAAATTAAAGGGTGAGGATGCTCGTAGGTTCGAGAAATTCCTTGAGCACAACGTTCTGAGCACGCGCGGCCAGTTTTTAGTCAAGGAAGCCGCGGTGCGTTCTCAAAAACGATCTTAATGGTAGAACCAATTCCTGATGAAGAGTTGGAGTACATCACTCTCCATGAAGGAGTTGACGTTAATTCTTTTTCGTGTCGTAGTAAGCCCGAAGAGATTGATTTAGAGGAATTTCTAAAAGAAGATGCATTAAGGTGCCAGAACAGCTTCTTCTCTGTCACCCAGATTGTTTTTTGGGGGGAAACCCTTGTGGGATATTTTACGCTTGTAACCGATTGCATCGAAAAAGAGGAAATGATACGAGGAGATCGAATAAAGGGTTATAAATATCGATTTTACCCGGCAATAAAAATTGCAAGGCTGGCAGTTCACGACAATTACCGACATCGCAGTATCGGAACCAATATGCTCATAGAAATATTTTCTATAGTGGGCGACATCACTGAAAATGTCGGATGTAGAATTCTAACTGTCGACTCTAAGCCAACCTCGGTAGAATTTTATGAAAAATCAGATTTTCGAAGGGCTTTAGTCAATCCAGAAGATCCGCCAAAGGATACCATTCCATTTTATTTTGATATTTTACATATCATCAAAGCGAGAAAAAAGGTTATAGATACCCATTTATAGACTTAATTTTTGAAATACGGACAAAAATGGTTTCGGCTCGCCCGGATGGCACAGGTGTGCTGAAAAGAGAGGGTCTGGTTACGCCTTCTCAAACCCACCCCCACCCCATCGCAGCCCTTTTCACCAGATCCAACCCATATTTATACATGGCCTCGTACGTCCACCGGATAGAGGTACAATATACCCGCGATCCACGGCTGCCGACGCGTACCGAGAGGTTCCGCTCGCTGGGCTTCCCCCTGCGCGAGCTGCACCTCGTCGACGTCTATACCATAGCGACCGCCCGGAGGGACTTCTCCCCCGAGGAGCTCTCGCAGATCGGTGCGCAGCTCAGCAACCCCGTCGTCCAGCGGTACTCCGTAGACCGGCCGACCGGGGCCGACTTCGACTACGCCATCGAGGTTGGGTTCCTGCCCGGGGTCACCGACAACGCCGGGACGACGGCAAGACAGACCATCGAGGACTACTTCGGGTTCCGGTTCGGCGAGGGGGAGGCGGTCTTCTCGTCGCAGCTCTACCTTGCCTCCGGCGACCTCGCGCCCGAATCCCTGGAGAGGCTCGCCGGCGCCCTCGCAAACCCGCTCGTCAACCGGGTGCACGTCAGGAGCCGCGAGGAGTACGCCGGGAAGGGGATGGACGCAATCACCCCCTTCGTCCACCTCCACGAGCTCCAGGCCGCCGGGACCGTCGACCTTGACCTCCCCGACGCGGAACTCGCCCGCATCGGAAAAGAGGGCATCCTCGACCCCACAACAGGAGAGCGGCGCGGGCCGCTCGCCCTCGACCTCGCCCAGCTCCACGCGATCCGCGACTACTTCCGGAAGCTCGGGCGGAAGCCGACGGACGTCGAACTCGAGTCGCTCGCCCAGACCTGGAGCGAGCACTGCAAGCACACGATCTTTGCTTCAGCCATGGACGACGACGCCCCGCGGGGGCTCTACAAGACCTGCATCCAGGCGGCCACCAACACCGTCCGCGAGGCAAAGGGCGACGACGACATCTGCGTCTCGGTCTTCACCGACAACTCCGGCGCCATCGTCTTCGACGACGAGCACCTCGTGACCTGCAAGGTCGAGACGCACAACTCCCCCTCGGCCCTCGACCCCTTCGGCGGCGCCCTCACCGGGATCGTTGGGGTGAACCGCGACACCATAGGGTTCGGCCTCGGCGCCAAGCCCTGCATCAACATCTACGGCTACTGCGTCGGCGACCCCGATACCGAACCAGCCCTCTTCCGCGGCAAGAGCCGGGAAAACCCCATCCTCCCTCCCCGGAGGATCTTCGAGGGCGTCGTCCGCGGCATCGATGTCGGCGGCAACTGCTCGGGCATCCCGACGCCGCAGGGGTGGTGCTACTTCCACGACCGCTATGTGGGAAAACCACTCGTCTTCGCCGGCACCGTCGGCGTGATGCCGCGCACCCGTGACGGGAAGAACCTCCACGAGAAGCAGGCCCTCCCCGGCGACCTCGTCGTCATGGTCGGCGGCAGGGTCGGCAAGGACGGGATCCACGGCGCCACCTTCTCTTCAGAAGCCCTCGACCCCGCGAGCCCCGTGACCGCAGTCCAGATAGGCGACCCGATCACCCAGAAGAAGTTCTCGGACGTCATCGTCAAGGAGGCCCGCGACCTCGACCTCTACCGGAGCATCACCGACAACGGGGCGGGAGGAATCTCCTGCTCCGTCGCGGAGATGGCACGGGAGTCGGGCGGGTGCCATGTCCTCCTCGACCGCGTTCCGCTGAAATACCCCGGCATGGCGCCGTGGGAGATCTGGATCTCCGAGTCGCAGGAGCGGATGACACTCGCCGTCCCGGAAGAGAAGATCGAGGCGTTCATGGACCTGATGAAGAGGAGGGAGGTCGAGGCCACCGTCATCGGGACGTTCACCGATACGGGGAGATGCGTCGTGGAGTACAACGGCGAAGCCGTCATGGACGTCGACCTCGACTTCCTCCACGACGGCCTCCCGAAGAAGCACCTCATAACAGAGCCCGTGGAGACGGCCTATCCCGAGCCCGACGTGCCGTGCCCCGACCGGCTCGACGACCTCCTCCTCGCGATGCTCGGAAGGAAGAACATCTGCTCCAAAGAGTTCATCTCGACCCGGTACGACCATACCGTCCAGGGCGGGCACGTCCTCGGGCCGGTGCAGGGAGCCGGACGGGTCCAGACCACGGCCACCCTCACGAAGGTCGTCCCCGGTTCGATGAAGGGCGTCGGGCTCTCGCAGGGCCTCTTCCCGTCCTACTCGGAGCTCGACCCTTACCGGATGGCGCTCGCCGCGATCGACGCGGCGGTCCGGGGGTTGATCGCAATCGGCGTCCCGCTCGCGACCATCGCGCTCCTCGACAACTTCTGCTGGTGCTCCTCCGACGAGCCCGGGCGGCTCTGGCAGCTCAAGCGTGCTGCGTTCGGATGCTATGACGGTGCGGTCGAGTTCGCGACCCCGTATATCTCCGGAAAGGACAGCATGTATAACGACTTCTCCGGGTTCGACGCCGACTCGAACCCTGTGAAGGTCTCCGTGCCGCCGACGCTCCTCATCACCTCGATCGGCGTCCACCCCGACGTCACGGGCGCGGTATCGATGGACGCGAAGTTCGACGGCGACCTCGTCTACGTCGTGGGGGAGACCGGGGAAGAGCTCGGCGGGTCGGAGTACCTCGCGCACCTCGGCATCGAGGGGGGCGCGGTCCCGTCCCTCGATATCGAGACCGCAAAGGTGCGCTACGGCAGGATGACCGACGCGATCACAAAAGGGCTTCTCGCCTCCGCCTTCCCCGTGACCCACGGGGGGCTGCTCGTCGCCCTTGCAAAGGTCGCGATCGCCGGGAGAGCCGGCATGGACCTCGCCGTACCCGGCGGGATGCGCCCGGATACCTACCTCTTCTCGGAGTCGCTCGGGCGGCTCGTCGTCACGGTCGCCCCTTCCGACCGCGAAGCCTTCGAGGAGATCTTCGGCAGCGACGCGCACCTCCTCGGCAGCGTCGGCGGCGAAACGTTCCGGGTATCGGCAGAAAGAACCCTCATCGAGCAGCCGGTGACGGAAATGGAAACTGCATACAAAGCGCCTTTCGGGAGGTACTGAACATGGCTCGCGCAAACAACGCCAGAGCCCTCATCATGAGCGGCTACGGGATCAACTCCGAGATGGAGACGGCGGAAGTCCTGATGCGGGCGGGCATGGCGTCCGATATCGTCCACATCAACGACCTCATCGCGGGGGAGAAGACCCTCTCCGACTACCGGCTGATGGTCTTCCCCGGCGGGTTCTCCTACGGCGACGACACCGGCGCCGGCAACGCCTACGCAAACCGCGTCAGAAACAACCTCTGGAGCGACGTAAAAGAGTTCCTCGCGGGCGACAACCTCGTCCTCGGGATCTGCAACGGGTTCCAGATCCTCGCGAACCTCGGCCTCGTTCCCGCGTTCGACCGGGACCGTCCCCGCGAGATAGCCCTGATGCCGAACAGGAAGGGCGTGCTCGAGTGCCGGTTCGTCACCCTGAAGCCTGCCGCGGATAACCTCTGGACGAAGGGCATCTCGCACCTCTACTGCCCCGTCTCCCACGGCGAGGGGAACTTCTCCTGTTCGGAGGAGACCCTGAAGCGCATCGAGAGAGAGAACATGGTCGCGTTCCGCTACTGCCGCGACGACCTCTCCCCCGCGGGAGGGGAGTACCCCTACAACCCGAACGGGGCGCTCGCGGACATCGCCGGAGTTACGTCGGCGGACGGCAAGGTTCTCGGGCTGATGCCGCACCCCGAGCGGGCGATGGAGTTCGTGAACCTCTACGACTGGCCGATCAGAAAAGAGCGGCTGAGGCGCGAGGGAAAACCGCTGCCCACCGAGTCGATGAACATGCAGTTCTTCCGCAACATCGTCGAATACTTCGGAGAATAACCTCATCGAGGATCTACCCCGGACCCTCGATGAGCCCGGTAAGGGGGGGACGACCCTGGCCCCCTTCATCCCGGGTTCACCGTCCCTCTCACACCGAGAACAACTGCCCGAGTTCCACCTTCTGCCAGTCCCGGTCCACGACCTTCATCCAGAGCGTACGGGTCGCCGGGACAAAGACTACCTGGTGATCCGAGGAGTACGGCATACCCTCGAGCATGCTGTGCCGGAATGTCGCGCCCCCGTCCTGCAGCAGCACGTCACGGATCGCAACCATCCGTTCCCCGTCGATCGATCCCCTGCTCTCCTCGGCGAGGCGCAGGAGATTCTCATACCGCGAGGCCGAGTGCTCCGCCGGGTCCGCCGCAAGTCGCCACGACGGGTCCACGAAGTGGTTTGCGGCCGCGATCACGCCCGTACCCTCGCGGCGCTTGATATCGTACACCGTCTCCTCGTAGGAGTAGGCCCGGTCCGGTCCTGCCGCGTTCACGATCCAGGCGCAGTCCGCACGGGTGGTCATGATCCCGGCATCGAGCCCCTCCATATCGGAGTAGTCGAGCATCAGCCGGAAGAACTCCCCGATCAGGTCGGGCCTGCCGGCGATCTGAAGGGCACCGCCTGAGTCCGCAGCGTTATCGTCGGCGATGAAGAGCCCGGCGCTGTTCATCAGGCTCTCGGGGCGTGCCCCCGCCGGGCCGAAGGTCGCGACACCGTTGCTCCCGTCGGTCGGGTTGTAGACCGCGAGGGTGTAGTAGGGGTAGAAGGCCGAGAAGACGTCGGGCAGGTCGTAGTTCCGGGAGAGGACCACCGAACCGTCTGGGGTGTAGTCTCCCCATACCGCCATGAAGGAGCACCCTGCTTTCGCGCCGTAGGTTACGAGGTAGACGATCGGGCCCTCGTAGAGGACATCGACCTCCTCTACGGTGAGGCCGGACGTCTCCGCGATGCCGGCCCGGATCTCCTTCATCCGCTTTGCCTGGAGCGCCGTTGCCGCTCGGGCGAATTCACTTACTTCCGTCTCGGTGTATCCCGACGCCGTGAAGTGGGAGCGGAGCATCGCGTACTCCGCCTG
The DNA here is from genome assembly GCA_023436625.1 of Methanobacteriota archaeon. Lineage (GTDB taxonomy): Archaea > Halobacteriota > Methanomicrobia > Methanomicrobiales > Methanoculleaceae > Methanoculleus. The sequence continues at coordinate 34,424 of JAEZIP010000023.1, read as the reverse complement.
GAGTTCGTCTTTCATCAGGGCACCGTACTGCCGCCCCATCTCCCGGTAGGTGCCGGAGAGGACGACGACGTGGTAGGATCCCGCCTCGTAGCGCGTGCCGTTGCCGAACGCGGCAACCTGTTTCAGCCCGGTATCGGCAGCCCCCGCATTCTCCGAAGAGAGGACGACCGCCGTCGCGGGAACCACGAGCGCCAGTACGATAAGAAGATACAGTAATTTCACGAAGAGGAATCTTCGCCCGAGCGAATAAGTTTGCCGAAGTGATGCATGCGCCTGTTTTTCGTGTTGCGAGCCGCTCGCCGGCCGCATCCATATCCCGGCACACGAACCTGACAAAAAGTCCCCCGAATCCCGGCTGCCCGGCCTGCGACGAATACCTGTGAAGAGGACCTTCCCCCGTCCCGGCATAAAACTATATTATTCTCCCGGGAGAATGTCCGGCCGGAACACCACTCGAACGGAGGAGTCGTCACGAAGATCAGGGTCGCCCGCTGTTTTGCAGAAGAGAGCGCCGATACGCCTGCGGTCCTGGAGGTCGAAGTGGACCAGGGAGACGTCCCTGCCGCAGACGAGATCCTGACGTTCGCCTCCATCCACGGCGACTTCGTCTGTATCTCCGACCGCATCTTCCGCCGGTTCGAGATCGTCCTCCCCCCGGAGAGCCGCCTCGAGGTCCTCAAAGACGCACTCCTCCAGGTCGTGCATCTCGAGCGCGAGGGCGGCGGGAACGAGGGGCTCAACCCGTACGAGGTCGAGGACTTCATCGACGCGCTCGAGCGGACGCGGCAGAAGGTGCTGGGCAGCGACAACACGCCCTGATACCCTGCACCCTCTTCCGCCCTCCCGGTTCGTTCACCTTTTTTGCCCGGGACCGCGAACCTGTAGATGATCGGAGTGGAAGAAGCGGAGAGAAAGACGGAAGGACCCGGCGGGCTTGCCGTCAACACCATCCATACCATGGACTGCATAGAAGGCATGCAGCGCCTCCCGGCGGGCTCTGTCGACGTCATCGTCACGTCGCCGCCCTACAACATCGGGAAGGATTACAACTCTTACGACGACAAAAAGCCCCGGGAAGACTACCTCGACTGGATCGGGGAGGTCGCCGCCGGAGCGGCGCGGGTCCTCGCCGACGACGGTTCGTTCTTCCTCAACATCGGCGGCAAACCCCGGGACCCCTGGATACCCTTCGACGTCGTACAGCGGTTCCGCCCTCACTTCGAGCTGCAGAACGTCATCCACTGGGTCAAGTCGATCGCAATCGAAAAGGAGGACGTTGGAGATTACGAGAAGATCGCCGGGGACATCGCTGTCGGCCACTACCAGCCGGTGAACAGCGCCCGTTACCTGAGCCAGTGCCACGAGCACATCTTCCACTTCACGAAGAAGGGCGACGTGGCGCTCGACAAACTGGGCGTCGGCGTGCCCTACCAGGACAAGAGCAACATCGGCCGGTGGAAGGCGGCGGAGCGCGACCTCCGGGACCGGGGGAACACCTGGTTCATCCCCTACCGGACGATCCGCTCCTCCCGGCCGCACCCGACCAGTTTCCCGGAGAAACTCCCGGAGATGTGCATCCGGCTCCACGGCTGCCGGCCCGGGACGCTGGTTCTCGACCCCTTCATGGGCATCGGGAGCACGGCGCTTGCGGCGCTCGCCCTCGGCGCGGATTACATCGGCTTCGAGATCGACCCGGAATACCGGGAGATCGCACGGAGCCGGATCGCCGAAGCCCGCCGGCAGGAACAGCGGGACTGACGCAGACTGTTTTTCATCCGGGGAACTGTATTCCGCCGCCCCGGAGCGGCGCCGGCGATCGGGGCGGGGTACCCCTGTCGCACTCCACTGGTATTCATCAAAAAATTCGCCCTGACCATGCCTATTATATAATCCGGGCGGTATGTAGTCCCTGCCAGAGGGAGTAATGATGGAAATCAAGTATGTATCGACGACATGCCCGTACTGTGGCACCGGGTGCGGGTTCAACCTTGTCGTCCGGGACGGCAAGGTCTTTGACGTGGCGCACTGGCAGCGCGCCCCCGTCAACGGGGGCAAACTCTGCCCCAAAGGGCGCTACGCCCATGAATTCATCAACAGCCCAGACCGCCTGACAAAGCCGCTCGTCAAGAAAGACGGCAAGTTTGTCGAGGCGACCTGGGACGAGGCCTACGACCTGATCGCGGAGAGGTTCGGGTCCTACAAACCCGACGAGATAGCCTGCCTCTCCTCCGCCCGGACATCGAACGAGGAGAACTACCTGATGCAGAAGTTCGCCCGGGTGGCGCTCAAGACCCCGCACGTCGACCACTGCGCCCGGCTCTGCCACGCATCCACCGTCGCGGGCCTCGCGGCGGTCTTCGGGTCCGGTGCGATGACCAACTCGATCAAGGACATCGCCGACTCGAAGTGCGTCTTCGTTCTCGGGTCCAACACCTTCGCGCAGCACCCGCTCATCGGGCGGAGCATCATCCGCGCGAAAGAGAACGGCGGAAAGGTGATCGTGGCCGACCCGCGCTACACCCCCACCGCCAAGCAGGCCGACCTCTACATGCCGTTCGTCTCCGGGACCGACGTCGCCATCTTAAACGGCCTGATGCAGGAGATCATCAAAAACGGCTGGGAGGACAGGGAGTTCATCGCACAGAGAACGAAGGACTACGAGAAACTCAAGGAGGTCGTCATGAAGGACACCTACAGCCTTGAGAACGTCTCGAAGACCTCCGGTATCCCCGTCGAGAGCCTCAGGACCGCCGCCGAGTGGATCGCAAAGGCCGATGTTGCCGCGCTCATCTACTCGATGGGCATCACCCAGCACACCGTCGGTGTGGACAACGTCAAATCGACCGCCAACCTGATGATGCTCACCGGCAACCTGGGCAAGCCCGGCAGCGGCGTGAACCCGCTCCGCGGCCAGAACAACGTCCAGGGCGCCTGCGATATGGGAGCCCTCCCGAACGTTTACTCCGGCTACCAGAAGGTCACCGACGAGGCGGCCCGGAAGAAGATGAAGGAGATGTGGGGGGTCGACGATATCGCCGAGGGCAGGGTCGGCTACACCGTCACCGAGATGGTGAACGTCCTCGCCGAGAAGCCCGGCGAGCTCAAGGCGATGTACGTCATGGGCGAGAACCCGATGCTCTCCGACCCGGATCTTCACCACGTCGAGGAGGGGCTTCGGAACCTTGAGTTCCTGGTCGTCCAGGACATCTTCATGACCGAGACCGCCGAACTTGCCGACGTCGTTCTGCCTGCGGCATGCTACGCCGAGAAGGACGGCACCCAGACGAACACCGAGCGGCGTGTCCAGCGCTGGAAGAAGGCGCAGGATCCCCCGGGCGAGGCGAAACCCGACTGGCAGATCATCTGCGAACTCGGGAGCAGGATGGGTTACGAGAAGCAGTTTGCGTTCGAGAGTCCCGAAGCGGTCTTCGAAGAGGTCGCCGCCGTCACGCCGTCCTATCACGGCATATCCTATGGTCGCCTCGACCCGGACGGCCTGCACTGGCCCTGCCCGACCGAGGAGCACCCGGGAACGCCGATCCTCCACCGGGAGAGGTTCGCCATGCCCGACGGACTCGGCGTCTTTTCCCCTATCGAATGGAAGCCGCCCGCCGAGGTGCCGGACGACGAGTACCCCTACGTGCTCACGACCGGCCGTACGCTCTGGCAGTGGCACACCGGCACCATGACCCGCCGGTCGTGGAGCCTCGAGAAGGAAGCGCCCATCGGCTGGATCGAGATCAACCCCGAGGACGCGAAAGAACTCGGGATCAGGGACGACGAGGTCGTCCGGGCGAGCACGCGCCGCGGATCCGTCGAGATCCCCGCGCGGGTCACCCCGGAGATCATCAGGGGCGTCATGTTCATCCCGTTCCACTACAAGGAGCATCCGGCGAACAGGCTGACACACAACGCACTCGACCCGATCGCGAAGATTCCCGAGTTCAAGGCCTGTGCTGTAAAAGTCGAGAAGATTGCGGAGGTGTGAGATATGGCAGGAAAAGGCGATTTACTCTATGCCTGGACGACGGACGACGAACTCCGGGAGAGGGCGGAGACGGGCGGAGCGGTCACCGCACTGCTGCGCCACGCCCTCGAGAGCGGTATGGTCGACGCGGTCTTTGCGGTCAGGAAGGGTGCGGACGTCTACGACGCGCTGCCGGCGCTGATCACCGACCCCGCCGAGATCGGGGGGATTGCAGGGTCACTTCACTGCGGCACGCTGCTCCTCCCCAAACAGATGCGGCGGTGCCTTCTTTCCACCGAGCCGAATATGCGGATCGCCACCGTCCTCAAAGGCTGCGACGTCAAGGCGATCTACGAGATGGCCAAGCGCGGCCAGGTCAATCTGGACAACATCATCGTGATCGGCCTCAACTGCGGCGGCACCATCCGGCCGGAGACGGCGCGGATCATCGTCCGGGAGAAGCTCGGTCTCGATCCCGACGATGTCGTCAAGGAGGAGATCGACAAAGGAAAGTTCATCGTCATCACGAAGGACGGCGAGCATGCCTCCGTCTCGATCGACGAACTCGAAGAGGGGGCGGAGGACCTCCTCGGGAGCGAAGGCCTCGGCCGCCGGAGTAACTGCCGCCGGTGCAAGATCAAGATCCCGCGCCAGGCGGACCTCGCCTGCGGGAACTGGGGGGTCATCGGTGATAAGGCCGGAAACGCCACCTTCGTCGAGGTCTGCTCCGAGAAGGGGGCGAACCTCCTCAACGGTGCCGTGCAGACCGGGGCGGTCGCCACCGAGCCCGCGAACCCGAAGGGTATCGAGATCCGCGGCAAGGTCGAGGGCGCGATGCTGAAACTCGGCGACAGGTGGCGGGCACGCTACTTCGGAGCGCTCGGCGAAGGGACGGAGCGCCTGAACAAGATCAGGGAGCAGACGAGCCGGTGCATCAAGTGCTACTCCTGCATCGAGAACTGTCCGATCTGCTACTGTATCGACTGCAGCACGAAGAAGGACTACCTGGTCGAACCCGGCGTGATCCCGCCGCCGTTCATGTTCCACCTGATCCGGTTCGCGCACATCTCCGACTCCTGCGTCAACTGCGGCCAGTGCGAGGAACTCTGCCCCGTGGAGATCTCGAACTCGGTCTTCCTCCACGCAATCCAGACCGATCTCGAGAAGCTCTTCGGGTTCCACCCGGGCGAGGATATGACCCCGCCGGTGCTCGCGCTCGTCGAGGAGAAGTCGGAGCGCGACCGGCTCATCGCCACCGGGAGCGACCAGATCTTCGATATCTTCAGATGACCGGAGATCAACTGTCAACCATCGATCCCTTTTTTCCGTCAGGGCTGTTTTCTGCCGTCATTTCCGGTTCGATCAGGGTGCTGTTCCCGGTAAGGCGGCGATTTCCCCCCAACTGCGACGCTCTCCTGACATAGGCCTTCATGACGTCCGTTCGTGCGACAAATCCCGAGAGCGCCCTCGGGTCCTCCGCCGGGACGACGGGCAGGTGATGGATATCGTGTTCGGTCATCAGATCCAGAGCCTCACGTAGCGTACAGGCAGGATGCACGGTGAACACCCGTGAACTCATGAGATTCTCCACCGGTACGTCGTGCTCGCCGTTTATCCGGTGATCTCTGATATCATCGAGAGCGATGATGCCGACGAGTTTCCCTTCCCCATCGAGCACCGGAAACCCGGTATGCAGCGTCTCGTCGATCAGGTGGAGCACCCGCCCGGTGGTGTCATCGGGCGATACGGCGACGATCCGGTCACTGGGCACCATAATGTCGCCCACGTGAATATCCTGGAGAATTTCGACCATATACTCGTCCCGGTGAGCAGCCGATCGGGACCGGTTCAGCACCTGCTCGCGGAAGATGGTAGACTGACCGATGAGCAGGACCGCCACGGAGACGGCACCCATTGCCGGTACAAGCAGGGAGAAATCGCCGGTCATCTCCACGACCATGATCATGACCGCGATCGGCGCGTGGGAGATCGCACCGAAGAGAGCGATCATCCCGACGACAACGAAGACCGGCACCGATTCGACGGGCACGATCCCGGGGAGGGCGAGGTGCAGCAGGGATCCGAACGCGCCTCCCGTCGCCCCGCCGATCACCAGTCCGGGTGCGAAGACGCCGCCGCTCCCTCCGGAGCCGATGGTGAGCGACGTTGTCAGGATCTTTGCAAACGGGAGGAAGAGCAGCACTCCGATCGGGAGCATGTTATAGAGCGCGAGCTGGGTAAAGCCGTAGCCGGTGCCGAGACTGCCGAGTCCGACGATTGCCGCTTCGGGAGAGAGAGCCGCAAGAGCAAGAACGAACGTGCCGGTGAGGAATGCCCCGGCAAGGGGTCGAAAATGATTTGGAAGATTGAAACGGCTGAATATTCCTTTGAAAACCTTGTTCGCCCCATAGAAGGTGTGGATGTACAGCAGGCCGACTGCTGTCGAGACTACGCCGAGGAGGATGAAGAGCGGAATCTGGGTGACGTTCCAGAAGACTATTCCGGGGCCGAAGACCGGTTTGAACCCCTCAACCAGACCGAAGATGGCGTATCCGATGACAGAGGCGAGGAAAGCGGGAACGATCGCTTCCGCTTCGAAGTCCTGTTTGTAGAGGATCTCCGCAGCGAGAATTGCCCCTCCGAGAGGCGCCATGAAGATCGTGCCGACTCCTGCGCCGATACCGGTGGCGATGGCAAGTCTCCGCTCACGGGCGGAGAGACCCAGTAGATCGGCGGCGATCGAACCGAAACCCGCCGACATCTGTGCAGTCGGCCCTTCACGCCCGGCGCTCCCTCCTGTCGAGATGGTCAGGACGGCAGTGACCGCTTTGACGAGGGGGACGCGCCAGCGTACCCGTCCCTCTCCATGAAACGCTTTTATTGCAGCATCGGTCCCGTGTCCTTCCGCCTCCGGAGCGAAGGTGTAGACCAGGAGGCCGGAGAGGAGCCCTCCGAAACAGATGACGGGGAGGATCATCCAGAGATGATCGGGAGGGGCCCATTGGCTGATGTCCTGAAGGGTCTGCCCTTCCTTCGGGAGGTGGAACCCGACGATGCCCTCCATGAAAAACGCAGTTCCCAGTTTCAGCCCTTCGAAAAAGAACAGTGCGCCAATCCCGGCGATGAGCCCGACAATGACGGCGATAAGTATGATCCTCCTGTAAGGAGTGACGGTTTCCTCGATCTGCATGGGATATATGAGGTATGGTTGCTTAACATTTATGTGGTTTGATTAACATCGTGCGGCAGTATATGACAAAAGGATATGTGCGTCCGCCGGACGTCCCGGTGCGCCTTCTTCATCGACATCGCTTCCGGACCCCCTTGGTGGCCTCCCGCGACGGTATTCCGGGTACCGGTTGCCACCAGAAGCACGACAATGCCCCTATAGCACGGGATGTCCGGGAGAGGGTCCCCCAAATGCAGGGGCGCACTCATAACTGCCGGAGGCCCGGTATATCTGTGTATCGCCGGAAAGGAGCATGACACCGGATGGCGGTTTGCAGCCAGCTATAATCGAAGACACCTGTCCCCGGGAGGAACGGATGACTGCCCCTTAGGGGCGCTCAGTGCAAGACTCCGCGTTTGCCGTCCCCCGGTGGGGGCTATCGGGGCGGACCCTGGAGAGATGGAGCGCACCCCCGGTGGGGGGGGCCGCAGACAGGTGCCATGGTGCACCTTAAAACCACCGAAAAGCGGGCCGATCCGGGAGGGGGGTGGGCCGCGGAGACTGGGCCGGATGAGCCGATTTTTCCAAAAAAGCATATTTCCTCCTGTTCTGGTATCTGTTCCGGAGGCGGGTCCCGACGCGCAGGGATCTACGGTGATTTTACCGGGAATTCGCTGCCCCGGCATGGATCTGGACGGAGAAGAGGTGATCTGCGCGCACGCTCTCGCATACCCGCTCAAATATCCTCCCATAATCACCTATATTCCGCGTGGTCTCAAAAGCAAAGGCAAAAGCATCGTTTATCGATTCTTCATGTTTAACTATGGCAATTAACTTAGAGCATTGATAAGCGCCAGAAATTAGGTTCTATCGCCCGCTTACAACGATCATTTCGAAACCTATTAATAGCACTCTCAAATTACTGATTAATTAGACCTATACATTCGGATTACCTGATGGTATAGGTAGGACGTTTAGAGAGGTGTATGAAAAATGGTATTCCATCCTCCAGTTGCTATCGTAGCAAAAGCAGGTGATGCCGGGAAGTACAAGGTCGGACTGCCGGCCTGGAACATGGTCCTGCGTGGTATCCTGTCCGGAGCCTTCATCGCGATGGGTGGTGCCCTGGCGACGGTCTGTTCGACCGGCATCATGGCAACCGATGTCGCGATGCGGTTCGGTGCCGCAAGTCCCGGTATCTCCCAGCTCATTCTGGGTGCTGTCTTCCCTGTTGGGCTTATCATCACGGTCATGACCGGTGCCGAGCTCTTCACCGGCGACGCGATGCTCGCCCCCATGGCGGCGTTCATCCACAAGATCAGCTGGGTAAACGTGCTCAACCTCTGGGTCTGGGTATATATCGGCAACTTCATCGGGTCGGTAATCTTTGCGTACATCATGGCCTACGGGCCGTGCGTCAGCTTCGATGCCGCCGGAGTCGCAACACTCACCGCGTTTGGTACGAGAGCAGTAGGCATAGCCGCTGCAAAGACGAGTTACGTCGGTGCCATGGCGCTGTGGTCGTGCTTCCTCAAGGCAATCGCCTGTAACTGGCTCGTCAACCTCGCTATCCTGCTCGGTATATGCGCCGACGATGCGATCGGCAAGATTGTCGGTATCTGGTTCCCGATCTTCGCCTTCGTTGCCAGCGGGTTCGAGCACAGCATTGCGAACATGTACTTCATCCCGACAGGCATCTTCTGCACGGGCATCGACCCCACAAAGGCAGTCGCCACGGTCAACTGGGTTGCCATGTGGACCAACAACGTAATCCCGGTCACGCTCGGTAACATCGTCGGCGGTCTGTTCTTCGTTGGTGTCCTCTACTGGGTCGCATTCAGAAAGGAAATTGCAGCCCTTAAGTAGACCTAAGTAGACCTGATTAACGATGCAGATCGGAAATATCAAAGTGAGGGTGTCGGCCGTTGTACTGGCCGTCTTCCTCTTTTTTATTGTCCTGATGGCAGCGTACGTCCTTGCTACCGGGGATGTATCACTGCTGATCTGGGGTGTGCCCGTGGCCATCATGCTGGTCCTCATACCGATAGCGCTCAACTATATGAGCCAGACACAGTATGCGTCACTGGTGCCTATGTACGAAGCAGAAGCGAAGAACGCCCGGATACGGGAGATCAACCTGAACATGCTCGGCGAACCGGTGCGTGTGAAGGGAGTCGTAGAACGGGTGTATTTCCGGTTCCTCAACCGGCCGCAGTACCTCGTCGCCGACCGGACAGGTGAGATATCGGTCAAGATGTTCACCTCGCCGACAGAAGACGTGCAGAAGGGGGATGTGGTCGAGGTGCTCGGAACCGTCGTCAAACGCTACATCCTGTCCGGGGATGCGGTCATCAACTGCGTCTCCATACGAAAAGTCGAGAAAAATCAGCAATCCTGACGCCTTCGGGCTTCATGCAATTCAGTGAAGGGACCGGCGGAAACGGGATGTTTCCTGCCCACATTACCTTCGTGCGTTGCCGTTAAAACGTCGCATCGAGCCCGTCGTCTATCGGCTTTTTTCCCGGCCTTCCGTTGAGGTCCCGGATGTAGTCCTCGAAGAGATGGATCCTGGTACTCACCGGGAAGGGAATCCCGATGGTGCTGATGACCGCTTCTCCTGCTTCAAGCGTCTGAATCTCGGTGTCAAGGCGCGAGAGGTCCTGTTTTGCGCTGCTTGCGATGATGTCGCGATCGCCCCGGTCGGAGAGCCCCATCACCACGAAGGTGTTCAGTTGGGCAAGGACCCGTGCGTCGATGTTTTTGGGCTGCTGGGTCACGACGCAGAGCCCCACGCCGAACTTCCGCCCCTCCATCGCGGCTTCCCGGAAGGTCCTGGTGCTCCCGAGTCCCGACCCCAGCACCCGCTGGGCCTCCTCGATGGTGATCAGCACCTGTCTGGGCTCCCCCTCGCCCCCGGGATCCTCGCCCTGGTGGCTGCGCATGATCCTGCGCGTCATGATCGAGAGAACGAAGAGTTCGCTCTGTTCGCTCATCCCCGGGATATCGATCAGGACGACTTTGTTCTCGTGGAGCGCTTTCATGATGTCCGGGATCGAGGAGCCCTGCCTCCGGAAGAAGCCCCGGTTCCGGTTCATCATGCCCGTGATGCGCCGCTGCATCACCGAGAGCGTGCTCGGCGAGAAGTTCCTCAGGTCCCGGGCGATCCGGGGGTGTCGGCCGGTGTAGGTCTCGGCATCGAAGGTCGCGAAGTCGGTGTTCTGGAAGAAGTCGATCACTTCCGAACCGGGCGTGCTCTCGAGCATCTCCACGACCTCGCGCTGGGGCGGGGAGTGCTCGTAGAGCAGGAGAAGATCGGGCGCCCTGAAGTCGTCGTAGTCCAGATAGAGGTCGTTTAAGAAGTATTTTCGCTTGAACTGCTCCGGGCGGGTGGAGAAGACGGAGAGCCCGTCCCGGCCGGCCTGGTAGTGCAGGAGCCCCCGGGTAGCCTCCCCGCTCGACGACCGCCCTCCCGCCACGTACTCGCCGTGCGGGTCCACGATGAGGAGCCCGAACGCCCGGGCCTGCATGCAGGACGCGCAGAAGACCTTCATGAAGTTGCTCTTCCCCATGCCCGTCGTGGCAAAGACCCCCATGTGCTGGCGCATCACCGGCGCGTGGAGCGCCACCTTCACGTCCTTTAAGACGCCCTGGCCGGTCTTCATCACGCCCACCTCGATCTCGCCCATCACCTGCGCGAGGAACGCAAAGTCACCGGCCTGTGGCCGCTCCACGCGGGAGAACTTCGCAGGAATCGTCCGGGGTTTCCGGAAGGTGCCGTCTTCGGTCACGTACCCGAGCGGCATCGCCTCGACGAGGATGAAGACGTCTTCCCCTATCTCGTAGAAGTGCTCGGTATGGGGGCGGGTGTCCCAGTTCGGGTCGGAGAAGTTGCAGTCATGAAGAAGGTCGCTCACCTTGGCAAAGAACGTCAGTCCTTTGACGTGGTCGGTGATCTTCAAGACGTCCCCGAGGTAGAGTTCCTCGTCGTGGGGGACGGCAAACCGGTAACCGAGCACCCGGTCCCCGATCAGGCGGTATTTCGAGGCGTCGTCGCCGTCAATATCTATCAAATTCATCGTGGTAGTCTCCAAAGATACCGGTGTAATCGGCAAGGCTCATGCCGAGCAGGTCCATGCCCCGGATGATGTCCTGGCGGACCTGATCAACCGCGTCCTTTCCAATCTTCGTGGTGAGGTGGGCGTCGAGGAGCGGGTACGGGTAGCCCGTGACCCTTCCGTCGTCGGCAAACGAGGCGAGCGCGGAGAAGACCTCTTCGACCATCTCCGGGCTGTAGAATTTGGGGATCTCCACCTTGAACGCCCTCTGCGCCCGCGGGTGCAGCCGCGCGACATACTGCTCGCCCCGCTGTTTCCAGAGATACGCCTCCCGGCGGTCGATCAGGCCCTCGGCGGCGGAGACGCAGAGGTACCAGGGTTCGGGGACACCGAGGTCGCGGGCGAGCCCTTCCGCCGCCGGGACGATCGGGTGTCCCCCGCCCCAGGTGAGCGACGTCCGTTTCGTCACCGCGGCGATGAGCACCCCCCGGAGATTGCAGAGGTTCAGGAGTTTCTCGACGACCTCGTCGTGGCTTGCATGGCGGACCTGGAGCGTGCCGTCGAGGACGATGAGGTCCCCGGCGTCGAGTTCTGCGGCCATCTCCATCGCCGCCCAGAACTCGAGGGTATCCCGTACGACGGCGGTGTTCCGGATCGGGTCGTCGTGGTCGAGGTGCACCTTCGGGGAGCAGTGGAAGCAGTCGTAAAAGAGCGAATCGAAGTCCTCGTTCCCGGCCCCGGGGTTGACCGTGACGACGTAGAGAGGCGTCTTCCGGTGGCAGAGACGCGCACGCCCGGCGTACGCGCTGACCGATGCCCGGACGGCGGCAACGGCAAAACTGCCTGCATCGAGGACGATGGTGTTGCTCCCGTCCACCGCGCAGACGGCCCCGCCGAACTCGGGCCGGCAGCGGCGATACGATGCCGCGTCGAACCCGCCGGCGGCCGAGAACTGACCGGCAAGGTCCTCCGGGGCGGCCTCCCGGATCCTCCCCGCGACCCGCCGGATCGCGTCCCGGTAGAGATCTTTCCGGTCCATCATTCGAGCTCCCGGACTTTGCTCGCCTGGTCCGCGCCCATCTCGACCATGAGCGTCGTCGAGAACTCGTCCTGGACCTCGGTGATGTGAGAGATGAGGAGGATCTGGGGGAAATGGGCCTCCTGGGTCCGAAGCGCCCGGAGGAGGTTGTTTCGCCGCCCTTCATCCTGGCTCCCGAAGATCTCGTCGAAGATCAGGAACGTGGAGTCGTGCACCTCGTTCACCTCGGCAAGGAACCGGGAGAGGGCTACCCGGAGGGCGATGGCGATATCGTCCTGCTCGCCGCCGCTGAATCGGTCGGCCGGGTAGTCGTCTCCCATGTCGTGGACGAGGACGGTGAAGTCGTCGTCCAGCATCACGGTACCGTACCGCCCGTCGGTGATCTCCGCAAGCACCCTCCCTGCCTCCTCCTCGATCCGGTCCCTGACCACCTGGAGGAGGTAGTCCGTGTAGTCCTTGATGAGCGACCTGGTCAGTTTCAGGCGCCCGATCTCCTCGAGGAGTGTTTCCTGCTGCCGGAGAAGGTCCTCTGCCCGGGAGAGCCGCCCTGCTTCGCTCTCGATATCCGCTTTCAGGCTGCTTATCCGGGCGGCGGCCGCATACCTCTGCTCTCGTGCCGCGAGGAGACCACTCTCGCAACCGGCTAGCGCCTCCTGCGCTGCCGCGACCATCTCTTCATCGAAACCGAGATCACCGACGGCCTCCCGGACCCGGAGCAGTTCGCTCTCCCTGTTCGCGAGGAGAGCCCGTTTTGACTCGAGCCCCTCGAGCAGCCGCGGTACCTCTTCGAGGCGGACGCGGAGTTCAACCGCTTTTTGGTGCGCCGCTTCGGCACGGCTGCACTCCTCCCCGAGGCTCGCGAACCGGTCAGGGTCAAACGAAAGGCGGGCGAGTTCGCTCCCGATAGCCTGCAGCCTCTCCCGGAGCCGGTCGACCCTGGCGGCAACGGCCCTTTGCTCCTCTTCCAGCGCCGGCCGCCGTAGAAGCCGGGCCTGTGCCTCCGCGTATGCACGGTAGGACGCCTCGAGCGCCTGCGCCTCTGTCTCCAGGCGCTGCCGGGCCTCGGGGTCGAACCCGAGCCTCGAGATCTTCGTCTCGGTTGCTTCTTTGCGGGCGAGGTAAACCTCGACGTCGGCGATGAGCCGCTGCCGCTCCTCCTGGAGGGTGGGGAGGCGGCTGCACTCGCCCCGGAGGGTATCGGCCGCCGCCCGCATCTCCGCGAGAAAGCGGATCCGCTCCTTGAGGGCGGCGTGCGCCGCCGGGTCGTACTCCTCCACGCCGAGCGCCCGTATCGCGGCACGGTGCTCCTCCGCCTCGGCCCGCCACCGCTGCACGACACCCGCGCTCTGCTCGTACCGGGACGAATAAAGCGCGTGCTGCTCTTTCAAGCGCTGAGAGAAGGTGCGCTGACGGTGAAGGTCCTGCAACCCGGCGACGAGGCTCAGGTGATCGGCGGTCGCCCTCGTATATTCGTCCTCAAGGCCGGCGAGTGTCTTCTGCATCGAAGCGGTAGCGGCTGCAAGGTCGCCGACCAGTCCCTCGTAGTGCTCGCCGAGGCCCTGGTGGCACGTCGGGCAGGACCCTTCCGGACCCGCGGCGAGGATCTCCGCCCGGTGCTCGGCCAGCCTCCGGATCTCTTCGCGGATCGTCTCCTGGCGTTCGGCGCAGGCACTGATCCGCGAGGTCAGGTACTCCTTCCGGCTCTCCGCCGACTCGATCTCCTCCTCGATGGTGCCCATCCCGGCGAGCTGCCGGGCAAGGGCGGCAATCTCGCTCTCGAGCAGGCCCATCTCTTCGGAAGCAGCGTCAACCTCGCGCAGGCACCGCTCTTCCTGCCGGGCAAACTCCATGACCGAAAGAAGCACCTCTTCACGGGCACGGAGACTGTCGTAGTCACCGACCTCCGCCTCGAGCGCACGAAGGCGCCGGGCCTTCTCCTCGACCTCTTCGATCTCCTGCCGGTTCTCCCGGACGCGCCGCTCCGTCTGGAAAAAACGCTCGTCCATGCGGGCGAGTTCTTCACGGAGGGCGTCGTACTCCGGCTGGAGCGCTTTCATTGCCGTGATGCGGTCGCGGAGGGCCTGCCACTCCCCGACCTCCCGTGCAAGACCGGCAACCGCCTTCTCGTCTTCTGCAAGTGCGACAAGTTCGGCTTTGGTCTTCGCGCGGCGTTCGTCGTATTCCCTGACCTGCCCCTCGAGGGAGTTCGCCTCAAGAGCAAGGCGGTCGGCGAGCGCCTTCTCCTCCGCCATCGCGGCAACCTCCGCCTTCAGGGGCTCGTAGCGGCCGGCGAGGAGGGCGAGTTCTTCGAGTTCGGCCTGCAGCAGCTGCCGTTTTGCAATCTCTCCTTCTGCCTCCAGGAACTCGGTACGGAGCCGTGCGATCTCGCCTGCGAGCACCTCCTCTTCACGGGTAAAGTGCAGGTACCGGTCGCGCACGGAGAGCAGCCGGTCGCGCTCCCTCCGGGCATGCTCGAGCAACTCGGCGGCACTTCGCTCTCCGGCACCGGCCCGCTCCGACTCTTCCTCCGCGCCGGCAAGCCCGGTGCGGAGCGCCGCAAGGCGGTCGCGAACTCCGTCGGCATCCAGTTCCTGGAGCCTTCCCGATAACTCCCGGAAGGCACCTTCCCGGGCATCGATCACCTGCTTGAGGTCTTCCATGCTGTCTTTCTTGAGGTAATCGATGCCCAGCACCTGCATGAACCAGTCCTTCCGGGACCCGGCACGGGTCTCGATCAGGGCGAGGAGTTCCTTCTGCCCGGCGTAGATGGTGTTCCGGAAGTCACCGGGGCCCATCCCGACGATCCGCTGCACTTCCTGCCCTACCTTCTGGACGCTGCTTGCGAGGAGTTTCTGGTTCAGGTAGAGGTTCGCTTCGTGGAGGGTCGAGGAGGAGCGGCGCTTGAACTTCCGGACGACGGCGTACTCGTTGCCGCCGACTAAAAAGTCCAGACGGACCTCGCAGACGTCCTGCGGCCCCGCGAAGGAACTGACGATGTAATCACCGTCGAGCCCGGTGCCCTGCAGGCCGTAGAGGGCGAAGAGGACGGCGGCGACGATGCTGCTCTTGCCGGTCCCGTTGTTCCCGACGATGCCCGTGATCCCGTCCTGGAAGGCGATCTCCTGGTCGCGGAACCGCTTGAAGTTCCGCATCCGGAGTTTATTCAGCAGCACGCTCTCCCTCTTTATGACGTGCGATGACCGACCGGAGGACCGCAGTCCCGGTCTTCTTCACGAACTCCTCCTCGCCGGGAGCGAGGTGCTCTTTCTCCACGAAACGCTCGAACTCGCCGATGTAGTCCACCCCGACAAGCGAGTCTTCGTAAAAGATCCGTGACGGATCGTCGGCGGCCAGCACCTGCAGTTTGAGGTCCAGCGCCCGGCCCCGGATATCCTGGAGCGCCTTCTGGTCGAGCGCGCGGAGCGTCTCGCGGCGTATTCCGTCGAGGGTGATCTGGCAGATCGCCTGGTGGAGCCTCTTCCCGGTTTTATCGGTCGCATCGAGGATACGGTCCACGACCTCCCGCGCCGAGAGCCCGTCGCAGTTGATCCGGCCGAGGCTGAACATGGGGGTGTGCGGGAGGTCGATATGCTCGACCTCTCCCGACGCGAGGTCCACGGCGAGAGCGCCCTTCTTCTCCGCGATCTCCCCGTAATTGCAGTGTTCGAGCGACCCGCTGTACCAGGCATTGTCGGCGACCTGTACCTGGCCGTGGAAGTGGCCGAGCGCGATGTAGTCGAACCGGTCGGAGAGGATCGTCGCGTCCAGTTCGTGCTCGGCAACGGTGTGCAGCCGCCTGTCCTTCAGGATGCTTGCAAGGCCGTGGGTGACGAGCACGTTCGTGCCGCCGGCGAACTCGACCTCCTCGAACGCTCTTCGGTAGCCTTCCGCCTCGAGCATATTTGGTATCAGGTGAAAGACGACGTCCCCCAGTTCGACCCGCCGGTAGCGGTTGTGGTGGGCGACATAGAGGTCGCCTGCAGCGTAGCCTCCCCGCTCGAGCACCTCGAACGGCGACGCCGTGTACCGGGTCTTGGCCATGCTGTGGTTGCCCGCGACCGCGAGCACCGGGATCCCCGCATCGTGCAGGCGGGAGAGGGCGTCGAGTGCCGTCGTGTAAGCGCGGGTCTTCGGTTTGACCTGGTGGAAGAGGTCCCCCGCGTGGACGAGCGCATCGGGCCGTAAGGCAATGATCCGGTCGATGGCGGCAAGGAAGTTGTCGTAGACGAGCTGTTCGCGCAGGTTCATCCCGGTCTCCGGATCCACCCGGTTAAAAGCCGATAATCCGAGATGCGTGTCTGCCAGATGAACGATCTTCATGCCCAATTAGTCTCCATGTCCCTCGTGCATAAATGCCTGATCTCTGCGGTGCGAAAGTATCCGGTACCTGGCCGGCGCCCATAATACGCTTAAACTAATATATCCTCACTGATATTTGTATGGTGATCTCGTGTCAAAACGGGCCGTAGATGCAGTTTTTCAGGCGCTCTTCCTCCTCTCCGACCTCCGGTTCCTCCTGCGGGAGACAGCTCCGGAGCATGACCTCGATGAAGCGCAGAAAGCGCGCGCCGCAACCGCTCTGGAGAAGGTGAAGCGGCAGATCGTAATTCTCGAAGAGGAGCTGGTACGGTGAAGTGCGCAGTCGATATCGAATCCCGTGATGTCGAGGAGATGTACATCAACATCGACCCCATTCAGGCAGGCGGACGGCTCACAGCAGATGCCATGAAGGCGGCAATCTCTTTCGGCGACGGCTACTCGGTCTGTGATAACTGCCGGAGCCCCTTCAGGCTCGACTACATCCAGAAACCCCCCATCGCGCAGTTCCACGCGGACCTCGCCGCATGGCTGAATCTGGACGCCGCGCGGGTGGTCCCGGGAGCGCGCCGGGGGTTCCAGGCGGTCGCGAGCACGTACGTTGAGAAAGGCGACCCGGTCATCGTGACGTCGCTTGCCCACTACACCGAGTTCGTAGCGGTCGAGGAGGCCGGCGGGGTCCCGCGTGAGATCCAAAAGGACGAGAAGAACCACATCACCCCCGATGCCGCCGCGGAGAAGATCGAGGCGGTGATCCACGAGTTCTCGAAGACGCCGCCCCTGCTCTTCGTCGACCACGTCGACTACCAGTTCGGGAACGTCCACGACGTCGCGGGCATCGCGAAGGTCGCCCACCAGTACGACATCCCGGTCCTCGTCAACGGGGCCTACACGGTCGGGATCATGCCCGTCGACGGCAAAGCGCTCGGTGCCGACTTCGTGGTCGGATCGGGCCACAAGAGCATGGCGGCTCCGGCGCCCTCGGGCGTCCTCGCGACGACGAACGAGCACGCGAAGCGGGTCTTTCGGACGACCCAGGCAAAGGGCGACGTGACCGGCCGGACGTTCGGGATAAAGGAGGTGGAGATGATGGGCTGCACCCTGATGGGCGTCACCGTCGTCGGCATGATGGCCTCGTTCCCCCATGTCAGGGAGCGGGTGCAGCACTGGGAGACCGAGGTGGCGCACTCGCAGGCGGTCGTCGACGCCCTCCTCTCCATCGAGGGGACGAGGGTCCTCTCCGACTACCCCAGAGAGCATACCCTGACCCGGATCGATACCCGCGAGTCCTTCGACACGGTGGCGGAACGGCACAAGAAGCGCGGCTTCTTCCTCTCGAGCGACTTAAAGAAGCGCGGGATCACCGGCGTCATCCCCGGCTCCACCAAGGTCTGGAAGTTCAACACCTTCGGACTGACGGAGAAGCAGATCCGACACATTGGAGAGTCGTTTGTCGAGATTGCGCGGGAGAACGGGCTGAATATTGTCTGAGGGGATCCTCGGAATTCTTTTTTTAAGCGGGTTCGTGCGGGCCGGAGTGCTGTTCTGTCAAACACCTAAACCCCGGGGACTCTCACGCATCCTTTGCTCATTTAGCTCATTGCACGGATTTCGAGGGAATATCGCCACGCGGGGGGTGGGGCTGACGGGGAAGGGGGCATGCCCCCCTCCCCTGTCTCTACCACATAAGAGGATACCTGTAACCCCCACCCCACCCGGCCTCCGGCCTCCTCCCCCGCCCCTTGGGGCGGGGGCAGTGCGTGGCGATACCCCCACGGTCCACTGTACCGGGCTTTGCCCTGTTCTTGCCTATAATGGGTGTACGCAAGCGAAGGGCGCTTGCGAATCCCCTGGAGTTTAGATACGCAACAGATCGGACAGGGGACGGGGGTTCAAGCACCTACCTGTGCAGGTTTCAGAGGCTCAAGGGCCCACAAAGTTTCGGGAACGGTGCTCTGTGCTGATACGGAGTACGGATACCATCAGCCGGAGTTGCAACCAGTCCCCTTACCATCCCTCCTCGATCTCCCCGTTCTTCGCACGGTACCGCCGCACCGTCCCCGCCGCCCGTGCCGCGAGACCCACCGCGTCGATCGCCTCCTCGATCTGTGCGATCGTCTCCGCGGGTGCCGCCGTCGAGGGGTAGCGGGGGGCGACCGTGCACCCGATGCTCCCGGGATGCGCCTCGAACGTCCCGATGGCGCGGGCGCGCTCGACGACCTCCTCCTTGTCGAACCCGATCAGCGGCCGGAGCACCGGGACGGACGCCGCCGGGGCGATCACCGTCATGTTCGCGAGCGTCTGCGAAGCCACCTGCCCCAGGTTGTCGCCGTTGACGAGCGCATAGGCTCCGCGTTCTTTCGCAAGGATACTCGCCACCCGGAGCATGAACCGCTTGCAGAGGATGCAACGGTAGCGCGGCTCCTTCAACGCCGTGATCGTCTCAAAGAACGGCTCCATATCCACGACGAGGAGTTCGAGGGAGTGCCCCGGGACCCAGCGGGAGAGCCGGGCATGGTTCTGCAGAACGTTCTTCCCCGAATCCGCTCCGCCGAATCGCCCGCCGTGCATGTTGACGTGCACCATCAGGCATCCCCGGCGCATCATCAGCCACGACGCAACCGGCGAGTCGATCCCCTCCGAGAGCAGCCCCATCACCTCCCCCTGTGTCCCGTAGGGGAGCCCGCCGGGCCCGCCGATCTTCTCGTCGTAGACGAGGCCGCCGAACTCCCGGGCTTCCACGAAGACCTCGTAGTCGGGCGCCGTCAGGTCTACCGTAGCCTCCGGGATCCGGTCGAGAACGGCCGAGCCGACCGCAGCCGCAAGTTTCTGGCTGTTGAACCCCTCGACGCCCGACCGGCGGGCCCTGACCGCGAACGACATCCCCGGTCGGAGGCGCCGCTCTGCGTGCTCGACGGCCGCGGCCGCGATCCCGTCGATATCCGCGTTGGTCACCGTACAGACGCTGACGTCCACCACCCCGAAGGTCCTCGCGGCCACCGCGGCGACGCGCCGGGGCTCGTCACCGAAGATCAGGATCCTTCCCCGCGGTGTCTCGATGCGGTGGGAGAGCCCTTCTGCATCCAGCGCGAGGCTGATGTTCCCGGTCATTATCGAGATGAACCGCCGTTTCACCGGCTCGCTCTTGAGGAAGATCTCGCCGTACCTGATCATCACCGCTTCCATGAATCCGCACCTCCCTGACGATAACCTTCCTGAGCGATCACCACATCGGTAAATCCGAGTTCTTTAACCGCACCGAGCAGCCGTTCCAGCCTTCGGCGGTGTGCCGGGTCGGCCTCGATGCGGGCCCGGCGGTCGCCGGTGCACCGGACCCGTATCATCCCCGGGATCTCCTGTGCGAGGAGGGCTTCGGCGGCCGCGACGAGCGCCAGACACTCCCGGGTGACCGCATTGCCGGTAGGGATGCGGGTCGCGAGGCAGGCGGACGGCGGGCGGACGGGTACTCCTAGTTCCCCTGCGAGAGCCTCGATATCCTCCTTCCCCATGCCGCACTCGGCGAACGGGCTCCTGATACCGAGCTCCCGGAGCGCCCGCATTCCGGGACGTGTATCCGCCCGGTCGTCGGCATGGGTTCCGTCGACCACCGTCCGGCACCCCCGCCGCTCTGCCTCCCGGGCGACCGCCTCCATCATCGCCCGCTTGCAGACGTAGCACCGGTCCGGCCGGTTCTCCCGGACTGCGGGGATCTCGAGCATATCGAGCGGTATCACGACGTGCGGGACGCCCAGGCGCTCCGAGAGTTCCCGTGCCGCCGCGAGTTCCCCCGGGGGAGTTAGGCCGGTATCGACGCTGATACCGATCGCCCGGATCCCGTGACGCCGTGCGAAGGCCAGCAGGACCGAACTGTCCGTCCCCCCGGAGAGCGCGACCGCAATGGGTTCGTAGGATTTCAGGAGCGTATCAAGCCCGCAAACTCTTCCCATCTCCTCTTCATATGCTCGCTTGTCCTAGATGAATGTTCGCGAATCGCGCCAATTTAAGCCTTCTCTAGAAAGAGCAAATGATTTTTAACAGAGGCACTCCGAATGTGTACTGATATGGCGAAGAAAGCGAGTGCCAAACAGGCAGAACCCATGAAACTCTTCTATATTTTTTACAATCAGGAGCGCTGGGACAACTGGATCAAGACACTGGAGGATGCAAGCTTCGAGCCCGCCGAAGATGAAGAGGTCTCCGAAGGCGAGCAGATGCTCTACAGTTTCACCGAGGATATCACCCTCTCCGTCTTGAAGATCATCCGCCTCTATCAGAACGGCCGGTTCACGAAAGAAGAGGCCACGGAAAAACTCGACGACGTGGAACTGATCGTCATGACCGGGCTTCCCGGGGGAGAACTCGAGGATATTATCGGGTCACTCCAGCTCTCTCTGCTGGTGCTCTTCACCGCCTGCCGGAAGTACCTCGAAGGCGAATTTGACAAGGACATCAAGACGCTCGTGAAGAAGGGCCGGGGTGTCGACGAGGAGAACCTCGAGGAGGCGCTCGAGGTTGCGGCGAACATCGGGGCCGCCGTGGTCGACGGCGCCACCTGCTGCGCGAAGTACATCAAGGACGACGCGGAGAACCCCGGCCTCTTCGATGAGTGGCTCATCGAGATCGAGACCATGAGCAACGCCATGAAGTCGCTCGCGAAGTTCGACGAGGAGCCCGGCGAGGCCTCGTGATTGCGAATAAAGCCCGGTTCCGGGCGGCACGGAAGCTGGAGCGGGCAGCAGGGTTCCGGCTCCCGGAACACGTCTTCTCGGGCGCGTTTCTTGAGTCGCTCGGGAAGGCGATCAACTTCGAGAACCTCGACCGCCGGATGCATGAGCAACTCCTGGCTTTTTTCCGCGACTTCATGGACTGCAAATGCAAGAACGCACCCTTCTGCGGGTGCCCGGAGAGGAAGTTCACCCTCACCATCATCGAGTTCCGGGAGATGGGGCTCGACCACCGCCAGATCAGCACCCACCTCCTCGACGAATACGGGATCGATCTCTACCCTGCCGATATCCTGAGTTTTCTCGAAGACTCAGTCCACATGCTCGAGGCGATACGGGACGTCGCCGAACTGCAGGGGCGGGAGAAACTGGCGGAGAACGCCATCGAGCACATCAAGAAGATCGAGCACTAGGCCCTGTTCTCTTTCTCCGGTAATACCGGTGCTCAAGCCCGGGGGTTTCGCATCATGGGGGCGACGTTGCACCCCGCCATCTCCCCGAAGCAGAAGAGGAACCGTTCCCGGATACTTGTCGGTAGTCTCGCCTCCGGGATGGGTTCGAACCCGAGTTTCCCGTAGAACTCGATCAGGGGGAGGGTCGAGTGGATGTAGATCGTCTCGGAGCCGCATTCCTCAAGAAGCCTCTGCACGGCCTCTTTCGCATACCCGCTGCCACGATACTCGTCCAGGGTGAAGACACAGTCCATCTCGAGGCCGCCAGGATGGCGGGTACAGCGGGCCGTCGCGGCAAGGACGCCGTCGACAAAGACGCCGAAGATCCTCTCCTGCGCCGGGTCTGCCTTCTGGCCGCGGTAGTGCGTCCAGACCTTCTCTGCAAGCGGAAACTCTTCATGCTCCAGTTCGCGGACTTCTTTCTTCATCGTCTTCCTCGAGTGTAGCCACACATTGCAGCACCAGCTATTTTAACCGGACGGGCAGGGCATCCCCGACCTGCGGGTGAAGAGGATAGGTGAACCGGTGTGCATATCGTCGGGTTCAGAGCACCCCGGGCCAGGGGATGCCGAGTTTTTGGGTCAGTTCCTTCAACTCGTCGTGGATGCCCCGGTCGATCTTGAGGAGGACCAGAAGATAGACCGGCCCCCCGAGCGCGACCGCCCCGAGAACGACAAAAACGTTCGAGAGCGGGATGACGAACGAGTAGGCCATGACGGCGGCGCCCATCACGAGCGCGGCAAGGACGATGTGCCCCACGGCCCGGGGTTCCAGCCGCACGCGGATGCTCCGGGAGAGGGCGCGATAGGCGAGCGCCGCGTTCAGCACCATGGTGACGAGCGTGGCCGCCGAAGCCCCGACGATGCCGTATGCCGGGATGAGAAGGACATCCAGGCCGATATTGACGGCAACTGCGATTGCTGTTACCCGGAACGAGTCCTTCGGCCGGTCGAGGGCATTCAAGCACATCGTCTGGAGGAACATGAAGACGTGAGCCACCTGGACGATCAGGAGCAGCGCGAGAGCCGATGCCCCGGCTGAGAACGACGCACCGTAAAAGAAGTAGAGGAGCCGTTCACCGAGGAGCCAGCCCCCGACGAGGACGGGGACGGCGAGCAGGAGCGAGTAGGTGAAGGCACGGGCAAGCGCGTTCTCAACCGAAGAGAGGGCGTTCTTCTTCCCCAGATAACTGACTTTCGGATAGAGGGTGGTACGGAGCGCTACGGTGATGAATGTCGCAATCGATGTGAGCTGGAGCGCCACGCGGTAGATGCCGACATCGGCATCGGTCAGGAAGTGACCGATCAGGATGGTGTCGGCGTACGAGAAGACGAGGTAACCGCCCGCACCGAGGAACGTCCAGAACGAAAAGGCAAAGAGGCTCTTGATGTGGGAGCGGCCAAACGACGCGAGCGAGAGATCCAGGAAACGGAAGGCGAAAAGCCCTCCTGCAAGGAGCCCGGCGACGAACCCACCGGCAAGGCCTGCAACACTGTAGCCGAGGACGACTGCGACGACCTGGACGGCTACCCTGATAACGTTGTTGAGCAAGCTGCTGATCTGGTTGACGCCGACCTTCCCGGTGCCGTAGACCGCATTTGAGGTGATGGTCGTGAAGACGCTGACGACCAGCGCTAAGACCAGCCAGGGGAAGACTCCCGATGAGGTGAGGTCGGTGAGATACGGCTGCGCAACGAGGAGGAAGCCGACCGAGACGGCCACCAGCAGCACCCGAAGGAAGATGAACGCGGTAAAGAATGCATTCTGGTCCTCGCCCTCGCTGATCCGCTTTACGGCAGCGCCCCCGAACCCCCCGTCCCCGATCAGGTTGAAAACGCTGAAATAAGCGACAAAGAGAAAGTATGCACCCAGTATCGACGGACCGACGGTATGGGCGAAGAACATCGTGGAGAGGAACCCGACCGCGGTGAGGCCCAGTGTCGAGCCGAGGCTGATGACGCTCTGGCGCTGGACGGGGTCGATGCGCATGACACGGGCAAGATACCCGGAGGGCCGGAACACAAGCAGTGGTTTCGCCGTGAGAAGCCTTATTGCTTTTGAACCGGAGAGGAGGGGAGGCGGCTATGATCCGGCAGGGCGGAAGTCCCCGTCCCGATACGGGAGCCGCGATAACGTCATAGCAGAGCGGTGCCAATGTATAGTATCGCTATTCAGTAGTCCGGTAAAGGGCACGTTACAATACTATCGGCGGTGAGATCTTGGATGTAGGGGTAATCGGTGTCGGAATGATGGGCAGGAACCATGCCCGTGTATACTCGGAATTGAAGGCGGTGGGCTCGCTCCACCTGTTCGACCTCAACCTGAAGGCTGCCGGAGAACTTGCCGGGGCCTTCGGGGCAACGGCCTCCCCGACCGTTGA
Source organism: Methanobacteriota archaeon (assembly GCA_023436625.1). Classification (GTDB taxonomy): domain Archaea; phylum Halobacteriota; class Methanomicrobia; order Methanomicrobiales; family Methanoculleaceae; genus Methanoculleus. The sequence continues at coordinate 10,321 of JAEZIP010000023.1, read as the reverse complement.
GAGCCTGCTCGAACACGTGGATGCGGTGAGCGTCTGTGTCCCGACGCCCTATCACTTCGGGGTTGCGGAGACGGTCCTCGACGCCGGGGTGCCGCTGCTCATCGAGAAGCCCATCTGCGCAACGGCGGAGGAGACGAGAAGGCTCATCGGGAAGATCCCCGACGGCCTCGTCGTCGGTGTCGGGCACATCGAGCGGTTCAACCCGATCGTCCCCGAGATCAAAAAGATCATCCGGGACCCTCTCTACATCGAGATGAAGCGGCATAACCCGGCCTCTTCGCGGGTGAGCGGCTCCTCGGTCGTCGAGGACCTGATGATCCACGACGTGGATATCATGCGAAACGTCCTTCTCCCGGACGGGGCCTACCGACTCTCCGGCAGTGGGAACCCCGATGTCTGCAGCGCTCTCTTCTCCTTTGGGGGAACGCCGGTCTACCTCTCTGCGAGCAGGAAGTCCTCGAAGAAGATCCGGATGATCTACATCGAGGAGGAGGAGTTCACCGTCGAGGGGGACTTCATGGCTCAGGAGATCTACATCCACCGCAAACCCGGGCAGTATGCGGTCGAGGACGAGCGCTACGTGCAGGAGAACATCATCGAGAAGGTGCTTGTTAACAAGCAGGAGCCGCTGAAACTCGAACTCTCGACGTTCCTCGACTGCGCCGCCCGGGGACGGGAGTTCCCGGTCAGCCCGGCGCAGGCGCTGCTGAACATGGAGATCTGCGAGGATGTCGCGCGGTGTTTCTCGGCGTAAGGATGGTTTTTCATGAGTAGCAGGTTACAATCGATCATCGACAAAAAAGGCCCGATCAGGAAGATCGGTGTGGTCGGGATGGGCTATGTCGGCATCCCCGCCGCGGTGCTCTTTGCGAACGCCCCCGGGTTCGAGTCGGTCCGGGGGTTCCAGCGCGACTCTCCGTCCTCCGGCTACAAGGTCGCCATGCTCAACCGGGGAGAGTCCCCGCTCAAGGGCGAGGAGCCGGGGCTGGAGGAGCTTCTCGGCAAGGTCGTCGGCGCGGGGAAGTTCCGGTGCACCTCGGACTTCTCCGAGATCGCTGAGTGCGATGCGGTAACCCTTGCGATTCAGACCCCGTTTAAAGATCCGAAGGATCTCATCCCCGACTTCTCGGCCCTGATCGAGGGGCTGGGGCAGGTCGGAAAGCACCTCTCGGAGGGCACGCTCGTGGTGCTCGAGTCGACCGTGACCCCCGGCACGACCGCCGGGATGGCCCGGGAGATCCTGGAAGCGGAGTCGGGGCTCGTCGCCGGCGAAGAGTTCTGCCTCGCGCACGCCCCAGAACGGGTGATGGTCGGGCGGCTGCTCAGGAACATCCGGGAGCACGACCGGATCGTCGGCGGGCTCGACGATATCTCCACGGCACGTGCGATCGAGCTCTACCGCCCTGTCCTCACGACGGGAAAGATCATCCCGATGACCGCGACCGCGGCCGAGGTGACGAAGACTGCCGAGAACGCCTTCCGCGACCTCCAGATCGCCGCCGCAAACCAGCTGGCGCTGCACTGCGAGGCGATGGGCGTCAATGTCTACGACGTCCGGGCGGGGATCGACTCCCTCAAGGGCGAGGGGATCACCCGGGCGATCCTCTGGCCGGGGGCCGGGGTCGGCGGCCACTGCCTCACGAAGGACTCCTGGCACCTCGAGCGGGGCGCACAGGTCCTCGGCGGCGACCTCTGGTACCCGCACGGGGCGGAGTCGATCTTCGGCGTCGCCCGGAAGATCAATGAGTTCATGCCCCGGCACATGGTCCACCTGACCCTCGAGGGGCTCAGGCGGACGGGTAAGTCCCCGAAGGGCGCGAAGGTCGCGCTCCTCGGGTGGGCGTTCATCCAGAACTCCGACGACACGAGAAACACGCCGGCTGAGCCCTACCTCGCGGCGATGGAGGAGGCGGGCGCGGAGGTCAGGGTCCACGACCCGTTCGTGAACGAATATCCAGAGATAGAGGTTTCGCACGACCTGGACGCGACACTCGCAGGAGCGGACGTGGTCACCATCTTCACCGGCCACCATCATTACCTCTCCCTCGACCCTGCCCGGGTAAAGGAACTCTCGGGCCGGGAGCACCCGGTGATCGTCGACGGCAGGAACGTCGTCGATCCGGGCGCGTTCATCCGGGCGGGCTTCGTCTACAAAGGCATCGGCCGGGGCGACAGAAATGCCCATCCGATCGCTCCCGGGCGGCGGTAGCCATGAAGATCGCATCGATCGTCGGCGCCCGGCCGCAGTTCATCAAGTGCGCTCCTGTATCCCGGGAACTCAGGAAGGAGCACGAGGAGGTCCTCATCCACACCGGCCAGCACTATGACCACGGCATGTCGGAGGTCTTCTTCGAGGAGCTCCGCATCCCGAAGCCCGACTACAATCTCGACATCGGTTCCGGGACCCACGGCCGCCAGACCGGAGCGATGCTCGGGGCAATCGAGGACGTTCTCGAGAAGGAGAAGCCCGACGTCGTCCTGGTCTACGGCGACACGAACTCGACCCTCGCGGGCGCGCTTGCGGCGGCAAAACTCCACATCCCGGTCGCCCACGTCGAGGCGGGGCTCCGGAGTTTCGACCGCCGGATGCCCGAGGAGGTGAACCGGGTGCTCACCGACCACGCATCGGACCTCCTCTTCTGCCCGACGGAGACGGCTGTCGGGAACCTCGCGGCCGAGGGAATCACGAAAGGCGTCTTCCTGGTCGGGGACGTGATGCTTGACGCGATGAATTACAACCGCGCGATCGCGGAAGAGCGCTCCCGGATCCTCGAGGACGTCGGGGTCGAACCAGGGGACTATATCGCCGTCACCATCCACCGGCCGTCGAACACCGATGAACGTGAAAACATGGTCGCCATCCTCGGTGCCCTCGAGGATGCTGGAAAGCCGGTCGTTTTTCCCGTTCACCCCCGGACACGGAAATTCCTGCGCGAGTATGGTCTCCTTGCACAGATGCCGGAGAACGTGCGGGTTGTCCAGCCGCTCGGCTACCTCGACATGATCCGCCTGATGGCGCACGCGGAGAAGATCCTGACCGACTCGGGCGGCGTCCAGAAGGAGGCCTACATGCTCGGCGTCCCCTGCATCACCCTCCGGGAGAACACCGAATGGGTCGAGACGGTCGAGGCGGGGTGGAACGTGCTCGTGGGGGCGGGACGGGATAGGATTGTCGATGCTATCCGATATTTTTCACCCGGATCTAGGCAGAAAGAGATATTTGGAAACGGAAACGCCAGTATCCTGATCGGGAAGATCCTTGCCCGGCACCACGATGCTCGCTTCGGGTAGGTTTGTGATATGCACCGGCCGGGGAAGAAATGGTCGAAGATCCTCCTCAATGAGACCTGTCGGGCGAGAAAGTATACGGTAAGTCTCTTCGAGCGCCCCCTCTCTACATCGAATACACGCGGCTTTCGTTGCAAATCCTGATTTCATCCATGAAAGTTATATATCTCTCCACGTAGATACGGCCCCCGGCACAGGACTGCGGGAGCCAGTCCAGCAGCGTCCGGGAGAACCAGAGTGAAGCAGCAAAAGAAGATATTCCTGGTATCCCCAACCCCCTCCACATTCACAGAGCGCGATCTCGAGGCACTCCGGCAGGAGTACCTGGTCCGGGAGACCATCATCAGCAACTACCGGGGGAAAAACGGCCTGAAGCGATCCCTCCTGATAGCGGTCGAAATACTTCGGGGAGTCCTCTGGGCCGATCTCACCTACTCCTGGTTCGCTCACAACCATTCGTATCTCGCCGTGATGCTGGCAAACCTCCTTGGGAAGAGAACCATCGTCGTCATCGGCGGGTACGAGGTCGCGAGAGAGCCGGAGATCGGCTACGGCGCCCTGCTTGACCCGAAACTTGCAAAGCGGGTGAACTACATCGTCCGGAACGCCGACCATATCCTCGCGGTATCGGAGTTCAACAGGCGCGAGATTCTGGAACTGAGCGATCGCCGCCATGTTGCGGTCGTCTATAACGGGATCGACTGCGCGCAGTTCTCCCCGGGAAAGGGGAAAGGCAACCTCGTCATCACGGTATGCCAGATCAACCAGAGCAGCATCACGCTCAAGGGCCTCGACACGTTTCTTGAAACTGCAAGACACCTCCCGGATATTCGTTTCGCCGTCATCGGGCGCGTTCTCGACGGAAGCATCGAAGACCTGAGACGCGATGCCCCGCCGAACGTCGAGTTTGTCCCGTCCCCTTCTCAGGACGAACTCCTGCAGTGGTATCGCCGGGCAAAGGTCTACTGCCAGCTCTCTTACCGGGAGTCGTTCGGTGTCGCGCTAGCCGAAGCGATGTCCTGCGAGTGCGTCCCGGTGGTGACAGACAGGGGGGCTCTCCCGGAGGTGGTGGGTGACACAGGATTCCTGGTGCCGTACGGGGATGCGGAAGCGACGGCGGCGGCGATATCGGAGGCGTTGCGGTCAGACAGGGGCAAGGCGGCAAGAGCAAGAGTTGCGAAGGAATTTTCCCTTGAAGAAAGGAGACAGAAGATCCGGAGCGTTATTGAGGAAGGACCTACATGATCTGGATATTTGAGGGGTCTGATGGAGCGGTTCTTCACGGCGAAGGGAGCGAATGATATAAGAAGTCGGTTTCTGCTCTCAGGATTTGTCGATATCGTTTTCAGGACGCCCTCCTGATGAGCGTATCGACCGATTCCCGTGCGTTGTTGTTCCCACTCAGGACGTCGTAAACAAACCTTGCGATGGGCATATCGATACTGTGGCTGTCGGCCAGTTCAATTATTCCTTTAACAGACCTGGAGCCTTCGAACGTCACGCCTGACTCCAGATAAGGCGTTTTTACGATCTTTTTGCCGACCATCAGCCCCAGTGTTCGGTTGCGGCTTTTGTCCACGTTGGCAGTCAGGTTGAAATCTCCAAAACAGCAGAATTTCGTGAATATATCCTTATCCTGAGAAATCACCTTTAAAAAGGTGCACATCTCCTTGTAGCACATGTTCAAAAAGGTGTAGTGCTCGTTATGGTTGCTGTAAACCGAATCCCACATCCCCGTTCCGATGGCGTATACGTTCTTCAGCACACCGCATAACTCGACTGCTCTGACATCATCCGAAAAATCCAGGATGAATTCTCCGAACAGGTTCGACATTGTTCTTCTCAGTAATGGGTCGTCGCCGACACCTATCGTAGCACCGGCGATATGGCCGTAGGCAATCTCATCGGCGAAGGTCGGTCCTGAGAAACAGGCTATGTTCTGGTTGCCCGTTTCTTCGCGAATAATTTCGCTCATTGTTTTGAGCGATGGATACTCCAGTCCTTTGGCTACCGTGATGAGGACCTTGCCTGTAAGTTCATCGTGGGCAGCGTTAACGATAGATCGAACCTCGCTGGAGGGCACAGCGATGATTACGACCGCACAGTCCGCGATATCCAATCTATCGCCCATCAGTCTCGCACGGACATTGGGGTTCAAGCGCAGGCCGGGGAAATAGTTTGCATTACGGTTGTCGGTGTTGATAGAATCGACAATCTCCTTTTTCCTGCCAAATATGAACACTTCTCCGGCCCTCCTGGAGATGCTCTGTGCAATGGCGGTGCCCATGCTTCCGGCGCCGATGACCCCGACTTTCGATATCATCAAAACCGCCCCCGTGCACCGCAGGCTACACCTGCAATGCTTTCGGCATACCTTAGATCATGGATATCGTCGATCTCCGTCCATTTCAGTCCGTTCGTGAACGAGTATGCAAGGTTTCCGCTCTCCGAAAGGGACTGGTAGATGAAGTCGTAGTAATTATTCGGATCGTCGAATGCCAGGGTTTTCAGCAGCCTTTTTGCTTCCCGGAGATCCCTTCTTGCGATCTTCGAGATGCCGATGAACTCTCCGGTCGCCCTTTCCACCGGGACGGTCTTTCCCATCTCCTCAATCCGGCCGTCCGCTATCCTCACTTTGAATGATTCTCCGGTGAGCGGTTTCGTATTGTCGACCGCGATCGCGGTCCGGTTCATCCCCAGCAAATCATCCAGGATGGCGCGATCATACAGCACGTCGCCGTTAAAGATGACAACATCATTATGAATGCCGGATAGCCCGATCTGGAGAGAGCAGGCCGTGTTCGTCGAGAGATATGCGTCATTGCGGACTAAATTGAATCGGGCATCATACTTCCTCCCCAGTGCAGCGCACGCTTCCCGTACTATCTCCGCCCGGTATCCGACGACGATAGTGATCGTGTCCACACCGGATGATACCAGATCCGATACTATTCGCTCCAGCAGTGTCCGGCCGTCGATAGGAAGCAGGCATTTCGGGCCGATCCTCTCAAGATCGATGTCTCTGCCCAGTCTTTGCCCGCGACCTGCTGCCAGGATTACCCCGATCAAGGTGAAACACCGACCTGGTTTGTCGAGGGTTACACACCGTCCGGTTATAAGAAGATTTGGCTGCCGACTGCGTGTCTCAACCTCCCGAGCAGTCGAGGTCTCCCGGAACGGTCTGTAGGCCTCAGGCATACTTCGTGCAGATTGATTATATGCCCGATTTCTGCTGCACGGACTGTGTTGTGGTCCCGGGATGGGCACGGCTTTTACCGGATCGCATTAACGCTGCTCGATCAGTCTGCAGACTCTTTCAGATGCAAGGCCATCGACATACCTGAACAATAGCCGTCGTAGCCTGATCCTCTCCGGCTCCCACCTGTCCGGGCCGGCGAGGGTACTCGTAAGGGCTTCTATCAGTTCATCGACATTGGTGGAAATCGCCCCCGGTGCCCAGTCGCGAAACGGTTCGAGAATAAATCCCCTTTGATTCCGGTACTCCTCGATATCGGGCACGTAAAAGACGATTGGCCTGTTCAGGTGGAGGAAGTCGAAGTATACCGACGAGTAGTCGGTAACCAGAATATCGACGGCGTTCAGGAAGTCGTAGATGGTATTACCGGCTCTTCGCAGGTCACCGTTTAAGAGTATGTGGATGTGCTCTCCATTATACGCTTGAAACAGATTCTCGTCGTGAGAGTGAGGTTTGCAGATGAACAGCAGGTTCTCGTCTTTCACGAACTGGCGAAACCTCTCGCTCGCGAGGATCCCTTCGAGAATTGTACGGCTCGCACCGGTATCGTACTCCCGGAAGGTGGGCAGATACAGGAGAATCCTCTTTCCAGCAATATCGTCCCGGCCAAGAATGCGGCATAGTGCGTCTATCCCGGAATCTCGGGATCTGTAAAGAGCATCGCATCGGGGCTGCCCGATGACCAGAATCTTACCGGGATCGATCAGGAAAGCGGAAGAGAAGATCAGCCGCTCGAATTCCGAGGTTGTGATAAGGTAGTCCACGGAGTTCGCAAACCTCCGCAGCCTGTGTCCCGCGGAGAGCCGCGCGGCGGCGTTCGGATGGTCCATATCGGCAAAGTGTCCAATTGTCTTTAGCGGAAGGCCGTGCCATAACTCGATGCTGACCTGGTTTTTCGACTTCCAAGCGGGCGTACCGTGGGTGCTGACGATGTATTTTGCCGTCAGCGCGTGGTGGATGTATTCGCGCGACCGGCGGATGACATGGTTTGCAGGAACCGGCGAGTAGACGCACCAGATCAGCCGATGAGTTTTATCAAAGCCCGATTCGAGCATTCTGTCGTAGACATACTTTGCATTGTCCGAGTAATCGGGTACCGAAAAGAACAGGATTTTATGGTCGTCTTTCGGTATAAGTCGGGATAGTGCCGAAAAAATGAGGGTAGCGGTGTCGTAGGCCAGCGATCGAATGTCGTTGATGATGTTGTGAGAGACCATTGGATCGAGGGAGGTATACTCACGTGCTCATTGTTTAAGTAAACGGTTGGGGTTGAATCGACCTGACAGTTCCGGATGGGGCGCTGTGGGCGGGTGGGGAACTGTGTAAACCGGGGAGTGCTGAAGGTGTACCGGCGATTGGAAGACGGCAGGAAGTGATGATATCTGAGAGCGATCCGGAGAAGGAACTCCTGCAGCCGCTTCCTGATCCGGAGATTTTTGGGCTTCTTGCGCTTTTCATCTTGAATTTACGGTATGATGTTTGGCGTTAATACTACTAAGGGCGTTGAAATCAGAGGGTTAAAATTTACAGAGGATTGAAATTTATTAGATGTACACGTATACCAAACTGGAGATCTCAGCCGGAGTTGTCCGTTAAATGTCATCAATAGATACGATTGATAGTAGATTATGCACTGGATGCGGTACATGTGTGGGTTTATGTCCCAAATCCGCAATAATGATCGAGTTGAATGCGAAAAAAGGCATTTATTCCCCTAAAATTGATAATCATGAATGCATCAACTGCGGAATATGCATGGAGGTCTGCCCTGGATCCAGTGTCAATTTTAGAGACTTGAATTTAGCCTTATTTGGTAAACAGCCCAAAACGGCGTCGGTTGGAAATTATATTAATATCTTTATGGGCCACGCTACAGATCGGGCTATTCGGTATAATTCAGCTTCAGGTGGTCTTGCCACATCACTGCTCCTGTTTTTACTGGATGAGCAGCTCATTGATGGAGCGCTAGTGACGAGGTTTAGCGAACAGAATCCTCTCGAACCAGAAGTGTATATTGCAAGAACAAAAGAGGACGTTCTTGCTGCCGCAGGGTCAAAATACTGTCCTGTCCCTCTAAATGTTGGACTAAAAAGTATCCTCGAAGAAGAAGGAAAGTATGCCGTCGTCGGGCTCCCCTGTCATATACATGGGATCAGAAAGGCTGAGATTATCAATGCGAAGTTAAAAAAGAGGATTATTTTTCATATTGGTATTTTTTGTGCAAATTCGGTCACTTATTTCGGCACTGAATATTTTCTTCAAAAGCATGGAATTCAGCCCACAGATGTTAAGAGCGTATCTTATCGGGGGAAAGGATGGCCTGGGAAGATTGTGATTACGTTAAGGGACGGTAAAGAAAGAATCTTTAATAGAGGGACTAGTGAACCATCTACTTTGCGGAAGATCTGTTTCTCCTCCTCGTTTCACTATGACTTTATGCCTCCACGCTGTCTTTTATGTCGAGATCTCCTTTGTGAATTGGGAGACATATCCCTTGGAGATCCGTGGCTACCAGATCTCCTAAAAACTGAAAAAACAGGCGAATCGCTGATAATTTCTAGAACTGATATCGGTGAGAGCCTTTTGAGAGGTGCCCAATCTAAAAAAGTTATTGATCTGGCCGAAATTGATGAAAGACTGTTATCGAGAGCTCAAAATTACAATTTCAAAAAAGGCTGCAACTCTCGACTCATCTTGCTAAAATTTTTTGGAAAACCTGTTCCGGAGTATAATGTGCCGTTAGAGTCTCTAAAATTTTTTGATTGCTGTCAGATGCTGTACTATCTTCCTTCGTATTGTTCATCTAGAAAATATCTATGGCCTTTTATTTACCCTGTGGCACTGTTTCGATTTCCCATAATGATGTGTTTCGCTGTAGGGCTTAAAATTAAAGATAAATTATTAAGATAAATTTTTTTGCCCATCCAATAACTCTTTGACTTTTTTACCGCCATACAGAATAGAATCATCAACACTGGGTAAACGAGTTGTAATTTCCATATGTATGTCCTTTCGATCGTTCCAAAGTTTGTCAATCTTTTCTTTAAGATGAGTAAATGATAGATCTTCAACATTACACATGCAATTCTCCTGCCCCACCAACTTCAGTATTTCAGGGTACTTGTGGTGCCAAGCAATGGCAATTGTAGGAATGCCCAACGAAAGCGATGCAACGATTGAATGATATCTGGCACCAATCATGATATCACATTGAGAAATAATTCCCTTTAGTTCCTGAGCGGGATAACTTTCAGATATTACCAAAACATTCCCCTTCTCAAGAACTCGTTCGAATATCTTTTTAGCCACATCCAAATCATCGTATGCGGTACGGAAGACGTTGTTCGGTATTAATAGAATATATGCATCATACTTTTCCACTAAGTAGTCACATATTTGAGCCATTATTGTGCTGTATAGATTTACTTCAGGTTCTTTGCCTTCGACCGTGTGGCTGACGGATATCCCGATGATTGGTCTGTTCAATGCGCTTGCTGGCATCAGATCATGAGCCTTTATGGTAGTTGATATCGGCAACAAGAATGCGGTATCCGGAAAGACATATATTGGAGTTTTGATGCCCAGCTCCACTAAATAATTCCTGGAAATTTCGCTTCGCGCAAAGATGAGATCTATCCGGCTAAAAAAGAATTTTGCGAAAAATTTGTTCCATCTTGAGTTGAAGGGGCCGGTATCGGCTGTATACTTGATCACAGGTTTACCGAATAACTTTCCAACCAGGAGGTGGTATCCTTCCCCTACCCGCCTAAGGAACCC
>JAEZIP010000031.1:0-82065 GCA_023436625.1 Methanobacteriota archaeon | reverse complement strand
CGGCCGAGCCGATCAAGGGCTCGAAGAAGCTCTACAAACTCATCGTTGACTTAGGAAACGAGAAGCGCCAGGTGGTCAGCGGGATCGCACAGTTCTACGCCCCCGACGACCTGGTGGGCAAAGACGTGGCGCTGATCGCAAACCTCGCCCAGGCGAAGATCTTCGGCGTCGAGAGCCGGGGGATGATCCTCGCCGCCGGCGACGAGGCCTCCCTTCTCGTCCCCCTCCGACCGGTCAAGCCGGGGACGAAGGTCAGATAACCCCCTATTTTATGCAGACCGGTACCGGGTAGCGTTCGCCGTCTTCCATATACTCCTCAACGTTGACGGAAAAACCCGCCTCCTTCAGGAGATCAAGCCAGAGCGAAAGCGGGAAGATTCCGCAGACGTGCCGGTCGGTAACGATCTCAAGTTCTCCGTCGCGGCGAATCAGGTAGAGGAACGTCACTTCGTAGGTACTGTCGGAGGGATCGGGGTCGTACTCATTCTGGATAAAAATCAGCCCGGTATCACCGGCGGTATGTGCCGAACAATCCGTCCGGTTCTGCAGGAACTGTTCCGATCTCCGCTCCACAAGCGTAAGAAAGACCCCGCCCGGCCGGAGGTGGAGGTACGCCGTCTCGAAGACCGCCCTGAGGTCCTCTGGCGTGAGCATGTAGTTGATCGCATCGTGCGCAATGACTGCATCGAACGTCTGCCCCAGCCGGACGGTCCGCATGTCGCCGGAGATATACGTCGCCTCCGGGTTCAACCGGCGCGCAAGGGAGAGCATCTCCTCGCTCATATCGACTCCGGTCAGGGTAAAGCGCCGTTTTAGCCAGAGATCGAGGTGTCCGCCCCCGCAACCAAGATGGAGCAGCGTTCCGTGACCGGTCCGCCGTATGATACGCTCGCTGTAGAACTCCGCTTCTTCTGCGTACTCCTCCGGAGGGCTGATGATCGGCCAGAGCCAGGTGAGATCGTTATAGAGGCGCCGTTCGTCGTTTTGGGTCAGGGATTACACCCCCTGGACTTCGGAAACGTTCTTCGATGCTGTATTGCACGGATATGCGTTCGCTTTTCTTCAGACCGGTCTGCCGTGCCGTTCCCGAGATCCGGGGAGGTCCATACCCCCGCTTCTCGAAGGGTGCGACTGCCGGAACGGCAGGAGATTGAGAAGGCCGAAGGCCTTCGAGTCCGGAGCTTGAGAGACCTGAAGGGTTTCGAGCAACGACGGGCACGTCGGCTGCGGCGTTAAAATCGACGGGCCTGGAGGGATTCGAACCCTCGACGTCCGGGTTAGAAGCCCGGCGCTATGTCCTGGCTAAGCCACAGACCCCTGTGGTATTCCCATACATTTTGGTCGCACGGAGTTATTAACCCTTTGAGGAGGGCGCTCATGCTCCGGATGTGCCGTCCGTCGCAACCCGCACCTGCGGTGCTCCAACTCCGCCTGCCCCTGGCGGGGCACGCGTCGCACTCGAAAACCCTCCGGGTTTTCTCGAGCTCCTTTCCCTTCGGGAAAGTCGCACTCGGGAAAAAAGAAAACGTATCAGCCGGCCCGGTAACACGCCGACCTGATGATCTCGACCTTCGTCGGGTCTCCCCACTTTCGCCCTTCCACGTCGCGGGCGATGGTCGTTCCCCGGAACTGGACCTTGATCCGGGCCGACATCCGCTCCCGCTCCTCGAAGAAGAACGGGTTGGCGACCTCGATCCGTTTCATGCTGATGTTGAGGACAAGGAGGTCGACCATGATCCCCGGGTCTCCGGGCGAGAGGTCTTCCTCGTTGACCGACGTTATGAAGATACACTCCCCCGGGGCGGTCTCGGTCAGCGTGATGATGTTGTGGGCGCTGTTCAGCTCGAGGGTGCGGGCCTTGCCGCTCTTGAGTTCGGCAATGACCGACGGCGAGATTCCGGTTAATGCTGCATACTTCATGACCGTCACCCGTACATCGGCAGTTGCTCTCTCCGGGGCGCGGCCTCGGTCTTCTGTACCTGCTCGGCGATCTGGGACATCGCCGCCTCGATCTCCACCGCCTGTTCGAGCAGCGGCTGGATGTCCAGATTGAGGTTGTAGATCTTGTTCAAGACCTCAATCGTGGCCGCGGAGGACCGCGGGTCGGGGGTGTTCACCGTCTCCCCGAGGAGCCCTATCCCCGGGATGCCCCGCGTCTTGCATTCCGTGAGGATGCTTGCCGCGACGCCGGAGATGCTTCCCATGGGAAGAATGATCGTCTGGTCCTCGAGACGCTGCAGCGTCCCGCTGCTGGTCGCGACCCCGAAGACCCTCTTTTCCGGTTCGTTCGTGATGATCCCTGCGATCGTGACGATCTCCCGGATGTCGAACTGGGTGAGCCAGTCCATGATGCCGTTCGCCACCTCGTAGCAGATCATCGGGTGGATGGGGACGTCGGAGATGACCGCGGCGAGGTGATCCTTCTCGTAGAGGCGTACGGGAGCATTGATCACGCCTTTCGTCATGAGGGCGACCGGCGGGAAGTATTTGCTCGTGATCGCCCCGATCTGCTCGAACTCCATCTGTTCGACGAGGTACTGCAGGGCAATACTCCCGACGAGTCCGCTGCCGGGGAACCCGATCAACACCGTTTTTTCGGCGCCGGCAAGCGCTCTGGATATGACCTTTATATCGTCCATGGGATCAATCACTCACTCCTGGATTAATTTAACATAGCTGGGTGTCCCTTAAAAATATTATGCAGGAATACCAGATCAAGCGCGGATACACGAAACAACTCGCAGAATCCATGATTCAGGGCCTCCGTGACCAGTTCGGGACCGAACCCGGCGCATCACCGGAGGGCCACTACACCATCGCCTACGGAGCGCTCCTGCGCCTTGAGGTCTGGTCCGGTGCGGAAGGCAAGACTCTGATCGTCGATACCGAGGCGAACAAGGACGTCGACGACGAGACGATCATCGACACCAACCGCCGGTTCCGAAATTACCTCCAGCAGGTGACCGGGTATACGGCAAAAGAGCGGGCGAAGAAGGCGCAGCAGGCCCTGAAAGGAAAGGAATAGCCGGTTCCTTCTCTTCGGCCCGGTATGACTTCTTTTTTTGCGGGCTCTACAACCTGTTGTTGTGTTACTTCTCACCTGTCCATCTTCTTTCCGGGTTTTCGTGCCGGGAGTGCGGCACAGGTTCTCTGCACCAGTTCCTTCAAGAACTCACGGTCGTCCAGCTCGTCGATCAGGAAGTACGGTCTGGCACCTTCGTATGGGGGTGCGGTCTCGCCGTCCGGCATGAACTCCTTCCCGGCCTCCGTGATCTTGACAAAGAACTGGTTGTCGCAGACACAGGCGAAGAACTTCCCATTGCAGTAAACCCCGTATTCCCCGAACATCTTCCTGTAGGTGATGACCCCGGCATCGCCGAGCTGTTCGGCCACGAACTCCACGAACTCCGACGCCGATGCCGTCTCTCTCACCCTTTATTGTGCACGCCAGGCCCTGCACTGCTCGATTCTTCTGCCACCGTCGCCCTGCTGCTCGTCGAAAGCGAACTGTACGAGGAGTCTGCAGGGGAACTCGCCGCACCGGCCGCAGTGTTCCAGTCCTCTTGCCTCGCAGCAGGTCTTCACCGGGCAACGCTCGCCCCAGAAGGGCCTGCTGATCGCTATGCACCCTTTGCAGCCCATCTGCGTCCGGTATTCGCACTCGCTGCATACTATGCCGCATCTCGACTCAATCACTGTTTACCCTCCTGTTTTATAGCGATCGAATATCACGCTCGTTTGTTATGCTCCTCGCGTCGTTGTGAACCGTCTGCGCTATCGTGCGGGACGATACCAGTTTTCCCGGGATTTGCTGTAGGGCGGGTTGTAGCAGTCAGCCATATCTGCCGCGGTTGCTTTTGGGTATGCCCGGCACCTGTGTGAGGGGAGCATCAGATATACTGATCTTCGGACCGGGTGATATATCCGCTCCGAGCGGTGTGAAAGTAAATCGGACTTCACCTCCGGACCTGCCCGCATTTTGGGTCCGTTATGGGCCCGAAATCCGAACGCGGCGGCCGGCATCCAGGGATTGGGTCTGCAATCCTGAATTGAAAAACCCAGGGTGCCTCAGGCGGAGGAGTGGGAGCAGTCACGAAAAGATAATCGAGTAACTCTCTATATAGGCTCCCAGAGCCATCAGGCACAGTCCAAAGGCTGCAAGCAGCATCTCCGCTTTTCTTAAACGGATTTCCTTAATGGGCTTTCTGATTTCCTCTTTCCCGTTTGCTTTCAGGATGGCAATTCTGGCGGTGGCGCACATAATCGACAGTTGTCCCAGCATCTCCCAGAGCCCGGCATGGTGGAAGATATCAACTGTTCTCAGCAGTCTATCGAGTAAATCCGGTGCAACAATCGCGGCCTCTGTAAACGACCAGGTTCCGAGAGTTATTGCGTTTGTGGCAAACTGCGCCCCGAGGCCGAGATAGCCGCAGGGGATAAATCCGTTGTTTCTGTTGGAGAATGCAATCAGATTCCCCAGCACAATGACGGAAACCGACATCAGATTGTAGGATAGGATCTGCAGCGTCGATGAAAATAGGCTTTTTGACGTTTCCCAGTCTATAACAGAGTTTTTGCCGAGTAAAAATCCGGTCGGCAGAAAATAATAACTTAGTATTGTAAGAGCATAGAAGAGGATAAAAAATACCAGGATTGCCGTTATAACGCGGACGGAAATTCGCTCGCTTACCAGGTATTGTTTGATATTCGCATTGAACACGGTCTCTCCTCTCCCTGCCAATTATTTCGGCCGCTGCTCATATAAAAGAACCCTAACCTGCGGACGGGACTTCGCCTCGCTCCTCTTCAGCAAAAACGCGAAATGCAATTCTCATCCAGGAAAGCAATCGTTTCTGCAGCCGGCAGCCGGTTCCGGTTTACTGCGGTATATTTCCGAGAGCCGGCATGGCACCTCCGGTACATGCCGGGAGGATGCAAAGCATCTCCGGTGCTTCTTTTCCAGTTTGCGCTCGCCTCGTAAACGGAAAGATGCGCGAAAAAAGAGGTGAGTATCTTACTCGATCACGATCGCCGGCTTGAAGGGCAGGGCTCCCGACGCCTTCGGGTGCGTGCTCTCCTCGGCGTTCTTGACCGTCACCGGCACGCCGAACTCGTGTTCCAGGAACTGCCGTGCACCCTCGAGGACCGCCGGTTCGTCGGGCGGCGACGCTGCGAGTTGCTTCACGAGATCGGGCGGCAGTTTCAGGACGAGTTTCGTGATCTGCTTCGCCGCGTCCGTCGCCTCGCGGCCGCGCTTGCGCATCTCCTCGTTCTGCATGATCTCCCGCACCACCCTCGTCTTGTCGGCCGAGGCCGCGATGATCCGGAACGCTTCGTGCTTCCAGGCCGGGGAGACGAAGAGGCTGATGGACGTGGGCTCCATCGGGATGAGCTTTCTGATCGACTCGATATCCTCGACCGTCCGGGCGAGGAGTTCCTCTGCGAGCTCGACCTCCGGGTTGATCCGGGCCTCGTCCACATCCGGCCAGGAGGCGAAGGAGACCATGCCCTCCCCGCCGATCTCGCTCCAGAGCGCCTCGCAGGTGAAGGGGATGATCGGGGCGAGCAGCCGCACCCAGGTGCGGCAGAGGTCCTGCATCACGGCCCCGCCGCTCGCGCCCTCCGGCAGGCGGCGGCGGTACCACTTCAGGTCGGCCTCCACGCCGAAGAACGCCTCCTGCAGTGCCTGCCGGGTCTGGAACGAATCGAGCGCTGCTGTGACGCTCCCGATGCGGCGCTGGAGCCTGCTCGCGAGCCAGGCATCGATGTCGGGAGCGCCCCGGGCCTCCTTTGCCTCGTCGACCGTGTTCCAGAACCGCTCGATCTGCTTTCTCGTCGACGAGACGAGCTCGTTCCTCCAGTCGAAGTCCTGCCAGGGCTCGGCGCTCCCGACGAGGAACATCCTGACGGTATCGGCGCCGAACTCCTCCAGGGCGTCCTCGAGCAGGAAGACGTTGCCCTTGCTCGACGACATCTTCGCCCCGTTCAGGAGACCCATGCCGAAGACCACCATGCCCTTCGGCTGCAGTTCCGCCGGGAAGATCGCCCGGTGGTGGAAGAGCTGGAAGGTGAGGTGGTTCGAGATGAGGTCCTTTGCCGAGAACCGGAAGTCGTAGGGGTACCAGTAGAGGAACTCGCTCCGGATCCTCTCAAGCGTCTCGCGGTCGACGGTATCGGGGTTCCCCTCGCCCTTGAAGATATACTCGAAGACCTCCGGCGTCAGGTTCTCCGGCGGGATGGCTTTCAGGTGGTGGGCGATCGTGTAGTAGGCCATGTAGATCGTCGAGTCGGAGAGCGGCTCGATGATCCAGGTCGGGTCCCAGGGGAGCTTCGTGCCGAGCCCCACCCGCCGGGTGCAGGCCCAGTCCTTCAGCCAGTCGACCGTCCGGTCGAACTCGGTCCTGACCTCGGGCGGGACGAGCGCCATCTCCTCGAGCCGGGTCTTCACCTGCTCCTTCCAGCACGGGTCGCTGTACTCCAGGAACCACTGGTCGTGCAGGATCTTCACAAAGACCCTTCCTCCGCACCGGCAGATGACCTGGCGGTTGTCGAACTCGTACATCGGGATGGAACCGTAGCGCTCCATCATCAGCGCTGCCACGTCGTCCCGGGCCTCCCGTACCGGCTTTCCGCCGTACTTCTCAAAGACCTTCCCGCGGGAGAACTCGGCGCTGTAGACCTCCTGGGTGAGCGCTTCCATCCCCGGGTCGTTCTGGTCGCGGATGCCCGCCCGAACGACCGCGTCCTCTGCCGGGACCTCGCCGTAGCCCTCGACGGAGATGAGCGGGATCGGCCGGATGGACGTGTACTTCCCCTGCTGCTGCAGGTCGCGGAGCGCGATGTAATCGAAGGGTGCGTGGGCCGGGACGCTCATGACGATGCCGGTTCCCATATCCGGATCGACGAACGTCGCCGGAAGGACCGGGATGTCGCCGGAGAGCGGGTGGGAGACCGTCCGGTCGATGAGCTCCCTCCCCGGGATCTCTCCCGTAATCCGGACGTCGTGGTCCTGCAGGACGAGTTTCCCCGCCGCCTCCCGGCTTACGATCCACTCCTCGCCGTCGAGCGTCACCCGCACGTAGGTGGTCTCCGGGTTCACCCAGAGGTTCGTCACGCCGTAGACCGTCTCGGGCCGGAGCGTTGCGCACGGGATCTTCGCATCGCCCCAGGAGAAGACCACCAGGGTGAACCTGAGAATCTCGGCCTTCTCGCCCTCTAAGAGGTCGTGGTCGCCGACCGGGTTCTCGCACTGGGGACAGTACTTGACCGGGTGGGCCCCCCTGACGACGTGTTCGTCCTCGTGCAGGTGCTTGTACTGCCACTCGATGAACTTGCTGTACTGGGGGTCGACGGTGATGAACCGGCGCCGCCAGTCGATCGAGAGGCCGGACTTCTGCATCACGCGCCGGTACTCCTCCGAGAAGTGCCGGACAATCTCCATCGGGTCGGTGAACCGATCGAGGACATCCTGCGGCACCCGGTAGAGGTCGCGGTAGAGCCCGATCGTCTTTGCATCGCCGTTTGCGATCCTCTTCGATATCCCGATGACCGGGGTGCCGGTGACGTGGAACGCCATCGGGAAGAGGACCTGTCTCCCCCTCATCCGCTGGTAACGGGCGAGGACGTCCGGGACGATGTAGGTCCGCCCGTGTCCGACGTGCATCGCTCCGCTTGGGTACGGGTACGCCACGGTCAGGTAGTACTTCTCCTTCTCTGCCGGATCGGCCTCGAACGCGTGCTCCCACCGGGCGATGCACTCCCGTTCGTTGCTCTGCATATCTAATCCGCTCACTCTATGCCTCCAGATACCGATTCCTCATCTTTGCCCTGCATCATACCGGCCTCAGCCGGATCGTCTCGCCCTCGTTGTAGCGCTTGATCATCTCCTGGGCGATCGTGCTGTTCTTGGCGAGGAGGATATCCCCCTCCTCGTTCACCGTGGCCGTGAAGAGATACTCCTTCCCGGCGAAGACGTCCACGATCTTGCCCTTGTTCTCGAGGGAGACGATCGTGAGTTGTTTCCTGTCGAGGCGGATCCTGATGCCGCCGGCGAGCTGCATCTCTTCCTCGACGGGCTTTTGCG
The DNA here is from genome assembly GCA_023436625.1 of Methanobacteriota archaeon. Classification (GTDB taxonomy): domain Archaea; phylum Halobacteriota; class Methanomicrobia; order Methanomicrobiales; family Methanoculleaceae; genus Methanoculleus. The sequence continues at coordinate 73,982 of JAEZIP010000031.1, read as the reverse complement.
CCTCGAGTTCGCTCCGTGGCCGGATGTCGATCCCGATACCGAGTTTGTTCACGATTGCCGAGACGTTCTTGCCGCCCTTCCCGATTGCCGCCGGGACGTCCTTGTCCTCGATATAGACGACGGCCTTGTTGTCGCTGATGATGCGGACCTCGACCGGGCCGCTCGTATACCGCCCGATCTCGCGCTGGACCTCTTTTTCGGCAACCTTCCAGGAGACGTTCTCCTCGGGCTCCGCTGCTGCCGGTGCCGCGACGACCGGCGGCTCTGCCGGTGCAGCGACCGGTCCTGCGGCGTTCTTCTTCAGGGCGAGCGGCATCACCAGGGTCTCCCCTTCGTAGCGGAATATCTCGATCTCGGGCTCCCGCCGGGTGTGTTCGCGGACGACGATCACCGGACGGACGTGTGCATCGCCGGGCATGCCCTCCGGGGCCTTGATCGTCAGTTCAAGATCGTAGATCTTCGCGATCGAACCCTGGACGACGTAGATGACGGTGTTGATGATCTGCGGGAGGATGCTGTAGTCCACGCGGTCGCAGAACCGCCGGAGGCAGTCATGCACCTCCATGGCATGCACCACGCCGACCATGCCCATCCCGGCGAGGCGCATGTCGGCATAGACACTGAAGTCCTCGTTCTTCCGGATCTCATCGAAGACCACGTAGTCGGGCCGGACGAGCAGGAGGGCTTCGGCGGTGTTCGCCATGCTGCCCTCAAGCGCCGTATACTGGGTGATGTGGTCGGGCACCTGCAGGTCCCGCGGTGCCTCCATCGTCTTGACGATGAAGTCGTGGTCGGCAAGGAACGTCGCAAGGCTCTGGGCGAGGGTGGTCTTCCCCGCTCCCGGAGGCCCCGCTATCAGGACGCCGCGGCGGTTCCCGAGGATCCGCTGCTTGATCTCCGGCGCCATGTCGTAATCGTCGAGCGAGAGGTCGACAAGCGGCCGTACCGCCGTGATCTCCATCCCGTCCGAGAACGGCCGCCGGGCAATCGAGATCCGGAGCGACCCGATCTGGACGACCGTGATCCCCCGTTTCTCGAGTTCGATGAAGCCGTCCGGATCGCGCTTTGCCCGCTCAAGGAGTTCCTGCGCCATGGACTTGAGTTCGTACTCGGTCATCGGCGCATCCCGGAGAGTGACCAGGCGGGTCTCCCGGAGTTTTCCAATCTTTGCCACCGGCGGGGCCCGCTCTTTGAGGGTGATCGCGATCGTCTCCTCATCGAGGTACTGGTCGATCGAGAGCGGCGAGAAATCGCCTATCTGTGGCCGTAAGTAGGTGACATCGAGCCCTTTCGCCTTCGCCACCTCCGCCTGCACGAGGTCGCTCGTGATGAACCGGGCGTCATGGTCGATGGCAACGTTCCGGATCAGGGCGTCGATCTCGCCTCCGCTGGAGAGTTTCACCTGGTCGAGACTCGGGCGTTCTCCGGCAAACCGGAGTTCGATAACATTCTCCTCCGACATCCGGAAGAGTTCCTGGAGTTCCGTCAGGCCGGAAAACCCTATCTCCCGCCCCTGATTCGCCTGTGCCTCCAGTTCGGCGACGACGGCTTCCGGTATGATTATTGTTGCGCCCTTATATTCTCCGCTTTTTATCAGAGATGTTATGCGCCCGTCTATCACGACGCTGGTATCGGGTACAATTTTCATAAAAAATCACCATAATAATGAAGTCATTCACCCTTATTAGCGTATACCTTCTCCGGATCAAAGACCGTTCCGGCGATCTCCTCCCCTTCGACCGTCCGGTAGAAGCACGAGGCGTGGCCGGTATGGCAGGCAGCACCGGTCTGTTCCACCTCGTAGAGAACTGCATCCTCGTCGCAGTCGACGAGTATGCGGCAGACCCGCTGGAAATGTCCGCTCTCCTCCCCTTTCTTCCAGAGTTTCTGCCTGCTCCTGCTGTAATAGTGTGCATATCCGGTGGTCCGGGTGAGTTCCAGTGCCTCCGCGTTCGCGTAGGCGAGCATCAGGACCTCACGAGTCCGCTTCTCCTGCACGATGACAGGCACCAATCCGTTCTTGAACTGTATCTCCATATTGATTCACATTCCTGCGATTGTCTTCATGATGACGAAGAGGATATCTCCCATGAACAGTGCAGTCACGAATCCCGCCGTGATCGGTATGATGAATGGAATGCCGTAGGATATCCAGACCCTACCGGCCTTCCGGTAGAGGGCAAGTTCCCTCCGGTAATCTTCGGGATGCAGCCTGAGATCTTTTGTGTATAACCGCCGCTCTCCCCGCACGATGCGCCCGAGCGAATCGGTAAAACCGACGAAACGCCTGACCAGCCTGCCGTCCTCCTCGTCGATATCTTCCATGACAAAACCGAACTCATTCTGGATAGTTTTCCCGTCGACGGGGAACCCGAGGAAGAGGCAGGGTAGCGGGGCCCGGTTTCCCTCCAGAAGGTTCTTCGCCAGTATTGCAACCGGGGCCGCGATGTTGATGAGCACGGCGTTCGTCAGCACGGTGAAGGGGAAGAACCCGAGGGGCGAGGCACCGAAGTACGGCTCGATCGGGAAGAACGGGATGCATGCGGTTATGATGATGAGAGCATACGCATCCGCCCCCCCGAAGAGGTTTACGGCCTGGAAGAGGTAGAAGAATCCGCAGAAGACCGCGACCAGAATGAGGTACCCCGCCGCCGTCTGCCAGTCTGCGAAGATGGTCAGTCCGTATACCCAGAGGGCCATCGGAATCGCGATCGCGAGTGCAGGACGCCAGGTTTTGTGGGGCACCCGCCGCTCCTTTGCGTCCAGGATTGACGCGTATATGAGCGTGACCCCTATCGCAACCGCTGCAATCATGAGCGGGACAGCTGTCACGGGCGGAAGAATCATGGGCGAGTACTTTATCCACCTTTCATCTCTTATTTCTGGCGATCTCTCTTTGCAGGGGATCCCTGTTGTTTCAATGCGTCTTCCGGACGGATGAGCCATCGAACGGCTCCCTATCCGGATAGAACTGTTCTGTGCCTCCCGATCTCCTGTCACGCCCCTCACATCGGTTGGAAACCCTCAGGAGATCCCTGTTCGCAAACGGTCTCCTTCCGCCTCCCTGATACGCCGCTTTCACGAGAATATTTGCCAGAATCGAGATTGGATTATCACAAGGTATTAATAATAGCATACTGATGTGATATATTGTGATAGGGGTAAAATCCCCTTTCCGGCATAAAAAACTACTGAATACCATACCTGAAGATGTACATGGACATAAACGACCTTATGGGCGAGATCCTACAACAGTCGACCTGCGAGGGGTGCTTTACTCTTGACGAGTTGCTGCACTACGGCACCATTCACTCTTCGACCGGGATAGGGGTCTCGAAAGAGGAGGAGCATACGTTTTTCCTGGTTTTCTCCAGCGGCGAGCCGAACGGTGCCATGTTTGTCGATGAGAAGGGGACACTCTTCGGAGACTCTGCCGTCCTGCGCCTGACCGGGAGGGAAGAATTCGAACTCTTCCCGGTGATGACGCCGATTGCCGACGCGCTGGTGTCACGGTGCAGGATCTTCGAGAAGAGCCACCTGAAGAAGAACGGCCGCCTCGACATTCCGACCATCGGCACGCCTACCCGACAGCGGGTGGGGATACTCTGCCTGACCGTGCGCAACGGCCGGGCGCCTCTCGCCGGAGCCCATGTCGCGATCCGGAAGGGAAAGGTCGTCATGACGAGCGATGTGACGGATTCCGGCGGACGAGTCTGTTTCCGACTCCTTAACGGGCGCTACATGTGTGTGGTCTCGGATCGGATCGGCGAGCGGACACGGTGCATCATCGAGTTCCATGAACCTCAGGTAGAAACGTACGTTGATATTGGGGGCACAGAGGATGAGAACAGGTGAAGACGAAGAACGTGAATTGATAGCAACGGTCAGGAATCTTCTCACACACTCCGGGGAACTGCAGACTGGCAACGGGAAAACCACGATAGAAAGTGTCGATCCCGCTCCGCCGTTCCAACCTCCCGGGGAGGAGGTTCGGGAAGAGGTGGCTCCGGATGACGCCAGCGCCGATTCGGATGAAGAGGATGAACAGCCGGAGATAATTTCGTATGATGCCGGCGCCGATTCGGGCGAAGAAGACGAGCAGCCGGAGGCGATTTCGTATGATGTCGGAGCCGATTTGGATGAAGAGGACGAGCAGCCGGACACCTCTCCCATGCCGGCATCGAAGAGTGCGGGGATCCGTTCGCTTATCGATGCGGTGGCGAGATCCGGAAACACCACCGATCAGCGCGCGACCGGCACCAGAGATCCGGTTCGTGCAATCCTCAACCGGCTCGGGCAGCACGAGGTGGATGCCGACGGAGAGGTCGCGTCCTCCCCGTCGGCGGCGGGGGATACCGGAGCGGGGCCACAGGTGCCGCCCTCCTCGCCGGGGCACAACGCTTCCGCCGCGCTCCTCGACCGGATGAGGGGGCGGCGGGAGACCGATGCACCCGGCACCCCCCGTCCGAAGAACTCCGGAGTGGTGGAGGTCGATGAGGCGGAACCCGACGGAGACGTGGATGACGGCGTGGTGACGGTCGAGGAACTCGGGAACCTGGCGGACCTGATCCTCCCGAAGAGTGCGACGTTCACGGTCGATGAACTGAGCATCAACCGTACCGAGCACAGTTTCGATTTTGTCGATAATGCCCGGGTCGTATCGGAGTTCGACGATCTCTTCTCCCAGGCCTTCTCCTCCAGCACACTTGCCTCAGCTGCTGCAGAGGTGGCGGCTCCTGCCGAAGAGGTTCCGCAACCCCGTTTCGGGTTCTTAAAAAAGTTGCAGCTCCCCAAGGTCGGGGCCGTGGTCGAAGAGTACAACCCCACGCTCCACGGACCGATCGTCGATCTTACGATGCGGCCGGCGCCGGGACTGGAGGAGATCGAACTCTACCCGGTGAACGAGCCGTATGCCTATGTCCGGGTGACCTACGACAGCACGACGCACGAGTACACCTATAATGTCATCGAGCCCGTGCTCACGCCCGCGGAGCAGGGGCTCTTTTCGGAGATCAAGGAGCGCCTCTTTGAGACACTCGATATCACCACCCGTGAACTCAACCGTGACGAAGCACGGAAGGCGCTTCGCGATTCGGCGAACATCGTCATCGCCGACTATGGGATCCACCTCGCGGTGCTCGCGCGGGAGAAGATCCTCTACCACGTGGAGAAGGAGTTCCTCGGCGACGGGCTGATCGACCCGGTGATGCACGATAAGTACATCGAGGATATCTCCTGCGACGGCGTGGGCAGTTACATCTTCGTCTATCACACGACGTACGAGTCGATGAAGACGAGTCTCGCCTACCACGACTCTGTCGAGCTCGATTCGTTCGTCACGAAACTTGCGCAGCGGGCCGGGAAATACATCTCTATCGCCGAACCGATGCTGGATGCCACGATGAGCGACGGGTCGCGTATCCAGATGACGCTCGGGGCGGAAGTGACCGCTCACGGCTCGACGTTCACAATCCGGAAGTTCCGGGAGGAGCCGATCACGCCCACGGACCTCATCGAGTGGCATACCTTCTCGCCGCTCGGGATCGCCTTCATATGGCTCGCGGTCGAGAATGCCAAGTCCTGTATATTTGCCGGAGGGACGGCATCGGGGAAGACCACGACGCTGAACGCCTTATCGCTGTTTATCCCGCCGCTTGCAAAGATCGTCACCCTCGAGGATACCCGGGAGCTGAAACTCCCCCACCCGAACTGGATCCCGAGCATCACCCGCGACTCGTTCTCGCAGGACGGGCGGGGCGGGATCGATATGTACGAACTCCTGCGTGCCGCCCTCCGGCAGCGCCCGGAGTACATCCTGGTCGGCGAGGTCCGTGGCAAGGAGGCCCTGACCCTCTTCCAGGCAATGAGCACCGGCCACGTCACCTATGCGACGATGCACGCAGACTCGGTGGCGAGCGCCGTCCACCGTCTGGAGAACCCGCCGATCGACGTGCCGAGGAACATGCTCTCTGCGCTCTCCCTGATGTCCATCCAGGTGCAGGCCCGGGTGGGCGGCCAGCGGATCCGGCGGAACAAGCAGCTCATCGAGATCCTGGATATCGACCCCCGGACGAACGAACTGATCACGAACGAAGTCTTCCGGTGGCATCCTGCGACCGACGAGATCCGGTATTCCGGCAAATCCTACATTCTCGAACAGATCATGGAAGACAGGGGCTGGAGCGAGGAGAGGATGCGCGAAGAACTGAAACGGCGGCAGGAAGTACTTGAATGGATGCGCATCAAGAAGATCCGCCACTTCCGTGACGTGAGCAAGATCCTGGTATCCTACTTCCGGGATCCGGAGACGGTCGTCCAGCGTGTTCGGGCCGATCTCTACGGGGAGGGTGGTTCCGCATGAACGGTTACGAGCGGTTCTGCTTCAACCTGATCGGTCACGGCCTGAAGGAGAAGCGGGGAGACTACATCAGTCTCAGGAACAACCTGATGGGGGCCCGGATGAATACGCCGTTCGAGGCCTATCTTGCGACCGCTTATATCTCCTCGATCGTCGTGGGGCTGGTCGCCGCCGTGCTTATCGGACTTCTGACCTACCTTCTGCGGGTTCCCGACATGATCGTCTACCGTGGAGCGGTCCCCGAGGTCCTCTACGCGTTAAACGATTACAAAATGCTGCTCGGCACCATTGCCATCACGATCTTCTCTCTCCTGGTATTCGGGGGGATATCATACCTGATCTTCCTCCTCTATCCCGGTATACGGGCCGGAGAGCGCTCCCGGAACATCGACGCCACCCTCCCGTACGCCATCAACTACGTCACCGCCATGTCCTCGGCGGGGATCACCCCGGACGAGGTCTTCAGGCTGCTCGGCCAGAGCAAAATCTACGGCGAGAGTGCCGTCGAAGCGCGTTACATCTCCCGGGAGACCGATTTCTTCGGGAAGGACCTTCTCGACGCCCTGCGGACCGTCTCGCAGGCGACGCCGAGCGAACGGATGCGGGAGTTCATGCAGGGGGCCGTTGCGAGCATCTCCAGCGGGAGCAACCTTACGGAGTATTTCCGCAACAAGGCTCACCAGTATACGCTCGAGAACAATCAGCAGCAGAAGTCGTTCCTTGAGACGCTCGGGCTGATCGCGGAGTCCTACGTTACCGCGATGGTTGCCGGGATGCTCTTTTTGATCATCCTGCAGTCGATCATGACGCTCATCTCCGGCGACTCGAACCCGTTCTTCCTCTACATCATCATCTACCTGATCGTGCCGTTCGGGAGCATGATGTTCGTCATCCTGATCAGTTCCATGACCCCGGAGGTGTGATATGGGATTCAAAGATATTTTCAACGACGTTCTGAACCGGTCAGGAGACCGGAACCGGTCTCCTGACGGCGGTGCGGCGGAACTCTCTCCGCCGCCCGACCCGCTCGAAGAGCAGGAGCGGGAGATCTTCGGCGGGATTGAGAACTGGCGGAAGTACCAGGAAGGGTTTTACCGGTTCCTCAGGCATCCGCTCAAGGTGATGATGGCGGAGCCCGTCACCGTCCTCTTCGTCTCCGTTCCGGTGGCGCTCCTCCTCCTCGTCGGCGGATTTATGAGCCTGGTGATGTCCTACGGCATCAACGTCCTCTTCACGACGACGATGCTCGACGATATCTTCGTCTTCGCGCTCCTCATCGCCATCGTGCCGCTCGCAGCCCTCGACCTCAAGGAATCGCTGCGTGTATCGAGCATCGAGGCGTCTCTCCCGAACTTCTTCCGGGACGTGGCCGGCATGAACGATTCGGGCATGACGCTCCCGCACGCCATCCACATCGTCTCGGAGGGCGAGTACGGGGCGCTCACGCCGCACATCCGCAAGCTCGATACCGAGATGTCCTGGGGTGTCCCGTTCGTGGAGGCCATCCGCCGGTTCGGGAAGGCCGTGAACACCCCGCTCACCGAGCGGAGCGTCGACCTGATCGCCCAGGCGAGTTCCGCCGGCGGCGACGTGAGCGAGGTGCTGCGGGCGGCGGCGCACGATGCCTACGAGTTCTTCAACCTGAAGTCGGAGCGGAAGAACGGAATGATGATCTACATGGTCATCGTCGTCATGTCGTTCTTCGTCTTCCTCTTCGTCATCGGGGTGCTCTCGAGCACATTCCTCACCACCATGGCGGAGGCGGGCGAGGCGGTCGCGGCGTCGGGTTCGAGCCAGGCGTTCATAGGTACCGTGGACCTCTTCCTCTACAACCGGCTCTTCTCCCACGCCGCGCTGATCCAGGGCCTCTTCTCGGGGCTCGCGGCGGGCGTCATGGGCGAAGGCCGGGTGCTCGGGGGGCTGAAGTACTCGGCCATCATGGTGCTGATCGCCTGGATTGCGTTCCGGTTCTTTATCTGAAGAGCCGGGATGAGTATTCTCTTTTTACAAAAACCTGCCCGGTGGCGCCGGACTCGAAGCCTGACGGCTTCTCATGCTCCGGACGTTGTCCGTCGCAGTTCATCTACTCGGCGCGCAGTTCGAAAACGCTTCGCGTTTTCTCATGCTCCGGCCCTTCGCACCTAACGGTGCTCACGCTCCCGCCCTTCGGCCGGTCGCGTTCGGCCCGTCGCATCCGCAAAATATTCCATAATTGCATCCATATCCACGTGCTCCTCGAAGTGTCGGGCCAGGTCGTCGTAGGCGGCTACGATGCCGTTGCCGCCTCCGCCCGGGGCCGCCGTCATCGGTTCGAACGGCACCCCCCGGCGCTCCGAGAGGTAGGCGAGGAGGGCGTTCGCGGCGCCGGGGTTCTGGAAGAGGCCGTGCATGTAGGTCCCGAAGACCAGGCCGTCGGGGGTCGCGGCCCCCTCCCCGGCGAACGCCGCGGGCAGGATTCCCCGTTCCGTCTCGCCCATGTGGATCTCGTAGCCGTCCACCTCCCCCACCCTCTCGAGGATGGGGCCGGGCCCGGTTGCCCGGCGCCTGACCTGGACCGTCGTCTTGTGGTAGCCGGTAAAGGCGGTGACGACGTCGAGGAGCCCGAACCCCCGGTAATCGGCGTGGACCTCCGACTCGATCCCCGGGTCGACGATCCGGTTCCCGAGCATCTGGTAGCCGCCGCAGATGCCGATGATCGGGACCCCCCGATCCCGGGCGAGCCGGAGTTCCTCTCCCGTCCCGGCACGGTTGAGCACCGCGAGGTCCTCGACGGTGTTCTTCGTCCCCGGGAGGATGATGCAGTCGTAGTCCGCAAGCGGTCTTCCCGGAGGGACGTAGTCCACCGAGGCGTACTGCTCGAGGAGTTCGAAGTCGGTGAAGTTCGAGATCCTGGGAAGGCGGACGACGGCGATCCTGACCGGACGCCCGGCCTTCCGGTGCCCCTTGTCGGCGATCGAGAGCGAGTCCTCGCTCGGGAGGGGGATATCCGCATACGGCACCACCCCGAGCACCCGGACACCCGTGAGCTCCTCGAGTTTTGCAACCCCCGACGCAAAGAGCCCGGCATCGCCCCGGAACTTGTTGACGATGACCCCGACGACGAGGGGGCGGATATCCTCCGGGAGGAGGGCAAGCGTTCCGTAGACCTGGGCGAAGACCCCGCCCCGCTCGATATCGGCGACCAGGACGATGGGGAGGCGGAGGGTTCGAGCGAGCCTTATGTTCGCGATGTCGCGGTCGTAGAGATTCACCTCCGCCGCTCCCCCGGCTCCTTCCACCACCACGTGTCCGAAGCGTCTCCGCAACCGCTCGAACGCCGAGACAGCCTCCGCGAGGAGCATATCCGTCTCCGCGTAGTAGTCCCGGATCTGCACATCCTTATACGGCCGGCCCAGGAGCACCACCTGCGAGACCGCATCCCCCTTCGGTTTCAAGAGGATCGGGTTCATATCGGCCTCGGGTTCTATCCCGGCCGCGAAGGCCTGGAAAGCCTGGGCGATCCCGATCTCGCTCCCGTCGGCCGTGACGTAGGAGTTGAGGCTCATGTTCTGGGATTTGAACGGCGCAACCGGGATTCCGCGCCGGTAGAGCACACGGCAGAGCGCCGCGACCGTCACGCTCTTGCCCACGTGGGATGCAGTTCCGAGCACGATGAGAGACATTGCTGGCAGGAGAGTTGGACACGACGGATTATTAAGGGCGGGGTTTCATGGTGTTGTATGGAGTTCTCCCCGCAAGGTCGCCTCCTCCTGGAACGCCGTTACCTCCTTCCCGGTGAAGCGCCGCACGACCTCTTCTCCCGGGTCGCCGGCGCCGTGGGCAGCCCGGCAAAGTCCCGCGAGTTCTTCTCTCTCCTCTCAAACCTTCTCTTCCTCCCGAACTCCCCGACCCTGATGAACGCGGGCACCCCCGGCGGGCAGCTCTCTGCCTGCTTCGTCCTCCCGGTGGAGGATACCCTCGAAGGGATCTTTAGAAGCCTCGGCCACATGGCGCTCATCCACCAGTCCGGGGGAGGGACCGGGTTCTCGTTTTCCCGTCTGCGGCCACGCGGCGACGTCGTCAACGGGGCCATGGGCGCCGCAAGCGGGCCGGTCTCGTTCATGCGGGTCTTCGATGCGGCGACCGGGGCGGTCAGGCAGGGCGGCCGGCGGAGGGGGGCGAACATGGGGGTGCTCGCGGCCTCCCATCCCGACATCGAGGAGTTCGTCACCTGCAAGCAGGCAGGAGGTTTTCAAAACTTCAACATCTCGGTCGGCATCGACGAGAGGTTCCTCCGGTGCCTCGCAACGGGCGAGGATTACGACCTCATCAATCCCCGCGACGGCAGTGTCTGGAAGAGTATCGATCCAGGGTCGCTCTGGCACCTCATCGCCGCATCCGCACGGGCGTCCGGCGAGCCGGGGGTGCTCTTCCTCGACGAGATCAACCGGAAGAACACCACCCCGCACCTCGGCCCCATCGAGACGCCCAACCCCTGCGGCGAACAGCCGCGCTACCCCTACGAGAGCTGCAACCTCGGGAGCGTCAACCTCGCCCGGTGCATACGGCAGCACGACCTCGACGAAGACCTGCTTGCCTCAACGGTCCGGTGCGGCATCGACTTCCTCGATGCGGTCATCGACGTCAACCACTTCCCCCTGCCCGAGATCCGGGTTCAGACCCTTGCCACCAGAAAGATCGGCCTCGGGGTCATGGGATTTGCGGAAGCGCTCATACGCCTCGGGATACCCTACGAGTCGGGGGAGGCGCTCCGGTTTGCCGGGAGCCTGATGGGACGGGTGCAGGCAACGGCGCGGGAGCGGTCGGAGGAGCTCGGGAGGGAGCTCGAGTCGTTCCCGGCGATAGAAGGGTCCGTCTTCCCAGGGGACATGCGGAACGCCACCGTCACCACCATCGCCCCCACGGGCTCGCTCCACCTTATCGCCGGGACCACGAGCGGTATCGAGCCGGTCTTCTCCTTTGCCTACGACCGGACGATCGACGGGCATCCGGTCAGCATCGTGAGCGACTTCATCAGTGAGTTCCTGCCGGAGACCGCCGGCGGGAGGGACGTAGCGGAGCACGTCCGGCGGCACGGGACGGTCGAGGGCCTCCCGCTGGATGGTCATACCCGGGACCTTTTCAAGACTGCGATCGAGATCGCACCGGAGCACCACGTCCGGATGCAGGCGGCGTTCCAGAAGCACGTGGACAACGCGGTCTCGAAGACCGTGAACCTTCCGGAGGGTGCAACCGCCGATGAGATCGCCGGTGTCTTCTCCCTCGCCCATGACCTCGGGTGCAAGGGTATCACCGTCTACCGTTACCGGAGCAGGCCGGACCAGATACTCTCACAGGGATGCGACATCTGCCGTATCGACGGATGACATGCCAAATAATATATAACGAGAGCTGAAAGGTACATGCAATGAACGGTGGGATATGTCCGACTTGCGGACTGCCAAAGGAACTGTGTATCTGTGAAGAAGTCGCCAAAGAACAGCAGAGAATCAGCGTAAAGATCAACAAGCGCCGGTATGGAAAGGAAGTCACGGTCATCGAGGGTCTCGACCCCTACGATATCGATCTCGAAGACCTCTCGAAATTCCTGAAAGCGAAACTGGCCTGCGGCGGCACGGTCAAGGATTCCTCGATCGAGCTGCAGGGCAACCATCGCGAACGGGTGAAGGACCTGCTCGCCCAGAAAGGATACAACATGGAAAATATCAGTTGACCGGGCTGTTCGCCGCAAATAACCCGGGTAATTCTTTTTTTGCCGGATGGGAAACTGTTGCATGGGGAGCGGGGGCTCTCTCCCGGAGAGGATTCTCCATACCGGAACGGCAGACACTATAATCAGCAGACAGGTACAATATACCGGGAAGTGGACGATCTATGGTTATGAGATGTTCGTTTGCGCTCGATCCCGACCTGATGGAACAGATCGATCAGTTTGCCAGGGATCACGCGTTCGACCGGAACGAGGCGATTCTTGAACTGATCGAGGCCGGCCTCGCCTGCAAAGACGGGGGGACGGTGACGGTACGGCAGCAGCGCTCGTTTGAAGAGCTGAACCGACTCCAGCGTGAACTTGAAGACGTCAAGGAAGTCCTTACCGAGCTCCGCAACGAGGTCCGGCTGGTCCATCACACGATAGAGACCGACTGGAACAGAGAGGCGAAAGGCGTTCCGTTCCAGACGAAACATCCCTGGGAGTTCTGGCGGAAGTGATCCGCTAACTGATGATGTTCGTGATGCTCCGGAACCCTTCCCCCGAGAGGTCGTCGCAGACGATCGCCTCGACCTTCGCCATATCGACATCGGGTGTGTCCCGGCACCGGCTGCAGTAGGCCCGTGCCGGTGACGGCAGTTCTCGTCCTTTGATCACGACGCGGGTGGAATAGACGCAGAGCCTGCACCGGTCGACGGGAACGGCCTCTTTTAGCGTGCATTGAACCCGGCCCCGGACGACCGGGAGGCGCCGGGGCTCACTCATACGCCTCGACCCGGTAACCGGCACGGCCGAGAGCCCCGGCGACCCCGGCCCGCCAGGCGATATCGTCGTCGGTCGTAAGCGGTACAACCGATTCTTCCCAGCACCGGCGGAGAGCTGTGTCTTCGGTGACGAGGCTCCTCCTCCCCTTCACCTTCCCGACCTCCCGGCCGTCGCCGGCAAAGATCCGCATGGTACAGCAGATGTAGGACCGGCAGACCAGCGGTCGGCTGTCGTGGACGGTGCAGACATACTTTCCCTCCTCCCCCGGGAGGCTCCGCAGAAACGGGCACCAGGACGGGTGCGCATCGTTCTCGGAGGTGTCCCTGAAGGCATCGAGGAACCGCTCCTCGACCCGGGCGCGGAAGGTGCCGCCGACGATCTTCTGCCGACAAAGGAAGTCCCGGCTGGTGAGCCTCTTCTCGACTTCGAGGAGTTCGCTGCCTGCGTGCATGCAGCACTTCCCGCAGAGCGTACATTCAAACGCCGTCATTCCTGTAGATTCTTTGCATAACGACGGATAAAGGTTGGGAACGGGAGGCCTCATCACCCCAATAGGGTTAAATCGATACGCATACAATGGAGTGGCATGAAGGTGTGCATAATGTGCGGAGGGGAGGGCACACGGCTCCGCCCCCTCACATTCGGGCGTCCTAAGCCGTGTATTCCGATCGTCAACAAACCCTCGATCCAGCACCTGGTTTCACACCTCGCGAACCTCGGGTTCAACGACGTGGTGATCACGCTCGGCTACATGAGCGATGCTATCGAGGAGGCCCTCGGGGACGGGTCGCTCTTCGGGGTCAACGTCACCTACGTCCACGAAAAGACGAAACTCGGGACGGCGGGCAGCGTCAAGAACGCCCAGAAATACCTTGAAGAACAGCCGTTCCTCGTCGTCGGCGGCGACCACGTGGTGAGCCTGAACCTGCTCGAGTTCTATCGCGAGCACCTCGCCAACGACTCGATCACCACCATCGGGCTCATAAGCATCGACGATCCCACTGAGTACGGTATCGCCGAGATCGACGCGAACTACCAGATCAAGCGGTTCAAGGAGAAGCCGAGCCCGGGGGAGATCTTCTCGAACCTGGCGAGCACCGGGATGTACGTCTGCGACCCCGATATCTTCGACCATATCCCGACCGGCGAGAAGTTCGACTTCGCCCGGAACCTCTTCCCCGAACTGATGGAGGAGGGCTACCCCCTGAAGGCCTGGCTTGCCCGCGGCAACTGGTCCGACGTGGGGAGCCCGAGGTCCCTACGGGAAGCGGAGCGGTGGAAGCTGCAGGAGATCGGGTTCACGAACATCTCCGGCGACCTCTACATCAAGGGCGCCCGGATCCTCGGCCCGGCACAGATAGGAAGTTGCGTCTCGGTTGCGGCGAACTCCCGCGTGATCGGGCCGGTCTCGATCGGCGCCGGGACGATCATCGAGGAGAACGTCGTCATCGGGCCGTACACGAGCATCGGGGAGGGGTGCATCATCAAGAACAGCGCGAAGATCTTCTCGTCGTCCATCTACAACCGGGTGGTGATCGGCAGGGACACCACCATCAGCGGGAGCATCATCGACAACGATACGCTCATCGGCAGCGGGTGCAACATCGAGCACGACACGGTCATCGGCCCGCACGCGGTGTTGAAGAGCGGCGTGGTCGTCCACTCCGGGACCCGGCTCTGGCCTGAGGTGATCGTCCCGGAGGGGACGGTCGTGAAGGAGCATGTCTTGAACGAGGACTACGATACCCGGACCGAAGGCTCCTAGCCGTGCCGCACGAGCCGGTGCGTCAGCGCGACGAGGGGATGGCGGGCGTAATCGAGCACCTTGATGTCGTCGAGGGTGCTGAGGTTCAGCGTCCGGGCCGTCCGCTCCATCCCTAACTCTATATTCTCCCGGACCTCGATTATGTAGGCGTCGAGATTCGTGATCCCGAGCCTTTTGGCCGCGATCGCCCGGTGGTGGCCGTCGACCAGAATCCAGCGGCCAGGCCGCCTGACCACGATCAGGGGTTCGGCGAGCCCCTTCTTGATCTCGTACATCCTCCCCTCGAGTTCGTCCTCGTAGATCTTCGACTGGGTGGGGAGGAGGTCGTTGATCGGGACCGAGCCCCGCTTCAGCGTCGGTTCGACACCGTAGAGTTTTTTGAGGGTCTCGATGAACTTGAAGACCTTCTCCGGCGAGACGTGCTCGATCTGGGACCTGATGACGTCGGCGTTCGACATGATCCCGATGAGTTCGTTTTTATCGTTGACGACCGGGAGTTTCTGGATGCCGGAGCGGAAGATGACGCGGGCCGCATCGTTCACGCTCATGTCGGGGTCGGCAACGATGAGGTGGCGGGACATCACCTGCTCTATCGGTGTCGACGGATGGGCAAAGAGAAGGTCTCGCGCCGAGATGTAGCCCACCACCTCTTTTGAGTTCTCCACGACCGGGAAGCCGTCGTGGTGCGTATTTTTTATTGCTTCGATGACGTCCCGGACCGTTCCGTTTGCATCGACGGTGACGACGTCGTAGGTCATGTAATCCTTGACCTTCTTTTTATCCATCATGATAGTGTCACGCTGGCCCGAGATGAATTGTTCGGTTGAAATAGATAACGGCCAAAAAGGGTTATTCGATGGGGATTGTGGTCCCGGTCTCGGTCGGCGCTTTCTTCAGCCGGACCTCGAGAACACCGTTCTTAAACGTTGCGGCGGAGTTCTCTTCGGTCACCTCGGCAGGAAGCATCACCGTGCGGCTCATCTGGCCGTAGATGCGCTCCCGCATGAAGAAATCCCTGGTCTCCTCCCCGGTCTCGCCCGCCCGCCTGCTCGTGATCTCCAGGTGCTGGGGATCGACGAGCCGGACGGCGACGTTCTCTTTCTCGACGCCGGGGAGGTCAGCAACGACGATCACCTCGTCCTCGTGGTCCCGGACATCGACGCGGAAATCACGAACCGCCGGCACGACCCGGCCCCTGACCTCTTCTCCCCGTGCGCCGATTCCCCCGAGCATGGACTGGAACCTGCTCTCCATCTCGGCCATGAGGTCGTCAAAGTCCTGCCATATCGTGCGATACGGCCCTCGTTCAATTCTTGCCATTGTAATCGCTCCTATCTACTGGAATTGCCCCGAGGCGAGCAGGTCGCCCTGGGCTAACCTTAAGGTAGTGTTGGCGAGATATAAATTTATCTCTCGATCCCCTGCTCCTCTCCATAACAATACTAATTTATTTCACCAAACGGCGATTGTACTCGTGATGAAACAGACGCAGCAGAAAACCTCGAAGAACGACACCGCGCCATGGATGAAATGGGCCTACGTGGGTGTCGCCCTGCTGGTTGCGGTTGCCATGGTGGGAACCTACCTGGCCCCGATGTTCGAGAAGAAGCAGACCGCCCAGATAGGAAATACGGCAGTGATCGACTACACCATTCTCAGCGAGGACGGGCGTCCTCTCATCACGACCGACCAGAACCTCCTCGCGAGCGAGTACGAGAAGGGGAACGGTAATATTCTCCTGACCCAGCGTCTGGAGATGCCCGTCGGCGGACAGGTCTCGGGTGAGAACATTGCCGTTCTCCCGGTCGTGCACCCTCCTGAGATTTCGGACTTCGGTCTGCTGGGCTTCGAGACCAACGCCATCTCTGCGGGACTTGTCGGGATGCAGGCCGGTGAGACGAGGACCATCAGTTTCTCCTATGGGGCTAACGACTTCGAGAAGAACCTGAGTGAAGAGGACGTACAAAGTCTCGGCTTTAACCTTACGGATTGGGAAGTGGGCGAACTAATGTTACTCGGGTTGACTGCATCGCCGGATATCCCCCTCGGCAACGAGACCAATGAGACGCCGGCACTGCGCTTCGGGGAAGTCATAGATACAACTCTCGACTCGGTGACCATCAAGTACCGCTACGGCAGCGCCCGGATCACGCTCAACGGTATAACGGGGTGACGACACCCCCACAGTTTTTTATAGTCTCCCCGCTTTCTGCCGTATATGGCGGTAAAAGTGATAAGTTTCTACCAGGAAGGGTGCATGGGGTGCGAGGAGCAGACCCCGATCCTTCGCCAGGTGGAGAAGGATCTCGGGATCGCAATCGAGGAGATCGATGCCGTAAAGAATCCCCAGCACATCAAAACGTATAACCTCCGGGTGACCCCGACAACCCTCGTCCTCGAGGGCGACGAGGTCAGGGAGCGGATGGAGGGGCTCGTCCACCGTGAAGACCTCGAGGCTGCGATCCGGCGGCACCTGTCGCAGCCCCTGCCCCGGTGAGGGTCCGGGCGGGTCCTGCGGTTCTTTTTTACGGCCGCCTCTCCTCCGGCCGGCGGGGGATCACCCCCTCTGGTAGCGTCCCTCGAGATACCCGTAGATCCGCTTCACCCTGCGGGCCACCGTCTTCCAGCCTTCCTTCCGGATGACCGGACCGTCGCGGAGTTTGATGTGCGATATCCTGATCCGCCGCCCGCCGAAAGTGTAGGTCTCCCCGACGACGAACTCCTCTTCTCCCTCCATGGTCTGGTAGAGCGGGAGGGTCGTGCGCCCGGTGTGGATGGACGCCTTCACCACGACCTGCTCGATCCCGCGTGTCCAGAGGGTCGTCACCTCCGCGGCCTTCGCCCGGCGGACCCGCTTTGCTCCGGCCTCGATGCCGGTGACCTCGACCCCGAAGACCTCGTCTTCGCACTCCGCGGCGATGTGGTCCCCGAGACTCACGACCTCGTCGGCGAGCATCTCGACGCTGCAGACCTGCGACTCCGTTTCAAGGCTTACGATAGCCTTGATGGTGAGGATCTCGGGTTCGGGGGGCTTTGGTATCCGGTGGACCTGGCCGCACTCACTGCACTGCACCACCAGTTCGGCGGCTTCCCGGAGAACCTGGTGTTCGCACTCCTCTTTACAGACGGGGCAAACGATGCTGATCATTCATTAGCAATAGAATCCCTCTCCTAATAAGCATGAAGGCGAGGGATATCGTGCGGGCACGGGGGCACCCACTGGTCCGGGGAACCCATAGGACGACGTTTGAGGTGACGAAAGACGAGACGCTGACCGAGACCGGCGACTGCATCATCGCCGTCGCCGCCGACAAGGGTGCCGCCGACCTCGATCCGGGCTTAAAAGAGTTGCTCCGCGATGACCGGGCGGTGCTCACGACCCGGCTTACCGCGGGGGGCGAGACCGTCGAGGTCCGCTCAAGGGGAAGCGCGGCGTTCACCCTGGACCACCCCGCCGACCTCGTCTGGCGGCGGAGCGACTTCGTCTCCGACCGGACGGTGGGCATCCGGTCCGACCGCGTCGCGGCCGCCCTCCCCCGGGAGTTCATCGAGGCGCTCCGGCGGGGAGAAGAACTGGTGGTCGAACTCGAGGCGGAGATCCTGGAGAATGACTGCCTGTAGGGTGCGACGGGCCGAAGGGCCGGAGCACGAGAAGACCGAAGGTCTTCGAGTCCGGAGTTCGAGCACCACAGGTGCAAGTAACGACGGGCCGAAGGGCCGGAGTTCGAGCACCGCAGGTGCGAGTAACGACTGTCCGTAGGATGGGATGGCCCGTAGGATGCGCCGCTCCCACGGAACGGGGCATGAGCACCGTGGGTGCGAAGATTCCTGAGCCCTGCCCAGGGACCCCGCGTGTGCACCCGGCATCCCGCCGGGGGTTCTACCGCTTTACCGGTCGCGGCCGAGTTCCGTGAGTTTCATCTCGGCCGTGCCGAGCAGGTCTTCGCACTGCTTCACGAGGAGCGCACCGCGTTCGTAGATGGCGATGCTCTCCTCAAGGCTCGTCTCGCCGTCTTCCAGTCTCCGGACGATCACCCGCAGTTCTTCCAGCATCTCTTCAAAGGTCTCTGTCATACGTTATCTCCTCCACGACGGCTCTCGCCCGCCCGTCCTTCATTCGCAACACCACCCGGTCGTTCGGCCGAAGACCCGCGGCGCTTCTCGCGACCTTCCCGCCCGACTCGACGATACAGTAGCCCCGGTCAAGGATGGCGAGCGGGTTTTGCCCCGCAAGGCTCGCGCGGACTTCCGCGAGGGCGGCCCGTTCACGCTGCACCCGGGCGAGCGCCGCCCGGCGGAGCAGTTCCTTGTGCTCGGCGAGGCGCTGCATCCGCTCGTGAACCCGGCGTGAGAGCCGCCGGGGATGCATGCGTCCCGCAAGGTCCTCGACCTCGCTCTGTGAGGCGGCGAGGCGGTGGAGAAGGAGTGCTCCCATCCTCTCCCCGTACCCGGAGAGTTCCCGGAGCACCTCCCGGCGCTCGGGCACGGCCCGTTCCGCCGCTGCCGACGGCGTCGGCGCCCGGAGGTCCGCGGCGAAGTCGCAGAGGGCGGTGTCCACCTCGTGCCCGACGGCGCTGATCACGGGCGTCCTGCACGCGGCGACGGCTCTGACGACGTCCGGGTGGTTGAAGGGGAAGAGGTCCTCGAAACTCCCCCCGCCGCGCCCGACGATGATCACGTCCACGAGCCCGTCGATCCGCCGGATCGCTTCCGCGATCTCGATGTGCGCCCCGTCGCCCTGGACGGCCGTCGGGGAGAGGACCACCTCGGCCGGATACCGCCGGGAGATGACCGAGAGGATATCCTTCACCGCCGCGCCGGTCGGGGAGGTGACCACCCCGACCCGGTGCGGGAAGAGGGGCAGCGGCCGTCTCCGTTCGGGGGCAAATAGCCCCTCGGCGTCGAGTTCCTGCTTCCAGCGCTCGACCATGAGGTGGCGCTCGCCGAGGCCCGCCGGGAGCATCTCCCGGATGATGAACTGGTACCTGCCGTGAGGCTCGTAGACCTCCACGGACCCCCAGGCGAGGACGTCCATGCCGTCTTTCGGCTCGAACGCGAGCGCCGACGTATAGGTGCGCCACATCACGCAGTTGAGCAGCGCGGAATTCCTTCCCTTTCGCTCCGAAAGCGAGAAATAACGGTGACCGGAGGTGTGGTCCCTGTAGTTGGTCACCTCCCCCCGCACCCAGATCTGGTGCAGGCGGCCGTCGTCGAGGAGGTCGCAGATGAGTCCCGAGACCTCCGAAACCCCGAGGATCGGGGTGCCGAACCGCTCCGGACCGGTGGAGTGACCGCCGAGCATCATCACAATCTATTAGACCGATGGTTTATATCAAGTAGTGTTATGGGTCGTTTCGCCGTCTCGACCATGTTCTTCCACGAGTACCCCTGCGACTACATCTTCGACTACGTTGCCGAGTCCGGCCTCGACGGGCTCGAGTTCTGGGTCGAGACGCCGCACTTCTGGCTTCGCGACCGTCCCGAGGACGAACTTTCGAGGTGTATCGCCGGCCACCCGGAACTCTCGCCGATCACCGTTCACGCGCCGACGCTCGACTTGAACCCCTGTTCCATCAATCCCCGGGTCGCCGAGATATCGGTCGACTACACCGTCGAGGCGATCCGGATGGCGGACAGGATGGGTGCCGGCGTGGTCACCGTTCACCCGGGGAGAAGGACGGCGAAACGGCACCCGAGCGCCTACGACTACCGGCGGTTCGACGATTACATCGCCAGGCTCCGGGAAGCGGCAGAGGAGATGCGGGTGAAGGTGGCGATCGAGAACCTGGAACCCCGGGTCAACGCCCTCCTCTCCACCGCCGAGGATGCGGCCGAGGTGCTCGAACGGGAACCCTGGCTCTGGTTCACGCTGGATATGGGGCACGCCATGATGACGTCGTGCGACGAGACGATCCGGTTCATCGATCTCTGCATCGAGCGGATGGCAAACGTCCACGTCAGCGCACTCGGCGGGAACGGGCGGCCCCACCACCCCATCCATGGCGACCCGGCCGCGACCCGGGTGCTTGCGGAACTTGCAGACCGGGGTTACGGCGGGTATCTCACCCTGGAACTCGAAGACATGGTCTTTCCGGAGACTCTCTCATCCGAAGAGAAGGTTGTGCTCCTCATGCGCGAATTGGAGACACTACAGGAGATATTCTCCTGAAGCGCTGGTTTTATAACATCTGCCCGCGACATAATTCATAAAATCCCGGCAATGAACCAATACCGGATGCTGCCGCTTGATGCGGCGTGGAGTAAATGGTAGTCGTAGACCTTCTAACCATAGAGATCATTTTATTCATCGTTTGTCTGCTCCTTTCGGGCTTCTTCTCAAGTTCGGAAGTCGCCCTTATCTCGATAACCCGGGCGAAAGTTCGGGCACTCTTGAACCAGAGCCGTAAAGGAGCGAAAGCCCTCGATACGCTGAAACGGTCGACCGATGCCCTCCTGATCACCATCCTGATCGGGAACAATGTCGTCAACGTGGCCGCAGCATCGCTCGCGACCGCGATCGCCATCGCCATCTACGGCGACGTCGGTATCGGGATAGCGACCGGCGTCACGGTCATCCTGATGCTGATCTTCGGCGAGATCGGGCCGAAGATGTATGCCTCCCGGCACACCGAGGAACTCGCGCTCCGTGTCGCCCGGCCGATCCTCTATCTCTCAAGGGTGCTCTACCCGGTGCTCTGGGTCCTGGACCGCATCAAGGGGCAGTTTGCCTTCAGGCCCGGCGTGACCGAGCCGGTCGTCACCGAGGAGGAGATCAAGGAGTGGATCGACGTCGGTGAGGAGGAGGGCACCATCGAAGAGGAGGAGCGGGACATGCTCTACTCCGTGCTGCGCTTCGGAGACACGACGGTTCGCGAGGTGATGACGCCCCGGGTGGACGTCGTCATGATCGAGAATACGGCCACGCTCGAGAACGCCCTCTCCATCTTCAACGAGACGGGTTTCTCCCGGATTCCGGTCTACCACGAGCATATCGACAACGTCATCGGGCTCTTGAACGTCAAGGACGTCTTTGCCGCGGTCTTCCGCCAGCAGACGAGCGCGACGATCAGGAATCTGATGTACGAACCCTACTTCGTTCCCGAGAGCAAGAAGATCGACGAGCTCCTAAAGGAGCTCCAGCTGAAGAAGCAGCATATGGCGGTCGTTCTCGACGAATACGGGTCGTTTGCCGGTATCGTGACGGTCGAAGACATGCTCGAGGAACTGGTCGGCGAGATCATGGACGAGTTCGACGAGGAGGAGCCCGAGGTGCAGCAGATCGAGGAAGGCGTCTACCTGGTCGACGCACGGGCGTGGGTGGAGCACCTCAACGAGGACCTGAACCTGGCCCTCCCGCTGACGGATACCTACGAGAGCATCGGCGGCCTTGTCATCGACCGGCTGGGGCACATCCCCCGCCGCGGCGAGGTGGTCAAGGTCGAGGAGAGCAACATCACGCTGGTGGTGATGCAGATGCGGGGTCGGCGGATCGTTAAGGTGAAACTGATCCTCGCACCTCAGACCGGGCCGGGGGAGGCCCGTTAAGTTCGGAGAACGATATGCATGGATAAATCTGGTGACAAAAAGCGGATAGCGGTACTCGCCTCGGGGAGAGGATCGAACTTTCAGGCGGTGATCGACGCCATTGCGGCCGCCGAGATCCCGGCGGTCTGCGTCGGTCTCGTCACCGACAACCCCGGGGCCTACGCGATCAAGCGGGCCGAAGCTGCCGGGATGCCGGTTACAGTCATCGACTATGCGCGGTTCCCCTCGAAGGCTGCCTACGAGGAGGCACTTCTTTCTGCGATGCGGAGCTGTCGGGTGGACCTCTTCGTCCTTGCCGGCTACATGCGGATCCTCGGGCCCGGTATCGTCCACGAGTTCTCGGGCCGGATGATGAACATCCACCCTGCCCTGCTCCCGTCGTTTGCCGGCCTGCATGCTCAGCGGCAGGCGGTCGAGAGCGGGGTGAAAGTCTCGGGCTGCACCGTCCACCTGGTGGATGAGGGGATGGATACCGGCCCCATCATCGTCCAGCGGTGCGTTCCGGTCCTCCCGGACGACGACGAGTCGACGCTCGCCGACCGGATCCTCGTCGAGGAGCACGAAGCCCTCCCGCTCGCCGTAAAACTCTTCTGCGAAGACCGCCTGGAGGTCACCGGTCGGCGGGTGCGGGTCCGCTGACGTGGGGCATCAACCTCTTATATATTCTCTCCCCTCCTATCTCAAGACCCACCATATTCGATGGAACGGATCGCACCATGGCAGATACTACACGAAAATCAGGCTCCCGGAGGCTTGCCCGCGAAAGGATCGCCGTCCTCTTTGCGCGTGCCGCGGAGTTCTACCCGGAAAACCCCGTCTGGAGCAACCGCTGTGTGGAACTGGCCCGGAAGATCGGCATGCGCCACCGGATACGGATTGAACGGCCGCTGAAACGCCGTTTCTGCCGCCGGTGCAGCGTCTACCTGGTCCCCGGGTCGAACGCCCGGGTCAGGATCCACCGGGGCCGCGTGGTCGTCACCTGCCTTGCCTGCGGGCACCGGTCACGGTATCCGGTCGGGAGGCCTCAACCATGAGTAAAGAATCGTATCAGGATCTCAAACCCACCATCTGGGTGGGAAAGCGGGGTATCACAAGCGTTATGATCGATGAGATCCGACGCCAGCTCAAAGACCGGAAGGTCGTCAAGGTGAGATGGCTCCGGAACACCGAAGTCGATCCCGAGGAGATAGCGGCATCGGCCGGTGCGGTCCTGGTCGAGGTCCGGGGGCGGACACTCGTCCTCACGGAGCGGCGAAGCCGATCGTCCGGGCCCAATCCTCGAAATATATAAAACATCACTGGACGAATATGTAAAGACTGTTAGCGAGAGTGAGGTTCATCTATGACGACTGTATATGACATCCCTGCCGATATGTTCATCCGGCAGGTGGCAGAAGAACTCAAGAAAAACCCGCAGATTCAGCCCCCCGACTGGGCCGCTTTTGCAAAGACGGGGGTACACAAAGAGATGCCCCCCGAGAATGACGACTGGTGGTATGTGCGTGCGGCGTCGGTTTTCCGGCGTATCTACACCGACGGCCCGGTTGGTATCCAGCGGATGCGCTCCATCTACGGCGGCAAGCGTAACCGGGGCCCGGCTCCCTCCCAGTTCAGGAAGGGAAGCGGTGCGATCGTCCGGAAACTCTTCCAGCAACTCGAAGAGGCCGGCTACGTCTCTCATTCGAGCGGCGGGCGCACGGTCACCCCGGCCGGAAGATCCTTCCTGGACAATACCGCAAACAGCCTGAAGGCCCAGGCTGCCGAGATTGCTCCGGGACTTGCGAAGTACTGATCGAAAGGAGGTATGACTGATGGTAGACGACGAACTCGCGGAACTCCGCCGCCGGAAGATGGAACAGATGCAGCGGCAGGCGATGAGCCAGCAGGCGATGGAAGATGAGGCAGCACGCCAGCAGCAGATCGACGCACAGGTCCGTGCTGCGCTCATGGAGATCCTCGAACCTGAAGCGAGGGAGAGACTCAATACCATCAAGTTGACCCGGCCGGAGTTTGCGAAAGCGGTCGAGCAGCAACTGGTGATGCTCGCGCAGAGCGGCAGGGTCCGGCAGCGGATCACCGACGAGCAGTTAAAGGGCCTGCTTGCCCAGTTGACGCCGTCGAAGAAAGAGTTCAGGATTACGCGGAAGTAATGGAAGCGGGTGTGCTCTTCTCGGGAGGGAAAGATAGTGCGCTGGCGGCAATCATGCTCGCGCGCGATTACGGCGTGGAACTGAATACCTGTGTATTCGATCCCGACCGTGAGGTTCCGGAGGTGCGGGCTGCAGCGGCTGCCCTGGGCCTTCCCTTCAGGAAAAGAGTGCTCGGGAGAGACCTCCTCGAAGAGGCTGTCGACCTGCTGCTGACGTGTGGTTACCCGAACGACGCGATCGACATGGTCCATCGGACGGCGATCGAGACCCTCTCCCGCGAGTATGCGGTGGTCGGAGACGGCACCCGCCGGGAAGACCGGGTTCCCCGGATCGAACGATCCGAGGTGCAGCACCTGGAGATGACCACCGGCTGCTCCTACGTCCGGCCGCTCCTCGGCTACGGGAAACCGGAGGTGGAACGCCTCGCCGGACGGCTGCTCGTGGTGCGGTACGGGGAGACGGGCGTCATCGGGAACGGCGACTACGAAGGGGAGATCCGGTGCGCGATCCTTGAGCGCGGCATCGATCCGGCGTCGCTCTTTCCTCCCCACCACCTGCAGTCGCTGGTGGTCGCGAGGAAGAATACCTGAAAGATTGCGAGAGTGAGAGTTATGAGCAAGTTAATGAAGGGCCGGAAGATCCGGCTGGCAAAGGCATGCGAGCAGAACCGCCGCGTGCCTGCATGGGTGATGATCAGGACCAACCGTGCGGTGGCGTCGCATCCGAAGCGGCGCAACTGGAGACGGAGTTCTCTGAAGGTGTAAGACTATGGCAGAGGCATTGAAGGAACATATCTATATCATCCCCCTCCGCGACGTGAAGCGTGCACCCCGGTGGAAGAGGGGCAACACCGCCATCAAGGACATCAGGGCGTTTCTTGTGCGGCACATGAAGAGCGAAGACGTCAAACTCGACAAAAGCATCAACGAGAAGGTCTGGGAGAACGGCAGCCAGAAGCCCCCGCGAAAGATTCGCGTCCGCGCGATGAAGTTCGAGGACGGGCAGGTTCAGGCCGAACTCGCCGAGGAGTGAAATGACAGGGACGATCGATCTGTCCGGCGATCCGAACATAGGCGTTTACGCCCGCGTCTTTGAGGATATAGCGATCGTGTACCCGGGGGCGCCCGGGCAGTTCACTGGAGCTCTCGAGCGAGAACTCGATGTCGAGATCGTGAGCACCTATATTCAGGGAAGCAGCATCATCGGCTCACTTGTTGCGGGAAACAGCCAGGGCCTGGTCGTCAGCGGCCTCGTTACCGACGAGGAACTGACGGTCCTCAGGGAGCACCGGGACGTTCTCCTGCTCGAGGGTTCCATGAACGCGGCGGGCAACGTTATCCTCGCAAACGACTATGTTGCCGCCGTCCATCCCGAGATGGAGATCGATGTCGCCGAGGAGATCGGGTCGTTCCTCTCTGTGCCGGTGGTCCGGTTATCGCTCGGCGGCATCAAAACCGTCGGCATGGCCGGGTCTGCGACGAACAAGGGTATTCTCGTCCACCCGAGAGCCAACGATACGGAGATCGCCGGCCTCGAGCGGGTCGTCGACCTTCCGATCGGCCTCGGGTCGGTCAACATGCGAAGCGGTCTCGTGGGCACCGGAGTCCTTGCGAACAGCAAGGGGTACATCGCAGGGTCCGTTACGAGCGGGTTTGAACTGGGACGAATAGAAGAAG
The DNA here is from genome assembly GCA_023436625.1 of Methanobacteriota archaeon. Taxonomy (GTDB): domain Archaea; phylum Halobacteriota; class Methanomicrobia; order Methanomicrobiales; family Methanoculleaceae; genus Methanoculleus. The sequence goes on along the minus strand of JAEZIP010000031.1, from coordinate 48,013 downwards.
TCTTTGGGTTTTTGGAGTGATACAGTCATGGAGAACCAGACGTTTGAAGTTATAGGCGCGTGTAAGATCAACAACGAGTGGAAACCGTACCGGAAGGTCATCGGCGCCCCGAACGAAATCCAGGCGAAAGAGAAGATCTTTGCGGATATCGGGAGCAAACACCGCCTGAAGAGAAGTTATATCACTATCGAATCGGTTAACGTAGTAGCTGGTGAATGACGTGAACCAGGCAGATCCTCGCGAGATACAGACCCTCCAGATGTACTTGAACGAGTACGGGCAGCAGATAGAGCTCCTGACGCAGCAGCTCTCGATGATCGAGCAGCAGCGCCTTGAGGCCGCCGCCGCCGTCGAGACCCTCCGGGCCGTCCAGGAGAATGAGGACGGCATCGTTCTTCTCCCCATCGGGGGCGGCGCATATCTCCGGGTGAAGGTGCTCGATGCCGGTCACGTTCTCGTGAACATCGGGGCCGACGTCTCTGTTGAGAAGGCCAGCGCGGATGCGGTGGAGTATCTCGGGGATCGGATAACCGAACTTGAGGCCGTGGAGAAGAAAGTCGCAGGTTCGGTCGAGCAGTTGCAGGGGCAGGCAACGGAGATCTCCCGGCGCCTCGAGGCGGCTTACCGGGGGGCCCGGCAGGCTCAGGCAGGCCAGGGCGGAAGTTGATAATGTTTGATTCCTTAAAGAACAAACTTCAGAATATCAGGAGCAAATTCACCTCGAATATCGAGGAGGTTGCCGGAGCCGAACCGGCACCCCCGGTTGCCGAAGAGGTTGAGGAAGCAAAGACTGCAGAGCCCGTGCCCTCTCACCCGGTCACGCCCGAAACCCCGGTCTCCGCGGAGGAGGCGCCGGGGGATGGCCGGGAGAAACCCACGTTTTTCAACAAGTTGAAGGTCCTCGTCCGGGAGCGGGAAGTCCTCCTCCGGGAGAAGGATATCGAGGAGCCGCTCTTCGAACTCGAGATGGTCCTCCTCGAAAACGACGTCGCACTCCCGGTCACGGACGAGATCATCGCCCGGATGCGCCGGGACCTCGTGGGCCAGCACAAGAAGATCGGCTCTTCGGTCGACGACCTGGTCGTCTCCACCCTGCGCTCCGCGCTCTGCGGGGTACTGGGCGAGGGCCTCGATCTGCGTGACTTCATCGCGAGTCGCGAACGCCCGGTCAAGATCCTCTTCACCGGCGTGAACGGAACCGGCAAGACGACGACCGTCGCCAAGGTCGGGCAATACCTGCAGAAGAACGGGTTCTCGGTCGTGATCGGCGCAGGCGACACCTACCGGGCGGGAGCGATCGAGCAGATCCGGACCCACGCCGACCGACTCGGGATCAAGACCATTCAGCACCAGGCGGGCGCCGACCCTTCCGCGGTCCTCTTCGACGCGGTCCAGTACGCGAAAGCGCATGATATCGACGTCGTCCTCGCCGATACAGCCGGCCGGTTCCACAACCGGGCCAATCTCATGAACCAGCTCGAGAAGATACGGCGGGTCATGAAGCCCGACCTCGTCGTCTACGTCGACGAGGCGGTGGCGGGAAACGATGCGGTCATCCGGGCCGACGAGTTCAACAAGGCTGTCGGCACCGACGCGGTCGTCCTGACGAAGGCGGATATGGACCCGAAGGGGGGCGCGGCCATATCGGTTGCGCACACCGTCGGAAAACCGATCCTCTTCCTCGGGACCGGCCAGGGCTACGACGACATCATGCCGTTCGATCCCCGGACCGTGGTGAACGAACTGCTGGGAGATGAATCCTGATGCTCGATAACCTTGGTACATCTTTAAAAGACGCCGTCAGGAAACTCGCCGGCAAGACGGTGATCGACCGGGCGGCGGTCGACGAACTGGTCCGCGACCTGCAGCGGGCGCTCCTCTCCGCCGACGTCAACGTCAAACTCGTGATGCAGCTCTCCCAGGCGATCAAGCAGCGAGCCCTCGGGGAGGAGCCACCGAAGGGGATGGGCGTCCGGGAGCACGTTCTCCGGATCGTCTACCAGGAACTCGTCCGGATGATGGGAACGCCGGGCGAGGTGGCGCTCCAGCCCCAGACGATCCTGATGGCGGGGTTGCAGGGGAGCGGGAAGACCACGACGACCGCGAAGCTCGCCCGCTACTTCCAGCGCAAAGGGCTGCGGGTCGGGGTGATCTGCGCCGATACCTTCCGGCCGGGCGCCTACGAGCAGTTGAAGACGCTCTGCGACCGGATCAGCGTCCCCTGCTTCGGCGACCCCGGGGAACAGGATGCTCTCCGGATCGTCCGGGAAGGTCTCCCGAAGTACCGCAAGCTCTACGAAGTGATCATCATCGATACCCAGGGGCGGCACGCCCTCGAGGAGAACCTGATCGAGGAGATCGTCAACATCAACGAGATCTCGCACGCCGATCACAGGTGGCTCGTTATCGACGCGGCGCTCGGCCAGCAGGCGAGCGAACAGGCCCGCCGGTTCCACGAAGCGATCGGGATCGACGGCGTCCTCGTCACCAAAATGGACGGCACCGCCCGGGGCGGCGGCGCACTCTCGGCCGTCGCCGAGACGCAGAGCGGGATCGTCTTCATCGGGAGCGGCGAGACGATCGACGACCTCGAGCGGTTCGACCCGGACGGGTTCATCTCCCGGCTGCTCGGGATGGGCGACTTAAAAGCGCTCGTCGAGCGGGCGGAGGAGGCGGTCACGGCCGAGGATCTCGATGTGAACGCCATGCTCAAGGGCAAGTTCACGCTCCGGGACATGTACAAACAGCTCGAGGCGCTGAACAAGATGGGGCCCTTGAAGCAGATCATGAGCATGCTCCCCCTCGGCGGCATGCAGATCCCGGACGACGCCTACGATATCACCAGCACCAAGATGCAGCGCTATAAGGTGATCATGGACTCGATGACGCCCCCGGAGCTCGACGACCCGTCGATGATCGGGAGTTCCCGGATCCAGCGTATCGCCCGGGGTTCCGGGGTGGCGCCCGACGACGTCCGGGACCTCATCAAGTACTACAAGATCATGCAGCGTGCCTTAAAAGGCATGCGTGGCATGGGCGGCGGCAAGTTCAACATGCAGCGCATGATGAAGAAGTTCGGCAGGACCCAGTAGATGAAGCGGTTTGCCGTCGTAGGCCACCTTGCCGCAACCAGCGGCACCTTCAGCCTGAACGATCTTGCCGGGAGCGGCGGGAGGATGGACGTCCTCTGCCGCTGCATCAACTCCTCGTTCTTTCTCTCCCATGATCTGCGGCGCGACGTCGAGTGTTACCTCGTCCTCTGCGGGGAGCCCGGTCCGGAGAAGACCGTCCTCTTCCGTGGGAGCACTGTCCGTTACCTCTCGCCGGACGCGCGGAGCAGCGCCGCCCTGATCAAGAAGGCGCTCTCGATCCCCTGCGGGGACGAGTTCCGGGAGTCGACCCCGGGCATCTACGTCCGCCGCGGCGGGCTCGCAAGGCTGCTCGCCGGGATCCCGTTCGCGGTTCTCGACGAGGCGGGGGAGGACGTCCGGACGGTTCCGGCGCTCCCCGAGGCCTATCTCCTCTCGGATCACCATAACTTCACCGCGGAGGAGGAGGCGCTGATCGCGGACTACTCCCGCTACTCGGTGGGGCCGCGGTCGCTGCATGCCGATCACACTATCACCGTCCTCTTAAACGAGATGGACCGGAGGGAATCCTGATGGATATCACACACGAGGTAGAAGCAATTCTTGGATACGGCGATACCTGCAACCACTGCCTCGGGCGTTTCTTCGGCAAGCGGTCGTTTGGGCTGACGAACGAGGAACGGGGCAGGGCTCTCAGGATCGCGCACGAGCTTGCGGCAAACGAGCCGCATCACGAACCGGAGCCGGAGTCCTGCTGGATCTGCGGCGGGGAGTTCTCCCGCATCGATGCCTGGGCGGCGATGGTCGCGGAAGCGGTACGGGAGCTCGAGTTCGAGACGTTCCTGATCGGGACAAAAGTCCCGCCGCTTGTCGCGGAGAGCGAGGAGATGGTCTGGAGCGACCTCTCCCTCCATGACCCCGAACCGCTGAAGGCGGAGATGAACCGGGAGGTCGGCAAAGCCGTCTCGGTCCTCACCGGGAAGACGGCCGACCTGAAACGGCCCGACATCGTGGCGATCCTCGACCTCGCTGAAGGCACCGTCGAGGTGCAGGTCAATCCCGTCTTCTTCACCGGCCGGTACCTGAAGTACGAGCGGGGCATCCCCCAGACTCACTGGGACTGCCGGTCATGCCGGGGAGCCGGGTGCGAGCAGTGCAACTTCACCGGCAAGCAGTATGCCGACTCCGTCGAGGAACTGATCGGCCGGCCGGTGATCGAGGCCTTCGACGCGGAGAACGCCGTCCTGCACGGTGCCGGAAGAGAGGATATCGACGCCCGGATGCTCGGGTCGGGCCGCCCCTTCGTTATGGAGGTCGAGGCGCCGCGGAAGCGGTCCGTGGACCTCGCAGCACTCGAAGAGGAGATCAACCGGGCAGCCGTTGGCCGGGTGGCGGTCCATCTCGCCGGATGGGCGGATCGGAAGATGGTGCAAAGCCTTAAATCCGACAAAGGGCATAAAAAATACAGGATCCTGGTCGAGATCGACGGTTCTGCAGCGCCAGATGAGCTCAGAGCGGCCCTCGATCAGTTAAAAGGTGTAACGATACGACAGCGCACCCCTCTGCGGGTGTCACACCGACGGGCAGATAAAGTTCGGGAACGGCAGGTCCTCGATATCGAGTGCACAGGCACGCAGGACGGCAGATACTGGGTCGAAGTCGTCGGCGAAGCGGGCCTGTACATCAAAGAACTGGTATCGGGTGACAGCGGCAGAACCCAGCCCAGCCTTGCCCAGATCCTGGGGCGCACCGCAAGTGTTGTCAGCCTCGATGTGGTGCTGGTCAAAACAGCAAACGAGTATGGTGAGTAATCATGGCACATCACAATGGACCACGCAAGAAGACGCGGTATAAGTTCAAGAAGGACCTCAGAAAACGCGGTATCCCCCCGGTCAGCTCGGTGATTCAGAACTTCGAGCTCGGGCAGAGGGTGCACGTCGTGGTCGAACCGAGTGTCCAGAAGGGCATGCCCCACCGGAGATTCCACGGGAAGACCGGCACGGTCATCGGACAGCGCGGACGCGCATGGCTGCTTGAAGTCAGGGATGGAGATACGATAAAACAGGTGATTGCGAGACCGCAACATCTAAAAGCGCAGAAAGTATAATCCTCAACAGTAGTGGTTGGCATGAAGGTAAAACGAATCGTGAGCGAAGAGCGGATGCTGCTTCCCGAACTGCGTGAGACACTCCTTTCCGTGGAGGCGGTCCGGCTCGAGTCCGGAGAAGAGATGTCCTACGAGCTTCGTAAGAGTATCGAGCATGCCAATCATCTTTCAAAGACGTCTTCCGAGAAGGCTCGCGAACTCGTCGACGAGCTCATCAAACTCGAGAAGATGAAAGAGGAGATCGCCTACCGCATCGCGAACCTGATGCCGCGGACCCGGGACGAACTTCGGGCCATCTACGCCAAAGAACGGTTCAACCTCACGACGGACGAACTGGACGAGATCCTCGATCTGGTAATGACTCACTTCTAACAGAAGGGGTGGTGTCAATGAAGACCGAAAGGAAAGAGGAGAATGCAGTAGTTATCGATATCCTTCCGATGGGATATGCGAGCGACCAGCGTCCGGTCTATAAGCGCGAACCGGTAGTCCAGGCAGTCGGCGTGGACCAGTTCAAACTGCTCGAGCTCGTCCCGAAGGCGGGTGCGGATATCCAGATCTACGACCGCGTATACATCGGCGATGCGGAGCGGGAGAAGGTCGAGCGTGTCAAGCGGCGGATCAGCTACGACGACCTGACGGCGACGGCAAAACTCGAACTGCCGTTCGTGGTCGAGCAGATCGTCCGCGAGAACGAGCCGCGGTTCGTCGATTTCTTCAATAAGTCCGTGCCCATCACGCCGAAGTTCCACATGCTGCACCTGCTTCCCGGCATCGGGAAGAAGCTGATGTGGGAGATCATCGAGCAGCGGGGGAAGAAGCCGTTCGAGAGCTTCGCCGACATCTCCGGGCGGATCAAATCGCTTCCGCACCCGGATCGGATGATCGTCAGCCGGATCCTGCACGAGATCGAGGACCCGGACGAGAAGTATCATATCTTCACATCGAGATGAGTGCTCCGAGGGATCAGCACTTTCTCGTCGACCGGAGGGCCGTCGAGAAGATTGCCGGTTTTGTCGACGTTTCCGGTCGGAAGGTGCTCGAGATCGGGCCCGGCGAAGGGATCCTCACCCGCGCCCTCCTTGACCGGGGTGCGGACGTCATCGCGGTAGAGATCGATCCGGCTCTTGTGGAGGAGCTCGAGATTGTCTTTGCCGACGAGATCGAGGAAGGCCGTCTCGAGATTGTTAGAGGCGACGCGAAGAAAGTTGATATCCCGCCGTTCGATATCGTTGTCGCGAACCTCCCCTACTCCGTTTCTTCGAAGATTACGTTCCGGCTGCTCGAGATCGGCTTTGAGGTCGCGGTCCTGATGTACCAGAAGGAGTTCGCCCAGCGGATGATCGCGCCGCCGGGGACGCCGAACGTCGGGCGGCTCTCGGTGATGGTGCAGACCTATGCCTCCGTGAAACCGCTGCTCGACCTCGGGCCCGGCTCGTTCCGCCCGAGGCCGGCGGTCCGCTCCTGGGTGGTCCGGATCACGCCGCACGAGCCGCCGTACCCGATCGCGGACAGGGCGGTCTACGCGGACGTCGTCCGGGTGCTCTTCTCCCACCGGCGAAAGACCGTCCGGAAGGGCCTCCGGAGCGGGGGGGATGCGTTTGCACCCGAGTCGATCGAGCGGACGATCGCGGCCCTCCCCGACGATCTCCTGCAGCGCCGGCCCGAAGACCTGACGCTCGAGGAGTTCGCACTGATCGCGAACAGGATGAGCGGGAGTTAGGGATGCTTCCCGATCAGGTCTATTCCCCTGCCGAGGACTCGTTTCTCCTCCTCCGGGCAGCGCTCCGGGAGGTCCGGCCGACCGACCGGGTGCTCGAGGTCGGGACCGGGAGCGGCTACGTCGCGGCCGGACTTCTCGGCCGGGCGGCGGCGGTGGTCGCGACCGACATCAATCCACATGCGGTCGAATGCGCCCGCGCCCGCGGTGTGGCGGCGGTCAGGACCGATCTCTTCTCGGGGCTCTTTGGCCCCTTCGACCTCATCCTCTTCAACCCGCCCTACCTCCCGACGGCTCCCGATGAGCGTATTAGCGACTGGCTGGAGTACGCCCTCGACGGCGGGCCGACGGGGCGGGCGACGATCGAGCGGTTCGTCGCCGACGCCGGGAGGGTGCTCTCGCCCTTCGGGCGCATCCTGCTCCTGGTCTCGTCGCTGACCGGGCCCGACGAGGTCCGGGAACTCTTCGCCCGAGCGGGGTTCGTCTCGTTCGTCGTCGACGAGGAGGCGCTCGAAGGGGAGCGGCTCTACGTCCTCCGGGCGATGCGGGATCTCTGCCGGATGGGAGCGTGATTTTCCGGGTAGCAGGTTCGAGTGTCGCACGGCGCCGCCTGTCGTCTGGATCCTCGGCCGGAAGATAATCCGCAAAACGGCATCTGCGGTTTTCTTGCGTGTTTTGATGGAAAAAGAGAGTGGCGAGCCCTTTCGGTCAAACCGTCGAGGGCCTCTCGAACACCTCGTCGAAGTCAAAGTGCGCGAACTCCGCGAACGGTGCATCTAAAATCCCCTTCGCGAGGTCCTCCTTTGCCACGGCGAACGCGCCTGCGTCCGGGTACGCGATGAAGGTGTACTCGGTGGTGCCCCGGTACTCCTCCGAGACGGACGCCGACTGCATGAGCGCGATCATCTCGGGCGTGCCGATGGTCTTTCCTTCCTCCCGGTAGCCGTCGAGAACGGCGAGCATGTTCCGGTAGCGGTAGTCATTGGGCCTGACCTCGGCATGGTAGCCGTCCACCCGCTCGACGGCGGGTGGATAGGCGCCCCGGTAGAGGTAGTAGTTGTTCGCGATCAAGAGGCAGTCGTCCGGTTCGACAACGCCCGGGCCGCGTACAGCGCCGCCGTATGAGTCCGTCTCGAACGCCGCCGGGACGCTTCCCGTTCCGTTCCTGTAGGGCGCCGAGACCCCTGCGTTGTTCCCGCCGGTCCTGGTACCGGTCGCCTTCTCCCAGTAGGCCCACGCCCCGGCAACATCGCTCTCGCTCCTGAGCGTATCCATGTAGAGGAAGGTGGTGGGCGTGAGGTTGGTCGCGTTCCAGTCCGGGATCGACGGCGACGAGTGGGGCACCAGCACAAGGCCGTCCTCGTTCATGCCGTTGAACGTCCCGATAAACCCGGGCCAGTCTATCCCGACCGTGCGTTTCCCGCCGGAACCCGGGTCGGTCGCGATGACGAGCAGGCTGTTCACCGTGACCTTCCGCAGGTCGTTCTCCCCGTCCATGTTCTTGCCGTGGATCAACCCGCCGGCAAGCTCGTCGTTCTCCGTCAGGTTGCCCCAGGCGATCGCGCTCGTGCAGAGATGCGGCGAAACGCCGGCGTCGCCTGCCACGGTGCGGTTGATGCCGAGGTCGCCCATCATGAGGCCGTAGATCCTGTAGTAGAGCATGAAATCGTAGGTGTTCTCCGCGAGGAGGTCGTAGCGGGTGATGTTCCGCGAGACCGACGGGAGGTAGAGGTCCGTGCCGCCTGCGGCCATCCCGGCGAGCATGGCGTCGAGTTCGGCCATATACGTCGGGTTTGCCGGTGCCATGTGCTCCCTGATGTAGGGGATGAAGAGGTCTTCGTAGTCGGCGGGCGACTGCATAAACGACCCGATCAGGACGTAGTCGATCCAGTCCCGGATCTGCGGGCCGCAGAGGTAGCCGTAGGCGTACGCCCGCTCCTCCGGCGTTCCCCATACCTGGAGGACGTGGCAGCCTTTCATGACGGTGAGCCTTCCGCCGCCGCTGCCGACCGCGATCTCCCGAGCATCGTCGGGGTAGGGCGTCGGGGCGATAAGAGTTATATCAACCCCGGTCGTGGCGTTCCCCGGTGTAACGGCGACCCTGACGGGGGTGAGGTGCGACGGCGTGCAGTACCACCCGGTCGGGTCGCGGTAGTCGAGGTGGTCGATCCGGCCGTCATCATCCGTATCCGCCCAGGCGTAGACGGTGTAGTTGCCCGGGGGAAGTCCGGAGATGACATAATCGCCCGGCGCATCGAGCGCGGCAAAGCCGCTGACGTACTGCGAGCGTTCGGGATGCTCCCCGGTCTCCATAACCCTGATATCCGATGTCGTATATGCCGCGGCGTCGATCGCCGCAACGTAGATTGTTCCTCCCGCGTAATCCCCTGCCACACTCCCGGAGATGGAGTTTCCATCGGTCGAGGCGGTGTTCGTGCAGCCAGCAGCGGCGATGAAGAGGATCGCGACACCGAGGACGCAGGCAGGCAGGCAAACGCGCAGGAGGCGCTCTGGTACCTGGTTCATTACTTTTCTTCCGACAGAGGAGGATAAAATCGTATTGAAGTGTTCCTGTGCGCGATACGTGCCGAAGCGCGAGAATCCTGGTGAAATTTGCCGGTTATCGGCTTTTTAGGTCCGGGACGGTTCAAGAGTGAGGGGGCGGAGCGTGATGGCCTGCAGGGCCCGCCGCGACGCCCCGGTGCAGAAGGTACGGTGACGGGTGAAGGCGTTCAAAAAGCCGGAGCCCTGACCCGGATCTGCGAGTTGAGGGGCGGCGTCCGGAGGGTAACGATGAGGGCCCGGAACGTTGTCCCGGCACTGCGGGGGAGCGTTACCTGCTCCGGTTCTGGCGAACCGTTGCAACTCGCAGACCTTCGGCCCGTCGCAACTCGCACCTGACGGTGCTCGAGCTCCTGCCGCTCGCGATGCTCGCGCCAGTCGCTTTCGGAAAGGTATATATCCGGATGAGTGATATTCGGGCAGCGTATGCGCATACGGGAGAAGACCCTGACGATTCTGCTCGTTCTATCGCTTGTTGCGAACGTCTTCCTCCTGGCCGTCGCCCTCGTGCCGGAAGGCGACCTCTCCCCGGCCCTCTCCAAACCGGAGGAGACCGATACCCTCCCGACTGCGACCCTGACCCCTCTCCCGCCCGGGAGGGGGGCGGGGAACGGGAGTGCTGCCTCGATGCAGGTGCCGGTCATCCTCCAGAAGATCGAGGTCGACCGGGGCGGTCCGCTCCTCTACGAGGAGGTGATCGAGGAGGGGGCGATGGTGAACGTCTCGGTCGAGGTCGTGCCCGGCAAGGGGAGGGTGCTCATCCAGACGACCCCCCTGATGGGGATTGTCTTTCAGGACGCCGCGAACCTTGCGGTCGTTGTCGCCGCCAACCACTCCCGCGTGAACCTTGCGGAGAGCGATATCATCTTCAGCATCCAGGGTCCGGAAGAGGTCTCCGAGATCGACGGCCCCAGCGCGGGAGCGCTGATGGCCACGCTCCTCCTCTCGGTGCTGGAGGACTTCCCGCTCAACGAGAGCGTGACCGTGACCGGGACCATCGATGAGAACGGGAAGATCGGCCCGGTCGGCGGAATCCTCGAGAAGGCCGAGGCCGCAACGGCGAGCGGGAAGACGCTCCTGATCCTCTCGGACGAGAACGACCAGATGATCGAGTACCGGGAGGAGGACCGCTCGTTCGGCGGACTGAGGATAGCGAGGCAACGGCCGGTCGTCATGGATACGAAAGAGTACATCGAGGAGAACGTCGGCATCCGGGTGAAGTACGTGGATACCCTCGACGACCTGATCGCCGACGTCCGTGCTCCCGCGGCGGATTCGGTTGCCGGGGTTTCCTGACGGCAGCCGCCGGAACCCGGGCGAAGAGGTCTTCTCCCTCTCCCGGAACATGCCGCCCCGACACTCCCGCCGATCGAAGGACGGATCGCGGCCGTCACCAGAACCCGACTGAATAGTATTTATCCTTGTCCGGGCCACGTAACCGGATAGCATGAAATCACAGAGACTGCTGATCATCGGTGTTCTTGCGGTTGCTCTGGCCGTTGTCCTGGCGGTTCTGCTGCCGGGACTCTTCTCGCCGCAGTCGCCCGAGCCCGGCCCGACTCCCGTCCCGACCCCGACGCAGGCGCCTGTTCCCGGGAACGGCACCTATGTCAACGCCACCTACGGTTATGCCGTCACCTGCCCGGAGGGATGGTTCTACACCGAGTCGGGCGGGAGCGTATGGTTCTCCTCGCCGGATAAGCACGAGGAGGTCCGCGTGAACACGAACCCGCTCCCGGGCCAGGGAACCGCCGATCCGGAGAAGGTTCTCGAGACGCTGAACGCGACCTACACAGAGGATCTCAAGGCCGATATCGGGGCCGAATGGGTCTCCACGGAGAAGATCTCCCTCGACGGCGTCCCGGCGTACGAGTCGGTCTACTCCGTCCCCATCGTCGAGGAAGACCGGTACACCTTCGTCATCCGTTATGCCGTCAGGGACAACGTCGTCTACTCGGTCATGCACACGGTGTTCCCTCCGGAGTACGATGCTTACAATGTGGACGCGGCTCCGACGGCGGAGTCGTTCCGGTTCCTCTGATCCCTTTTTCCGGGCCATGCCCCCGCCCGGCTCCCGGTGATACTCCTGGAACCGCCCGGGCCATGAGGTCGGCACACGGTGGAGACGGCGTTCTCAAAAAAAGGTGGCGGGTGATATGAGATTACTGAGAGGTGATCCGTTCGGCAGGACGTTTGGGGGGACGTTCCCCGTCACCTGATGATCTCTTCCAGCGTGATATCGGGGATATCCGGAGGGAGGGTCGCTTCGGGAGAGATATCGAAGTAGGGTTCGATGACTGAGTCGTTCTCACAGTCATGATACTGCTCCCCCCTGCTCCTGGTCATCATCCAGAGGCGAATCTGCTGGAGTAGTGTCACATGATTCAATCCTTTCGTCTGCAGCGGGTCAGTCCCGCTGTGACATATAGCCGTTCTGATCTCCTGAGAATAAAGCCATTGTCATACGGGCTTTTGCCCTTAGGGCCAATTATTATCGACTAATCCCTAAAAGGGCTGATTATATGCGTTAGTTCCCGGCAGGGTGTGCCCGCCCCGCTCACCCTACCCCCGCCGAAAGATCCCGTCGAGTTTCCTCTTATCGAACGCCACGACCGTCGGCCTCCCATGCGGGCACGTCCAGGGGGTCTTCGTCCGGGCGAGCTGTGCGAGGAGGCGTTTCTGCTGGTCGTGCGTGAGAAGGGTTCCCCCCTTCACCGCACCCCTGCAGGCGACGATGCAGATGACCGCCTCCCGCCGGTCGGGGACGGTGCGGGACGCATCGGCGAGGAGGTCGGCGATCGTCTCCCTGACCGTTCCGGGGTCTTCGACTGCGCCGAGGGCCGCGGGCACCGCCCGGACGGCGAAGGTATCCCGGCCGAACTCCTCCACCACGAATCCCTCCCCGGCAAGGAGCGGCATCGCGTCCCGGAGCGCGGCCGACTCCTTTGGGCGGAGCGAGAGGACGACGGGCATGATCAGTTCCTGCGACCCGGCTTTTGCATCGCGCTGCTCCACGACCTGGTCGTAGAGGATCCGCTCGTGGGCCGCGTGCTGGTCGACGAGGTAAAGGGTGCCGTCGGCCCCCTCCGCCACGATGTAGGTCGCCGCCACCTGCCCGATCGGCTCCATGGCCGGGAGGAGGTTCTCTCCCCCCTCCGTCTCCGTCCGGCGGAGCTGCTTATCGGAGAGGGCGAGTTCGCGGTGCCCTGCGGTGTAGGACGCTCCGGGCTCGCCGGCCGCCGGTGCCGGCTCCGGTTCGGGCTCCCGCGGGATGATCTGCTGCTGCACCGGCTCGGCCGGCATGTCTCCGACGAGGTCGTGCCCGGCAAGCGCTTCTTCCACTGCGGCCGCAACCGCCCCTGTGATCTCGCGCTCCCGGGAGAGGCGGACCTCCCTTTTCGTCGGGTGGACGTTGACGTCCACGAGGCCGGTGTCTATCGAGAGGTCAAGGAATGCCACCGGGTAGCGGTCTTTCGGGAGGAGGGTGCCGTAGCCCTCCCTGACGGCGGCGGCGATCTGGCGGGAGGTAATACTCCTTCCGTTGATGCTGACGGAGATCTGCGACGGGTTCCCCCGGCTCTCCGACGGCCGGGAGACGTAGCCGCCGATGCGGAGGAAGGGGAGCCTTCCCTCGACCGGGACGAGCGACCGGGCGAGTTCGGCGCCGTAGAGTCCCGCGATGGTATTCAGGAGTCCTCCCGACCGCTGGGTTGCCATCCGCTCCTTCCCGTTGTGCACCACGCGGAAGGCAACCTCACCGTGCGCGAGGGCCAGGTTCTCCACGACCGCGTAGATGTGGGCGAGCTCGGTGTTCCTGCTTTTGAGGAACTTCCGGCGGGCGGGGGTGTTGTAGAAGAGGCGCTCCACGACGACCGTCGTCCCCTCCGGCGCCCCCACCTCGCTCTTCTCGATGATCTCCCCTCCCCGGATGACGACTCTCGTTCCGGCGAGCGCCCCGGCTCCCCGGGGACGGGTGATCAACGTCACCTCCGCGACCGCGGCGATGCTCGCGAGCGCCTCCCCCCGGAACCCCAGGGTGCGGACGGCACAGAGATCGGCGATATCCCGGATCTTGCTCGTCGCGTGGGGGTGAAACGCAAGGGCCGCCTCTTCCGGCGTCATGCCCTCGCCGTTGTCGGTCACCCGGATCTTCGCGATCCCTCCCATGTCTGAGGAGACGTCGATAAGGATGCCTGTCGAGCCCGCATCGATCGCGTTCTCGAGGAGCTCTTTCACCACCGATGCGGGCCGCTCCACGACCTCGCCGGCGGCGATCTGGTTCACGGTATCGGGGTCGAGGACCCGTATCTTCGTCAACGTTCTCCTTCCTCCCCGTTCGCAAGCCTCTGGAGCCGGCAGAGAGTGGTCAGGGCTTCGATCGGCGTCATCTCGTCCGGGTTCAGTCTCTTGAGTTCCCTGACCGCCGGGTTCTCCTCCACGATCCTCTCGCCGTGGTCGACGAGGAGCATCTGGGTGTAACGGGGAGCCCGCGGTCCGCCCGAGAACTCCCGTGACGACGCCTCCTTTAAGAGTTCCATCGCCCGGTCGGTCACCCTCTTCGGGATCCCGGCAAGGTGCGCCACGTGGACGCCGTAGCTCCGGTCGGTCGCGCCGGGGATGATCTTACGGAGGAAGACGACGTCGGTTCCGGTATCCTTCACCGCGAAGTGGAAGTTCTTCACCCGTTTGAGCGATCCTTCAAGGTCGATCAGGTCGTGGAAGTGGGTCGCAAAGAGGGTCCGGGGGCCCGCGACCGCCCTCCCGTGCAGGAACTCCACCACCGCCCGGGCGATCGAGCACCCGTCGAGCGTGCTCGTTCCCCGCCCGATCTCGTCGAGGACGACAAGGCTTCGCGCCGTCGCGTTGTTTAAGATGTTTGCGAGTTCCAGCATCTCGACCATGAACGTGGACTGCCCGGAGGCGAGGTCGTCGAACGCCCCCACCCGGGTGAAGATCCGGTCGGCGATCCCGACGGTGGCGTGGCGGGCCGGGACGAAACTCCCCATCTGGGCCATGATGCAGCAGAGCGCCACCGCCCGCATGTAGGTGGACTTGCCTGCCATGTTCGCCCCGGTGATGATCATGATCTGGTCGCCGGCGCTGTCGAGATCCGTGTCGTTCGGGACGAACGGCACCGGGAGGTGCCGCTCCACCACCGGGTGGCGGCCGTCCCGTATGATGGTCCGGCTGCTCTCCTCGATCGCGGGGCGGGTGTAGCCGTAGCGGGCCGCGACCTCGGCGAGGGTCGCGTAGACGTCGAGGAGCCCCACCGCCCGGGCGGTCGCCTGGAGACCGGGGACCTCCGCCGCGAGCGTCCGGACGAGTTCTGCATAGATCTCCGCCTCGAGTGCCGAGAGGCGCTCCTCGGCGGTCGCGATCATCGCCTCCTTCTCCCGGAGGTCGGGTATCGTGTAGCGCTCGCCGTTCGCCGTCGTCTGCCGCCGCTCGTACTCCGGCGGCACCAGGTGCAGGTTCGGTTTCGTCACCTCGATGTAATAGCCGAAGACCCGGTTGTAGCCGACCTTGAGCGACTTGATGGAGGTCCTCTCCCGCTCCTGCTGCTGGAACTCCACGATCCAGTCCTTCCCGGACGTCGCGAGGTGCCGGAGTTCGTCGAGTTTCTCGTTGAACCCCTCGCGGATCATCCCGCCGGCCAACGCGCGTGCCGGGGGTTCGTCCACGATCGCCCGCCCGATAAGGTCCGTGACCCGGGCATGGTCGCTCATCGCGTCGAGGGCCTCGCGGACCAGGGCCGGGGCGTCGGCGGAAAAAAGCCCTTTTAGATCCGGGATCTCTTCAAGAGATTCCCGGAGCGTCGCGATATCCCGGGGACCGGCGTTCCCGTAAGCGATCCTTCCCGCTATCCGCTCGATATCGGCGAAATCGCCGAGCGCTGCGCGGAGTTCCTGCCGGTCGAGCGCGTGGTCGAAGAACCACTCCACCGCATCGAGCCTCCTCTCGATGGCCTCCTTCCCGAGCAGGGGGCCGATCAGGAACGACCGCATCGTCCGGCTCCCCATCGGGGTCTCCGTGACGTCGAGCGCGGCAAGAAGCGTGCTCCCGTCGCCAACGCCGCGGATGCCCGTCGTGATCTCCAGGTTCCGGAGGGTGATCGCGTCGAGCACCATGTTCCCTGTCGGAACCTTCGTCGCGAGCCCCGAGATGTGGGGGAGGGACGACTGCTGGGTCTCCTGGGCGTAGCGGAGCGCCGCCCCGGCCGCGGCGATTGCCCCCGTCATCCCGGCGCACCCGTAGCCGTCGAGCGCCGCCGTCCCGAACTGCCCGCAGAGGCGCTCGCACGCCGCGTCGGGGTCGAAGGCATCGTCGCGGTAGCGGCTCACCGTCACCCCGAGGGTTTCCAGCCGGCTGGGGAGCGCGTCCGCCAGGCTCTCCGGGACGATCGCCTCAGAGGGACGGTACCTGACGACCTCCGAGACGATCTCGGCGTAGTCCCGCCCGCCGCTCCCGGAGGAGACGAAGAACTCGCCGGTGGAGACGTCGAGAAACGCGAGGCCGAAGGTCTCCTTCCGGTCGGGGGCGACCGCCATAAGGTAGTGGGCGCCGGCGGAACCGAGCATCGAGGAGTCGATCAGCGTTCCCGGGGTGATCACCCTGGTGACGTCCCGCTTCACCACGCCTTTTGCGGTCTTCGGGTCCTCCACCTGGTCGCAGATCACCACCTTGTAGCCCTTGTTCACCAGGCGGGCGATGTAGCCGTCGGCGGCGTGGTGGGGGACGCCCGCGAGCGGCATCCGGTCGCCGTTCTTATCCCGGCCCCGGGCCGTCAGGGTGATGTCGAGTTCCCGGGCCACCACGCCGGCGTCCTCACCGAAGGTCTCGTAGAAGTCCCCCATCCTGAAGAAGAGGACTGCGTCGGGGTACCGGGCCTTCACTGAATAGTACTGCCGCATTGCCGGGGTCGGTCCGTCGGTCATCGCTTCTCCTTATAGAATCCGCACGGAGTCACATAAGGGTAATGCCCCGGGAAATCGGGTGGAATGGGCTCCGATCCCCTGCACCACCCGGGGGGATCCTGCCAAACTAAATACGTCCTGAGCGCGTACCAGGAACACGATACTAATGGCGGCGACGATCGCAGAAAAGATATTTTCGCAACGGTGCGAGAGATCCGTCCGCGCGGGGGACGTGGTGATGGCGCCGGTGGATGCGGCGATGATCCACGACATCACCGGCCCGCTCGCGGTCCGGGTCTTTCGGGAGATGGGTGGAGAGCGTGTTTATGATCCCGGGCGGATCATCATGCTCTTCGATCACCAGGTGCCCGCCGACTCGATACCGGCTGCCGAGAACCACGTCTTCATGCGGCAGTTTGCAGAGGAGCAGGGTATCCACAACTACGACCTCCTCGAGGGCGTCTGCCACCAGGTCGTGATGGAGAAGGGGCGGGCGGCGCCGGGCGAGATCATCGTCGGCACCGACTCCCACACCTGCACCTACGGCGCCGCGGGCGCGTTTGCGACCGGCATCGGCTCGACCGACATGGGATTCGCGCTGAAGTTCGGGGCGCTCTACTTCCGGGTGCCCGAGAGCATCCTCGTCGAGGTCGAGGGTGCGTTCGGCCGGAGGGTGGGGGCAAAGGACCTGATCCTCTCCCTCGCCGGCGACATCGGCGCAGACGGCGCGACCTACATGGCGCTCGAATTCACCGGCCGGGCCATGCGCGAGATGAGCATGGCGGGCCGGATGACCTGCGCGAACATGGCAATCGAGATGGGGGCGAAAGCGGGAATCGTCCAGCCCGATGCGGCCACCTGGGACTACGTCACCGCCCGCCGCGCAATCGAGCCGTTCGACCTCACGGGCGATGAGGACGCGAATTATCACGAGCGGCGGCGCTACGACGTCACCGATCTTTCGCCGCAGGTCGCCGTCCCGCACAACGTCGACAACGTCGTGGATGTCACCGACGTGGCGGGGACGAAGGTCGACCAGGTCTTCATCGGCTCCTGCACCAACGGCCGCTACGAAGACCTCGCCGAGGCGGCGGAGGTGCTCGGAAACGCTGATGCGTTTGCCGACGGCGTCAGGGTGATCGTCATCCCCGCATCGCGGACGGAGTACCTCAAATCCCTCCGTGCGGGGCTCATCGAGCGGTTCGTCGAGGCGGGCGCGCTCGTCGAGGCGCCCTGCTGCGGCCCCTGCATGGGCGGAGCATTCGGCCTCCTCGCCCCCGGGGAGGTCTCGCTCTCGACGTCGAACCGGAACTTCCGGGGCAGGCAGGGAAGTGCGCAGGCGTCGGTCTACCTCTCCTCGCCGGCGACGGCGGCGGCGAGCGCCCTCTACGGCGAGATTACCGACCCGAGGGAGGTGTGAATCATGCGAGTCTGGAAGTTCGGCGACGATATCGATACGGATGCAATCATCCCCGGGCGGTTCCTCACCATCTATGATCCGGCGGAGCTTGCGAAGCATGCGTTCGAGGGAACGCGGGACGAGTTTGCGAAAGGTGCGCGGGAGGGCGACGTCGTGGTCGCCGGGAGCAACTTCGGGTGCGGCTCCTCCCGCGAGCACGCGCCGCTCGCGCTCCTCGGCGCCGGGGTGAAGGTCGTCGTCGCGAAGTCCTTTGCGCGTATCTTCTACCGGAATGCGGTCAACACCGGGCTCCTGCCCCTGGTCTCTGCCGGGGCGGACAGCATCCGGGACGGCGACGCCGTCTCGGTGGATATCGCCGGAGGCTACATCGAGGTGAACGGGAAGCGGCTCCCCATCGAGCCGGTGCCCGGGTTCATGAAGGAGATCGTGGATGCCGGCGGTCTCGTGGCCTACGCGAAGAACCTGGATGAGGTGAAGACATGCAGCACAGAGTAGCCGCAATCGGCGGGGACGGCATCGGCCCCGAGATCGTTGCTGCGGGCAAAGACGTCCTCGACGCCGCAGGAGGGCGCTTCGGGTTCGATATCGCGTGGACCGACTTCGATATCGGGGCCGACCGCTACCTCGCGACCGGCGAACTCCTCACCGAGGAGGATATCCACGAACTCTCGAAGTTTCCGGCGATCTATTTCGGGGCGATCGGCGATGAGCGGGTGAAGCCGGGGATCCTCGAAAAGGGCATCCTGCTTGCGATCCGGTTCCACTTCGACCAGTTCATCAACCTCCGGCCGATCAAACTCCTCGACGGCGTCGCGACACCGCTCGCGAATAAGAAGCCGGAGGATATCGACTTCGTCGTCGTCCGGGAGAACACCGAGGACTTCTACGTCGGGATCGGCTCCCGGTTTGCCGGGAAGCGCGAGAAAAAGACCCTCGAGGTCGTCCGCGACATCTACAACGTCAGGTTCGGCCTCGACGTTGAGACCGACGCCGACGAACTCGCCTACCAGATCGGCGTGATCACGCGGCCGGGTGCGGAGCGGGCGATCCGCTACGCCTTCGACCTTGCCGCAGCGAGGGAGAAGAAGGTCACGTCGGTCGACAAGGCGAACGTCCTCTCGGACGTCTACGGCCTCTGGCGGGACGTCTTTTCCGAAGTCGCCGCCGGATACCCGGACATCGAGACCGAGTTCAACTTCGTCGACGCCGTCACGATGTGGTTCGTCAAGAACCCCGAGTGGTTCGACGTCGTCGTCACCCCGAACATGTTCGGCGACATAATCACCGACCTCGGCGCCATGATCCAGGGCGGGCTCGGGCTCGCCCCCGGAGGGAACATCAACCCCGCTGGCACCTCGATGTTCGAGCCGATCCACGGCTCCGCGCCGAAGTACCGGGGCATGGACGTCGCAAACCCGCTCGCCACCGTCTGGGCGGGCTCGATGCTCCTCGACCACCTCGGCGAGCACGAGGCGGCGGCGGCCGTCCTCAGGTCAATCGAGAGGAGCATCCTCGACGGATACGTTACCCGGGACATGGGCGGCGCAAGGAAGACGAGCGAGGTCGGGCAGTACCTTGCCTCGCTCGTGAAGACGGTGTAGGGCCGCCACCAGTATCAGCATCGCATGTGAAGTCGTGAAGCCCTGAAGTTGTTAAAAAGTTCCTTCGCGAAGCCGCGAAGACAGGTTGCTGGCAGTCACACGGATTTCGTGACGACATCCTGGACATCCCCCAGATCCCGTCTTTTATATCCCCGCACCGCCATGATCTTCTAGACCGATGCCAGATAACCAGCATATGCCGTGCGAGAACCCCCTATGGCCCTGTGCAATGACCGGGGCGGTCGCCTGTCTTTCGGGGTTCGAGGATATCGCCGTCGTCGTCCACGGTTCGAGCGGGTGTTACTTTTACCCCGCGTCGCTCGTCGGGGTCCCCATCCACGGGACGTTCCTCGTCGAGAACGAGATCATCTTCGGGACGGAGTCCCGCCTTGCGGAGGTGATCCGGGATCTGGACGGCCGCTACGCCCGGATAGCCGTGGTCAACACCTGCGTCCCCGCGATCATGGGGGAGGATATCGGCGACCTTGCCGGCGACGGGCAGATCCTCGTCGTCGACAGCCCCGGGTTCCTCGGCGACCTCGAGGCCGGGTACCGCCGTGCGCTCGACACGATCGCGCCGGAAGTGGACCCCGATGCCGCCGGCGTCAACATCGACGGCATCTGCCGCACCGACCCCTTCTGCCGGGGGAACGCCATCGAGGCGCGGCGCCTGCTCGACCTGGCCGGCGCTGCAGTCGCCGCCACCTTCTGCCTGGACCGCTACGCCGCGACCCGCCGGGCGGCGCCGTTCACCGTCGGGACGAACCCGGACCTTGCGAGCGGCGTCGGAACCTCTTGCGGCTCGCTCCTCGGCCTCGATGGTGTCGGCGAGACCTTCGAGCGACTTCTCGCCTCAGTCGACGGCGTCGATTCCCGGCCCGTCGCAGAGGAGATCGCGTGGGCCGATGCCCGGATCCGGAAGGCCTGCGAGAAGTACCTCAGGAGGTTCGACCCGCCCCGGGTGGCGATCGCTGCCGGAGACGCCTACGCCGCGTTTGCCGCCGACCTCCTCGACCGGTACCTCGGTGCCGATATCGCCTGCGTCGCCGCCCGGAACGATCCCGGTGCAGGGAACGATGCATTCGTCCATACAACCGACTTCTCGACCATCCGGGAGATGATCCGGGACGCCGAACCCGACCTGGTCCTCGGTTCCTCCTACGAGCGGGCGATCGCTCCGGGCGCTGCATTCGTCGGGCTGACGCCGCCGCTCCGGGGCAGGTTCCTCCTCTCATCCCGGGCGCTGATCGGGATCGAAGGGGCGCTCCGGCTGATGGACGAGGTGCTCAACGCCTGCGCGAACAGGAACCGGCGCCCGGAGAGCGAGGGTACGGGCCGCTTCTAGGAAACCGTTAATACCCCCGGTGCCGGAACACTCATGCAGGAGAACGGGGATTCGCCCGGATCCCCGGCTGCCGCTGGAGAGATGTCCGCATGCCGCTTGTAAAGATCGAGATCCGCACGGGAAAGTCCGTCGAGTACCGCAGGTCGCTCATCGAGAGTCTCCGGGAGGCTTTTGTTGACGCACTGCAGACCCCGGAGGCCGCCCTCTGGATCCGGCTCTGCGAACGAAAAGAGGAGAACTTCCCGGTGCCTCCCGGCCGGTCCGGCGACGCGGTCCTGATCGAGGTATCCCTCATGCCGGGGCGCAACGCCGAGAAGAAAGAGGCGCTCTACCGTGCGATCGTGGAGCGCCTCGCCCGAAATGCCGGGCTTCATCCCGAAGACGTCTGTATCGTCCTCTACGAACCGCCCGTCGAGAACTGGGCCGAACACGGCGAAGCGTTCGCGTCCTCCCGGTAACCCCGCGGGACGGGGCCCATCTGCCATAAGGTATTTAAGGCCCGGCAGATATCGAGGTGCCGATCTCGCCCGTATAGACGAGGTCGGTATAAGGGGGGTTATGGCATGACACATTACGGCGGATACGGCGCCCACGGTATGCTCCTTGAGAAGATGCGCGATCTCCTCGACGAGGACCAGATGCGGCAGCTGACGATACGGATGATCGAGTCCCGCATCAAGATGAAGCAGCAGCACATCGAGATGATGCAGTACAAGATCGAGACCTACAAGATGGCACGCGACATGCTTGAGAAAGGCATGAAGAAGTGAGCCTGTGCGTCCTCGTATGCACCGGGGCGTGGGGCCCCGGGGCTGCTGCCTCTTTTTTACTCTCCACGACGAATACACTGGCATGGACCCGATGATCAGGGGATACCGCGACGAGGATTATCCGGCAATCTGTGCCCTCGAGCGGGAGAACAACTCCGAAGGCTGCAAGCCCGAGGTCTTCATCCGGCAGGCCGGCGTCCTCTTCGCCGATACCTTCCTGGTTGCGGAATGCGGTGGGAAGGTCGTCGGCTACACCATCGGGGCTCTCGTGCAGCACCGGCCGGCCACGGGCTGGATCGTCCGGCTGGTGGTGGCGGAGCGGTGCCGGCGCCGGGGGTTCGGGGAGAGCCTCGTTGCCGCCGTCACCGGCAGCCTCCGGGAGCAGGGAGCCGGGGAGGTCTGCCTCTCGGTCGCGCCGGAAAACCACGCCGCCCGGGCGCTCTACGAGAGGCACGGCTTTAGGGAGACGGACTTCTGTCCGGCCTACTTCGGCGAGGGAGGCGATCGTCACATCCTCAGGAGGGACCTCGCCGGCCGGGAAGGCTTAATCCGTCCGGACTGAGATCAGTGTGATAACATGTCCCTCACCACCCTCCGTATCGGAGAGACGTTCGGACCGGCGCCGCAGTTCCGGTCGTACCTCTATGCGTCCCTGGTCCTGACCGTCATCCTCTTCGTCCTGCCCTGGCTGGCTCCCGTCGTCGTCTTCAGCCCGCTGCCCGTCGCTCTCGCCCTCGTCATCCCGGCGCTCGCCATCGTCGTCTTCGTCGCCTACTGGATACCCCTCTACCACGAGAGCATCGTCTACCGGCTCACCGTCACCGAGATCACCTGGCAGCGGGGGGTCTGGTTCCGGCAGACAGGGATCGTCCCTTACAACCGGATCACAAACGTCGATATCATCCAGGGTCCCCTGATGCGGTTCTTCTCCTTCTCGGCGGTCCGGGTGCAGACCGCCGGATACTCGGCCCAGGCGCGGGCGGAGATCGTCCTCAACGGGATAGTGGATCCAAAGGACCTCCAGGAGAAGATCATGAACTTCGTACGGAGGACCGGTCCCGTCGCGACCGGGGGCGAGCCGGAAGAGCTGCCGGCCGCCGATGCGGTGGTGGAGGAACTGCGGGCGATCCGGATGTTGCTGGAGAGCGGACGGGAGAAATAAAAGATCTTTTTTACTGGTTGTGGGAAAAAGAGAACTACTTCCCGACGACCGCTTCACGCTTGATGACCAGGACCGGCTGGTGGGCGTTCTTAACCACGTACTCCGAGACCGTCCCGAGCAGGCGGTCGCGGATGTTCGACCGGCCGTGGGAGCCGATGACGACGAGCGAGGCTCCCTCCGCATCCGCCGCGGCCACGATCTCCTTTCCCGGGTTGCCCACGGGTGTCCGGACGGTCACCTTGACGCCCTTCCTCTCGAGCGCCCGGCGGGTATCGATGATCCGGTGCTGGATCTCTTCTCGCAACTCTTTCTGGGCCTCGGTCTCCCGGTCGGGTACGGTCCCGAGGAACCCCTGTCCTCCCGAGGCGATCAGGGTGACGTCCTTTGAGTCGATGACGTGGACGAGGACCACCTCCCGGGTTCCCGCCTCCTGCAGTGCGGGGATGTAGCCCAGCACTTTCATGGAGGGTTCTGAAAAGTCCGTTGGAAATAAGACGCGTTCGAACATACTCTGGCACTCACTCCGATGTTCTCTCTCTGTGCACCGGATATTTAAGTGTACGGTCGCCGGAGCCCGTCACGCCGGTTCAGTGCCGTTTCTTCTCCCGGATCAGCACCCGCCACCGGTGCAGCATCCGTCGGAGGCCGGCGGTCCCCACGGGCGCCGGGTACGGGAAGGGGATGGCCGCCCCGTCCGGGACGACGGCGAGGTCGAGGGCTTCGGCGCACTCGGTGCAGATGGCCTCCGCGCCCGGATCGGTCTTGAGCATGGGGTGTGGAGACTGGAAGTGCACCCTGCTGCCCGCGATCCCGGCGAACCCCTCGAGCATCGCCGCCTGATAGGCGCGCTCCTCTTCGACGGCTGCCGAGGCGTCGATGCCGCAGATCCGGCCGACATCCTCCAGGAACCGGCACGTCCCCGTAAGGCCTGCCGGGAACGAGTCCACGTAGGGCGTGCCGAGCCTCCGTTTGAGGTCTTCCCCGACCGGCCGGAGCGCCGGTTCGCGGAGGATGTTCACGGCAGCAGAGCCGAGGCGTTCGATATCCCTGGTGCCGATCTCCCGGACGAACCTGAGGTTGACCCCGATGCCGAGCCGGCTGAGGAGGCGTGCGATCTCGGCCGCGTTCTCGTCGACGCCGTACTCCAGGTTCTTCTCGCCGACCAGGTTTGCCGAGAGGGTTGTTTCGCCTCCGGGCCGGGCGAGCGAGGCTACGGAGGAGAGGGCGTTTCTGATGCCGGTCTCAAAGACCCCGCCGAGGAACCCGGCGGTCGGGACGGCGATCACCGGGATGCGCCGCTCTTTTGCGCAGACCGCCGCGACGTCGTCCCCGATCGTCTCGACGATGCAGGTCGAGAGGACGAAGACGGAAGCGGGCGCGGGTGAGAGCGAGAGCGCCCGTGCTATGGTCCTCTCCAGCGCCTCTTCTCCTCCGAAGATGATGCCGTTCTCTGTTAAGCGGGTGGAGAGGAGGCGGGGAACTTCGATCCGGTCGTTCGAGAGCAACGTGGCGTGAAGGAGGGAGAAGTTGTGGTGCGTGCACCCCGCCGGACCGTGGATGATGCAGACAGCGTCCCGTACCTCCGTGAGCACCGAGAGCGCTCCGGTCAGGGTACACCCCTCAAACCTGGACGAATTCGAGGGCGAAGGTTTCGAGCTCATCCATCTCGAGGGGGGTGGGGATACTCGTCGTTTCGTTTCCGTAGATCGTGCGTGCAAGTTCCTGGTAGACCGCTGCCTGGTCCGATTCGGGGGCGTACTCGACGACCGTCTGCTTGTGCAGTTCCGCAACCTGCACGACCCGGGAGCGGGGGATGTAGGCGACGAGCCGGGAGTTGATCCGGCGGGCGAACTCCTCCACCAGGTCCCGTTCGCCCTCGATGTTCTTTGCGTTGCAGATCACGCCTCCGAGCGTACACCTGCTCCGCACCCGGCGCGAGAGGCGGGCGATGGCTTTTGCGATGTTGTTTGCCGCGTAGACGGACATCAGTTCGCCGGAGGTGACCAGGTAGACCTCCTGCGCGTATCCCTCGCGCATCGGCATCGCGAACCCGCCGCAGACGACGTCTCCGAGGACGTCGTAGACGATCACGTCGCCTTTGAGGGCCTCCAGGCGTTCCAGGAGCTGGAATGTCGCGATGATGCCCCGGCCGGCGCACCCGATCCCCGGTTCGGGCCCGCCGGCCTCCACGCAGCGCACCCCCCGGAAGCCCTCGTAGACCACATCGTCGGCGGTGATGCTCTCGTCTCCACGCTCCCGGATGAGGTCGAGGACCGTCGGGATCCAGGTCCCGTGCATCAGCATGCGGGTACTGTCGTGCTTCGGATCGCAGCCGATCTGCAGGATATCGAGCCCCTCTCCTGCGAGTGCTGCCGATAGGTTCGCTGCAGTGGTGGATTTCCCGATTCCCCCCTTCCCGTAGAGAGCGATCTGTTTCATTGTTTCTACTATGCGCTTGCATGGGTAATTAGGTGTCGGATGGGTTTCACACACCTTGACTATATATGTTTTGTCGTGATTCGATCGGTGTATCTGAGAGATTCTTTTACTAAATTCCTGGATTTTTTACTGTATTTTGATAATTGGGAATTTATATTCTGTTTTTTAAAATTGGAAAAGTATATATTACACAATTTAAAACTCTTGTCAAGCAGAGGGAAAACGATGGACCCACGATTTCGATCACGGTTGATCACGGCGATCATACTCCTGATCGTCGTTTGTTCGGCCTTCTCAGTGAGCCCGGTCACCGGTTTCCGTCTGGAAAACAGGGATGGGAGCGGCACCGAGGCGGCACTTGCAGAGGCCCTGGTGCTGCAGCAGAGCACCAAGATTAGAGAAGACTTTATGGAGAACCTCACTGTCTACATCGACAGCGGAAATGAGGTGTTCAGGCAGAAAGATGGGACCGGGAGCGTGAACGGCCTGTATGTCCCAGAAGAGAGCGCCATCTACATCCGCTCGGACAGGGACCCGGCGCGGGCCGACGAGGTCTTTGCCGAGCAGGTCGGGTACCGGGTCTACCATACCGGGGAGTTTGGAGAGAGCACGGTCTTTGCGACGCTGGCCGCAAACTCCGGGTCCTACCTGGCCGGTATCGGCGCATCCCCCGGTGAGGGGAGGGAGGCGACGCTCTTTGCCGAAGCCTTCATGCTCTACCACACCACCCCGGCACTCTTAAAGAAGGATGCCCCCGAGGTCTACACCTACATGGACCTGCTCGCAAAGAGCGGCGGGGACAGGGCGACGGTGGACGACCTGTATCTGAATTACCAGCCGGAGTAACCGGCCCGTCTCCTTTTTTTGCGGCCCCGGAGAGCCGGGTTGGTTATGTTGCCGTGCTGAGGCTCATGACTCCTTGGAATGGGGAAAGCCCCGTACACTGGACCGTGGTGGCGATATCCGATGGAAATCCGTGTACGGGTTCACGATGCCCAGAAGGGTGACCAGCCGCAGGGCAATTTTAACCGAAAACGAAACCGTCCTTGAGGCCTCCGATTTTCTCAAGTTCCAGGTGCTCCGGCCCGCTGCATCGCTCCCCCCGTATCCTCGCCCTCCCTCTCCGCGGAACGACCCGCTCACTCAAACCGCTTGAGGACACCCATAATGAGCATGATCACCGGGATGATCTCCAGGCGCCCGATCCACATGACCATGATGAAGAGAACCTTCGCCGAATCGGCCATATCGGGCGAGACGAACCCAGTGGAGATGCCGTTGTTGCACATCGCCGAGACGACCTCGAAGATCACGTTGCTCGAGTCGAAGGGCGTCGGCTGCAGGTGCATCACCAGTATCGTGGCGACGAAGATGATCAGGAAGTAGAGCATGATGGTCAGCATGTTCCGGGAAACCTCGAGGTCGGCGATGTTCTTCGGAATCACCTTGCCGTCGTACTTGAAGGGCACGAGCACCTTCCCGGAGACGAACATTCGCCGGAACCACCAGACCAGGCTCTGGAACCCGAGGACCACCCGGGAGAGTTTGATGCCGCCGGCGGTGCTCCCCGACGATCCGCCGATCACCATCAGCATCGAGAGGAAGAGGACCGTCACGCTCGCCCACTCGTTCGGGGAGGCGACCTGGAACCCGGTACTGGTGACCGCCGCGGCCGACATGAAGAGCGCCTGGCGGATGGCGGTAGGCAGATCGGTCGCGCTGAGCGTGATGAGGTCCCATGCGATCACGACGATCCCGAGCGCGACGAGCATGAAGAGGAGGCGTGCCTGCTGATCGTCGAAGAACCGCACACCTTTCTGGCGGTAGAGGAGGTAGTAGATCTTGAACGGCAGGGCACCGGCGATCATGATCGGGACGATGAGGACCTCGAGGAGCGGGTTGTTGTAGAAGGGGATCCCTTCCGAGTGGACGGAGAACCCCCCGGTGGAGATCGCGACGAGGGCGATGTTCACCGCGTCCCAGAGGGGCACCCCGGATACGAGGACGAGGCCGATCGCGGCGCCGGTCAGCACCAGGTAGATCTTCCACATCTCAAAGCCCGTTGCGACGACGCTCGGCATCAGCGCCTCCGAGCGACCTTCCGACCGGTAGAGGCGGAACTGTGTCAGTCCGGTCCTCGAAGCCATCGCGACGGTGAAAGCGACGATCCCGATACCGCCGAGCCACTGCATCAGCGACCGCCAGAAGAGGAGCGTCCGTGGCAGGTCCTCGACCGACCGCATCATCGTCAGGCCCGTATCGGTCCACCCCGACATCGCCTCGAAGACGGCGTCGAGGTACGGGATACCGAGCCCGAGGCAGAACGGCAGGGCGCTCACCAGCGCGATGATCAGCCAGATCAGGGCGACGGCCATAAGGGCGGCGGATAGGGGGGCCTCACGCTCCAGCCGGGGGACCCGGACAAGAAGCGTCCCGAGGAGAAAAAGGACGACCGGGACGGAGACCATGGGCAGGATCATCTCCCACTCCCGATAGATCACCGCCACGACAAGCGGCACCGCCGTGGCGATGCTCATGTACCTGAAGATATTGCCGATATCGGGTGCGATGATCGAGAACTGCTCGATCCTATCCATCGGTACACGTTCTCCGGGCGGTCTTATTTACTTTCTCATGCACAGCCGTTCGACTCCCCGGGGCCGGAGGGCGCCCCGAATCACCTGCGGCCGCATCGGCACCCGCTTTTTTCGGCCGAAGCAGCCTGCTCCGCCCCGACCGTCTCCGGGGCGCTCTCGATGAAGATGCGCCGGTTGATGATCCGCCAGGCGAGGATGAGCTGGGCCATATCGCCGGCCGTCAGGTAAGCACCGCTCTGGACGAGATCGATGGGTTCCACCTGCGTCTGGATCTCGATGTTCCTCTCCAGTTTCCTGACGACGGCGTCGTTTAACTCCCCGTCGAACGTGAGCGCCCCCATCGTCCTCCCCCCGATCTCTTCGGTCGTGAACTCGACCATGAAGTCGCGCTCGGAGAGCGAGAGGAGTCCGAAGAGGTCGATGGAGAGGTCGACGTCCCCGATGCTTCGATCAAGCTTGTTCTGGCAGAGAGTGACGTGGTAGACGTTCCTCTCCTCGCTCACCTCCCGGCCGTACTTCGAGAAGGCGATCCTGATGACCGCGTCCGCGAACAGGCACTGCGGCGCGACGTACCGCTCGAAGTCGGGCTTGCGCTCTTCCATCTCCCTCTCGACCGCGTCGGGGGAGTATCCCCGCCGTTCCACGTCGCGCTTGATCTTCCAGGCGCGTTTGACGTCGGGGTCAGGGTCCACGTAGAGCTTGAAGTCGATCAGGTTCCGCAACGCCGGAGTTATGAAGGGGTGCAGCCCCTCGAGGATCAGGATCTTCGTGGGGCTGAAGGGCACCGGGGAGTCGAACTGCCCGTTGTCGTGGTTGTAGACCGGTTTGACGATCTCCCTGCCCGCTTTGAGATCCGAGAGGTGCTCCTCCAGCAGGCCGAACCGGTTTGCCTCGGGGACGAGCGGCGTGATCCCGAGAACTTTCCGCTCCCGGCGGTCGTATTTGTGGTAGTCGTCGATGGTGATGGTGGAGACGAGTTCCTCTCCGAAGATCTCCCGGATCGCCCGGGTGAACGTGGTCTTTCCGGTCCCGCTGTCTCCCGCCACGCCGATGACGAAGACGTAGGGCGACTCTGCAATGACTCTCTTGAAGTCGGACGGGGGCATAAGTCAGCTCGAGGATTGGTCGGTATTCTACACTGTTAAGATTTCGGTGCCGGGCGGATGATTTGGGTGAGGAGTAATATATGTGAGAAGGGGCCTGTGGAAACGCTTCACACAACCTCCAATAGCATCCGGTTACCTGTACCTTATTGACTCACGCGAAGACGCGGAGTCTGGATGGATACTGACAGTCTCCTTCGCGTTCTTCGCGTGAGGGCCACACCACCTGCCCCTATAGATAATTCTGGAGGATATTCGACCTCCGGAGGAGGGGTTCAGCAAGGCCCGAAAAGAAGGAAAGGTGTGCCTAGGGCGGGGCTATCCCCGCTTCCTCGTGTTTCTTCGCGATCTCGTCGGCGAGCCGGTCCAGCGCCGCGAAGTCTTCCTCCTTCGGGTAGCCCCTGACGTAGACCGGTTCGAGGAACTCGACCCTGAGCCGGCCGAGCATCTCCTTCACGGTATCGACCGTCTTCCCGCCCCAGCCGTACGACCCGATCACCGTCGCGTACCGCGTCTTCGGGCGGAGGAGGTTTGCGAGGTACGCCGCGTAGACCGCCTGCGGGTGGGGGCCGAAGATGACCGTCGGCGATCCGATCACGACCGTCGCAGCATCCACGAGAGCCTTTGCGAGGTCGCCGATATCGGTCTTCGTCAGGTTGAACGGCTGGACCGGGATACCCCGCTGCACCAGGGCATCGACGAAGTGGTCGACCATCGCCTGCGTGCTTCCGTGCATGGAGACGAAAGGAAGCACCACCATGTTCTTCACGGCGTCGTCCGTCCAGTCCAGGTAGGCGTCGACGATGAACGCCGGCCTGTCATAGACCGGGCCGTGGCTCGGGGCGATCACGCCGATCTCCCGCGCCGCGAGCTTCGCGAGGTGCGCCTTGATGCTCGACCGGAAGGGCATCATGATCTCGGCGTAGTAGCGCTTCGCGGACTCGTAGATCGCACCCTCGTCGGGGACGTAGAGGGAACTCGTCGCGTAGTGCGAGCCGAAGAGGTCGCAGGAGAAGAGGATCCGGTCTTCCCGGAGGTGGGTCAGCATCGTCTCCGGCCAGTGGACCCAGGGGGCGATGATGAACTCGAACGTTCTGTCCCCGAGGTCGAGCGTATCGCCGTCGCCGATGACGACGACCCGGTCCTGAGGGATATGCAGAAGATCGACCAGGAAGTCGCGGCACTTCTGGTTCGTCACCACCTTCGCGTCGCCGAACCGATCGAGCATCGCCGGTATCGAGCCCGAATGGTCCTGTTCGGCATGGTTGGAGACGATGTAGTCGATGCTCCCGACCCCGAGGCCGTCCAGGTTCGCCACGAGTTCTGCGGTCTTCGTCGGATCGACGGTATCGATCAATGCCGTCTTCTCGCTGCCCCTCACCAGATAGCTGTTGTAAGTGGTGCCGTCGGGAAGCGGGATCAGTTCGTCGAAGAGCCGGCGGTCCCAGTCGATGGCGCCGACGGAAAAGACGCCCGGCACAATCTCACGTGCGGCCATGTCCTGCCACCTCCATCGACCGTGCTCCGGATATTATACGGTATACGCAGGTATCCGACATGCTTCATGCTCCGTAAACTCTTAACCGTCCCGGCAGGCCCTGCCGCACCGGTCGGCAACCGTCTCTCCGGCCCGAACGCTGATAACGGTTTCGCTCTACCCTCCTCCGGAGAGGAGGGTGGTCTGTCTCCCCTCTCCGCTCTCTTCCCTCCTGACGGTGTTCGCAAAGAGGTGGGCCTGCCGGGTCGGCTCCGGGAGCCGGTATCCCCGGGAGGTCGCGAGGACGAGGTCGACCGCGGTTGAAAGAGCGATCCGGTGCCCTACCGAGACATAGACCGGTTTCGTCTTCTCTTTCGTCCGTATCGCCATCCCGAGCGTCTCGCCGTTGCGGAGTATGGGGGCGGTCGATCCCCTGCCCGGTCCCGGCTCCGTCGCTGTTCCCGAAAGAAGGCTCTTTGCAACCCCGACGGCGGGCCGGTCGAGCAGGATGCCCATGTGACTCGCGATGCCGAGGCCCCGGGGGTGGGCGATCCCCTGCCCGTCGAAGAAGACGACCTCGGGCTCGGATTGCAGTCTCCGGAACGCCTCGAGGAGAGCGGGGCCTTCCCGGAAGGTCAGGAGGCCGGGGATGTAGGGAAACGACGTCACCGCGCTGGCGGAGGCGCGCTCGACAACGGCAAGATCGGGATAGCTGAGGGCGACGACGACCGCGTGGATCTCGTCCGAGCCCTTCACGTAGGAGGCGTCGGCGCCGGCCACGAGGGAGATCTCTCCGATATCGCCGGATAGGCGGACCCGGGCCCGGAGTGTCTTCTGGAGGCGGATTGCTTCGGCCGGCGTCAGGTCAAACGAGTGGACCTCACCAAACTCCATGGTCGTCTCCTGTCTCACGGCTACAAGCCCTGATTCAAAGTATATTATATAATCATTATTATATACTTGGGGCGTACATCATCCGGCGGGTAGAACCTTATGAGCAGGCAGAACCCGCTGCGATATGCAATTGCCCTCCTGATCACGCTCCTTGGAGTGCTGGTCGCGTACGCTGCCTTCACAACACCCGGCCTCTTCCCCTTCATCTGGGTAGCCGCCGCCATCGTCCTCGCGGGGGTGCTCGCCGCCGCCTCGGTGCAGATCGCCGACCAGTGGGAGAAAGCGGTCGTGCTGCGCCTGGGCCGGTTCTCGGGCCTCAGGGGTCCGGGCGCCTTCATCATCGTGCCGCTCATCGATACGGTTGCCTACTGGATCGATCTCCGCACGATCACGACGTCGTTTCGGGCGGAAAAGACACTCACCCGCGATACGGTCCCGGTCGACGTCGAGGCGGTCCTCTTCTGGCGCGTGAGGGACCCGGAAAAGGCGGCGCTGGAGGTCGAGGACTACCGTTCAGCCATCAGCTGGGCGGCGCAGACGGCGCTCCGGGAGGTCATCGGGAAGTCCGACCTCGCAAATATGCTCGAGGGCCGGGAGAGGCTCGATGCGGAGTTGCAGCGGATCATCGACGTCCGGACCGAACAGTGGGGCATCCATGTCAGTTCCGTGGAGATCCGGGATATCCTGATCCCCCGCGAGCTGCAGGACGCGATGTCCATGCAGGCCCAGGCGGAGCGGGAGCGGCAGGCGCGCGTGATCCTCGGCGACTCCGAGCTGCAGGTCGCAAAGAAGTTCGAGGAGGCGGCGAAGACCTACCAGAACAACCCGACCGCCCTCCACCTCCGGGCGATGAACATGCTCTACGAAGGCCTCAAGGAGAAGGCGACGCTCGTCCTCGTTCCGGCATCGGTGCTCGACACGATGAACCTCGGGACCACCCTCGGCCTCTCGGCGCTCGCCGGGAGCGTGGCGGAGGGCGACGGGGACAGCCGGGGCGTCGCAGCCGGTGATGAGAAGCCCCGCCCCCCTGCGGTGGGGAAACCCGGGTCCCCCTGACTCCGCTCCCTGCCGTGGTCCGGGGCCCCGGACCCTGTCCCCGGAGGGCGAGGCATTTTTATACGTGGAGATGGGGTACGGCCCGGAGAGTTATCACCGGAGCGTGGAGGGTATGGCACGATGGGTGTGCAGTGTCTGTGATTACGAGTACAATGAGGAGGCGGGGGACACGGCTACCGGCATACCGCCGGGCACGCCGTTCGAGGACCTCCCCGCCGACTGGCGGTGCCCACGCTGCAGCGTGGGGAAGGAAGCGTTCGTGCGGGTCGACGAAGAGGAGGAAGAGGTGAAGACGGATGAAGAAGACTACCTCTGAAGGGGCCGCCGTGACGGTGGCCGATGTGCTGGTCTCGGAACTCGCGGCGTGGGGGATCACCCTGTACTTCGGTATCCCCGGAGCGTCGTCGCTCCCGCTCGTGGACGCGGTGAGGAAGAACCCGGACGCCCGGTATATCGTCGTCCGGCACGAGCAGACCGCGGCGCTGGCGGCGTCTGCCTACAACAAGTTTACGGGAAAGGTTGCGGTCTGCCTGACCATCGCCGGACCCGGGGCGACGAACCTCGCCACCGGGCTTTACGACGCGAAGGAGGACCGGGCGAGCGTGCTTGCGCTCTCCGGGCAGGTGAAGACGCAGTATGCCGGTCCCGGCGGCATCCAGGAGATCGACCAGGACGCGTTCTTCCGCCCCATCACGGTCTTCAACAACACCGTCGCCGACCCGGCGACGGCGGTCAAACTCCTCACCCGGGCGCTGCGTTACGCCGTCATAGCCCACGGTGTCGCCCAGCTCTCGCTCCCGAACGATGTCCAGGCGGAACCGCTTGAAGCCGCCTACTGCGAACGCGAGACCTGTCTCCCGGCGGTCACGGTGGCCCCGACCGACGAGGCCGTCGGGGCGGCGGCTGAGGTGATCGACGGCGCCGCACGGCCGGTCATCCTCGCGGGTTTTGGGGCCATGGGTGCGGCCGGAGCCCTCCTCGATCTCGCAAAGACGATCCGTGCGCCGGTCGTCACCACCTTCCGGGCGAAGGGCATCCTCCCCGAGGAGAACGAGTGGGTTGCCGGGGTGCACGGGCCGCTCGGGACACCGCATGCCCGCACGCTCGTCAGCGAGTCGGACCTGGTGATCGCCTGCGGGGCGAGTTTCTCCGACCTCACCGGGATACCCGGGGACAAAAGGGCCGTTCATATCGATATCGACCCGCTCCAGCTCGGCAAACATCCGTTCGTGGTAGGGGTCTGGGGTGACTGTGCCGTCGCCCTGCCCCGGATCCGGGAGCGGGTCCGGCAGCGGGAGGACCCGGGGGTCGAACAATGGCTTGCGGAGCGGCGACGGGAGTGGTTCGACCGGCTCGACCGGGAGGCCGACCCACAGATCGTCCCTATCCGCCCGCCCTACATCATGAAGGTCCTCTCCGAGACCCTGCCGGAGGATGCGGTCATCTCCCTCGACGTCGGGGAGAACCAGTGGTGGTTCGGGAGGAACTTCCGGATGAAGCGGCAGCGGTTCGCGATGTCGGGCTACCTCGGGACGATGGGGTTCGGCCTCCCCGGGGCGATTGCGGCGAAACTGGCCTATCCGGAAAAGACCGTCGTCTGCATAACCGGGGACGGCGGGTTCTCCATGGTCATGGCCGACTTCGCCACGACGGTCAAGTACAATCTTCCCGTCGTCGTCGTGGTCTTAAACAACCACGAACTTGCCATGATCCGGGAAGAGCAGCGGGAGGCGGACTACCCGCCGTTCGGCACAGATCTCACGAACCCGGACTTCGCCGCCTTTGCGGAGACCTGCGGCGGCGTCGGGATGCGGGTGACCCGCCCGCAGGACCTCACGGAGGCCGTTCTCCGGGCGGTGCAGATGAACAAACCCGTCGTCATCGATATCGAGACCGATCCGAAGCGGTTCGAGTGAGGGGGCGTTCCATCCCCTGCCGGGATTGCAGTGGGGCCACGGCACCCCGTGAAGCCACAGACCCGGACAGGAGCGGTCTTGGGGAGGCACCGGCAGGGCGCGGCACGACGTTCATCCGAAATCTATAAGTATCCTCCGTGGGAATGGGGTTCCGAGGGTAATGTGAACATCCCGGTCATGGGTACGCGATCTACGGCGCCTGTGCCGGGTACGTGCGGATCTCCGGATGTCGATCCGGGTGGGAGCACCGGAGTCTCTTCGTCTGCTCCACGCTGAGGGTTCCCGGGTGCCCGTGTAATCGACGGGCGTTCGGGCAAACTTGCGGCGAACCGGGTCCGCTCCGGTTCACCGCTCTTGCCGGCAAACCGCCGGGGTTTTTAATCGGACTACAACTGTTGTGAAAAGAGTGATGGGGTCCGGTCACTCGCCGGAGAGGTAGTCGTAGAGGAACGCGGCGAAGACCGCACCGACGATGGGGCCGACGATGTAGATGGGGAAGAACTCCCAGAGGTTCTGCCCGGCGAGGAGCCAGTCGCCGAGGTACGGCCCGAACGTGCGGGCGGGGTTCAGGGATGCCCCGGTCAGGTTCCCGGTCGTCGTGATGATCCCCGCGACCGCGAGGCCCACCATGAGACCGGCGAAGCCCGGCGGCGCCCGTTCGTCGACGGCAACGCCCATGATGACGAGCATCAGGAGGAACGTCCCGACGGCCTCAATGACGATCGCCTGCAGGTAGCCGATGCCGGCGAAAGGCGCCGTTGCCCCGAGGCCTCCGACGGTGACGGCGTCCGGCCCGACGGACCAGGCAAAGAGCAGGCTCGCGGCCGCGGCGCCGATCAGCTGGGCGGCGATGTATGGGCCCACGTCGCGTCCGGGGAACCGCCCGGTCGCAAAGAGGGCTATCGTCACCGCCGGGTTGATGTGGCAGCCCGAGATCCTCCCGAGGCCGTAGATGGCCCCGGCGATAGCGATGCCGAAGGCGAGCCCTATGGCCAGCCAGTCGCCGAGGCCGCCGAGCGCCCCGATGCCGATGTTGAACGGCGTCGCCGGCGTGGTTCCCGCCGCGATCATCAGCGTGACGACCGCGGCCCCGGCCCCGAAGAAGACCAGGATGAACGTCCCGAGCGCTTCGGCGATGAACCGTTTTCCAAGAGATACAGCCATTTATTTCACCAGATCAGTCTAACACCCTTTCAGGGATGAAGGTTTGCCCAAAAAGGTCCGGGGAAGTGTCTTACTTCCCGTACAGGGCAGCATAGCACTCCGGGCAGAGGATCCGCGGCAGCGGCGCCTTCACGCGCTTGCTGGGGAGCGGATACCCCCCTTCCCAGACATCGACATCCTTCCGGATGGCGTGCTCCATGCAGAGTCCCATCCCGCAGACGATGCAGACTGCCACCGCCTCGCTCTCCCCCCCTTCAAGGGCGCAGATGTAGCACTTCATGGCAACTCCCCTCCCTTCAGACCGCCTCTTTCCACTGGCAGTAGTGCTGCCGCTGGTCGACAAGGCTCGTCGTGGCGCAGTTCTTGCAGCCCCGCACCGGGGCGGCGGAGGTGCCCTTCTCGAGGGCGATGACGTTGGTCATCATCGTAGCGGTCACGGGTTCGCTCGTGAGGAGGCACGGGTAGTCGGCAAGCCGCATCAGGGCGGAGAACCGGACGGTTATCGCGCAGGCCGGGTAGGCGTACCACTGCGGGTTCATCAGCACCTCGTTTGCGTGGATGGGCGCAAGATCGACGGGATACTTGCCGACCATCGGGGTCAGGACCTCGTCGGACCCGTTCCGGTTCTTCCGCGCCCTGTCGATGAGCTTCCACCCGCGGTAGATCATGTCCATGAAGTCGCAGTTGTGGAGTTCCGCCGCCGCTCCCCGGGCGGGGTAGGAGAGGACATAGTTGTGGAACTTCTTCGTGAGCAGGTCGACGACCATCGGGGCGTTGAATGAGTCGAGTTCGAGGATGTACTCGGTCGCGGAGGCCGATGCACCGGTGGCAAGCGAGAGGACGTCCCAGTAACTCTTGTAGGAGTCGAGCGATTGCCGGAGCGAGGACTCCATCACCTCGGTGACCGCCTCGATCACCGCCATGACGACGTCGTCCTTGCACATGTTGAAGGTCGACTGCGCGATGTGGTGCGCGACGTCGCCGACGCTGTAGGCGGGGACGGTCAGGATGTTGCCGTAGTGGACGCCGTCGTCGATCGCGGCCCTGACGGTTCCTTCCATCCGCCGCCGGTACTCGCTCATGTACTTCCGCGGGTCAAAGGACGTCATTCCGGCGGCATCCATCAGTTCTGCCTGGGCCTCGACGGGTTCGCGGTAGATCCTCTGCATGATCGCGATCTCTTTTTTCGTCGCCTCGGCGGGGGTGGCCCCTGCCTCGAGAGCGTGGGCGAAGGTGTCCCCAAAGCCGTAGGAGGTGTTCATGCCCCAGGACTTGGCGGCGAGGATCGCCCGCTTGTGCTCGACCGGGATATCGGTCTTCTTCAGGACCCGGTTCACGACGTTGCTCGTGCTCCCCGGAATCAGTGCGAAGTCGACGACGCAGGTGGGGCCGTAGAATCCGCCGTAGCGCCGCACCGCCTCAAGGCCGATCCTGGCCTCCGTATCCGCGATCGCCTGGGTGAAGGCATCGACGCTCTTTGCGAACGCTTCGTCCTGACTCTTCAGGATCTCGAGCACCACGGGTGTCTGGTAGTGTTCGACGAACGGGTCGTCTTCGGGACGGACGGTCGCGGCGAGGCTCTGGAGGATCTCGGAGTGCGAGATCACCGAATTCTTGTGGAGGTCGATGACTGCCTGGCTCTGGTCGCCGATCGCCGTCATCTTCCGGACCGCATCGACGTAGGGTTTCGTGTCCGCGAGGGTAAACTTCTGGCCGCGTTTCGCCTTTACCGTCTCCACGTCCGCCCGCTGGGCGGCCATGGCCTCGTTTATCATCTTCTCGTAGAGCTCTCTCATGTGGATCACCTGATGGTATCCTGCTGCCCGATCCTGCGGACAGCATGTTCGGAGGAACAATCCTTACGGCGGTCCCTGCGGGACCCCGGGTTTAGCAGAACGACTCTGAGCGACGGAGAATGCGGATGGCGGTGTGGCCCCGGGGAGGGGCTGGAAGAGCCGGGAGAACGGTGACCGGTAATGGTCGATGATGCTTGAACGACGGCCGGTGATAGAGAGATTCGCTGTCGGTCCCTGTACACTTCATCTTGTCTTGAAAGCCTGGTAGAGATTCGTCAATCGGCGTAATGGGTCGTTCCTACATATATCAGTTATGCCGTTTGGTAAAGCCGGTATCCGGGGGAAAAGAGGTTGGTTTGGGGTTATCGGATGCTTCCCGGGGACGGTCCGGCGGAGAGTTGCTGTTCCGACATTCAGAACCAGGCGTCCAGCGTCTTCTGTGTCGCCTTCACCGAAACCTTGTCGAGAGCGCTCCTGACCCGTTCTTCGGAGAAGTCGTAGCGCCCACAGAGCATCTCCGCGACCCCTTCGACGTCCGGCGGCCTCCACTCGAGGGCGTAGTCGTCGGTGACCGGCGGGTCGAGGAAGAAGTCCCGGATCGGTCCGGGGTCGAAGTCGGGCGATTTCTCCGCGATCACCGACTCGAACCCGCCGTTCCGGACGACCTTCAAGGCCGTCTTGCCGCCGATGCCCCGGATCCCCTGGTTGAAATCCGTCCCCACCAGGATCCCGATCTCGACGAGCTGCTCCCTCGTGACGCCGAGGCAGTCGAGGAGGGAAGAGAGGACGATCCTCTCAGGGTTCACCGTGATCGTCCGCCCTCTGGTCTTTCGCCGGCCGCTGACGGTGAGGTTCCGGACCAGCACCGGGGAGCCGAAGAGGAGCGAATCGTAGTCCTGGGAGACTGCGTAGGTGACGCTTCCCCTGCGTGCCATATGGGCCGCCTGTGCTTCGCCTTCGCTCGGTGCCTGCACCCAGGGGAGGCCGAGCAGGTCGAGGAGCTCGCGGGACGACGCGACGACGTGGCTGTCGATACGGGCGGATGCGCTCGCCTGCTTGTACGCCTCCTCCATATCCCCCTCTCTCAGGGCCGTCTTCCAGGCCTCGTCGGCCCTGGTGCGGACGAGGCGCCGCTCCTCGATCGTCTCCTGCTTGAACTCCGGCGGCTTCCCGTCGAAGACAAAGACCGGTTTGATGCCTTTCTCCAGGAAGTTGACCGTCCTGAAGAGGATGCCGGAGAGGTGCGAGGTGATCCTGCCCGCGCCGTTCATCAGCGGGGTGCCGTCCGGCTGCCGGATGATGGAAAGAAACTGGTAGAGCGCGTTATGAGCGTCCACTGCGGCGATGCCGGAAAGGCCGTCCCACGTCACCGTCTCTTTACAGTCTGCCAGGATATCTCGGATAGCAACGCCCATGCTACCTGATCATGAGAGAGGGAGAGGCCATTAAGATGACGATCCGGTTTACCGGTACATCCGCCGGGAGAGCCCGTCTACAATCTCTTCGATGTGGCTGACCGTATTGTCGTATTTGGCGCTCATCGTCTTTCCCATCTCCTCCATGTTCACGCGCATGGTGCGCTCCCGCTGCGCGACGCTCGCCTCAAGGCTCAAAATCTTCATACCGAGAGATATGAGCAGCCCCCCGAGGGAGAGCATCATGAACGTCGCAGCAACCGCTATGATCAGGTCCTGCCAGAACCGCATCACCAGCACGACGGTGGAGACCACCATCACGATGGTGAGAACGATGTCGCCGATGAGTTCGCGAATCTCCATATTTTAAAGTGATGAGGATGCATTAATTAACCTACCTATAGTGAATGGAGTTTTGTGATGCAGATACGCGACTGGCTGCCACTTCTTGGAATGCCCCTTATGCTCCTCTCGGTCCAGATGATTGCCATCATCCTCGTCATACCCATGCAGGCGGCGGGGCTTGTGGCGTTCGAGGATCCCGAATCGGTTGCAAATCCCCTGATTTTCATAGGGATGCTGCTCGTCTTCACGCTGATCCTGCTCCTCCTGATCCGGATGGGAGGACGGCGTTTCATCTCCATCTTCATCGGCATCTCCATATTCCTGACGTTCGTCTACATCTTTTCGGCGCTCTCCACCCTCGCGCTCGGGGCCACCGGTGCCGCCGCCGTCGGGACGCTCATCGGGGCCGGAGCGGCGACGGCGCTCCTCTATCTCTACCCGGAGTGGTACGTCATCGATATTCTCGGCGTGCTGATATCCGCGGGTGTCGCATCCATCTTCGGGATATCCCTCGCCATCCTGCCGGTGCTCGTGCTGCTCGTGCTGCTCGCTGTCTACGACGCCATATCGGTCTACCGGACAAAACACATGATCACGCTTGCCGAAGGCGTCCTCGAGACAAAAGCTCCCATCATGGTCGTGGTTCCGAAGAGAACGGACTACTCGTTCCGGCGGGAGGGCCTCAACATCGCGGAGGGGGAGGAGCGCGGCGCGTTCGTCATGGGCATGGGCGACCTGATCATGCCCTCCATTCTCGTGGCATCGTCGCACGTCTTTGT
This sequence comes from Methanobacteriota archaeon, assembly GCA_023436625.1. GTDB lineage: Archaea > Halobacteriota > Methanomicrobia > Methanomicrobiales > Methanoculleaceae > Methanoculleus. The sequence continues at coordinate 8,342 of JAEZIP010000031.1, read as the reverse complement.
GGACGCGCCCGCCGTCCTCTGGGTCCTCTCCGCCCCGACGCTCGGTGCGATGGCGGGATCGCTTGCCGGCCTCGCCGTCCTCCTCTACTTTGTCAACAAGGGGAAGCCCCAGGCGGGCCTTCCTCCCTTGAACAGCGGTACTATTGCTGGGTTTCTGGTTGGGGCGGCTCTCGCAGGCTCGTTTTCGTGGCTTCCTTTCTGAAGGTGAGCAGGAGGTCGAGCACCGCCTCCGTTCCCTCGCCGGTGAGCGTGGACATCGCCGGGTAACCCTCGATCCCCCGGATATCCACCTTGTTTACGACCGTCACCACCGGCACGTCGACGAGCCGGCGTATCTCCTCGAGGAGCCGGATCTGGTCGTCGAGCGCGTATCCGCAGTGCTCGCTTGCGTCCAGGATGAAGAGGACGACGTCGGCCGTGTTGATGATGGCGCTTACCGCCTGCCGTTCGATGGGGTTCCGCTCTTCGGCCGGACGTTCGAGGACTCCGGGCGTGTCGATGAACTGGATCCGTTCGCGTTTCCCGATATCGTGGTGGCCGACGATGATCCCCATGGTGGTGAACGGGTAGGCGGCGATCTCGGGCTCTGCCGTTGATACGTGCCGGATAAACGAGGATTTTCCGACGTTCGGGAATCCCGCCACCACCACGGTGAACTCGTCCTCGCCAACGTGCGGGAGTTTCCGCAGGATGTTCCGGGCATCGTTTAAGAATACGAGGTCGTCTTCCACCTGGTGAACGATGGAGGCTATGCGGGCGACGGCCTGCCGCCGTTTCTTGTCCGTGTCTATCCCCGACCGCATGCTGCGGGTGTAACCGGAGCCGATGACCCAGACCTGGTCGGCCGCCCAGTTGACGGCGCCGAGGGACTGTTTCAGCCGGTCGAGCGAGACGAGGATCTCGGTCGCCTCCTGGTAGAAGGGGGAGAGGCGCTCGAAACTCGGGAACGAACTGACCACGCTTTTTAACTTGTCGTGGAGGGCTTTCGCGACCGCTCTTACGAATTCTTCGTTTGCGGTATCGACGTTGGTCTTCAGCTTCTTCTTGGCTGCCGCCCTGCGAAGACTGCGGTCGAGCACTTCGTCCGCCGTCGGAACGGTCGGGATAGTTTCAAACTCCACTGTACGCACAACCTAATGTATTTAAACAACGTATAATTACTGATAATTATGGATCTCTCTCCGATTCAGAAGGACATCCTGATAACTCTGATTACTCTATATCATCAGTTCTCCCACTCTATAAAAGGTGAGGAGATCGCGGATGTGCTGAAGCGCAACCCCGGCACAGTCCGCAACCAGATGCAGGCGTTGAAGGCGCTGGGGCTTGTAGACGGCGTTCCCGGTCCTAAGGGGGGTTACAGCCCGACTGCAGGTGCGTACAAGGAACTGAATCTCGGAGACCTCGAGCACCAGTCCGAGGTGCCGATCTTCCGCGACGGTGAGAAGGTAAAGGGCGTCCGGGTCGCGGAGCTCGGTTTCACCACCCTCTGCCACCCGGACCTCTGTCAGGCGGTGGTCAAGATCATCGGGAGCGTGAAACTCTTCCGCGTAGGGGATATGGTCTCGATCGGGCCCACGCCGGTGAACAAACTCCTCGTCCGCGGCGAGATCTTCGGGATGGACGAAAACCAGCAGGCGCTCCTGATCAGTGTCGCGGAGATGATATCCCTCCCCAAGCAGTCGATCAAGCATTACATGAGCACCCCGCTCCTGGCCCTGCCGCTCTCCGCCACCCTCCGGGATGCGGTTCGCCTCTTCAGCAAGCATCACATCCACGGGGCGCCGGTGCTGCAGGACGGCGACCTCGCGGGCATCGTGACGTTGAGCGATGTTGCCCGCGGCCTGGACGGGGGCATGACACTGGATGCGCCCGTCGTAAAGGTCATGACCACCGATGTGGTGGAAGCGCCGTCGTCGATCCGGCTCTATGAACTGGTGGGCCGGTTCAAGGAACGGGAGATCGGGAGGCTGATTGTGGTCGAGGACGGCAAGCCCATCGGGATCGTTACCCAGACCGATATTATTCGGGTCTTTCCCTCACTTTGATACCCTCCCCGTTCTGAATTTCGCGCTTCAACCCCTCTGGGGACGGATAAGTATTTATATGAGAATACCTATGGTGCTTCTGTAAAACGAGTTCTGTGTGTGAGTGCATTTCACAGAACTCAATGAAAAGGGGGAAATGAGATCATGACTGATATACCTCTGGCACCTGTTGGCAGAATTGTAAAGAAGTCCGGCGCGGAACGTGTGAGTTCCGATGCCAATGAAGAGCTCGCAAAACTGATGGAGCAGTACGCGTCAAGGATCGCGAAAGAGGCGATCAAGCTGGCGGGTCATGCAGGCAGAAAGACGGTCAAAGCAACCGATGTCCGGATGGCGGCCGAGACCGTGAAGTAAATCAACCCTGAATCTATTTTTTGCGGCCGGGAGTTACCTATGCCGTCGATATGACCCTCTGGTTTCTGAGTTGGCAGATGGTGAGCCTGCTACCGTGGAAAGTCGTGATGCGGCTCTCCGAAGAAGGAGATCTTCGAACGCCCTTCGGCCACGGTCAGCGGCGGCGCAAACCTTCCGGATAAAGAATCCGCCTTCCCGATATGGAATCTACAAAGCAGTTTTTCCGTGATTTTATGGACTTTAGAAGATTTAAATAGTACAAACGCCCCACGTTTTGTATGAGCAAAACGTTCTGCCGCGCCCTTGCGAGGAAGAAAGTGATGAGTAATGATGGCATGCTCATCGGGACTATCAAGAATATTATGGTCGACCTCAATACAGGGCAGGTTGTCGACCTGCTCGTCAAACCGGACGAGACGTTCAAGACCGACGGTTACAGGACGGACGGAGACAAGATGCTCGTGCCGTTCGAGGCGGTAAAGGATATAAAAGACTACGTTGTGGTCGATCGCTACCTGCTGAAGAGATCGGGATAATACTTTTTTACCGCTTCCACGAACCCGTCTCCGTAGGTCCCTTCGGTGACCCAGTCCGCCGCCGTGCGGGTCTGTGCCGGGGCATTTCGCACCGCAACGCCGATGCCGGCAACTTCAAGCATCTCGGTGTCGTTCTCGGAGTCGCCGATGGCCATCATCTCAGCGGGGGAAAGCCCCATCTCACGGGCAAGTTCCGCGAGCGCCGTCCCCTTGCTCACGCCGGGTGCCTGAATGTGGATCGCAAACCCGGTATCCAGCAGCCGGACGGCGAGGCCGTGGTCGCGGATGATCGCTCTTGCTTCTTCGGGATCGACGGTCCGGGCGAAGGCCACGTCGGCGAACCGGTACTGTGCGCTGAAGAGTTCGAGTTCCACGCCTTTTTTGGCAAAAGAGTCCTTGAGAACCTCGAAGGCTGCGAGGCAGGTCTTCTGGTCGCCGGGGACGCGGAGGGTGCCTGAAAACTCCCTCCGGTAGACGCCGCCGTTCTCGCCGATGATCGTCCCGTCCGTCCCGACCATCTTGCAGAGTCCGTCCATGAAGCAGACGGTGTTGCCGCTCGCGAGCACCACTTCGATCCCGGCGTCGACGAGGGTCCGGACGGCCTCGACGGCAGCGGTGTTGATGCGCCGCCGCCGGTCGGTGATGGTGCCGTCTACGTCCGTTACGAGCGCCTTCAGCACGACTTGAGCCCTGCCTGTTCGACCATGAATGCCGCCTCGCCTTCGGGGAGGTTGGGGCTGTCTACCAGGCGGGCAACCCGCTTGCCGCCCTTGCTCTTACGGAGGTAGAGGCGGAAGGTCGCGGTGTGCCCGACGATGTTGCCGCCGATCGGTTTCGTGGGGTCGCCGAAGAGGACGCCGGGGTTCGACATCACCTGGTTGGTCACGAGGCCGACGGCGTTGTGATCGTCGATCAGTTTCAGGAGGTCGTGCATGTGGCGGTTCAGTTTCTGCTGCCGGGGAGCAAGGGTACCCCTCCCCGCGTACTCCGACCGGAAGAGCGACGTCAGCGAGTCGATGACGAAGAGTCTGACCGGGTAGTCGGAGGTCCGCAGGTCGTTCGCGAGCTCCCGCGCGGTCTCGAGGAGCAGCATCTGGTGGTCGGAGCTGTGTGCCCGCGCGACGTGGATCCGTTCGAGGACGTCGTCGATCGAACCGAGGTCCGCCTCTTCGGGGAGTCCGTTCAACATCTGCTCGATCCTTTCCGGGCGGAACGTGTTCTCGGTATCGACGTAGATGACCCCGCCGGCGAGGCCGCCGAGTTCTTCGGGGAGCTGGGCGTTGACGGCCATCTGGTGGACGAGCTGGCTCTTCCCGGACCCGAACTCACCGTAGACCTCCGTTATCGCCTGCGTCTCGAGGCCGCCGCCGACCAGTTCGTCGAACTCGGGGACCAGCGTCCTGAGCTTCTTGATACCCTTCCTCTTGTCCAGGATATCCCGGCCTGTCTTGAAGCCTCCGATATCCGCCATCTTCCGGGCGGCAAGGATCACCTTCTTTGCGGTCGCCTCGCCGATCTCCGCCGCCTCGGCGAGATCCGATGTTGTGGCCGTTGCAACGCTCTCGACGGTTCCGTATCCGGCCTCACGGAGTTTTTCTGCAGTGGTTGCCCCGACGCCGGGTAAATCTTCAAGATCAATCTCTGACATCTCAATCCTCACTTGATCTCTATGGTGTGTTCTGTTACGCTACACTAAGAGTCTATAGTGGGAGAGATAAAGGTCGCTTGCCGTGCGGGGTGAAAGTGAAGATCGGGATCAGGGTTTCCCGGAGAACCGATCCAGGCGACGCTGCAGATCCTCGGGATCGGGCGGTGCGGCCTCCAGGTGGCTCGGCCTGATCACGCCCCGGTGCACCGTACCCCTGGCGCGCACACGGTACCCGACGGGCAGCGGCTCATCAAGGAGGTAGCAGGCATCGCCGGTATCGAGAGAGGTCCCCTGCCTGGTGGCGATGATCGTCCCCTCGACCTCCACCTCCTTCTCCTCTTCGGTGAGGACGACGAGAGCGCTCCCCCAGGAGAGGTGCAGTTCGAGGTCGCCGTACCGCCCCCGCCGGGCGGTCGCGTTGTAGACCTCGATCCGGTCCCCCGGGACCAGGTGCTCGTCCGCCTTCTCGCCCCAGATCACGGCCGGGATCCCGGCGGTCTCGTCGGCAACGACCAGGTTCCTGACCGAGGACTGCCGCCCGCTCCGCGTGGTAAACGAGTGAGGGGGCTGCACGGAGAGAACCGTTCCGGCGAGCGAATACGACCCCCCTTCTTCTATACCCGCGACGGTATCGAGCGGGAGGACGATCTCCCGGTCGGCACGCGAGACGGATGCCGCCTCGCCGAGGCTGTACTCGATCCCCCGGTCGCTCTCCCGTGCAACGGCGCCGCGGATGACGATGCTTTCCCCTGGTTCCACCCCGAGGAGGGCGGCCGGCGCCCAGGCAACGAGCCGGAAGACACCGTCTTCGTTCCCGATGACCGCTTCGACCATCTCCCCCGGGGTTCCGTCGCGCCGGGTGAACGTCCGCGGGCTCTCGACGGCGATGAGCCTGACCTCGAGGTCTCCCTTCTGTTCGGGAAGCGCGGCGGTTGCCGTCTCCTCACAGGCGATCTCGCACGAAGCCTCCTGGATGGCAGCGACGGTGACGTCGGGGACCTTCCCGCCGCCCTTCGGCCGGCCGAGGATCTCGAGCACGTCCCCTCTCTCGATCTCACGGACGCCGCCGGCCTTCTCGTCCCAGAGGGTCAGCCTGGCCCTGCCGGTTTCGTCGCCCACCGTTACGTTTGCGACAAGACCGGTCGCGCCGTCGGGCCGCTCGAACTCCCGGGGCTCCTCGACGGCGAGCACCTTTGCAAAGAAGCACGCGAGGCTCGGGGCCGCCGCGAGGTCGTGTATCCGGATGTGCGAGCGGCCCAGGTCTTTGACGACCAGCATCGCCGCCGTCCGCTCATCGAGCAGGTCCCCCGACTCCGCTACCTTCTCCTCCACCCGGCGCTCGAACTCTTCCTTCGGGAGAAGGTCATCAACCAGAAGGTAGTGGAACTTCACGCTGCCGCTCCGCTCCTTACGCCTGCCAGGGCGGCGTCACCATGGGGGCGGTCAGGTCGTCGATCGTCTCGGCCCGGCGCATCAGGGCCGCCTTCTCGCCCGCGAGGAGCACCTCGGCGCACCGGGGACGGCTGTTGTACTGGGACGACATCGCAAACCCATACGCCCCGGCGTCGAGCACAGCGATGAGATCGCCGGCTGCGAGCGTAGGCAGCATCCGGTCTTTTGCGAGGATATCGCCCGTCTCGCAGATGGGGCCCGTGACGGAGTATTCCCGCACGGCCGGTGCGTCCGCCCTGTTCGCCGCCACGACCTCGTGGTAGGAGTCGTACATCGTCGGCCGGACGAGCAGGTTGAACCCGGCGTCGACGTTCGCGAAGGTCTTATGAGCGGTCTTGACCGAGTTGACCCTTGTCAGGAGGACCGTCGAGTCGGCGACGAGCCACCGGCCCGGCTCGACCCAGAGTTCGGGCTCGATCCCGAGGTCGCGGATGCCCCGGAGGAAGACCGGCATGACCGCTCCCGCGTACTCCTCCGGCGTCGGGGCCCGGTCGGTCTCCCGGCGGTAGGGGATCCCGAGGCCTCCCCCGATATCGATGAACGCGGGGTCGACCCCGATCTCGATGAGGTCGCGGGCGACACCGATCAACACCTCGACCTCGCGGGCGAAGGGTTCCACGGCGAGGATCTGCGAGCCGATGTGGCAGTGGATTCCGACCGGGTTGACGTGCTCAAGCGCAAGCGCCTCCCGGTAGGCGTCGAGGATCTCTCCCGCCGGGATGCCGAACTTGCTCGTGGCAAGCCCCGTCGCGATCTTCGGGTGGGTGGGGACGTCGATAGCGGGGTTGACCCGGAAGGCGATATCGACGGTCTTTCCCGCCTTTCCGGCTGCCGCATCGAGCTGCCGGAGTTCGTCGGGCGAGTCCACCGAGACCCGGATGCCCTTCTCGACCGCGAGGGCGAGGTCGGCGGGGGTCTTTGAGCTCCCGTTGAAGAGGAGCGACTCCGGGCGCATCCCGGCGGCAAGGGCGAGCGCGACCTCGCCGGCGGAGAAGACGTCGGCCCCGGCGCCCGTCGACGCGAGGGTCCGGAAGATTGCCAGGTTGCCGTTCGCTTTCGCGGCGTAGAGTATGCGGACCTTTTTGTAGTGGGCGGTGAGGGCGCCCGCAAGGCGGCGGAAGTTCTCCCGGATCCGCCCTTCGTCGGTGACGTAAAGCGGGGTGCCGAACCGTTCTGCGAGGTCCACCGTGTCGTGCTCGCCGATCCGGAGATGGCCGTCCCTGACCGAGAGGTGGGAGGGGAGGATCACAGGTCGAGCCCCCGCATCCGGTCCACTGCCTCGTCTATCCGCTCGACCGACCGGGTGATGGCGAATCGGACGAATCCCTCGCCGTTCTTGCCGAACCCGACTCCGGGGGTTGCGACGATCCCGGCCTGGTCGAGAAGCCGTGCGGCAAACGCCATGCAGTCGTCGACCGGTGCCCAGACGTAGAAGGTGGCCTTCGGCGCGTGGACGTCAAGACCGATCTCCGAGAGCCCTTTCACGAGCACGTCCCGGCGCTTCTGGTAGACTGAGCAGGCCTGCTGCACGCAGTCCTGGGGGCCGGTGAGCGCGGTGATAGCGGCGTGCTGGATGGCGTCGAACGCGCCCGAGTCGACGTTGGTCTTGACCCGCCCAAGCCCGGCGACGATCCCGGGATTGCCGCAGGCCATGCCGATCCGCCATCCGGTCATGTTGTAGGTCTTCGAGAGCGAGTGCATCTCGATCCCGACCTCCATGGCGCCGTCCGCCTCGAGGAACGAGGGCGCCTTATAGCCGTCGAAGGTGATCTCGGAGTAGGCGTTGTCGTGGACGACGACGATGTTGTGCTCGCGCGCAAACTCGACGACCTCCTCGAAGAACGAGAGGGGCGCGATTGCGGCCGTGGGGTTGTTTGGGTAGTTGATGAAGATCAACTTTGCCTGCTTCACGACGTCGGCGGGGATATCCTCGAGGACCGGGAGGAAGTCGTTCTCCGCCCGGATGGGCAATTCGTGGACCTTTCCTTCGGCAAAGAGCGTTGAAGTCTTGTAAACGGGGTAGCCGGGGTCGGCCGCGAGGACGACCTCTCCCGGGTTGACGAATGCCTCGGCGATGTGCGCGATGCCTTCCTTGGACCCGATGAGCGCGAGCGTCTCCTTCTTCGGGTCCAGATCGACCCCGAACCTGCCCCGGTACCAGTCGGCCACCGCCTCGCGGTAAGCGAGCATGCCGGTGTAAGAGGGGTAGTGGTGGTTCTTTGGGTCGCGGGCCGCGGTGCAGAGGGCCTCCACGATATGCGGGGGGGTGGGGAGGTCGGGGTCGCCGACCCCGAGGTCGATGAC
>JAEZIP010000015.1:0-30710 GCA_023436625.1 Methanobacteriota archaeon | reverse complement strand
CCCTGGCCGAACCCGACGTAGCCGTTCCGGTTGCCGACCACCACGACGGTGCGGAACTTCACACGGCGACCCGAGTCCGTCATCCGCTGGACCATGTTGATGTCCAGCACCTCGTCCTCCAGGTCGGGCAGGAGGAGATCGACGATCTGGGGCTCCTTGATCGGCCTGCCGCTCGCGAGCACCTCATCGATACTGGTGATCTCGCCTGCGGCGACCATGCGCCCGAGACCGGTGAGCGGAATCCATTCTTCCTGTACGTATGCCATGTCACACCAGCTCCTTCTTGATGGCCAGAGCCACAGCCTCTACATTCGCTACCAGGTTGCCCGCCCGCTCGGGAGCATACCCGGCGATGTGGGCACCCTTGAGCCGTTCCTCATCGGGGAGGATCGACTCGCCATACGGGACGTCGAGACCCGCATCCACTGCCCCCTTGAGAGCGGCAAAGACACGCGCTCCGGGTTTTGCCCGGGCGAGCCCGATATCCAGGATCCCCTCTTCATATCCCGCGTTCAACGCCTTGACCGCAAACAGCATCCCGGTCAGGTAGGCGGCCGGAGTGCTCGCTGTCGATCCCTCATAGCCGTAATCGGCAAGTTCGGCCGAGTATGCGGCCACCAGGGTGCGGTCTCCTTCAGTCTCGGGGACGACCAGCTGCACGATGATCTGCCGGTTCGTCCTCCGGACGACCATCCTCGGCGTTCCCGACGACAGGAGCGACATCCGCTTGTAGTAATCAGTCTTGCCCTCGTGCCGCCTTCGGAAGGGCACGAAGTATCTTGGGCCGGTTGCCATTATTTCATCCTCCCTGCCATCGTCTCAACATGAGCCGTAAGGTGCGCCACGCTCCGGAACTGGCCTCCGGAGGCCCTCCGGTACATCACGCGGTAGAGACTCCTCTCGATTGTGCCTTCTGCGCGCATCTCGCGCAGAGTGCGACGCTGCGCCCGGATCTTCCTGATCCATGCCCGCTTGCTGGACCCGCGGGCTCCGGCGGCACCCTTCCTCCGCCCCGGTCCTTTCCGGTGGCCGTAGGAACGCTGCGCCATCCGTGCCCGGGCCCTGCCACGGCTGTTCCCCTTTACGGGGTGCGCCTTGATCACGCCTTCCGCGACGAGCTCGCGCAGGTCGTTTCTGGAGATCGCTCCCTCAATGTCGGCCTGGCGCTCGGGATCGAACCAGACACGGTTGATGCCGCACTTCAGAATGGCGGCTGCCATTCGCTTCTGGCTGGCGAGATCACTCATCCTCGTTCACCTCTTCTTCGCTCACGGCGGGAACTTCTGCCGCGCGGGTGAGGTCTTTTGCATTCAGCACCTTGAGCCCCAGTTCCAGGGCCCGCGTCTGAATCGTTCCACGCTTCCTGTTGCCCACGGATCCGCCGATCCGGACGGCCTGGGTCTCCGGGTTCAGTCCCGCAAGTTCTGCAGGTGTAAAGACCCGTACCTCCTCATAGCCGCTCGGGTGCATGCCGCGGATTGCGGCAGGGCTCCCATATCCCGGTCGGGGAAGGGCGCCCTTTGCGCTGAACTGTCGTCTCTGCTTGTTGTGCAGACCACGCGGACGCCGCCAGACATCTGCCAGCTTCGCTTTGCGGTGAAGTCCCCGCCTCTTGAAGGCGGGCTTGTTGTGCCGGGTGCGGACGCGGATCAATCTTCTTGCTTCATCCATCGGTTTCACGCCCTCTCGGTGATGTAGATGCCGTCCTGGAACACCCGGGGGTCACGCTTCGTGATCCTGGTCGCGTGCTCGATGTTTGCGGCCGTGTTGCCCACCTTCTCCTTATCGATACCGGTGAGAGTCACCTCGTCGTTTCCGACCTTGACGGTGACGCCCTCGATGATCTTTGCTATCCGGGGCTGTTTCTCGCCAAGGAAGTTGTTGATCTCGAGGCGGTTGCCCTGCTGCTTGAGCTGGATCGGGAAGTGGCTGTAAACCACCTTCATGCGATACTCGTAGCCTTCGGCGACACCCCGGATCATGTTCTTCGCATGGGCCTCGAGCGTGCCGCTCATGGCAAGGAACCGCTTCTTATCGGATGCCGTCGAGACGACGACCTCGCCGCCTTCAACCCTGAGGTCGATCTGCGGGAAGCGCATGTCGCGGGCCAGTGTGCCCTTCGGTCCGGAGACCGTGAGCACGCTGCCTTCGAGCGTGACGTTCACACCGGGAGGGATCTCGACCTGTCGTGTTATTCCCATACTCTTCTCCCTCCTTTAGTAGACGTATCCCAGCAGTTGACCGCCGATTCCCGCGTTCCGGGCCTCTTCATGGGAGATGACCCCCTTTGAGGTGGAGACGATCAGGATGCCGAAGTTCTTTGCGGGGAGGTACTGCGACTCCCAGTATTCCATATCAACCATCGCCACCGGGAACCGGGGGGTGATGGCGCCACACTTATTGATCGTTCCGGGGAGTTGGACCCGGAACTGGCCGCCGCGGCCGTCTTCGATGAACTCGAAGCCGCCGATAAAGCCGGTTTCCTGCATAACGCGGAGCATGGCGCCGAGGAGCTTGCTGGCGGGTTCGACAATAACCTCGCTCTTTCCAGCGTCGCCGGCATTCTTGATCGTGCTCATCGCGTCAGCGATTGGATTCAGTCGTGCCATATTCTCTAACCCCTAGTTCATCTTCTTGAAGCCCATCTTGCTCGCCCACTCGCGGAAGCATTGACGGCAGAAGTAGATGCCGTATTTACGCACAAGGCCCTGCTTCCGGCCGCAGATGCGGCACTCGTTGGCGCCACGGCCGAACTTCCTCGTACTCTCGCTCGAAGAAGGTGCTCCTGACTCTTCAGCCATTCTTTACACCTCCACCTGGTAGTGATCGCGCATGAACGCGATGGCTTCCTCTTTGTTCACTTTCTGGTCCGCCGGCAGTTTCCTGCGCTCGACGCTTCTCCGTGCGATCCGCGCACCTTTGTACTCGAGCACCACGTTGACGTCCATGCCGTAGATACCGATCGTCGGGTCGTAGGACATGCCCGGGAAGTCGGTGTGCTCTTCGATGCCGAAGGAGACGTTGCCGGTCCGGTCGAACTGCGAGGCTGCGAGTTGCCGCTCGATGATGTTGAGCGCGGTCGTGACGAACTTCTCGGCGTTCTCCCGGCGCAGGGTGACCTTGCACCCGATGGGTGCGCCCTTCCTGATGCCGAACGCCGGCTGGGTCCGCTTCGCGATGGTGCGGACGGGCTTCTGGCCGGTGATCTTCTTCACGAGATCCTCGGCCTTGACCAGCCGCTCACCGCTCTCTCCGACGCCCATATGGACAACGACCTTGTCTATGTAGATATCCTTCATTGCACTCATGCCGATGCCTCCAGTTGGGGTGCAATCGCCGAGCGGCCGACCATGAAGACGTACTCCTCGATGGTCTCGAACCGCTCGCCGGCCGAGTCGTCCATGAGAATGACGCGGTTCGGGACGGAACTTGCGGTCCGGATGATCTCGACGATCCTCGCGACCTTGCCGGAGTGCTTACCGCCGACGATCATGGCCACGTTGCCTTCCGCGAAGGGGAAGTGGTCGACGATCCTGAACCGGTCTTCACCGGCCGTTCCGTCGCCGAGGGTCACGACGATCGAGTCCTTTGCCCTGTAGGTGTTGTCGGCGAGGATGTTTGCACCGAACGCAAGGTTCAGCTGCACTTTGCCGCCCCTGACCGTGGTCTTGTTCCGGACCTTGCAGAGCCGGGTCTTTGCAGACTCCGCCGGGATCTCGACGGCAACCAGGTTGCCCTTGACGTCGAGCTGGATGCGGTAGTGCTTCCCGATCTTCGGGATCGAGACGATGTCGAAGACACCAAGGCCCATCTGTGGGTTCCTGCAGGCCCGCCCGTTGACGATAACGTCGCGCTGGTGCAGGATCTTCCGGACTTCGCTTGCGTTCTGTGCGAGACCGATATGCTCGCGGAGCCAGACACCGACCGGCAGGGCGCCGGCGTTGTGGGGGCCCGGGGCGGTCTTCATGACGAATTTCTGTACTTTCTTCGGGATGTGCCAGGACCCTGGCGCTACCAGCCGCTTGAGATAGTGAGACATTATGCTCCGCCTCCGAGTCGCTCCTCACGTAGTTTGTCTTTCAGGTTGAGCTTCGTGATCTGCACGTTCGAGGGATCGACCGGCCGGGGAACCTCGGTTCCGTCCGCCTTCGTCACCATCACGCCGTGCACGACCAGCCGGCACGTCTTCATGTCGACCGCATCGACGATGCCCTCGTCACCGGCGAAGTCTCCACGGAGTACCTTGACGGTATCCCCTTTGACCACACGGGTTCTCCGGGCGTTGTACTTCCCACGGAGTTCGGGGGCAAGTGATGCGGAGAGGAACCGGCCCCGGGTGTGGTTCGGTGCGTTGTAACGCGCCTTCCGCTGTTTTCTCGGCTGTTTGCTTACTATGCGTACCATTCTTCACCACACCTTACACGATTATCGTCGCCATGGAGGCGATCTTCGGGAACCGCTCGGCGATCTCACGGGGGACGGCACCTTTGATCTCCGTTCCCTTCGGCTCGCCGCGCTCGTTGATGAGCACCATAGCGTTGTCCTCGAACGAGAGACGGATGCCGTTCGGGCGGCGGATCTCCTTCTTCTGCCGGATGACCACCGCTTTCTCGAGTTTCCTCCGCATATCGGGGGTGCCCTTCTTGACGCTCACGGTCGCGACGTCGCCGACGCCCATGCAGGGCTGCCGGCGCCTGACACCGTGGTAACGGTCGACAGAGACGATCTCCACGAGCCGTGCGCCGGTGTTGTCGGAACAGACCATCTGTGAGCCGGTGGCGAGGGCGCGCGGAATGGTCGACTGCATCGCCTTCATTCCTTCATCACCTCGACCACAACAAAGTTCTTAGTCTTCGAGAGCGGTCTGCACTCCGCGATCCTGACCACGTCACCCACGCCCGCGTTGATGCAGGGCGTGCTGTGGGCATGGTACCGGGATCTGCGTTTCTCGTACCGCTTGTATTTCTTGACGTAGTGGAGGAACTCACGCTCCACCACGACGGTACCGTTCATACGGTCGCTCACGACTTTGCCGGTAATCACCTGGCCGCGTACCGGCAAAGTGCCGTGAAACGGACAATTTGCGTCCTCACATTCCGTTTCCGGAACGGGAACGTCCAACCCAATGTTTCGTGCCATTATTCATCCTCGTTTATCTGATGCGCATGCTGATCCGCCGTTCCGGCTGTGTCTCCAGGCTCGACCCGTCGACGTCGACGGTCGTGCCGTCGGGGAGCCGGAGGCGGAACACGCTGAACCGTTTCGGTATCCGCTTTTCTCCTTGCCCGGTCTGGATGACCAGGGTATTACGGGTCTCATCGACGATGCGACCCGATACCCCGGCATGACCCGGGTTGCTCGCACGGGCGACCAGAACGTCCAGGCCGATCAACTCGTGCCGCAGGACGTTCTGGGGAGAGATCATGCATTCCTCCGTGCGTTCTTCTCGGTCAGGATGCGCGCGATCGTTCTCTTTACCTCGCGGATCCTCCCGGGGTTCTCGGTGGCACCGCCGGCGCTGACTTTACCCCGCTCCTGGATCAGTTCAAGGGAGAGTTTCTGCTCTTGCTCGAGAAGTTCGGTGTCGGAGAGCTGTCTCACTTCCTGTGCGCGAAAGATTGCCATTTATCGCTCCTCCTCGTACTCCTCTCCGGAGGTCTCCTCGAACTCTTCCTCGAAGACCTCTTCGCCGACCTCTTCGGGCTCGATAGCCTCGACCGGGGCCTTCTTCACGGGTTCAAGGACATCGAAGGTGTCGGGCAGCCGTGCATCCGGCGGGACGATCTTGACCTGGACCCCGATGGTCCCGAGTTTCTTGATCGCAAGCGCGTAGCCCTTCTCGACGATCGTCTCGCTGGGCTCACCGCAATGCTTGACGTAACCCTCGGTGAACTTCTGGGTCCGTGACCGGGCACCGGTCAGTTTCCCGGCGATGACGACCTCGCAGCCGAGCGCACCGGATTCCATAACCCGGCGGATCGTGCTCTGTCCGGCCTTTCTAAAGTACCAGCCGCGCTCGAGAGCGTTTGCCAGCCTCTCCGCCATGATCTGGGCGTTGAAGTTGGGGTTTGTAACCTGCTGGACCTCTACCTGCGGAGACTCGATCTCGTAGACGGTGGCGAGGTCCTGAGTGAGCTGGCGGACCTGCTTGCCGCCTTTCCCGATCACGATACCGGGCTTCTCCGCAAAGATCGTCACCTGGGTGCCGAGCGGCGTCCGGGTGATGTCCATGCCGCCGTATCCTGCCCGCTTGAGTTCCTTCGTGAGGAACTTCTCGACGCGAACGTTGCGCACGCCGTCAGTGATAAACTTCTTCTCGATTGCCATTACGCCACCTCGGTCACGACGATCTCGATGTTCACGGTCTCTCTGCGCTTCGGGGTGGCGCGACCCATCGCACGCGGGAAGAACGCCTTGAGGCCACGGCCGGTGTTGGCGGCAACGTGGTCGATCCGGAGGTTTTCGGTGTCAAGGCCGATGTACTCGGCGTTCTTCTCGACAGACTCGAGCAGCCTGATGTAGGCCTCCGCGGCCTTGACCGGGTACCGGCCGGCCGCCCATTTGTGGAGACCCCGCTTGTGGGCGACGTTCCGGTTGAACCGCTTGAAGGGGATGGCCTTCTTGAGTTCCACTACATCGGCGAGGTATGCCTTTGCCTCAAGGGTGGTCATCTTCCGGATGAACCTGGCAATCTCGATCGAGTGCTTGGGAGAGACGGGAAGCTCGTTCGCCTTTGCGCGAGCGACGTTCTCGCCCTCGATCTTTGCTGAATAATCTGTTCTTGCCATAGCCATCACTTCAGCGGTACGTACTTACTCGACCGGGTTGCACCGATACCGGCGCTGCCGTGGGAGACCCTCCTGCGGGTCAGTGCAAACTCTCCAAGGTAGTGGAAGACCGCCTCCGGCTGAATCTCCACTGCCTGGAACTCTTTCCCGTTGTGAATCTCGAACGTCCTGCCGACCATCTCGGGCATGATGATCATGTCGCGCAGATGGGTGCGGATGTTCCCGTCTCCCGACCGGAGATCGGCAAGGAGTTTCTCGTGTTCCCGGGAGAGACCCCGGTCGAACTTCCTGCGTGCCCGGGCCGGCATGAGCGGCAGCAGCTCGGAGAGAGCCATCTGCTTCAGGTCTTCAACGGAATGGCCGCGATAGGTGAATTCCTCACGCCGCCGCGGCATTCGCTTCTGTGTCTTCTTTGCCATGCTTCACCCCTCACTTCTTCCACTTGCCTGTTCTCCGGGCCGCAATATGCCCTACTTTCCTGCCGGGGGACGTACCGTGGGATACGGTCTTCGGGCGCCCGCAGTGCTGGTGTCCACCGCCGCCGAACGGGTGGTCGATGACGTTCATGCAGACACCCTTGACGCGAGGCCACCTCTCGGAGGAGGACCGGACGTGGAAGTGCTTCTTTCCTGCCTTGACGAACGGTTTTTCGCCCCGTCCGCCGCCGGCAACGATACCGACGGTTGCCATGCAGGCACCGTTGAACCACTTGTTCTTGCCGCTCGGCATCCGAACACCGACCCTGCCGTCATCGGCCTTACCGATGACGAGGGCCTGGACACCGCTCGAGCGGACGAACTTGCCGCCGTCGTTGGGCCGTGCTTCGATGTTGCAGACGTATGCACCGACCGGGACCTCCCGGAGGGGCAGGGTGTTTCCGTTCTTCACCGCGCCACCCGGGCCCCAGGAGACCGTATCTCCGACACCGAGCCCTTCGGTGGCGAGGATGTAGATCTTCTCGCCGTTCTCGATCCTGGTGAGAGCGATCGGTGCGTGGCGTGCCGGGTCGTGCTCGATATCGATCACGACCCCGGAGACCAGGGCGTCATTCTTCCCTACGTGCCGCAGTTCGGCCTTATACCGGTGCGACGGTGCACGGTAGGACGGGCCGCCTTTTCCACGGCTCTGTGCTATAATTCGATGTGCCATCGTCACTCACCTTACATTATTCCCAGCCGGCTGAGAATCTCTTCAGCCGCCTTCGCATCCGCAAACGTTACAATGGCCTTCTTCTCGCCTTTCATGGTCATCATTGTGCGGACAGAGGTCACTTCCTGCTCGAAGATCGACTCCAGCTCGCGCTTGACATCCTGCTTGGTGGCATCCCTCTGCACGATAAACTGGAGTTTGCTCTCGCCCTCGAGCATCATCGTTGCCTTTTCAGTAACGAACGGGTATTTCAGTATCATGAGGACTCCTCCAGTCTCCGGATTGCAGACTCCGTCCAGACCGTCAGGCGTCCTGCCTGCGTGCCGGGTGCCAGGAGTTCGGTGTTGAGCTGGTCGACCGTCACGGCATCGACGCCGGCGAGGTTCCGGGCTGCCCGGAGCGGCTCGTTCCCGGTGACGATGAGGACGCTCTTGCGCTGCTTGTAGCGGCGGCCACGCATGGTGCCCCGCCCTGCACGGACTTTCTTGCTGCCCTTCGCCCGCTCGACGTCGGCATAGACACCGAGTGCGGTGAGCGCGGAGATGACATCGCCCGTCCGGGTGATCTCTTCGAACCGGTCCTCGAAGACCAGCGGGAGGTCGCCCTCAAAGAGGTGCCCGCGTTCCCGGGCGAGGTCCTGGTACGTGCTGGCTGCGACGGCAGACCGGAAGGCCTTCTGTTTCTCTTTCCGGTTGATCTCCTTGACGAGGATCTTTTCGACCTTCGGGGGATGCGCTGCACGCCCGCCGGTTGCCTGCGGCACCCTGGCCACCCTGCTGCCGTTCTTTAAGCGGGGGACCTGGGCGACACCCCGGCCGCTGCCCCAGGACTCTGCCGAGGTACGCATGCCTGCATAGGGGTTTGTCCCATGCGGCTGGAACCGGGTGCTCTGGAGCGCGAGGACTGCCCGCTTAATCAGGTCGGGCCTGTACGCTTCTGTAAAGATTTCCGGGAGATCGATCTCGTGAGCGATCTCGCCTGTCAGTGTTCGAACCTGTGCCTTCATCGCTGCTCACCCCTGCTGGCTCTGCGCGCTGACGAAACTGATCGTCGGCGTGCGGACGGTGTGTTCACCCTGCCGTATCGCGGAGCGTATCCGGACCAGCCGCTTGTTCGGTCCCGGGACGGAGCCCTTGATCAGCACGTAGGGGCCGCGCACAAGGCCGTAGTGCAGGAATCCGCCTGCCGGCGTTATGTCGTCGCCGTCGGTGCCGATCTTTAAGATGCGCTTGTTGCACTCAGTGCGCTGCTGGTAGCCCATCTGGCCCATCTGGGGCACCTGCCACCGAACGTGGTGCGGGTGCCACGGACCGAGGTTGCCGATGTGACGCTTCTTGCCGCCGCGGGAGTGTTTCCGCTTCCGGACCTGGACGCCCCAGCGCTTGACGGGGCCTTCCGTGCCCTTGCCGGTGGTAACGGCGGTCACGTCGACGTATTCGCCGACCTCGAGGTTGCCGGAGATCGTAATCTCCTTCCCGAGAATCTCGGCGGCGTAGGCGACCTGGTCGTCAAGGCTTCCGCCGGCGATCCGCATCTCCATCAGGTCGGGGACCTTCTTCGGGACGCCGGTGAGTTCCATGGGCCGGGTGTAGGCCAGAGCGTAGAGTTCCACGACCCTGCCTTCGCCGACTGCGTTTTTGATAGCGTCGAGAGCAGCGGCGGTGTCGTGGTTCTTCGGGACGTTGATGCGGCGGGACAACTCCTCATCGAGGTCGGTCGTCCACGCTTCGGTCAGCGCATGCTTTCCGTAGGTGTCCTCACTGTATGCGCGCACGCCTGCCACCCGCATGGGCGGGACCTCAACCACGGTCACCGGCACCATCACATCCTTGCCTTCGGTGGGGCTGCTCTTGTGGTCATCGACCATGATGACGTGGGTCATTCCCACCTTGTACCCTGCGAATCCCTGCACGGCCGGGGCTCCCGTATACTCCGGCCATGAGCCGTAGCGGGGAACCGGGCTTTTTGCCCGTTTTCTCGGGCTATACGCGAGGGATCCTCTGCGTGGTCTGTTAATCTTCGGCATGTTTCAATCAACCCTTCGTGCGTTGTAGCGTGATGCATCCGTCTGCAGCAACCTGCAGAGCGATGCATGCGCCGGGCCCCGTGCCGGACGTGCCGGCACGATAGGCCTTCTGGCGAACCCGTACGGGGCAGGATATCGAACATCCAGGCATTAACGCCCGGGTGTCAGGGGAAACAGTTGATGGAGGCAGCGGAGCGTGAGGATCAACAGAGACATCCGTCTCTGCGCGTTTCGATCGCCCTCTCCGCTGCCGTCCCGGTGTGCACCGGGTGCATTCCAGTCGTCGCCAATAGATCCTGACTCTCCGACGTTTCCAGGAAGAGTGTTCCCGGAACCGGGCGCGCTGCACTGGCGTTGGCCCAACGTCTCGATCAGATCCAGCTCCTGTCATCCCGTTGTGACGAGCACAACTCCATATCGACATCGGCCCTCCGTGAGGAGGGTTCGACCTTCGCTTTGTCTGGTACCTTCCGCACCCTCCCGCCGCGGGTCTCTGTTCCGCGTATGTTGCGGAACCGGAGAGATCTCGGGAATCAGAGGCACGTGAGGTGCCGGCTGCCTCCCGGGTCCGGGCGGAATTGTGCAGAGCGGTTTCTTAAACATTACTTAAAATGAGATATAAATCTTGTTATCGGATTTCCCGGGAATTTACGCCAAACGGCTATTTGCTGCAGGCGCGGCATCGGTTCACCGAACTGAACGGTCAGGGGGATGAATGAAGGGCTGCAAAGGCCCCGTTCGCAGACGTACGACCGGGAGGGATCCTCCGCGGGGCTCCCGCTCCGACAAGAGAGCCGTGCGCGCACCCGGGAAACCGTATCACCCGAAATACAGGTCGCCGTCTTTGTTGATATAGATCTCAACGTCCTCGCGGACCTGCCTCCCCCTGAACCGCTCGGGGTTGGCGTCCCTGAGCCTGTTAATGAGCGAGATCGTGTCATATTTGACCTTTAATCCCTTCTTCTCGGCTTCTGCATAGATGATCTCGGGGGCCTTGAGCAGGTCGAGGCCGCTCTCAAGCGTGCAGAGGTGAACGGCGTCAAGGGTATAGAGGAATTCAAGCGTTTCACGTGCACGCGAGATGTTCTCGAGAGCGGCCTTCTCGATGGTGCAGACGTTTGCCTTTGAGGTATGAATGATCTCTGCGATCTGTTGCTGCGTCAAACCTTTCTTCCGGTAACGCAGCACTTCTTTCTGGCGATCGGTAAGCAGACCTTGTTTCATCAGATATATATGGACGGAGTAAATTTAAACACTTTTCCTTAACCGTTCCATCTCCGGGCAGGATTTGCGGGGCGTTTCAAAACGTTTATATGAGAACTTGGCGATACTATCGTGTTCTCAAATTTTGAGAGGTGTTAAAGTGGTTGTTAAAGTAGGAATTGCGAAACTGGGAAATATCGCCAGTGGTGTAATGGGTGAACTCCTTCTCGATGAGCGCGCCGACCGTGAGGACATCATCACCTTCATGGCGACCTCCGGTACGAAGCTGCAGCCCGAGGATATCGACCGTGTTGTCAGCAATATGAAGGCATGGGGCCCGGACTTCTGCATCGTCGTCTCACCGAACGGCGTCCTCCCCGGACCCACCCAGGCCCGCGAGGACCTCGCAAAGGCCGGAATCCCCTGCGTCGTCATCACCGACGATGTCACTACCAAGAAGGAGCAGTTCGAAGCGCTCAAGGCGAGCAACTTCGGCTACATCATCATGAAGGCCGACGCCATGATCGGCGCCCGCCGTGAGTTCCTCGACCCCATCGAGATGGCGGACTACAACGGGAACCTCGTCAAGGTGCTCGCCCTCACCGGCGCGTTCCGCAAGATGCAGATGGAACTCGACAAGGTGATCGACCAGGTGAAGGCAGGCAAGAAGGGCGCGGACCTCGCGCTGCCGAAAGTCGTCATGACCTCCGACAAGGCTGTCGAAGGCGAGTTCACCAACCCCTACGCGCTCGCGAAGGCCCGTGCTGCCTACGAGATCGCACAGGCGGTTGCAGGCGTCAACGTCAAGGGCTGCTTCATGACGAAGGAGTGGGAGAAATACATCCCGATCGTCGCGAGTGCCCACGAGATGATGCGCCAGGCGATGTTCCTCTGCGAGGAGGCCCGCACCCTCGACAAGGGCATGGACGCCGTTATCCGGAAGCCGCACAAGAAGACCGGCGAGATCGTCTCGAAGACGACACTCATCAGCAAGCCCGAGTAAAACCAACACCACTTCTTTTTTCGAGTCTGTAGAGTGTCTCACCTGTTAGAGGGTATGGCATCTCCGTTGACGACGGGGCGAGATCCGGGTTTCCAGGAGCCATCTCCGCACTAGGCTCTGAAGATCGTAATTGAGAGGCATGTGGCTGTCCGGAGTTCGAGCACAAGAGATACGAGGTGCGGTAAACCGAGTGACCAGAGCGAGGGAGTATCCCCGTGCAGTGGACCGTGGTGGCTATCGCCATTTGGGGGAGGGGCTGACGGGGAGTGCGAGCGAAGCGAGCTTGAGCACCGATAGGTGCGAAGGGGGGTCGCCCCCCTCCCCTGTCCCCACCCCCCATGGCGATATCACCTCGAAATCCGTGCCAGTGTGACTGCAGAAAATTGGCAGATACAATAAATGAGAGACAGTTGGAGAACTTCGGCATTCTCAAACTCTAGATGCTCCATCCATCGTAACTCGCATCTGGCGGTGCTCAAACTCCTTCCTCGAAACCCTCTGGGTATCTCAAGCTCCGGTTCTATGAACCGTCGCACCCTTCGGGGAAGTCGTTATTCGTGTAAGAATCCATCCGCCCAGAACCTGCCGTCTCATCGACCGATCGCGCCATTCTACGGCAAAAAGACCATCATCCGCTCTTCCGTCATCTCCTCGATCGCATACTTCGGCCCTTCGCGCCCGATGCCCGACCCCCTGACCCCGCCGTACGGGGCATGGTCCATCCGGAACGTTGAAACATCGTTGACCACAAGGCCGCCGACACGGAGATCGGCGAACGCCTGTGCGATCCTCCGGGCATCGTGGGTGAAGATGCCCGCCTGCAGTCCGTATTCGGAGTCGTTCGCAAGTGCGATCGCTTCCTCGAAGGTATCGTAGGGGGTGACCGTCACCACCGGGGCGAAGACCTCGGTCCGGTTCACCCTCATCTCCGCCGTCGTGTCGAGAAGGACCGTCGGTATAATGAGCGGACCGTCACGGGTTCCCCCGGTGAGCACCCCGGCGCCCCCCTCCACCGCTTCCTGCACCTTCGCAAACGCCGCGCGAGCGGCAGACTCCGATATCATCGGCCCCACGTCGGTGCCGGGCTCGCGCGGGTCGCCGACGGTAAGGGCACGGACCCGGTCGACGAGCAGCGCGAGCGCCTCATCATAGATCGGCCGGTGAAGATAGACACGCTGCACCGAGATGCAGGTCTGGCCGGCGTTCGAGAATCCGCCGGCAACGATACGGCCGACCGCGAAGGGGATATCGCCGTCAGAGTGGACGATCACGGCCGCGTTGCCGCCGAGTTCCAGCCCGACCCTCTTACGACCGGCAATCTCCCGGAGGTGCCACCCGACGGCCGGGCTTCCGGTGAAACTCACGCACGCGATCCGGTCGTCCCGCACCATCCGCTCGGCGAGGTCGGGACGGCAGGGGACGACACTGATCGCTTCGGCAGGGAATCCGGCGTCGAGCGCCATCTTGCCGAGCATCAGCGCGGAGATCGGGGTTGCCGACGCGGGTTTGAGGATGACGGAGTCCCCGGCGGCGATGGCCGGCCCCAGTTTGTGGCAGGCGAGGTTGAGCGGAAAATTGAACGGCGTGATCGCGAGCACCGGGCCGAGCGGGAACCGGCGGAGGCAGCCGACCCGCCCCTCGCCGGCCGCGTTCCAGTCGAGGGGGAGGATAGTGCCGTCGATCCTGCGCGCCTCCTCGGCGGAGACTTCGACCGTCGCTTTCGCGCGCAAAACCTCGTTTTCTGCGAGAGCACGGGTCTTTCCCGCTTCGAGGACGATCGTCCCGACAAGTTCTTCAGACCGTTCCCGGATGAGACCGGCAAGGGCATAGAGGATCTCCGAGCGGCGGTGAGCGGGAAGGCGCCGGGTAAGGGAGAAACCGCTCTCCGCAGAACGGAGGGCGTCCTCGACGTCCTTGCTCCCGGCAAGGCAGACCCGGCCGACGGTCTCCCCGGTGTAGGGGAAACGAACCTCCAGGATCCCGGTGCTCGTTCGCCATTCTCCGCCGACCAGAAATCCGTGCGGGTCCATCATAGGGGAGAGTTAATGGCGGCTCGAAATTAACTTTTCTCCCGGAAGAGGGCGCCCAGGGCCTCGGGAAGCGTCAGGACGACCGGCTCCAGGTGCAGCCGCTCCATGAACGCCGAGTCGCACATGGAGAGGCTGTTCGGGTTTAACCGTGCGATGATGGAACAGAAGGCACGGTGGCCCCGTCCCCCTTTCCCGGGGGCGTCAAAGAAGATCGAGGCGTTGAAGGCATGGGTGCCGAGGGACCGGTAGAAATCGATGATCCGGAGGATCCCGTCGGCCAGCGGTTCTATGTACGGCCCGAACTCGGCAAGCGTCGACACAGGAAGAATTCCCC
This sequence comes from Methanobacteriota archaeon, assembly GCA_023436625.1. Taxonomy (GTDB): domain Archaea; phylum Halobacteriota; class Methanomicrobia; order Methanomicrobiales; family Methanoculleaceae; genus Methanoculleus. Next base: position 16,177 of record JAEZIP010000015.1, on the reverse strand, counting down.
GCACCTCCCGTTCACCGAGGGGAACGGGATTTGCCGACCAGAAGATCTCGTCCTCGAAGAGAAGCCTCTCAGAGCAGCGCTCGGCCTCCACCAGGTCTTCCCAGTAGAGACGACCATGGTCGGCGAGGTAACGGCGGCCGGCGGAGAGATAGAGGTCCGCGAGGCGGGTGGACTCGGGGTCGGCGATGCCCTGCAGGTGAGGGTGGACGATGCTCGCGCCGGCCGACGGGAGGTAATTCCAGTTGATGCTCGCGTATCCCGGAGCCCGGGCCAGGGCTTCTGCCGTGCCGGATATCGCGTCGGCGAGGCACCTCTTCTCAAACCTGCCGGCCGCGTGATCGGGCGTGATCACCGTAACCACGTGACGCTCGGCGAACGGATAGAGGTTGGGGAACGTCACGCTCTCACCGGACCGGAGACGGCTGCCGTCCTCGAACGTCGGGGTGGAGACGTCTATGGCATCGGGGCAGAAAGGGCAGCCGTTGCGCGAGTCCGGCATGGCAGGGGCGGCGTCGATCTGCCTCTCAACCCGGACGGGACTGATCCGGCACCGGATGCCGGTGAGCGACTCCCGGCGGTACTGGAGAACCCCCCGTCCGGTTCGGATCTCACGAATGGTAAACATGCCCTTCATACTCCGGTTGGAGTGCCGACCGTATAAAACCCTGTCAGGATTGCCGGGTGGCGCTGATCAAAAGCCAGGACGGGATGCAAAAACGCTCAGAAGTACCGGGAACACCCGGGGGGTCCGGACCGCATGAGCTATCCGGCGGTGCAGTTGTAACCAGGAAAAAGATGATGGGTGTTAATCCGCCTCAGACAATGTACTTGCCGAGCAGGCGGATGGAGTTGGTCATGTCGGGGCCGAGCGGCGAGCCGAAGATGATCTGGGTAACTCCGGACTTTGCGAGGTCTTCGCACTTCTGCTTGACCATGTCGGGGGTTCCGGCGATGGTGAAGGCGTCGATCTCCGCGTCGCCGACGAGTCCGCCGACGGTCTTGAAGTCGAAGCGGCCGAGCGCTTCCTTGATCTTCGCAACGTTGTCGAGGTTGAGGTTGTGGCGCTGAAGGAGCGCGGGCGGGGAGCCGGCGGCGATGAACGCGGCAACGATCTTTGCGGCGTTCCGGGCCTTCTTCTCGTTCATGTCGATGGACATGGCGGTGTAGGCGCCGACGTCGAAGGTCTTCTTGCCGACCTTCTCCATGGCTCCCTTGATGATCGGGATGGCGATATCGAAGTCCTTGGGGTTCGAGGCGTTGATCAGGGCACCGTCACCGATCTCGCCGGCGAGCTCGAGCACCTTGGGCCCCTGGGCACCGATGTAGACCGGGATGCCCTTCTTGCCGGGCAGGGTGACACCGGTCAGCTTGGCGCCGTCGTAGTCGAAGAACTCCATGTTGCCGGTCTTCTTGACCTCTTCACCGGCGAGGAGTTTCCGGATCTGCTCGACACCCTCTTTCAGGTGGCCGACAGGCTTTACAGGGTCGATGGCAAGTTTCGGGAGGGTCGAGAGGTCGCCGGGTCCGATACCGAGGACGGCACGTCCATCGGAGATCTCGTTTAAGGTAGCCATGAAGGATGCGATGGCTGCCGGGGTGTCGGTGAACGTGTTCATGATACCGGGCCCCATCTTGATCGAGTCGGTGTTTGCCGCGATCATGGCGAGGGTCGGGTATGCATGACGGTTGTTGTAGTGGTTGGTGATCCAAGCGAAGTCGATATCCTTCGACTCTGCGAGCTTGGTGTAGTTCACCACCTGCTTGACATTGATTGCTCCGGGCACAAATTCAATTCCATATGTAGTCAAGGCTATGCACCTCATTGAGTAGTTACGTGCAGAGAGTTATATATATTATCATTTTGTGCTCGCCAATCGACACGTACCGCACAGGTAGTGCCAAAAGGAGAGGCGTAACGGGTTCTCAAGGACATTTGGTGAGTATTTCCCCTTAACCTGCAGGGGGCTCCAGCGTGGCAGGGATAAACCGGAATGTTTAAGTAAAGGCTTTTTGCGAACGGGTATGCTTTCGCCCTCCCTGTGACGTACAGAAATATATATGTCCGTCCGCCCACATATTCATCAGTAGTTTGGGGTGATCTGCATGCCTTTTTCGCGGCACAGGCCGCTCCGGGCATGCGAAGGTACCAGGCAGGGAGTACAACGTTATGCGAGTGCTGACGATCGGGTTAGGTGGCGCCGGGTCAAGAATTGTGGATAACCTCTACGACCACGACCGGCGAAGCAGGATCTGCTGCATGAGTGCGGTAGCAATCGACATCGACCCGAACTCCCTGCTGCAACTCCGCTACCTGCCTGACCCGGCCAGGATCTTCTTCCCGCGTGTCGATATCGCGGATCACGCCGAGGTCACGGACGTGATCGACATCGAGGAGGTGATGACCCGGCTCCAGAGTATGGATACGATGGAGATCGACGCCATCCTTCTCTGCTGCGGGCTCGGGGGCAGCGTCATCGATATTGCGCCGCTCATCATCGAAGAGATCCGGAAGTCCTACGTGGAGCCGATCTTCGCTCTCGCCATACTGCCGTGCCTGGAGGAGGGGAAACGGGTCTCGGCCAAGGCCGCCGACGACCTCGACGTGCTCCAGGGGCTCGTCGATGCCGTCATTCTCTTCGACAACGAGACCTGGTCACAGAAGATCCGGGCAGCCATAGCTGCGGCCGAGACGGAGAACACCGGGGTTATGGCCCAGCTGCGCCAGACCCCCGGGGCATCCGACCCACGATCACAGTATAACATGCTCAACGAGCGGATTGCCCGGCAGATCGGCCTCCTCCTTCGTGCCGGAGAGTTCAACGAATACGGACTCGACGTCGCCGAGATCGTCCTGGATGCCGGAGAGGTCCTCAACACCCTGAAAGGAAACGGTTTCGTAGCGGTCGGCTACGCCGCCGAACGCCTGCCGACCGGATGGCTGAACTTCCTTCACCGGCGGCAGTCGCTGAAGTACTTCATTGAGGGATCGCAGGAGAAGGCCGCCCGGATCATTTCGCTCGCCAAAAAGGCTGTTTATGAAGAGGTATCGGTTCCCTGCGACCTCACGAGCGCCGACAAGGCACTGGTGCTGATCGCCGGGCCTTCGGCCGAACTCTCGATGAAGGGGTTTCAGACCGTCCGGAAGTGGATCGACCGGAGCATTGCCGGGCTCGAGATGCGGTCCGGCGATTACCCGGTGAAGAACACATCGTTTGTCGGGATCATCATCGTGCTCTCGGGACTCTCCAACGTCCCCCGCGTCGAGGAACTCCGGGATATCCGGACGGAATACCGGCTTGAATGCGAGGAAGAACGACTGAGGGCCGAAGAGGAGGCGCGGCTGCACGATGAGGAAGCGGCCGGGGTATCGGGTGCCGGCGCCGGGGTGCCGGAGGAAGACGATGCCCCGGGCTTTGCTTCTCCCATCGAATCGGCATTTCTGGAGGAGAGTGGATACATGACGGAACCGTCTACACCAGAGAAGGATGAGATGATCATGCTCCCGGGCAGCGGCGGGAGCGGCCCGAAGCGCAGGGACGATACCATCGATATGCTCCCGAGAGCCGGGAAGCAACAGGACGACGGCGCCGTCATTCTCCCCCCGAAACAGGGCGGGAGGGAGATTGATCTCACCGGATCCGCCTCGGTCACCTCATCTGTGCCTGCGCCGAAGAACTCCACCTTCGGCCTGAAGGGGATCAGCATCGATAAGGCCGCCCCGAAAGACGATGCCATAACATACTCCGCATCCTTAAAACCGGTGCAGCGCCCGAAGGACGGGTCGCTCGCCGGCGATACGGTGATGCTGGACAGCGGGACGCAGCGGCCGAAGGACGGGGTGTTCACCGGCGATAAGGTCGCGCTCGACCGCGGGATGCAGCGGCCGAAGGACGGCCTTTTCGAGGAGTTCGGCCTGCGCATGCGCGGGACGGCCCCCACACCGAGAGATACCCAGATGGACCAGACCGGTCGGGGGTTCGGCCGGCCCGGTCCCCGTCCGAAGGAGGTCGATCCCTCGCGCGGGAGACTTGAGGTGATTGACGCGGCTGCTCGACAGAAGAGCAAAGACGGGGAGAAGAAACCGGACGACGACCCGGACGACGGGATCACCTGGATCCGGTAGCGTCCGCTATTCGTTCGAACGGTATGGTCCCGGCACCGATATCGGTCTTGATAACATAGCCTTTCTCAATGGCGTTCCCCACCATGTTCATGCCGGAAAACGCGACGACGGAGAGCCGATAGGGGTGTTTGGGGAGATTGAACTCTCCGAGGCCTCCTCCGGCGGGGAAGATGAAACCCCACTCCGTCATCAGGCCGGCGACCTCCTCCACCCGGCCCCGCGCGGCCGCAGGCACCGCACGGACGTTTGCAAGCCCTACACCGGCCCGGGTCGTCACCAGCCGGCTGATCGAGGTGAGTCCGGCGGATATGAAGAGGTGGAGCGGATCGACCGATGTCCCCCGGTAGCCGATGAGATCGAGGAACCCGGCGGAGCCGTTCTCATCGACGGCGATCCTGCCGGCATACTCGAGTCTCGCCGGGATACCCATCTTCTGGAGGACGCCGTCCAGGGTAACGCTGCAGGCCGTCATGATCCCGACATGGCCGTCGGGTATGCGGGGGTCGGAATCGACGATCCGGTAGGTGTTCAGGAACCCGTAGCCTGCTGTTGCCACCTCGTCGAAGGCTGCCGTGACGGCCTGGAGGTCTTCCTCCCGCACGAAGGAGAGGTTGTAGGCGACGCTTCCCGTTCCGGTCGCCGGGTCGAAGGTGCTCCGGAAGGCGAGTTGCTCGAGCCTCGATATGATGAACCCGATCCGTTCGTCGACGAGCGCGCTCTCGCTCTCGGCGATCCCCGCCTCGGTGAGGATACGGCCCCGGTTTCCGACCTTCTCCGTAAACCCCATCTCGTCGAGATACTGGAGGTAGTACTGGACGGCACGATCGCTCAGGACGAATCCCCGTTCGGCCATCTTCTCGCTTAACCTCTTCGCGCCCAGGGGTTCGTGCGACTCCGCGAGGATCCGCAGGATCTCAAGGTATTTCCGTTCCGAACGTATCGACGGGCTCATCGTGTCTGCACCGCACCTTCGCTGTCCTGATACCTGCCCTGGTAGAGCCGGTCGCCGTTCCGCACTTCCTGCAGGATCATCTGCACGATCCGGTCGCCTTTTGCCAGGCGGATCTCCTCCGCACCGGTGTTCGTCAGGCAGAGCGTCAGCTGGCCGCGGAACCCCGGGTCTACGAAGCCGCCGCCGAGGAGGACGCCGCGACGGGCGAGCGAGGAGCGGCACCGGAGGGTTGCCGCGAGATCCTTAGGGAGTTCCACCCACTCGATCGAGGGAACGAGGGTGCATGCGCCGCGCGGGAGCACGATCTCTTCGGCCACCCGGAGGTCGTAGGACGCGGGCTGCTGGGATGCACTATGGTATGGCTCGATGACGAGATCGCCGTCCTGGAGCCGGCGAACGATTTCGCTGGACGAGATGATCATTGTATACTGTACTGGCACAAAAACGCTTAATAACTTATGATAGAAACCCATGAGGGGACCCATGGGGTAGAGGACATCCTTTTGGGCTTCGAACCCAAGGACGCGGGTTCAATTCCCGCTGGGTCCGTTATTGTTCCCGGGTGCGCGAGGTGCGCATCCAAAAATTGTTACGCGAGCCGGATAGACACCTTACCGTGCTCTCCGGCCCGGATCGGGGAGGAAAAAACCTCCTGATAAAAAAAAAGGGGTGCCGGAATTTTACTGGAGCCGTATGTATGCGCTTCCGTTCGCCCCAACCACTACTTCCTGGGTCAACTCGTCCGAGGCATCCTCGGTATCCGGTGCATAGCCACGGACCCTGATGATGTAGTCGCCGGCCGGGAGGCCCCGTACGTCCAGCGTGGATGCGCCACCCGTCGTCTCGTTTGTAGCGCTGAGCGTGTCGAATTTCACCCAGGTGTACTTGTTGTCGTTGGAGTAGAAGACCTCCTCCGTCACGCCGTACAGACCGGTGTAGTTGAGGTCCCAGGCGACCGGGAGGAACTCATCGACCGGCTCTTCGCCGGTGAAGCGGAGGTTGCTGATGTTGAGCCCCCAAAAGTCCATCCCGGTGTTGTTCAGGGGGTAGGCCGTGATGAAGGTGTCGGGGAGGGTCAGCGAGTCGGTACCGTTGTTGAACGTGATCGTCGAACCGGGGCCGAAGATGTTGATGTTCCCTTCCATCATTACCTTGAGGCAGAAGGTCGTCTCCCAGGTCTGGCCGAGGCGCACGGTGCCGATGTCGAAGTGGAGGGTGTGGTCGTCGTTCCAATCGGCGGTCTGATCGGCGGTGTTTTTAGGAGTGATCACATAGTGTCCCGTCTCGTTGTCGACCCAACTCTCGATGGTGGTCGAGATCCCGTCCATGTGGACGTAGTCGAAGACGTCGGCCCCTAACTCAAACGCCTCGTTCACCTCTACATTCTCAAAGACGACGTCCAGTTCGGTGTCGACGCCGGCCTCGGTCTTGAGTTCGCCCGCGATATCGGAATAGATCCCGGCAAGGTCGTCACCGCTGTCTGCATAATAGTATTTCCCGCCGGTAGACTCCGCCAGAATCCTGAGAGTTCGTTTACCCCCGTCGGTGATGTCCCTTGCAAATGCGATGGAGTAAATGTGAATGTCATTGCTCACCGCAAAGACCGACATGTTCTGGTTGCTCATTCGTCCTACACCAAGCCCGTCAAAGGGGAGGTAATTCGCCGTAAGATCCCCAAATTCCGATGGAGCCCAGGATCCTTTTGATTCTCCCCGCGCGAGGGGATCGCCATAGTGGTTGTAATCCCCATCCGAAAGAACGATGACGGCTTTCACGGCGTCGGCACGGCCATTAACTTTCAACTCATTGATCGCCTTGTAGATACCGGATCGCATCGGGGTTCCCCAATCAGGAACCATCTCTTTAATGGTCGTGTTAATTGTTGAGGGATTACTGCTCATCGGGAGGTCAACAGTGGCATAGTTAGCATAGTCCTTACGATCAGAGGGATAATTGGTGCAACGATAAGTGGCATCATCGTCATCGGTGTAGTCCTTACCTAGCCATTCATGGTAGCCGTAACCCATAAGATCGGTTTGTCCGTTTTTGCCGAAGGAGACGAGCCCCAGATGGTCGCGTGGATAGTTCATCTGAGTATTGAAGAGTTCTGAGGCTTCCATTGCCCGGACCATGCGGTCAGGGTAGTCCTTGAGCATACTCCCCGAGCGGTCCGTGCAGAGCACCACATCGATCGGGTCCGGCTGGAGCGCCCAGCCGTCGCCCCGGAGACGGATCGTGACATTGACCGTGCCGTTGACGGCGACCGTCTCAGGGGAAACCGCCGTCTCCACCGAGAGGTAGGGGTAGTTCTTCCAGGTCAGCTCGATATCCCGGTTGGTGCCGTTCCACGTGGCCTGGACGGTCGCCGTGCCGGTCGCGGTCTCGCTCCAGCCCGACGCACCCTCGTCGAACGTGAACGCACCCGGGTAGAACCCGACGATGGCATACCCGTCGGCGTTGGTGATGGCGGACGGCTTCTCCAGTGCCGGAGCGACGGTCTGGTTGTAGGGTGCAAAACTGCTCGATACGATCTCGAACGTCACCGTCTGGCCCCCGACCGGGTTCCCATTCTCATCCATCACCTTGGCCCGGAGCTGCGAGACGAAATCCTCCCTGACATCCCGGCTCGGCATCGACTGCGGGTTTGCCGTGAGGAGCATGTTCACCGGGTCGGTGCTGGTGAACTCTATCTGAGTCGTGTTGGTCACGCTCGGGCTCGCGGCTGCCGTTGCGGTGATGATCGCGGCGCCGACGGAGTCTTCAGGCCCGTAGGTGATCATCACCTCCCCCCGTGAGTTGGAGTTGAGGAGGCGGCTCTCCCACTTATCAGGCTGGCCCACCCGCTTCACCGAGGCGTTCACCCAGAGGCCCTGCCCGCCGGAGGGGTTCCCGTTCTCATCATACAGGGTGTAGGTGAACGAAACCTTCGCCCCCCCATCGGCCGGGACCGAACCGCTGGCCGGAGCAATCACCGGTATGATACTGAACGGCAGTCCCGCTACACCGAAGATCGAGATATAATCGCTCTTGAGCGGCACCGGCGGCTGGATCCAGACAAGGTTCTCTCCTGCCTGCGTATCGGCGCGGAGCGTTGCGACGGCATTCCCGGAAGCATCCACCGGCACCAGGATATCATCCGTGAAGGACTCGCCATCCACAAACCCGGCTGGCGAGCCCACCATGTAGTGCACGGTCTCGGCCTCCCGCCTGCTGTCCACCGGGTTGCCGTACCGGTCCACCATCCGGACGACAATCTCCGTCGTTCCCCCGGCGGTCACCTCCGGTTCGTAGCAGATATTGGCGATCGCAGACGGGGCCGCGTGGTCGATCTGCTGGTCGACGCTTCCGGTCAGGGGCTCATCCAGCCCCTCGTACGATACTCTCGCCGTGATCGGTGCGGTCCCACTGGTGGTCTTCGGGGTGAAGACCGCCGTCGCCATGCCGGTGCTGCCGGTCGTGGAGACGGCGGGCGTGATGCTCCCAAAGGCACTGTCCACCGCGAACTCAACGGCGGCCCCCCCGAACTGGGTGTCGCCTGTCGTGCTGTCTGAGACCTGCACAGTGATGATCGCGGTCTCGCTGCTCCCCGCCGTCAGCCACTCGCTGCTCGTGCCGACCTCGACCTTATCGGGTACCAGGGCACAGGCCGGGGCTACAAGAAGGAGCAGCCCGGCAATGACTATGTATGCACACATCCATCCCTTCATACGCATCGAGAGGGACATTTGATTGAACATATATATAAACATATCTCGTTGGGAAAAATAGATCTGTAGATGAATTAAATGATTTAATCAACAAATATTAGCTATTTGTAAAAATTGTTTGAACCCAGAACATTAATTCCGAATAAACCTTGCAGCAGGGTCTGGCATACGTAGGTATTCGTTTCCCCGCGGGGAAAGAACCGTTCCCGGGCTCACGGGGGGGTGGTTGCAGACGGGTCAAAGCCGGGAGATACCGGCAGGGCCTGCCCGCAGCGTCGCACGGGAAACGCACGGCCGCGGTTCACCCGGTGCAGCAAGGATGGTCCCTGGACGGCTGCTAACCAGTTCGTCCCGGGAAGAGCAGAAGGGAGGCCGGTTTTCTGCGGGCGGGCCGGGATGAGTGACGTGTCGGACGCAAAAAAGAGGGGAGATGTTCACTCGATCTTGATGTAGGTACGCAATACGTCCCCGATATAAATAGGGGCATCTGTCGTATCCACAGCCTCGGGGGCATCGAGGGCCGATGCGACCAGCCTGATGATGTACTCACCGGCAGGCAGGTTCTTGACATCCATCAGGGTCTCGTCCTCCGTCGTCGAGCGGTCCACCGTCTCCGCCCAGAAGACGGTCCACGACCGTCCGTTGTCGTTCGAGTAGGCAAGGGCCTCATCGATATCCCGGGTGCCGTTGTAGGTGACGGTCCAGGTCAGCGGGACGGTGTCGGTGAACGCATCCTGCCCGGCGAGGGGGGTTGGGTCAGTAAGGTTCACCTCAAGCCAGCAGGACGTGATCCCCGTGTTGTTCAGGTCGGGGATGGCCGTGATGAAGGTATCGGGAAGGGTCAGATTATTGGCGCCGCCGTTAAATGTGATGGTCGAGCCGGGGCCGAAGACGTTGATGTTGCCGTCGGTGAGCACTTTCAGGCGGAAGGTCGTCTCCCAGACCTGATTGAGGCGAATGGTGCCGATGTCGAAGTGGAGCTTCTGACCGCTATTCCACTGGGAGGTCTGGTTGATGGTTTCCTTGACTCCGGTCTGGTTACAGATATAGGTGGAATTCCCATAGTCGTAAACATAATCGAAGACATCCGCTCCGGGGAGGTCTACACCTGTCACATTGACGTTCTCAAAGGAGATGTCCATTTCGGTGTCGACGCCGGCCTCGGTCTTGAGTTCGCCGGCAATACGCTTGTAAATATCCTTGAGTTTCGCATCAGTAGGAGCATGCTCATAGAACCCGCCGGTCGAGGTCGCGAGTATGTGCATTGACGTGTTGACCCAGTTTTTGAGATTAGAAGCGAACGTGATGGTATAGAGTTTCACGCCATTTTCGCTAGCAAATACAGACATGTTCTGGCTGGTGGTTTCGCCGTCGATGCAGTATTTATAATTAGGATTTATCCTATTCAGAAGTGTTCCGCCAAGCCCATCGTAATATCGGTAGTTCTCAGAGTTTCTCGAATTATCGTATGGGAATGTGTAGACCCATGATGCGTTCTCAGGATACCCTGTTCCGCGCCCGATCGGGCTACCATCGTTGTTCCAGTTACCATCGGTCATGACGACTACGGCTTTGATGGCATTGGGCCGTTCTGGATTTTGCTGCAAGAGTATCGCCTTATAGATCCCCAGCCGTATATTTGTGGCGGTCTCCTCCGGGTTGAGAGCGTTCAGGCTTCCGTTTACCTCATTAAATGAGTTAGTCAGACCCTCCACCGTTGTCGTCTTGGCAAACGAGACAAGGCCAACACGATCCCGAGTAGAGTTCATCTGACCGACAAACATCGTCGCTGCATCCTTTGCCGCCTCCATCCTTTCGTCGTCGTCACCGCTATCGCTGGCGATATCATACATCATACTTAGCGACCGGTCGATAACTAATACCGCATCGATCGGATCCGGTTCTAATTTATAGCCGTCGCCCTTCAGCCGTATGGTGACATCGACCGTATCGTTCACCGCGACCGTTTCGGGAGATACTTCCGTCTCCACCGAGAGGTAGGGGTAGTTCATCCAGGCCAGAGTTATATCCCGGCTGACGCTGCCCCACGTCGCCCTGACGGTCGCGGTGCCCTTCGCGGTGGCGCTCCAGCCATCTTCCTTCAGGCCCGCAAACATACCCGGATAGAATCTAACTGTGGCATACCCGTCATCATCAGTTACGGCTGTGACCTCGCTCCGTCCCTCAAAGTCAAGGTACGGCTCCCCGGTCGGGGTGTAGTTGCCATTATTGATCGAATCGGTGTCCAGGGTGAACGTCACGTTCTGACCCTCGACCGGGTTTCCTTTGATATCCATCACCTTGGCCCGGATCTGCGAGACGGACTCGTCATTGATATCACGACTCGGCATCGACTGCGGGCTTGCGGTGAGGAGCATGTTCACCGGGTCGGTGCTGGTGAACACCACCGTCTGCGATACGCTCACGCTCGTGTTCGCCGTGGCCGTCGCGGTGAGGGTCGCGATACCGACGGAGTCCTCGGGCCCGAAGGTGATCGCCACCTGACCGTAGCGGTTGGAGTACAGGAGAACATCCTGCCGCTCTGCCGGCCGGTCCCCCCGCTGTATCGAAGCGTTCACCCAGAGACCCTGACCGGGGGCGCGGTTCCCATGCCTATCGAGCAGGGTGTAGGTGAGCTCAATTACCTTATCCCCGTCGGCCGGGACCGAGGCACCGGAGGGATCGACCGCTAGCTTGATACCGGCCGGCAGTCCCCCCACGCCAGTGATGGAGATACTGCGGCTCCCGGAGAATCCAATCGGCGCAGGCGGCTGGATCCAGACAAGATTCTCCCCCGCCGCCGTATCGACCCGGAGCGTTGCGACGGCATTCCCATCAGCGTCCACTGGCACCGAGATCTCATCCGTACCGTCAATGAACGCCGCGCCTCCTGTGGGGGAGCCCACCATGAAGTTCACATTCTCAGTTACGTTCCTGTTATCCACCACGTTCCCGTATTTGTCCACCACCAGGACGACGATCTCCGTCGTCTCCCCGGCGGTCACCTCCGGCTCGTAGCAGAGATTGGCAATCTTGTTCGCTGCCGCGTGATCGATCTGCTGGTCGACGCTTCCGGTCAGGGGCTCATCCAGCCCCTCGTACGACACCGTCGCCGTGATTATCGCGGTCCCGCTGCGCGTCCCGGGGGTGAAGAATGTCGTCGCCTTTCCTTCACTGTTCGTAACCACGCTCGCGGGGGAGATACTCCCGTATGTGCTGTCCACTGCAAAATCGACGGCAACCCCCGGGATCAGGGCATCGCCATCAGGGGTAACATTCAGTACCCATGCCATGACGGTCGCGGTCTCCCCACTTCCCGCTGTCACCCATGAAGTCTCGTTCATTATGATTTTATCCGGTACCAGCGCACCTGCCGGGACCCCCAGCAGAAGCAGCCCGACGGCCAGGCACGCATATGTCCAGCTATTCATATTCCACCGTATGTCATCCTGACACATCATAATATATAAATGTTGCCAGGGAGGGGGGCAAATCTGAGGGGTCCGTTTTCTGATTGAACAATCATATCCACGCAAAATGAACAGATTTTCGACAGAGAAGATACTCGGACGGAAGAAAGAGATTCCATGACCTCTATCTGAAAAATATCTCTTCTCCCCGGGTTGAGTCCCACCGCCCGACTCCGGAAACAGCGTAACATCCCGGACCAGGATTCCAAAAAGTTCTAAAAAAACGATCCCGGGAGGCCCTACAGGCTGTCCCGACCGCGTGACTTGCCCTGATTCCGCCCGGCTCGCCTGTGCCGCACGACCGCGACCGCCCCGAGCAGGACCACGGCAACAACCCCGACGCCGGCCACGAGCACCCAGATGCCGAAGTCCCGCTCCATGACGAGCGGGACGGTGAACTCGGTCGTGCCGAGCGGGATCTCGGCATTGATCGAGATGTTCCGGTAGCCGTCACGAGCGGCGGTGACGGCATACGCCTTGTTCGTAACGAGCGCCGTATTGAGGCATCCCAGGCTGTCGGTCACCCCGATAACCTGACCGTCGATAACAATGACCGCTTCGGCCACCGCTTTCCGGTCGGAATCTTCCGCGCGGATGGTCACGCTCGCCCGGTCATAACCGAGTTCGGCGATGATATCCTCCCCCTGTCCGGAGATCTGGCGCGTCACGCTCCAGTCCTCGTACCCGGATGCCTTCACCGCAATCAGGTAGGTGCCTGCATGGACATCGGAGAGCGTGAACCTGCCGTACTGGCTGGTCTTGCCCTGCAGCGTCCCGTTGAGGTAGACCTCTGCCCCCTCGACCGGTTTTGTCGCCTCGTTGAAGACGGTTACCGATACAGGGTATGCCGACTTCGAGAGGTCCACCGAAAGGAGAACATCGTCCACCTCGAGATAGCGGCTTTCCTGGTAAGGCTGGTAGTCGGGCGCCGTGACCCTGAACGAATATCTCTTCGCCCGCTCCAGATGAAGCGGCAGTCTGCCGTCGGCGTCGGTCATCCCTGCGCGCGCGTTGTCGATATAAACCTCCGCGCCTCCGAGGGGCGTGGAAGTCTCACCGTCCCGGACCTGAATCGCCACGAGGTTGTTGGAAAAGAGCCAGTACTGGACGACTTTGGCGCTGTTTTCCATCTGCACGGTCTTTGAGAGGTCGTAGTAACCCGATGCGCGAATCTCGACGTTGTATAGTTCACCCGCCTTCACCGGGAAGTTCGCGCTCCCGCCGCTGCCGGTGACCTCCGAGTCGGAGTAATCTTCACCCTCGACCCGCACCACGGCACCGACGATCGGCTGCAGAGTCCCCGCATCGTAGAGCTCGAACGTGAGGGTCTTGTCCTCCCGGAGCATATCGATCTGGACGCGGGTCGCGTCGTAATCGACGTAATTCACCCAGTTGCGGTAGCCCGTTTTGACAACCTTCAGGTACAGGTCCTTTTCCCCGGAATGGACGTAGGAGTAGGTACCGTCCGATGCGGTGCTTCCCACGTAGTCGCCGTCGACGTATAGAGAGGCACCGGCAAGCGCGTCATCGGTCTTCTCGTCGCTCACGCTGATGCGCAGGGTGATCGCCTGCGCCGTGCAGCAGAGGAGGACGCAGGAGATGAGAAGGGCTATGATGAGACGACTTTTCTTCATGCTGGAGTGTACTGCGGTCGAAAATTTGAGTCCTTCGGTTTACACCCAGCGTTCCGGCGGAACACGCTCAAGGACCATCCCCTCCACGACCACCGGCATCAGCGTCCGGCCGACCTCGATCGCACGTTCAAGCCGCCAATCCCGGTCCGCGTAGATGGTGAAGATGGTGTCGCCTTTCCTGACCCGTGCTCCCTTCTTTGCGTGGATCTCGAGCCCCGCGCCGTGGTCGTAGGGGGAGCCGGCGAGCCGGGCGAGCGTGACGAGGGCGCTGTTGTTCAACTCGATGACGTAGCCGTCCTGCGGCGCCCTCACGTCGAACCGGTACTCTCCCGGGACGATATCCTCGGCCTTCACCCCCGGGTCGCCACCCTGGATCTCGATGATCTGTCGCATCTTCTCGAGCGCCTTGCCGCTCCGGAGGATATCTGCGGCCACCTGGGCCCCCTGCCCCTGTGCGGCCTTCCCGGCCATCTCGAGCGCGATCCCGGCGAGCGAGAGACTCTTCTGGATCAGGGAGTTCGGTTCGGTCGCCCCCTCGAGGACAGCGAGCGCCTCGTGCACCTCGAGGTTCGGACCGATGGTGTGGCCGACGAGCGACTCCCCGTAGCTCAACGCGCACTCGACCCGTATGCCGAGCCGCTCGCCGAGTTCGATGAACTCCCGGGCGAGTTTCCGTCCCTCCTGGGCCGTTGCAATCTTGGTGTTCCGGCCGACCGGGATGTCGATGACCACGAGGTCGGCGCCGACGGCGAACTTCTTGGCCATGACACTCGCGATCATCTGGCCCCGGGCGTCGATCCGGAGCGGGTATTCGTAGGTGATGATTTTGTCGTCGGCGGGGGCGATGTTCGTGGCCCCGCCCCAGACGATGACGCCGCCGACCTTCTGGGTCATCTGCTGCACCTCGAGCGCCGGGAACGAGACGGGCGCGAGAACCTCCATGAGGTCTGCAGTCCCGCCGGCGCCGGTGATGGCGCGGGAGCTGGTCTTCGGGATCAAAAGACCGCTCGCGGCGATGATCGGTGCGATCAGGAGGGTGATCTTGTTCCCGGGCACGCCCCCGATGGAGTGCTTGTCGACGACGGGGTGCCGGGTGAAGTGGAGGCGTTCCCCGGTCTCGACCGTGGCTCTCGTCAGGAATTCCACCTCGTCCATATCGAGGCCGTTGATGTAGGATGCGGTGACGTAGGCGGTGATCTCGCCGGGCGAAAGGGTGTCGCTGACGATATCCCTGACGATATCCAGGGTCTCGTCCTTGGTAAACCGGCCGCCGTCCATCTTCTTCTTGATGTGCGAGAGGGATGCCGGCCTCTCGGCGCCGCGGACCTCGACGGGAGCCCCCTCGTCGACGGCGAGCGTGGCGTTCAGCGGCCGGTAGATGCCGATGACGCCCGGCTCGATGAGCGACCCGGTGGTGTCGACGTGGGCCTGGGCGGTCTTTCCCGTCACCTCGTCGACGATCTGGACGCGGTCGCCGTCGCGGACCCGCATGCTCTGTGCGTCGGTGCTATGGAGGAGAACCCCCCTGTTTTCGATGTCGAGCAGTTTTACTGTCAGTTTCATGTGAGTAAACCTATCCTGTCTGAAATTGAGGTTTCGTACTACTTAAGGACGGCAGATCAGGCGGAGCCTGCAGGTAGTGTCTGCCTTAAGCCCGCCACTTCCCGGACGGATCAGGCGCATCGTATACGAAGCGACGCCTTCCGCCGGCTGGCGGCAGAGACAGGCCAGCGGTGCTGCTCATCTCCACGGGTCGGGATGTGAATACGGCTTCCCGTCCCGTATCCAAAAACGCTCATTAAAACCGGCTTGAATAAAAAAATAGGGTTAGTTAGGGTTTAATCCCGACGCAGGACCAGGAAGGCAACTGCACCAAGGCCGGCAAGAGCAATGAGTGCTCCGAATCCGGGGGACTGGGTCGGGGTTGCCGCGGTGGTCGCGGTGGTGGTCGGGGTGACCTCGCCGGTCGCGGTCGTGGTCGGGGTAGCCTGAGTTGTCGGGACTGCCTCGACTACGTTGAAGGTCGCGGTCGTGGTCGTGTCGGTCTCGATGGACTCGACGTTGACGATGTACTGGTCGGGCTTGAAGCTGGACCCGTCAACCTCGAAGGACCAGGTGTTCACGCCGTCACCCTGCTGGACGGTTGTAACGCCAGCAACGGAGCCGAAGCCGGAGGCCTCGCTCTTGGAGGTCGGCTGGAACGCCGCGGAGGTGACCTCGATGTTCAGCGTGTCGCCGACAGCGAGGTTGGTCGTGCCGGTGATCGTGAACGTGCTGCCCGCAGCCTTGTC
>JAEZIP010000009.1:0-3140 GCA_023436625.1 Methanobacteriota archaeon | reverse complement strand
AGGCCCCGAAGGCCGCCGAGCCGACGAAGGCACCCGCCGCCGCCGCGCCGACCCAGGCCGCCGCTCAGCCGGCTGGCAAGGTCCGGGAAGTGCCGCGCAACCGCACCCTCATGCTCATGTGGTCGGGCGTCGAAGGCAAGTACAAGGACGCCCAGCTCTGGAACCCCTACGCGATCGGCGCGAACCACCAGAACGGCCCGGGCCTCTTCTTCGAGCCGCTGCAGTACTACTCGGCCTTCGCCGACAAGTACTATCCCTGGCTGATGGAGAGCTACCAGTACACGCCGGATCAGAAGTCGGTCACGCTGAAGCTGCGCAAGGGCATCAACTGGTCAGACGGCAAGCCCTTCACCGCTGATGACGTTGTCTTCACTTTTGAGAGCCTGCTCAAGCAGGGCCCCAAGGTCAAGTGGGGCAAGGACGTCTCCGAGCAGGTCGCCGCGGTCAAGAAGATCGACGACTCCTCCGTCCAGCTCGACTTCAAGATGCCGGCGCCACGGTTCGTCCACTTCCTCAGCTACAAGTACGACATCGGCGTGTACATCGTTCCGAAGCACGTCTTTTCGCAGTCGGAGGACTGGACGTCGTTCCAGAACTACGACATGGCGAAGTAATACCCGATCACGACCGGTCCCTGGAAGCTGGCCTTCGCCTCCGCGGATCAGAAGATCATCGACCGCCGGGATGACTGGTGGGCGGTAAAGGCCGGCCTCGTCAAGGAGATGCCGAAGGTCGAGCGGATCGTCTACATGCCGATCTCGGGCGAGACGCAGATGGCGCAGTCCTTTATCACTAACCAGATCGACAGCTCGCTCGACCTGCGGCCGACGACGATCAAGCAGGTCATCGCCCAGAACCCGAAGATCATCACCCACACCGGCCGCACCGAGCCGTTCGGCTACACCGACTGGTGGCCGACCGCGCTGCAGGTCAACATCAACAAGAAGCCGTTCGACAACCCCGATGTCCGCTGGGCGATCTCGTACGCCATCGACCGCGACAAGGTCATCTCGGTCGGCTACAAGGGCGCGGGCTCGAAGTCGAAGCTGCCGATGCCGAAGTACAAGCCTCTGATGACCTTCTACGACGGCATCAACGACCTCTTCGCCAAGTACGACACGAACGAGTTCAACCTGGCGAAGTCGGCCGAGCTGTTGCAGAAGGCCGGCTACAAGAAGAATTCGGCCGGCCTCTGGGCCGACTCGGCCGGCAAGACGATCGATATGCCGGTCCTCGGCAACACCACGTTCGCCGATATCGGCCCGGTCGTCGCCGAGCTACTGAAGCAGGCCGGCTTCAACGCCTCTTACGCGATGCCGCCGGACCGCAACGAGCAGTTCGCCGCGATGACGTACACTACTGGCCTCAACGGGCACGCCGGCTCCGTCAGGGACCCCTACTTCACGATGCGGCTCTACAAGTCTGAGCCGGTTAACGAGAAGGGGCAGGTGAACATCAACTTCACCGGCTGGTCGAACAAGGAGTTCGACAAGCTGGTGGACGAGATGGGCACCACCTCGATGGAAGACACGAAGAAGCTTCTGGATCAGTTCCACAAGATGATGGAGCTCTGGCTGCCGGGTCTGCCAGATATCCAGATCACGGAGTGGTACCACCGCATTCCGTACAACACCACCTACTGGACGAACTGGCCAACCCAGGACAACCTGTACCTGAACGGCGCGTTCTGGCACCTGACCTTCCCGCTCATCCTGATGAACCTGCAGCCCGCCCAGTAGCTTTGCCGCTGCTCCCGGCTACGGTAGGTTCGGTGGGGGCCCTGCCCGTCAGGGCGGGGCCCCACTCCTTCCGTTTCGTCTACGGTGGGGCCAGCTGCCGTCACGAGGAGACCTTTTCGGGAACCACGCCTCCCTGTCCGGCTCGGCGACAATCACTCGCCTGCGTCCGCCGGCACTTATCGCTGGCGTCGGTACTCGGCCTTCTGGCGGTGCTAGGCAGGCTTGTGCGTTCGAACTAGGAGGCATCCGTGCGCTTCGACTACGTAATCAAGCGTTTCTTCCTCTTTCTGTTCATCTTCTGGGCGGCAGCGACGATCAACTTCTTCCTGCCGCGCCTCTCGCCGGTCAACCCGGTCCGAGACAAACTCCTGCAAAACTCCGCCACGGGCGGCTACCTCCAGGGCGGCATGCAGGAGATGGCGAAGGAGTACGAGGCCAAGTTCGGCCTCGACAAGCCGCTTTCGCAACAGTACGTGACCTACTTCGCCGACATCTCGCGCTTCGAGTTCAATTACTCGATTAGCGCCTACCCGAAGAAGGTAATCGACATCATGGCCGAGGCGCTCCCGTGGACGATCGGCCTCCTGCTCACAACCACTCTGCTGTCGTTCGCCGCCGGGTCACTGCTTGGAGCGGTGATCGCCTGGCCGAAGGCGCCGAAGGCGATTACGAACGTCCTGTTACCACCATTACTGACGTTCTCGGCCATCCCGTATTACATCCTTGGCCTGCTGTTGCTGTGGATCTTCGCCTTCTCGGCGAAATGGCTGCCGATTTTCGGCGGATACACCGGCGGCACGATCCCCGACTGGTCGCAGCCGTCTTTCTGGGCCGACGTCCTCACCCATTCGCTTCTGCCGGCGCTCTCGATTATCCTGGCGGGCATCGGTATGGGGGCCCTCGGCATGCGCGCGATGATGGTCACGACCCAGGGCGAGGACTACATGACCTTCGCCGAGGCGAAGGGCCTCAAGCAGAAGACGCTGTTCATGCGCTACGCCGTTCGAAACGCGCTGCTACCGCAGACCACCTCGTTGGCCCTCCATCTCGGCCACATCCTCTCGGGCTCGGTGCTCGTCGAGGTCGTCTTCGCCTACCCGGGCATCGGCACCATGCTCTACCGCGCGATCCGCGAGAATGACTACTTTGTGATCCAGGGCATCATCCTGGGAGTCATCTTCTCGATCGGGTTGGCGACGTTCATTCTGGACCTCGTCTACCCGCTGCTCGATCCGCGGATCACCTACCGGAGGGCCTAGCATGCAGAACGTATCCGCGGTCGGCCCGTCCAGCGCGGGCACACTAACGGTCAAAGCACAGAAGCTGGGCAGCTGGGCCGGCATCGTGCGCTACCTTCGTCGCAACCCGTCGCTTGTCATCGGCTCGGTGATGATCCTCAGC
>JAEZIP010000045.1:0-59561 GCA_023436625.1 Methanobacteriota archaeon | reverse complement strand
GTCTATGGGAGAACCTCCAACTCCCGAATTGCCGATCCCGATGACAGTTCCAGGATTTTCAGCTGGCTTATCTGCGAAAGTCACGATGACAAAGGAAATGCAATCACATATTCGTATAAAGAAGAGGACTCGGACAGGGTAGATGTTTCCCGGGCTCATGAAAAAAACCGATCGGACAGAGTCCGATCCACGAACAGATACCTGCAGTATATCCGGTATGGAAACAGAAGCCCTCATACCTGCGGTGAAGATCTCGGTGCCCGCACCGACTGGATGTTCGAGCTGGTCTTTGATTACTGCAAACGCGATCTCCCTCTCGATACTCCCCTTCCGATAACCATAGATGAGAGTCAATGGGATGCGCGGGAAGACCCGTTCTCATCGTACCGCCCCGGTTTTGAGGTACGCACGTACCGGCTCTGCAGGCGGATCCTCATGTTTCATCATTTTCCCGACGAACTCGGGGTTCAGGACTGCCTCGTCCGTTCGATGGATTTTACATACGATGAAGGCCCGGTTGCCTCGTTTATCACAGAGATCCACCAGTCAGGCTATGTTTTGAAAGAAGATCCGGTCGCGAGGACGAGAAGATACACAAAAAAATCTCTCCCTCCTCTTCAGTTCGAGTACAGCAGAGCCGAGCTGCATGATGCCGTCGGGATAATCGATCCGGAGAGCCTGAGGAACCTTCCGATCGGCCTGGATGGTTTGCAGTACCAATGGGCGGACCTGGACGGCGAGGGAATCTCGGGCATTCTCTCCAGCCAGGGCGATGCGTGGTATTACAAACCGAACCTCGGCGGGGGCAGGTTTGGAGAGATGCAGGCAGTGGCTTCCGTGCCTGCGACCGCAGACCTTGAGGGCGGACGGCAGCAGCTCATGGACCTTGCCGGTGACGGTCAGCTGGATCTTGTTGAGTTCAGCGGTTCGGTGAGCGGTTTTTACGAGCGGACTTTGGACGGGAACTGGCGTCCGTTCAGGTCCTTCGCCTCACTCCCGAATCTCCCGTGGAACGACCCCAACCTGATGTACGCAGATCTCAATGGCGACGGGCATGCGGACATCCTGGTTGCCGACGGTGAGACCTTCACCTGGTATCCATCGCTTGCCGAATCCGGATTCGGACGATCGGAGAAGGTATACCTGCCCGATGATGAAGACAGAGGCCCGCGGCTGGTCTTTGCCGATGGAACGCAGTCGATCCATCTTGCCGATCTGAGCGGCGACGGGCTGAGCGACCTGGTCAGGATCCGAAACGGAGAGATCTGCTATTGGCCAAATCTCGGGTACGGAAAATTCGGTGCAAAGGTGACGATGGATAACGCTCCGGTCTTCGATGCGCCCGATCTCTTCGATCAGAAGCGGATCCGCCTTGTCGACACGGACGGATCGGGGACAACCGATATTCTCTACCTGCGGTACGATCGTGTCGATGTATACCTGAACCAGTCCGGCAACCGATGGAGCGATCCGCAACCGATCACGCAGCTTCCGCCAATCGATGACCTCTCATCCGTGATGGCGGTCGACCTGTTCGGGAGCGGGACGGGGTGCCTGGTCTGGTCGTCGCCCCTGCCGGGCACGCCCTCCCGGCAGATGTCGTATATACGGCTCATGGGGGAACAGAAGCCGCATCTGCTCATCTCGATGAGGAACAACATGGGTGCCGAAACGGTCGTCACGTATGCATCATCGACCGAGTTTTATCTTGCAGACAAGGCTGCAGGGACACCGTGGGTTACCCGGCTCCCGTTCCCTGTGCATGTGGTTTCACGGGTGGAGACGCATGACCGGATAAGCCGCAACAGGTTCGTCACGCGATATACGTACCACCACGGGTTCTTCGATGGGATCGAGCGGGAATTCCGGGGTTTCGGGATGGTGAAGCAGCGTGACACGGAGGAGTATGCAGCCCTGGGCAGAAGCGGCATATTCCCGGAAGCCTTGAATGTCGATGTATCCTCCCATGTCCCGCCGGTCCTGACAAAAACGTGGTATCATACCGGAGCGTACCTGCAGGAAGATGCGATCGGGCTCAATATGGCTCACGAGTACTACGGGGCGCCTGATCCGGAAGACCATGCAGCATTCAACTCCTATCTAAAGACACTCCTTCCGGACACCGTTTTACCGGAGAACCTGACCCCCGACGAGGAGCGCGAGGCCTGCCGGGCACTGAGAGGCTCTGTTCTTCGGCAGGAAGTATACGCAGAGGACGGTACTTCAAAGGAACATCTTCCGTATAGTGTGTCCGAGAGAAATTACGCGGTCCGGTGCCTCCAGCGATGCGGAGACAACAGGCATGCAGTCTTCTTTGTTTATCCCCGCGAAACACTGGACTGTCATTACGAGCGGAACATCTCCGATCCGCGTATCAGCCACGCGATGACGTTCGAGGTTGACGATTACGGCAATGTGCTGAAATCGGCCACGATCGGGTACGGGCGCCTCAATGCGGATTCCGATCTAACAACCGACGATCAGAATAAGCAGAACGTAACTCTTGTTACTTATACCGAGAACCGCGTCACGAATCCTATTGACGATCCCATCCGGTATCCCGATGATTACCGAACTCCGCTTCCAGGCGAGATGAGAACATTCGAGCTGACCGGATTCCCGAAACCAGATACGCAAACGTGGTATCGGTTCGAGGATTTCATCGATCTCCTCGCCGGAGACCAGGTGCGGTTGCGCTCCGATATCAGCACGGAGTATGAGAAACAGGCCGTTTATCGCGAAGTGCCGAACCCATCCGGAGCATGGGAGCGGCGACTGATCGAACATATCCGTACGATATATCGCAGAAATAACCTGGACGGGCTACTGCCGCTCGGATCGGTCGAATCGCTCGCGCTTCCCGGAGAGACCTGCAAACTGGCATTCACTCCTGGATTGCTCTCTGAGATCTATACACGCACCTCGGATTCGGCAGAGGGCCTGCTGCCGGACCCTGCCGGGATGCTGGGAAGAGACGGGGGCCATATCCGAAGCCAGGACTATAAAATTCTCAACCTGTTTCCGAGTGAGGATCCTGACGACCACTGGTGGATCCCATCCGGCAAAATCTATTATTGTCCGAATTCCTCCGATAATCCGGCAGACGAATTCACTTTTGCCGGAAGTCATTTTTTCCTGCCGTTCCGGTTCCAGGATCAGTTCGGAAACAGCATGCTGGTTTCATACGACGATCACTTACTCCAGCTCAAGGAAACATGCGACTCTCTGAACAACAAAATAACCGCCACGAACCTCGATTACCGGGTCATGCAGCCGTCTCGTATCACCGACCCGAACGGCAACCGATCGGCAGTTGCATTCGACGCGCTCGGCATGGTCGTCGGGACTGCGGTGATGGGGAAAGCAGGGGAGCAAGAGGGTGACTCGCTTGATGATTTCGATCCGGACCCTGATTATGCGGCGGTACTGGAAAAGTACCTTGCGAACCCGAGAGGCGACTCACATTCGCAGCCTCCCATCGATCAGCATGCTCTTCTGCAGGGTGCAACCGCCCGTCTTGTCTATGACTTCGCTTACCATCGATGCCTTCAGGACCCGTCTATTCCGGAACCCCGGCCGAATGTCGTCTACACGATGGCTCGCGAGACCCACTGCCAGGAAGAACTCAAAACCGGGATAAAGGCCAGGATCCAGCACAGCGTCTCGTATTCAGACGGTTTCGGGCGGGAGATCCAGAGGAAGGTCCAGGCTGAACCGGGGCCAGCACCCAAACGAGGTGCGGACGGCAGGATTCTGGTCGTTGACGGCAAGGTGGAGATGACCGAGTGCGATCTCTCTCCCCGCTGGGTCGGGAGCGGCTGGACGATCTTCAACAACAAGGGACAACCGGTCCGGCAGTTCGAACCGTTCTTCTCCGATACGCATGAATTCGAGTTCGAGGTGAAAGTCGGAGTAAGCCCGATCGTCTTTTACGACCCGGTCGGGCGGGTCGTTGCCACCCTGCACCCCGACCATACATACGAGAAAGTTGTCTTTGATCCCTGGCGGCAGAGGTCATACGATGTCAATGATACGGTCGCCCTCGACCCGCGGGACGATCCTGATATATCCGGATACGTGTCGGCATACTTCGAACGGATCGCACCGGATCGCGAAGACTGGATGCCGTGGCTCCGGCAGCGCATCGATCCTTCCTCGCCTCCTGCGGACTCCCCTGGCCTCGAACCCGAGAAGAGAGCTGCCGTACGCGCGCTGGCCCATGCCGATACCCCGACAACAGCCTACTTCGATACGCTCGGCCGGACATTCCTGACGGTTGCTCGTGCCGACACGACTCCCGGCGGCGCGATGACGACCCGTGTCGTTCTCGATATCGAAGGCAATCAGCGGGAGGTCCGGGATGCATACGACCGTTCGGTGATGAAGTGCGACTATGACATGCTCGGCAACCCGATCAAGCAGCAGAGCATGGACGCCGGTACCCGGTGGATGCTGAACGATGCGGCCGGAAACCCGATCTATGGCTGGGACAGCCTCGGCCGCACTATCCATCACCGGTACGACGAGCTCAGAAGGCAGACGCACCTCTGGGTGAGAGAGAAGCTGAGTGGGACGGAAAGAGAGTATCTCGCCGAACTTGCGATCTACGGCGAGATGCACCCGGACTCGGACCATTCGGGAGCATCTGCGGAGCAACAACACCTGAATCTCAGGGGGAGGATCTTTCTTATGCTCGACGGGGCCGGCATAATCGTCAACTGTGCGAAGAATCCTCATCACGATTCGGATCCGTCGGTCGGCGGTTTCGAGTCGTACGACTTCAAAGGGAACCTCCTCCGCAGCACCCGGCGGTTAGCATCGGACTGCACGCAGACTCCCGACTGGAAAGACTTCGAAGCCGGGCTGAAGTCGGCGATCGCACATCTTGCTTCACATTCCCCGGCGGAACTCCTTGAACGATCCGGACTTCTGCTGCCCGGGCCCGGTTCCCCCCTGGAATCCGAAGAATTCTCCGGCAGTACCAGATACGATGCCCTCAATCGACCGATACAGAGTATTGTCCCGCACAGCAGCAATGCCGGGACACAGCTGAACGTGGTCCAGCACGTATACAATGACGCAAATCTGCTCGAGTGTGTTGATCTCTGGCCGGGGGAGGCCGCCGAACCGACCGGGCTTCTTCGCCCTGACACGGCCACCCGGCATATGGTGATAAACATCGATTATGATGCGAAGGGCCGGCGAGAGCTCGTCGAGTACGGCAACGGAGTGAAGACATGCTACAGCTACGATCCGCTGACGTTCCGGCTCACCGATCTCCATACCACCAGGGAGTCCGGCAGCATCCAGAACATCCATTACGCCTACGATCCTGCAGGGAACATCGTCCACATCCGCGACGACGCCCAGCAGACGGTTTTCTTCAGCGGTTCCATCGTGCAGCCGGAATCCGATTATGTATACGATGCCGTCTATCGACTGATCTCCGCAAGCGGGCGCGAGCACATCGGTTCGGCAGTTACGCCGTGGCCGACGTCGGATGATCGGTACCGGACGAATCTCCCGCAACCCGGCAACGGCTCGCAGATGCGGAACTATACCGAAGAATACTCGTACGACCTGGCAGGGAACATTACCCGGATCCGCCATTCTGCAATGAACGGCGGAGGGGCGAACCAGAACATATGGATCCGGAATTTCGATTATGCCGAACCAAGCCCCATCGATAACAGCCAGACGAACAACCGTCTCACCGCATCCTCGGTGGGGAGGAATCCCGCTACTGCGCCATCGGAATCGTTCCGGTACGATGCCCACGGCAACATGCTGCATATGCCTCACCTTCCCTACGTGAAGTGGGATTTCAAGGATCAACTCCGGTCGGCCGGCAAGAGCGACGATCCCGAAGATTGCACGGGATGCGGAGCCGGGTGCATCGTCTACTTCACCTACGATGCAGGCGGCCAGCGGGTGCGGAAGGTCATGGAACAGGACGGCAAGAGATTCCATGAACGCATATATATCGGCGGCTTTGAGATCTTCCGCAAATACAACGGCAATGCCGGCCCGAAGCTCGAACGCGAGTCGCTCCATGTGATGGACGACAGGCAGCGTATTGCAATCGTCGACACTAAAACGATCGATACGTCTACTCCCGGGTCCGGTTCTGAAACCCTGATCAGGTACCAGTTCGGCAATCACCTCGGCTCCGCAGTCCTCGAACTCGATGAAAATGCCGATATCATCTCGTACGAGGAGTACTATCCCTACGGCAGCACCTCATACCAGGCGGTGCGCGGCAGGCGGCCGGGCAGCCCGGAGGTGGGCGCCAGGCGATACCGGTATACCGGCAAGGAGCGTGACGAGGAGACGGGGCTGTACTACCACGGAGCAAGGTACTACGCGCCGTGGCTGGGGAGATGGGTGAGCTGCGATCCGGCGGGGATGGTGGATGGTTCTAATCTATACATATACGGACGAAACTGCCCCATTGTTTATATCGACGCATTTGGGGAACAATCGGATAGAGTGCAGGTAATTAATTTTGACCCTGTGACCATTGTCGGAAGACCGAATGCAGTGCCTGCTGAGCATGAGAACACTTTGTTCATCAAAAGCGACGAAGTGGATGCTGATGTTTATGACGAGCCAGTCACCCCAAAAGATAGTGGGCAAGAAGCAGTCCCATTAGATGATATACCGGTTCTTGAACAACCCACGTTTCTGGAAGAATTTTTGGAGGTGTCCGATGAAACCTACCATCCAGAAACTAAATTCTATCAATTAGAGGAACGAATAAAGGATATTGACCAGGAAATCGAATTCGTAAGTAAACAAAGGGACATATACCTGGAAATTCAAGCGCAATTTTATGGTGACCCTGCCTACGCTGAATCTGGCAAAATAAGAAGTCGTGCTGATGTCAGGGAGATGCATAAAGATCTTAGCGGACCTGGACTTGTATATAGAGGATGGTCAGGATCGAAGGATTCGGGCGATGAAACGAAAAGTCCCGATAAAAAACCGATAGATGATGTAAAAAGAGTTGATATGGAGGAATTTAGATTTAGGGATCAGCTATATCAGTTGGGCATATGGGGGCGCTCTCCGGAGGTAAAGGCAGCAGGCCATATCCATGAAAGGACTCATAAGGTTGATCAGGATGTCCCAATCCTCAAAGCACTTTACCGTTTTATTTGTATTGGTGATATAGGTAGAATGCTCGCTCTGCAAACGATAGAGACGGAATTACACGCTCATACGGTCCAAATAGAGTATTTGAAATCGGCAAGGAGTGCATTCGAAAGAGAACTTCGCAGAAAATGAGTGGGATAATTGGAGTGAATATAGTGGAAAAATTGAAGAATACCGAAAGCGACAAGTCAAAGGCCTTTTTTAAGCAGACATGGAGGTCTTTGATTCTACAAAGGTTAAAAATAATTCTCGCTGCTTTGGAATTAGAATCCGAAATACAGAATAGTCTGCGGTCGACCGCCATAAACCCAGTAACGGCCCCTTTCAGGTACCAGAACCTAATCAGGATTCGTTCTGAACAAAGGCAAGTATTATGTAATGTGCTTTTACCCTCCTCCCCCAGACCCCTTGACTCTCCTTCAAAGGCGGCGGGCAATAACATCTCCTCACGGAGACGGCACGCCCCTTTTACGACACCTCTATCTCAATTCCGCAAAAGGCGGGAGGACGAGATTGCATGACAGCGGTATTTGTGATTATGCCGGAGTTTCCATGACGCCCGACGAGGGCAGAGGAGCAGGCTGGAACATGATGACGGAAACATAGTCGAGTGAACGAAGGTTCGAAGATGGCAGAGAAAAAACGTGTTGCTGACGATCTGAAAAAGAATACGGCAGATGGTAAGAAAAAGAAGGAGACGGATCCGTCCCCGGCACAGAAAAGCGGGAATCAACTGTCGTTCGGGACGAGGAGCGAGGAGGTCGCCGTTCTCCATCGATTGATTGCTGCACTCGGATTCGAGATCGACGAAAGTGAGGTCGATGAATCGCGGTTCGGGGCAGACACGCGGGAAGCAGTCCGGCGGTTCCAGATCCTGATGGGACAGGATCCGACCGGCGAAGTCGATCGACCTATGGCGGCGTTGCTGGGCAGCGCCCTCGAACGGCTTCAGGTAACCCCAATCACAGCCGATGTGCAGGAAAAAGTCCCCCCGGATGCGTATTATATCGAGGGCACGGTGACGGATCCGGACGGAATGCCGCTCGAGGGGGCAACGGTTGTTGCAGAAGATCGGAATTTAAGGGATGCATTCGAGATCGGGCGGGCCGTTACCGATAAAGAGGGCTATTACCAGATTCGATCTGCAGCGCGAAGTGATAAGACGCAGACCCTTGTTGTGGACGAAAAAACCGGTTTGCCGAATCTTCAGGTACGGGTTCTTGCCAGGGGTGGAAAACCCCTTTACACATCAGATATTTTCTATCATGTCGCAAAAGGAACCACGATTCCGATTGCGCTCGGGGGGGCGGCCCATCGCAGGCCGTCCGATTTCACCGGCATTCACATCGCTCTAAAGCCTCATCTCGGCACTCTCAAGCCGGAGGAGTTTGTCGAGGACCAGAATTTCCGCGACATCTCATTCCTCGCCGGCAAGACCAACCTGAATAAAACGCGGATTACGTACTATTCGATAGCATCACGCCTTGCATGTTCTACCGGGCTTCCGTCCGAGCTCTTTTACGGGCTCTTCTCTCAGAATATTCCGCCGAATGCTTCCGTCGTCGCTCTGGCCACCTCAAGCGGCGGTGTCGATTTCGACTTCAATGCACAGAAGCTCCTGGATGCTATCCTGTCCACCTCCGATACGGTTCTGACTGAAGCAGTGAACGCAGCTATCGCTAAAAATGTCATTCCTGCCAGTTTCCAATCGAAGGCTAAGAAGGCTCTGGAAGGTCTCGCGCCCTTGAGAACCAATGCTGCGCTTTCCACTTCCTTCAGCATGGGAAAGACTCCAATCAGAGATGTACTCGATGCAGCAGGGATCCCGAAAGACAAACAGCAGCAGTTCATCACGCTGTACACGGCGAAAACGGATCCGGCAAGCACCTTCTGGAAAAATCTCGGCAACAATCCCGACTTCACGCGAGACGACGTGGAAAAGCTCAGTTTCTGCGTCGATGCAGGGAAATTCACCAAAGGCCACATGCCTCTCGTGCAGAGGCTCATGGAGATGCGGCAGAAAGGAACCATCAACGAATCCAGGGATCTTGCACGGCTCAGCGCGAAGGATTGGAAAGAATTGCTGAACGACACGTTTAAGGGTGAGCCGATAGGGATTCCGGCCAACTTCACCGCAGAAACCCCGGAGGAAGCCGTCGATACGTTTGCATACCTTCTCGAACGAAACGCCGAACGCGCCTTTCCTACGACAGCATTCTCGGCACGGCTTGCCGAAGACAGGGACAGCCCGATACGAGAAAAGAGTATTCTCACGGGATTTCTTGATGCCAATCCGGATTTCAATCTGTTCACAACCAATGTCGATCGATACCTGAAGGAGAATCCACAAGCCGCAGGAAATGCCGAACCCGGGGCTCTGAGGGATGCCCTCCATCAAAGTAAGCGTCTCATAAAGCTGGCGTCGCGTTATGCAGCCGTAAAACCCTTACTGGCAGATGGGATCCGCTCGTCACAACAGATCTATGCCATGGGGGAATCTCATTTCGTCAACAAATATGCGGATGATCCGGATATCGGTGAAACCGAGGCTTCTACGATATATTTCAAAGCAGCACACACGTATGGCCAGGCCCTCCTGCTCGCCACGGACCTGAGCTCGATGGCTCAACACCTAAACCCGACAGCGATAGGAAATATCGATACCGCACAGTTGCAGGAAGAGGTTAAGGATTTTCCCAACCTTGAGACATTATTTGGTTCGTTCGACTTCTGCGCCGGCGATCCGGGCAGAACCGTACTGAGCCCCGCTGCATATCTTGTAGACATGCTGTACTTCCTTTCAAAGAGAAGAGCACATGCGGGGGATGGGAACTCTGTATATGTCAAGGACGTCCTTCTGAAAAGGCGCCCCGATGTTGCGCAGATCAGGCTGAATGCACAGAACACTTCCACGGTCCTGCCCTATATCGATCTGGTCAACGAATTGCTTGAAGAAGCCGTTGCTCCACCCTCTGATTGCCCGAATTACCCCGTTAACATAGATGCTCCTACCGCTCTCCAGCGGCAGACAACCCTGAGCACCGAAGAGCTGAACGCCAATCCACAGTATGTCAATAAATATGCGTATGAGATACTTGCAGGCGCGGAAACATATTTTCCCTGGTGTCTACCCTTCGATCTGCCATTGCATGAGGCGCGTACGTATCTGGGCCAGCTTGGAATAGACCGGGTACAGCTGATGCGCACATTCCAGAAGCCGCCCGCTATCCCGTCCCGGCAGGTGATCGAGATCGCTGTCGAAGGTCTGGGGCTTTCCAGGGCAGAAGCCGATATCATCACCGGTATTGGGCCGGGAAATGACAGTCCGTGGACATACTGGGGATTAAACCAATCATTCAACCGAATCCAAAACCCTGCCGACCATAACATCTGGGTTACAGGTTCATGGATTGACATCCTTGCAAACGTGAGGATTTTGCTCTCCCGGTCCGGGCTGACATACCAGACGCTCACACAACTGTTCGGCACGGTTTTTGTAAATCCTGCCGGGGCCATCCAGCCCTGGAACGAAGTCCCGGACTCCTGCAGTCTCGACACCATGAAGATAGCAGGTTTTACCGACGATCCCGATGCACTCGACCGGCTGCACCGTTTTGTGAGGCTCATGCGGCGACTTGATTGGGCTGCCTATACCCTGGATTCTGCCCTCTCCCTTCTCCACGCCGGCACTATGAACGGTGCCGATGCAACGACATTCCTTCGCCAGGTGTATGCAGTCAGGACTGCAATGAAGCGTTTCAGGATACCTGCAAACGTGGCGATCGCGTTGTTCGGGAATATCGAAACGAGGGATGTCTCCGATTTCCCGAATGCGGGGGACCGGCGGTACTCCCTCTACCACGACCTGTTCCAGAATGCAGCCGTACTCAATCCGGTCGACCCGATCTTCGCACTCGATGATGCAGGCACGGAGGTCCGGGCAGCTTCCGACAACCCCCCTCCCGGGCTCATCGATCACAAAGCGACTCTACAGGGTGCCTTTGAGATCTCCGACGCCGATCTCACTCTCGCAATAAGTTCCTTCACTGACGGCATGCTGACGCTGCAGAACCTCTCGGCGCTCTATCGTCATGTCGTGCTTTCAAGGGGTCTTGGGATCTCGCTGAGAGAACTGGTATCCTTAAAGGCGCTGTTCGAGACAGAACGGATATCCGATCTGTCATACAATCCGTTTGATCCATCGCGTCCGGAACTCCTTGCAGAGTTCTGCGATGCCGTCGACAGGATACGCAGCACCCCGTTCACCATCTCCGATCTCGATTATCTGTTGCGGCATAGATTTGACAGTGCCACGGGTACTGCACCGGACAATGTGGTCGTCGGAACACTCATGAAATCGATCCTGGACGGCCTGAAGAAGATTGCAGAAGAAAATACATTCAGTTCCGATCCTACGGGTGCAGAGACCCGGAAGCGGCTCTCATCGGTGCTCGATCCCGGAACTCTCGATTCGATCATGGGGATTTTGAGCGGGGAATCCTCATTGAGCAATACAGAGCAGATAAAATGTATCATCAGGTTATCCGGGCTGCTGAGCCCGTGCATGGTCGGGTCGACTGCGAAACGCAAACTCGTAGGAAAAAAAGCTCTGCCCCCAAAACAGGCGCGTTATGAATTTGTCCTGAATTGCGTGCTTGCTTATCTCAGACAGACTCAGGGGACAGGGTTCGTCGTGCAGCAACTCGGAAATGCGCTTGCACTCCCGGTCTCAACCGTGAAAATCCTCGCAGCAGAAGGGTTTGCATCGCAGATTGATCCCAAAAAGACGTTACTGGAAGATTTCCTGACGCTTCTTTATGTCGAACGGGATCCGTCCATGAACAATAATCCGGTAACCCTCAGTCCCGAAGAATCGGGGACCGATATACTCAGTAAAAAGCCGGTATCCTTCAGCACTTTCTTCACCCACTATACAGCGCTTGATAAGGCGGCACGGATCATCAACGGTTTCGATTTCAACAGCGATGAGACGGAATGGATACTGAGCAGAGGAGCGGAGCAGGGTTGGCTTGACCCGACAACGTTACCGCTGACCCCGCAGGAAACCGCGTGCGGACTGTTCGTACAATGGAGTCGCCTCGCTGACGCGGCCATGATCAAGAAGTCCCTGCCTTCGGTCGGAACGCCGTTTACCGCGTTGATGGACCTTGCAGGCAGCGACACGGAGAAAGCAGCGTACATGTCGGTTCTTGCAGACCGTACCCAATGGCCATTGGACAGCCTCAAAGTGCTCTGCGATGATCCGTCCAAATCCTCGTACGACACCTCCGACACCGGTTTACTCTCGCTGAAATATCCCGACGATTACCTATCGGAACGAGCTCTTGCAAGGCTGATACCCGCCCTTACCATGCTCCGCCGGTTGGGGATCTCCGCCGATGTCGGCGGCTGGATCGGGCCGACAATCGCCCTGGATCAGGCGAATTCGATCAAAAAGAGCGTCAAAGCGAAATACTCCAGCCAACAATGGCTGCAGATCGCAAAACAGCTGCGCAATCCCTTGCGCGAGCAGCAGCGTGACGCCCTTGTAGCGTATCTCCTCGTCCATCCTCCGGAAGGGGCAATGCCATGGAGAGATGCCGGCGATGTCTACTCGCACTTCTTGATCGACGTTGAGATGAGCGCCTGCCAGGGGACGTCGCGCATTGTCCAGGCCAATGCAGCCATACAGCTCTTCGTTCTCCGGTGCATTCTCAACCTCGAACCCGGGGTCAGCGTCAATGCAAACGCCGATAACGACTGGCTGCAGTGGCAGTGGATGAACCGGTACCGGCTCTGGGAGGCAAACCGGAAGGTCTTCCTCTTCCCGGAGAACTGGATCGAACCGGAGTTGCGGCGAGATAAGTCGCCGTTCATGGAGGACCTGGAAAACGATCTTCTTCAGAATGAAGTAACCGCCGACACTGCTCGAGATGCATTGCTCGGCTACCTCGAGAAGCTCGACGGGGTGGCACGGCTCCAGGTAGTCGGAATGTACGACGACTCGGAAGTGACCCCGCTTCCCGCGATTGTCGACGTGATCGTACATCCGACGGAAGCAACGATCTTGATAGGAGAAAACCGGCAATTTTCGGCAACCGTCTTCAATGCAGCCGATAAAGGTGTCATCTGGACCGCAAGCGGTGGAACGATTGGTGTGAACGGCTTATTCGTGCCGCCGGGCAATACGAGCGGCACGTATACAGTAACGGCGACGAGCAAAGAGGACAAAACCAAGTCCTCAACAGCAACAGTGAACGTTCTGCCTGTGTCCGTAACGATAGACCCCGCCCGGGCTACGTGCATCGTGGGCGGCCAGCTGCAATTTTCTGCGGCAGTCAGCGGCGCCGTGGATAAGCGTGTGACCTGGATCGCGAGCGGAGGAACGATCGATCAGAACGGGCTGTTTACTGCGGAGCGAGCGGGCAACTTTTTGGTGACGGCTACCAGCGCGGCAGATCAAGGCAGACGCGCACATGCAGCGGGACCCATCTTTGGCTGCAAGACCCCGTATTCCTTTTCGGCCAAGGTTGACCCGGTGAGTTCCGGCTGGTTGATTACCGTGTACTGGGGAGATGAGAATCCGGATACGATGCTGTATCAGGTTGAGCGCAGGGTGTTTTTCTACAATGTGGCGGAATCCGGTTGGGTATTACTAAAAACAATCCCTCCGCATTTGCCCATCAGCGGGGGCACCAATATCCAGGATTTCTGGCCGCGACATATACCCGCCAAAATCCAGTACAGGGTCCGTGCGATTAATCACAGCGGCTTCAGCGACTATGGGGGATACTTGTGGGTTTACCTGTAGGTTTGGATGCATGGCGTCTACACGGTGAGGTGAAACATGGGAAATGATGGAATGGTACCGGGCCTGGATGGAACCGGTTCAGTATTGCACGTTGTTGCACGAAAGCAGGGCAACCCCCCGGCATATTATTACCGCCGGTGGATCGGCCGTTCCCGCTGGACGGCCTGGACGAAGATCGATCTCGATATCGTCAGCGACCACATCCTGCCGATCGTCTGGAACCGCAGGTTCTACATATTCTGGGCAATCATCAATCGAAAGCCGGACAAGAAGCAGGAAGAACCTGCTTTAGCAGCTACGGGTGCCGTACCGAAACCTGCGAAATCACATCTTGAGGTCCAGCTGGCCTGGAGCGAGTTCAAAGGCAAGAGATGGCTCGCAAAACAGACCGCCCCGCAGACTATCGTTATCAGAGACGATATCGAGCCGCATCAGGTGACGCTGAAATCGACGATCAGCGATCCCCTGCTTCATATCACCCTGTTTGTCGACGGTTCTCATTACGCGGAATTCGTGCTCGGGGGAGTCGGGAATGCGGTGGAGGCCTTTGTTCTGGACAAAGCGAATCTCGATCCGGCTGAAGTCGGATCCGAAACCCGTAACATAGGTTTGCTCACCGGCATACGATTGCCCAATCTTCTCTTACCCGGTTCAAGCAACTACGAAGGAATGGCAATATTGCCGAAACATACCGATGTAAAAGAAGAACCTGCCCGCCAGCGCGTTTACAGTTGTAATGTTCTTGGGAAATACGGGAGCGCGTTACTCTTACAAAAATCCGATTTCCATCACCTGCTGGTCCCGCACCAGACCCGCAACTTCGATTCCACTCTGCCATTCTTCTATGAAGACGGCCTTCGATCGTACTTCGTCATTCCGAATTCCAATGCAAGTGCCTATACATTCATACCGTTTTATCACGCATTCGTCCCGCTCTTCATCCGGGAACTAAACCGGGGCGGTATCGACTCTCTGTACTCCCGTGAACTCCAGGTCAACCCCACACAGTTCTTTAATAACAAACCGGCGTTTGACCGTGCGGCGTTTTCAGAGTACTACTCACCACAGAGCAATGTTACAACCACGTATACGGCCGAAGGAGTCGATTTCGGACAGCAGGCAGGTTATTCGATTTACAACTGGGAACTCTTCTTCCATGCCCCGTTTCATATCGGTGAATCCTTGAGCCGCAACCAGCGTTTTGAAGATGCAAAACACTGGTATGAGTATATTTTCAATCCAACGAGCAGTACGAAGGAGGAGGTGCCGAAGCGGTACTGGATCACGAAAGAATTCTACAACATGACGGATTATCAGGCAGGCGTCATTCAAAATCTGATGAAGAAAGACAATTACCGACTGCAATTCGACCAACAGATAAAGGAATGGCGAGAGAATCCGTTCGACCCCCATGTCATCGCCGGGCTGCGTCGGGTGGCATATCAGCGGACAATCGTCATGAAGTATATCGATAATCTGATCGCGTGGGGAGACCAGCTCTTCAACCAGGACACGATGGAGTCGATCAATGAAGCGATTCAGATGTACGTCCTTGCGGCCGAGCTCCTCGGGCCACGGCCAGAAAAGGTGAAACCACTGGTTGCATCATCCGACATGACGTACGAGGACCTCGAGAGAGCAGGGCTTGATGCATTTGCCAACGCAAAAGTCCTCGCAGCTGAAAATCTGCTCGGTCCGGTGCAGTATGGCGATTCAACCGGGTATGATACTCCCGAAGGCTATATGCCGGACTCGGCGCAGAGCGGCACAGGCGATCCGGGCACCCCGAAATTCCCGCTGTTTCCTACCCTCTATTTTACCGTGCCGCCCAACGAACAGATGTTGCGATACTGGGATACCGTCGCCGATCGTCTCTTCAAGATACGCCATTGCATGAACATCGGGGGAGTCAAACGCGAGCTGGCACTGTTTGCTCCGCCGATCGATCCCGGCCTGCTGGTCAGGGCAGCGGCAGCAGGACTCGACCTCGGGAGTATCATCAGCGATACCATGGCCGCACTCCCGCCGTACCGATTCCGGGTGATTGTGCGCGAAGCGATCGAACTCTGCGAGATAGTGCGCAGTTTTGGAAATGAACTTCTCAGCGTGCTGGAAAAAAGAGATGCCGAGGCGCTGGCTTTGCTCCGATCCGGCTATGAACGCAAAGTGCAGGATCAGATCGGCGGCGTGCTGACGATGAAGGTCGAGGAAACCGGCCAGCAGATCGATGTACTGGAAAAACAACGCCTCAGTATCGAGGAACGTAAATCGTTCTACAACCAGCGCAAGAACGATCTTGCCAATACCTGGGAGGCAGCAGCGCTCGTGCTGCAGGGAGCCAGTCTATCCTGTGATGCTGTGGCAATGAGTCTCGAAGTCGGCGCTATCGTCGGGGCGTTTATTCCCAACTTCCAGTTCGGAGGATCGGGAGCCGGTGGCTCGCCGCACGCCACAATGGTGTTCGGAGGCAGCAATATCGCATCAGCATCATCGGCCTCCTCGAGCGCAACTCGAATCGCCTCGGCAATTTTACAGAATATGGCAAGCACGAGCCAGACGCTGGGCTCGTACCATCGGCGCAAGGAAGACTGGGGGCTGCAGTACAGCCTTGCAACCGATGAACTGGCGGTAAATGACTCGCAATCGTTGGTTGCAGCCATCGCTCACGATATCGCACAAAAAGAACTTGACAATCACGCGACCAACGTGGAGCTGGCCGCTAAAGTCGACGAATTCCTGCATGCAAAATACTCGAATAAGGACCTCTATGACTGGATGATTTCACAGACCAGCGCCACGTACTTCCAGACGTACCAGATGGCATACAGCCTTGCCAGACAGGCGGAGAAATGCTACCGGCAGGAACTCGGTCTGAGCGATTCCTCCTTCATCCAGTTCGGGTACTGGGACAGCCTGAAGAAGGGTTTGCTATCCGGCGATAAGCTGCTCTACGATCTGCAGCGCATGAAATCTGCGTATCATGCACATAACGCACGTGAGCTTGAGCTGACCAAACATATCTCCCTGCTATCGTTCGATCCGTACGCCCTCGTCGAGCTGCGCACCAGGGGAGAATGTGTTGTCAGTCTACCGGAACTCCTATTCGACCTGGATAATCCGGGTCATTTTATGCGGAGAATCAAGAGCGTCGGGATCACCGTCCCTTGCGTGACAGGACCCTATACCGGCGTTTCCATGACACTGACACTGCTCGATAACCACGTCAGGACAGGGCATGACATCTCACCCCAGTATGCCCGAAGTCCTGGAGAGGATCTGAGATTTTTCGATGATCAAGGAGGAATCAGTGCTATCGTCACCAGCAATGCGCAGAACGACAGGGGTATGTTCGAGTTGAGACTTGACGATGAGCGCTATCTGCCGTTCGAGTACGGTGGCACGGTCAGCTCCTGGAAGATCCGGCTGAATCCTGTATATCCTCAGTTTGATTACAGTACAATCAGCGATGTTGTCATACACATGCAATACACGGCCAGAGATGGCGGGGATATTCTCAGAAGCGCGGCTTCGCAGTCAGTCAAAGATAACCTCGAGGAGATTGCACTTGCAGAGAGCCGTACAGGCTTATATCTCCTGATCAGCGCCCGACATGAATTTGGTTCCAACTGGCAGAAGTTTCTTAATCCAGTGTCGGGGGATCAGATGCTCGCATTCGCTATCGCCCCCGATCGGTTCCCGTATTTCACCCACGGCTTGAAGATCAAGATTACGGGAATCGATTATATAGCCAAACTTTCCGATGCCGGGGATTATATCCTTGAGATTACGCCCCCGGGGGGAAGTGCCCGGCAAATAACCATGACTGTGGATCAAAATCTAGGATCATGTCATGTTGCACACATCGACGTTTCCCCGAATATCGACCTTGGTAGTACCCTGTCGCTCAAACAGAACCTGTTCTGGGTACACAGGCTTCAAAAAGCCGGTGCCGCAGATTTCCATTCGCTTTCGATCTCTGAGATCGACGATCTCATATGTGTCGTCCAGTACAGGGTTGAGGAATGAAAGGCAATCACTATGATCGACCAGAGTGATCTGAAGGCTATCACACATCGGATTGTCGCGGCATATGATCCCGAACGAATCTACCTTTTTGGATCGTATGCGAAGGGAGAAATGACAAAAAGGAGCGATATCGACCTTATTATTGTGAAACGATCAAATCTGCCGCGCAAAATCAGAGGGCGCGATATGGATGCGGTTCTTGCAGACTTTGCCATCGATTTCGATCTCCTGTTTGTGACGCCGGAAGAGCTGGAAGTAGAGCGCAACAAATCACGTACTTTGTTGAAAACCGTTATGTCCACCGCTCGATTGATTTATCAGCGCCGGCCTCAACCGGTTTATTTCTTTGACGAAGATACATTCGAAAGATAAAGGATGCCGTCGGAATTATGGCGAGCCTCCCGCTGCCGCTATTTTTAGGGGCGCGTCGGCACATACTTAAGCGACGGCCGCTCTCCCGCCTGCACGAGCCCGGCAGAGCGGATTGTGTTCGAGATCGTTCCAGCCGCCGTCTCACTCCTCCCCGATCCAGCCCTCCCGCACCCACCGCTCGTACTCCTCCGGCCGCCAGTCCCGGTTCGCCCGCACTATGTCGGCAAAGTATTCCCGGTTTTCTGCCATCTCGGCCTCCTGGTCCGGATATCGCGGCCGATCGCCGATGGCAAGGACGAGCCGCCGCCCGAGATCGCGTGCCGCCGGTTCCGCCCGGTCGATTGCCTCCGGGTCGTCACCGAGTGCGACGCCCATCCCCCCGACCGTTGTCGCCCCGAGGTAGTTGAGCACGTGGTTCAGGTAGCCGACGACCGCGTCGCCTCCCGAGATCTCGGTGGTCGCGACACTGCAGCCGTATCTCCCGGCGAAGTTCTGGTAGTGCATGGCGTCTGCAAGCCGGTCGATGAAGACCTTCATCTGTCCGCTGACGTTGTCGACGTAGACCGGCGAGGCAAGCACCAGCCCGTCGGCATCCAGCGTCCGGTCGTACGCGGCGGAGAAATCGTCGGCAAAGACGCACGTCCCGGCCAGGCTGCAACTCTCGCAGGCGGTGCAGGGGACGATCTGCAGATCGGCGAGGTCGATGAGGTCGACCCCGGCGCCGGCTTCTTTTGCCCCGGCAAGCACGAAGCCTGCAAGCCTCCTCGTCCTGCTCCGCATCCCCCGCGGGCTTCCCACAACTGCAGTAATCTTCATTCTTCCATCACTTCCGGAAGAAGCGTTGGCGGGGGTGCGGGAAAATAGTTTAGAACCTGAAGGCAGCCTCCCCCTGAGGCGGTGCGCGAAGATGCGGTTTCGGCGGTCGTGACCATGCACGACCTCAATCCCACACTGCGCTACCCGGACAGGTTCGTCTTCCGGAAAAGAGGGAACGATCGTTGCCGCCGGAGCAAGGGAGTCACCCGCTCCGGCGCTCCGGGCCGATTCCCTGCTCGGCGCAGTGCTTATCGATCGCGTCGAGGAACTTCCTGCCGTAGCGCTGCAGTTTCCCCTCGCTGACGCCGTAGATCCGGAGGAGCGCAACGCCGGTGCCCGGGTAGAACTTTGCCATCTCCTTGAGGCTCCGGTCGTGGAAGACGACGAACGGCGGCACGCGATCGAGGTCGGCAACGACCTTCCGGAGCCGGCGGAGCCGGAGGAAGAGGGCCTCGTCGTAGTCGTCCCCGGTCTCCGGCGTGATGACGCCCTCCGGACGCGGCTCCGTGAGCGGCACCGGGAGGTCCCCCGCGAGCACCGCCCGGCTCCGGTCGTTTGACACGAGGACCGGGTAACGGCCGCCGGTCGACGCGATGAACCCTTTCCCGACCATCTCCTGGATGAAGAGCAGCCACTGGTCGCGGGTGTATCTGCCGGAGTCGTAGGCGGGGAGGGTTTCGTGCCCGTTCTCGCGGATTCTCGCGTTCTTCGACCCGGCAAGCACGTCGGCGACGTAGGACGCCCCGAATCGCTCCCCGACCTGCCGGATGCAGGTAATGACCGCCGACGCCACCTCCGTCCCGTCGAAGACCTTCACCGGCGCCTCGCACCGGTCGCACCCGCCGCACGCCTCCTCCGGGTATGTCTCTCCGAAGTAGGCGAGCAGAAACTTCCTCCGGCACCCGGCGGTCTCGCAGTAGTCGAGCATCGCCCCGGCCTTCCGGTAGGCGACGTCCTTCTGCGTTGCATCGCCGCCCTCCTTCTCGATGAGGTAGCGGATCGTGCCGTAGTCGCCCCGGCTGTAGAAGAGGATGCAGTCGCTCGCCTCTCCGTCCCTGCCCGCCCGGCCGGTCTCCTGGTAGTAGGACTCGATATCCTTCGGGAGGTCGGTGTGGATGACGAACCGCACGTCGGGTTTGTCGATGCCCATGCCGAAGGCGACGGTGGCGCAGATGATCGCGGCGTCGCCGTGGGAGAAGGCCTCCTGGTTCTCTGCGCGGACGGCGTCGGGGAGGCCGGCATGGTACGGGAGCGCCAGGAAGCCCTTGTTCCGGAGTTTCTCGGCGAGGTCTTCCGTCGCCTTCTGGGAGAAGCAGTAGACGATGCCGGCGTCGTCCCGGTGCTCGCTCAGGTAGGCGACGAGTCGCGGGAAGTAGCGGGCCTTCGGCACCACCCGGTAGGTGAGGTTTTTGCGGTTGAAACTCCCGACGAACCGGGCCGGTTCCTTCAAGGCGAGCTGCACCGCAATGTCGTCCTGGACGGCCGGGATGGCGGTCGCGGTCAGGGCGATGACGGGTACCGCGGGGAACCGCTCCTTGAGCACCCGGAGCCGGCGGTATTCGGGGCGGAAGTTGTGCCCCCACATGGAGATGCAGTGCGCCTCGTCGATGGCGATGAGCCTGACGTCCACCTGCGAGAGAAGCGAGAGGAAGAACGGCTGCACGGCCCGTTCCGGCGAGACGTAGAGGATCCGGATGCGGCCTTCGAGGATTACCCGCTCGATGATCCTTTGCTCCCCGCGCCCGAGCGAACTGTTGATCGTCGCCGCGGGGATGCCGTTTGCCCGGAGACCGTCGACCTGGTCCTTCATCAGGGCGATGAGCGGCGAGACGACGACCGTAAGCCCCGAAAAGACGAGGGCCGGGAGCTGGTAGCAGAGGGACTTGCCGCCCCCGGTCGCCATGACGGCGAGGACGTCCCGCCCGGCGAGTACGGTATCGATGATCTCTTCCTGGTGGGGGAGGAACGACGTGTAGCCGAAGTGTTTCTCAAGAACGGTGCGTTTTGTATCCATTGCGTCACGGAACCCGATGTGCTGGTAACGTTGGCCCGGGACCGGGATAGTGTTTGTTGTTCCGGGCCGGTATCTGCCGGATCTTCCCGGGTGTATCATGGCCGGGCTCCCGAGGAGCGGCAGACGTGCGAACTTCCGCACTCGCAGTTCCTGCCGTACCTGCACCGATGCGCATATCCGCAGGAAGTGCACGTACTGAACCTGATGAAGAACGTCGACATGACGGTCGAGAAGAACATCCTCACCATACGCGTGGATCTCGAAAAAGAGTTCGGCGCATCGAAGAGCGGGAAGTCGATCACGATCGCCTCCACCGAGGGCAACGTCGCGGTGCCGGGGCACGAGGATATCAAGATCGGATTAAACATCTACCGGAAGAAGTGAGCGGGCGGTCACTCCGGGGCGCCGGCGCACCGGAGCGAGCCGTGGATCGCCCGGACGGGGCAGCGATCGCAGAGCGGCGACTTTTTGCAGACGGTCTTTCCCAGACAAACGATCTGGGCGTGGTAGTCGTTGAAGAGTTCCACGTCCGGGGCGAGGTTGTCGGCGAAGAGACGCTGTGTCCGGTCGTACGACGCCCCTTCGGGGAGGAGGCCGTAGCGCGAGAATATCCGCCGGGTGTAGGCGTCGACGACGAAGACCGGCTTTTCGCAGGCGTACAGGAGGATGGTGTCCACCGTCTCCTTCCCGAGACCCCGGAGAGCGAGCAGGCGTTTGCGCAGGGCACCGGTCTCCATGGCCGCCATCGCCGACGGGTCGGCCCCGAACTCGGCGACGTAGACCCCGGCGAATGTCCGGATACGCTCCGCCTTCTGGTTGTAGAACCGGGACGGGACGATCAGGCGGGCGATATCGTCTGCATCGGCCGTGGCGAGCAGATGCGGATCGAGCATCCCGG
Source organism: Methanobacteriota archaeon (assembly GCA_023436625.1). Lineage (GTDB taxonomy): Archaea > Halobacteriota > Methanomicrobia > Methanomicrobiales > Methanoculleaceae > Methanoculleus. The sequence goes on along the minus strand of JAEZIP010000045.1, from coordinate 37,469 downwards.
CGTCTTCGAGGTTCGCGACGGCCCGGGCCGCGTTCGTCCAGGAGACGTTCTGGGTGAGGATGGCGCCGACCATCGTCTCGAAGGGTGTCTTTGCGGGCCACCAGTGCTGGTGACCGAACGCCGCAGAGAGGGCGCCGTAGATGAGAGAGAGGTCGCCGGCGAGAGGCGCAGTCATCGATGTCACCAGGGCTTTGCGGCGATCGGCATGTGCCAGTCGGTGGAAAACGCCCGATCGGTCACCCTGATGCCGGGTGCGGCCTGCCGGCGCTTGAACTCGGCCTGCCTGACCATCCGGAGGACCGCCCGGACGGTATCTTCGGGATACCCGGCGGCGATTATCTCGTCGACCGACTCGAAGCAGTCGATGTGACGGTGGAGGATGGCGTCGAGGAGGTCGTAAGGGGGGAGGATCTCCTGGTCGGTCTGGCCGGGCCGGAGTTCGGCGGAGGGAGGCTTTGTTAGCACCCGGCCGGGGATGACGGGATCCTTCGCGTTCAGCCACCGGGCAATCCGGTAGACCATTCCCTTCGGGACGTCGGCGATCACCGAGAGTCCTCCTGCCGTGTCCCCGTAGAGGGTGCAGTAGCCGACCGCGGCCTCCGACTTGTTCCCGGTGGAAAGAAGCATCGAGCCGAACTTGTTCGCGAGGGCCATCAGGACCGTCGCGCGGATCCTGGCCTGCAGGTTCTCCTCGGTGATGTCGCGTGCAAGCCCTGCGAAGACTCCCGCGAGGACCCCGTCGAACGCCTCTATCATCGGAGCGATAGGGAGGCAATACGTCCTGATACCGAGGTTCTCCGCAAGTTTTCTGGCATCCTCGATGCTTTCGGCGGAGGTGTAGGGGGACGGGAGGAGCACCCCGAGGACGTTCTCCGGCCCGAGCGCCCGGGTGGCGACGGCGGCCACGAGCGACGAGTCGATCCCGCCGGAGAGGCCGAGGTGGACCGATGCAAAGCCGCACTTGTGGACGTAGTCGCGTGTGCCGAGCACCAGCGCCCTCCAGACCTCGGACTCGGGGCCCCGGTCGTCGGGAGCGATCGTCCCGGGGACGGGGCGGGCGATATCGACGGTCACGACATCCTCGGCAAAGGCCGCACCGCGGGCGATGAGGGTCCCGTCGGCGGAAAAGGCAGAACTCCTGCCGTCGAAGACCAGGTCGTCGTTTCCGCCGACGAGGTTTGCCGAGACGATTGCGACCCGGTGTTCCCTCGCGATCCGGGAGAGCGACTCCTCGCGCAGGCCCTGTACGCCTGCGGCAAACGGCGATGCGGAGAGGTTCACGATCACCTCCGGCACCGGTTCCCCGCACCAGACCTCCTCGCCGATGGAGACCCCGACCGTCCTCCCGCCGAGGCGGAGGACCCGGGGGTCCGGGGCCGCCGGCTCAAAGTAGCGGTCTTCGTCGAGTGGACCGGGGGAGAGACGGGCTTTCCGGAACGTCTCCTCTACACCCCCGTCCCGGAGGAGAGCGGCGGCGTTGAAGAGCGGCCGGCCGGTTCCGGCGGGGTTCGGCGCGGCGAAACCGACGAGCACCGGCGGGGCATCCGAAAGATCGACGGCCAGGTCTTCCAGGACGGTGAGATTCCGGGCGATAAACCCTGCATCAAGCAGAAGGTCCCGGGAAGGGCAGCCGGGCAGGGAGAGTTCCGGAGCGACGATCAGGTCCGGCCGGTGGCGGGACGCCTCCCCGACGCCCGCCGCTATCCGGTCGGCGTTGCCGGCGAGGTCGCCGACGACCGTGTTCACCTGGAGGAGTGAGATCTTCATGATTGCTCCCGGTTATTCCGATCAGTAATGGCAGAACGGATGGCATATGCCTTTGCACGACCCCGCGTTCTCCGGGGCAGGAGCCCACAGGAGGTCGCCGCGAAACCGGGCACACCGCGCCCCGCAGATCAGATCCCTTTTAAAGGCCTAAAACCAAAGCGCCTTGTGGAGAACATGCAGAGAGCATGCCGTGGAGCGGTACCCCCTGTCCGGAGCTCCGGAGAGCCGGTTGCGTTCCGTACCGATGTTCGGGGGCGAGCAGCCTGATCTCCGGGCAGCGCCGGTCTGCCGGAGGGGATACCCGGCTCCTCGTGCTTGCGGCATCAGTCCTCATCGCCTTCGCCGCAAACGCCGCCGGGCTCTTTGCCGGCATCACCATCGTCCTCCCGCATCTGTTGTACCTCCCGATCGTGCTCGGCGCCTACTGGTTCCCCCGTCGCGGCATCGTCTTCTCGCTCGCTCTCGCCCTCGGGTACCTGGCGATGACCCTGCTCTTCGCCGGTGGAGATGCCGGACAGGTCGTCTCGGCAGTCACGCGGGGGGTGGTCTTCGTCGCCATCGGCGTCGTCGTATCGCTCCTCTCTCTCCGGTTGCGGGAGCAGGAAGAGCGGTACCGGGGTATCTTCGATTACTCGGAGGCAGGAACGTTCATTGTCGCACCGGGGGAGGCCGGACCGCAGATCGAGGAGGCCAACTACGTGGGTGCCACCCTCCTCGGCTCCTCGACGAAGAACCTGATCGGAGAACCCGTCACCGGATTACTCGACGACCCCGGTGCCTGGGAAGAGTTCGAGGCGGAGATCAACCGGAATAATACCGTCTACGAGTATGAGACGACCCTCCGCCGCACCGACGGGGCTGCCGCCCAGGTGCTCGCATCGGGCGGCCGGCTTCCCGACGGGCGGATCATCGTCACGCTCGTCGATATCACCGCCCGGAAGAACGCCGAAGATGCGCTCCGCCGGACGAACACCAAACTGAACATGCTGGGACGGCTCACCCGGGACGACCTGATGGCGGCGGTATCGGGACTTCTCGGGCGGATCGCCGAGGGAACGCGGCAGTTTGACGACCCCGCCGTCCGCCGGCACCTGGAGAGCCTCTCCGAGGATGCACGGCTCGTGCAGCGCCGTGCGGAGATCACCCGGGACTACCAGGACCTCGGCCTCCGGCCGCCGGACTGGCAGCCGCTGCAGAAGATGATACTGGAGGTGACCTCGTCCCTGGCGCTCCCCGGGATAACGGTCCGTCCCTGGGTGGAGCGGCTCGAGGTCTTCGCCGACCCGATGCTCGACCGGGTCTTTTCGAACCTGATCGAGAACGCTGCCCGCCACGGGAAGACCGTATCATCGGTCGTCGTCACCTACCGGATCCGGGACGACGGGCTCTCGATCTGTGTCGAGGACGATGGTGTCGGTGTTCCCGAGAGAGAGAAAGAGAAGATCTTCGAGTACGGCATCGGCATCGACGGCGGACTCGGGCTCTTCCTCGTCCGGGAGATCCTTGCCATCACGAAGATGACGATCCGGGAGGCCGGGAAACCCGGTAAGGGGGCCAGGTTCGTGATACACGTGCCCCCGGACGGATACCGGATAATCTGAGGTAGAACCATGTTTCCAAAGGTGCTCATACCGACAGACTTTTCCGAACCCTCCGTCGCCATGGCGGAGCGGGTCGGTGAGGTTCCGGGCGTCCGCGAGGTCGTCCTCTTCCACGCCCGGACATCGGCCGGGTCCCAGCCCGCCGATGAGGCGCTCCGCCGGATGCAGGAGCTGGTGCAGCGGCAGGGATACCCCGTCGAGGTGGTGGTGGCGGAGGACGACGGGACGCCTGTCGCGGAGAGGATACTCAGGGTCGCCGCCGGGAGGAACGTCGACCTGATTGCGATGGGGCTCAGGGACCAGGGCCTGCTCCGGAACCTCTTCTCCGGGAACGTTGCGGCCGTCGTGCTCCGGGATGCCCGGATACACGTCCTGATCGTCCCGCAGTCGGGAGGAGGCAGGCCGCTCTTTGCACGGCTGCTGGTGCCGACCGATCTCGCGGCTCTTGCGCCCGAAGTCCGTTCGGTCCTGGAGAGTCCTGCCGGGGTCGGGACGGCGGTGCTCCTGCACGTCGTCGAACCCGGACATGCAGAGGCCGGGCAGGAGGCAGGCGACCGGCTTGTCGCTCTCGGAAACGTTCTATCCCCCGCAGGACGCGAGATCGCGGTGCTGGTGCGGGACGGAAGCCCGGCACGGACCATCTGTGCCGTAGCAGACGAGATCAACGCCTCCGCGGTCGTCATCCCGCGCATCGGGAAGCGTGACGCCCCGGGAAACGCCCCGCTCGGGAGCGTCACGAGCGCTGTCCTCGAGTGCGTAAAACCGGCGGTGCTGGTGCTGGCGGTCCGGATTCACCTCGCGGTCGAGACCAGGGAACTGCGAAGCGAGGAGTTCGCGCTCGCCGAGGAGATCTGGATCGACTACCATGGATTGCAGGCGGACCCGAAGACAGACCGGATATTCGGTGTCTTCGTGGACGGCACCCTCGTCTCCGTGGCCCGGTGCCGCCGGCACCCGGACGGCTATGAGGTGGACGGCGTCTTCACTCCGGTCCGGTTCCGGGGCAGAGGGTATGCCCGGAGGGCGATGGACGCACTCGTCGAAGCGTGCCAGCACGACACCCTGTACATGCACGCGGTCCGGGAACTCGTCGATTTCTACGGGGCATACGGGTTCATATCGATACCGGAGAGCGACCTCCCGCCGACCATCCGGGCGAGGTTCGCGTTTGCTCTCGGCGAGATGGAAGGGGCGAACGTCCAGCCGATGCGCCGTGCTGCAGGTTCGTTCCGGAGATAACCCGGGCGCGGCAGAGTCCCTCGTGCCCTGCCGCCCGCCGGACTTCAGCAACAGGAAGATCTGCCCGGTTCAGTCGTCGTAGAGTTCAAGAGCTTCCATATCGTCGTCGATGTCGTCCGGGTACGGGACATCGATGACGACCGATCCGTCTTCGAGGATATCGCCGATCTCGATGTATACCCCTGCAGGAAACTCTCGCTCCTCTGTTCTACCGTCAGAACGTTTGATGTATGCCCACATGCTGTACCTCCACGAATCCATTGTTTCAGCGCCCCCGACGCACCCGGCCCGGGCAGGGTCCCGGATCCGGCGCACCCCCGGGAGCATGCTCCTATTCCAGTATCAGGTAATAGTTAAATAAAGATTTTCCTGTTTAAAAAGTCGGAAAATACCTGAATATTTGGAATTTCCCGGATGTTATGCATGGAAGCGCGTATCGGATGACCGGGAGGGATGTGCCGTCCGGAGTTCCCGCCCCCCCTCATCGTTTCGATCGCCGGGACGATGCACAGCCATATATATCGTGACGGCGGTCAGGAGTGCATACATGCGCATCGGGATCCTCTCCGACACACACGACAACATCCGGATGGTGGATGCGGCCGTAGAGCAGCTGAACCGGGAACGGGTAGACCTGGTACTCCATGCCGGGGATTACGTCTCGCCGTTCGTCATTCCCCGGCTTGCGAACCTGCAATCACCCATGATCGGCGTTCTCGGGAACAACGACGGCGACCACCGTCTCCTTTCGGCACGGTTTGCCGAGCATGACCGGCTCAGCCTGCGGGGAGGCTTTGCCGCCGTCACTGCGAGCGGCATAACGATCGGGCTGCTCCACGGCGACGACCGCGAACTCCTGCAGGCACTCATCGGACGGAAGGCCTTCGACGTCGTGGTCCACGGCCATACCCACCAGGCGGAGGTCCGGAAGCTCGGGTCGACGCTGGTCGTCAACCCCGGAGAGGCCTGCGGTTACCTGACCGGCCGGCCGACCGTCGCCGTGCTGGATACGGTGACCCGGGACGTGGAACTGCTCCCCCTCTGATCCGACAGAAGCGGGAAAAAAGGACGGTGCGGGTTATGCCGCATCCGTATCGGTGGACTCTTCGCCGAGTTCCTTTCCGAGTTCCCAGGCAGGCATCCCGGCATCCCCGAGATCCGCCCTGAGAGTCGCCCCGGAGACCTCGAGCGTGGCAGGAACGTCGAAGTAGAGGTAGCCTTTCAACGATTCGTACCGCTCGAGCGTCTTTCTGTCGAACGACTCCCCGAGCGAGGTGAAGGCCGGGGTCTCCAGGGGCGCAAACGTCGCTCCCTGGCATTCGAGGACGAACGCGTCCCGCCCCGGAGTCTCGATGGCGTAGAGGTCCGAGTCGCCCCTATGCCCGAGGTTGGTCGACTTGACGGCAACGAGGAGGAACATACGCCCTTCGCCGGCCTCGACTCTCGGCGTCGACGCATTGGCGGGGACGTCATAGTATACCGTTGCGGTCCGGGTGGACTCCGCGAGCAGCGAGACCATGTTCTCGCCTGAAGGGTCGTCGTAGGTGTAGCGATAGAGGAGAGGAAGCACCTCGTTCGGCGGTGCGACCAGGACCGGCCCGGTCCCGGCAGAAACGCCGGGTGCCCCGGTCGCGAGGGTGGTTGCGGCGGCGCTCGCCGGAGGTGTGCGTGCGCCGGTCGACTGCAGCTCGCCGGCCTGTCGGGTAACCGTTTCAAGGCCTTCCGACGCCGTGGCCAGGTCCCTGAAGGCCGTCGGAACGGAATCTTCGCCGGCATCCGCCGGGCCGAGAAGCGTCTGGCTTGCCGTGGAGTATGCCTCAAGCGACCTGATGAACTCGTCCTTGACAGGCTGCTGTCCCGGAGAGACCTGGAGGGGCTGCACCTCACGGAGCATCCTGACGGCGAACGCATGCAGGTCGTCCGCCGCTACGGCGGCGACATCTGCATCCTGCAGGTAGAGAGCATAGGCGTGCTCCATAGAGAGCCTCATCAGGCGAATGCTGGCCGTGTTGATCAACCCTGCCAGCCGTTCGTCGTCGTAGCTGCCGGTTTCACCGGGAGATGCGTCGACTGCAGGGAAAGGAATGACGGGCTGGCCGGCGTTCTCCGGACCGGCAGGCATCGCCGGCTCCGTGTCGGTGCCGGGAACCCCGGGGTCGGTCGGAGCGGGGAATGCGTCAGGAGCATCCCTGTCGTCCAGGAGTACCGGGAATGTATCGGAGGTATTCACTTCGTCCGCGAGTGCCGGGACCGCATCGGAGGTATTCCCCTCGTCCGCGAGTGCCGGGGCAGCACCGGAGGCATCCCTGTCGTCCAGGAGTGCCGGGAATGCACTAGAGGTATTTTCCCCGTCCGTGAGTGCCGGGACCGCATCGGAGATACTCCTCATGTCCGGGAGTATCGAAGTGCCGGATGGCTCCGATCCGTTCTCCGCCGCCGACAGATTGGCGAGTGAGAACGGTAACAGTTCTCCCGACCCCAGCGCCATGAGCCCCTGGCCGGAGCCGGCAACGGCTGGAACGGAGAGAAGGAATCCCGCACAGACGGCAATTCCGAAGAGAATTAGAGCGTTCTCATGGTGCCTGTTCATGTGCATTTTTCTTTCAATTGTTAAATATAAATATTATTATATTGTCTGTTTGGAAAAAAGGACTCTCCGGCGAAACCGTTTCCGGTGCCGACGGATATCCGCCATCTGCGGGCCGGCACATCAGGCAGCACGAATACCCTTCTGCGGGGCCGGAGTCAGGAACAGTCGGCAGAAAAACCCAGCTAAACCCCACCGATGCGGGAGCCTCCTGCGGGGGAGTGAGAGATGCAATTCCGCCCCCCGGGGAAGAGTTTCCCGGAGGTTCGGCCGTTAGAAACGGGATTCCTGCTGTAAAACCGTAATGGCGGGGTATTTCCTCTTTCGTTGGAGAGGCTACGCCGCCCCTTGGAAACTTATATGTACTCTTACAGGTTACCGGGAATAGAGGATGCCCGATGGAGATCGTGAAAATTCCGAGTATGGATAAAGCAGAGTACGATAAACTCATCGAAGAGGGTTTCGTCAGCCGTATCGCATTCCAGGGAGGTAAATACCCGTATATCGCCCCGTTCCTGTACGTCTTCGACGGGAAGTTTCTCTACTTCCTGGCGACCAAGTACGGCAGGAAGAACGACCTCTTCCGGCAGCACCCGTACGTCTCCGTCGAGGTCGAGAAGTATTCCAGCGACCTCTCCTGCTACACCTTCGTGACGATGCAGGGGTACCTGGTGCAACTCGAGGATGCGATCGAGAAGAAGATCATCAGAGAGAAGTTCGTGGATATGATAAAAGCGCACAACCTCTCGCAGAACATCCTTGCGGCGCTCGGCCACAAGCCCGAAGAGCCGCTCGAGGCGATCGCCTCCGAGGAGCGCTCGAACATCTGGAAACTCACCGGCGTGACCGATATCGTTGCCTTAAAGAACCTCTGACCTTTTTTGGCGGACCCGGGCTTTCCGGCCCGGCCCGGGTGCGGAACCATTATGGGCCGGGAAGGCATGGGACGGCTATGGCCCCCGGATCCCGCCTGGTGCTCGCCGCTCTTCTTGCCGTGCTTCTCGCCATGACACCTGCCCTCGCTCACGTTCCCCTCTTTGTCCGGGACGGTTCCTCACCGGACTCGGCGTTCGCCATCGAGGATCCTTCGAAGTCGTGGGTGGTCTACGACACCCTGCCCGACGGGCCCGCCGCACGGTACTACCGGTTCCGGATGGAGGAAGGGGAGCGGATATACGCGACGCTCCAGGTCCCGCGTGCGGGAGGGTTCGTGCCCGGAATGGTGCTCGCGGGGCCGGGTATCGGGAGTTCGGGCATGGTCCCGCCGTACGTCGGGGTCCCGGAGGATGCCGGCGCGATAACCGTACCGGGAAGTCTTCCAGAAGAGCCGGAGTACGAACCGTTCACGCCGTCGAAACTCTACAGACTCGCCCGGATCGACACGACGGCGCCTGCGGCCGGCGACTACACCCTCGCGGTCTACACGTCGGGAGAGGGAGGAAACTACGCTCTCGCGCTCGGCTACGTCGAAGCATATACCATGGGAGAGTGGATCCGGGTCCCGGTCGACGTCGTCGCCATTCACCGCCACGAGGGACAGCCTCTCCTCCTGATCTTCGCACCGATGATCGCCGTCCTCGTGATAGGAGCCGGCCTGCTGCTCCGGCGGCAAAGATCCCCCTCCCTCTTCGCCCTCTCCGGAGCGATTGCCGGTCTCCTCTACATCGGGAGCGGCGCCATGACCCTGATGCAGATGGTCATCGCGGCCGTGGGAACGGACACTGGAGCCGCTCTTCTCCTGACCCTTCTCTTCGCGTTCATCTCCGTTCTCCTCGGGATATCGACACTCCTGGTGGCCTTCCGGAAACAGGTTGGAGCCGGGGAGCGGATCGCCATGGCGGCACTCGGAGCTCTCGCCCTCGTCACCTGGGCGGGGCTCGTGATCGGCCCCCTGCTCGCCTTCATCGCCGCCATCCTGCCGGCACGCCGCCGTGCGTTGCCATGAGTCACTCCATGAGCGGCTCGAGCACCGTGCGGGCCGTGTCCAGCAGGCTGCCGAGCCCCTCAGGGGTCGCGGTCCCCTTCTCCATCCAGCGGATGATGCCGCGCCCGTCCAGGAGGTAGATGTAGGCGAGCGACGTGTCGTCGATCCCGTAGGCCCGCCGGCACCGCTCGATATCCCCGGAGATGGTCAGCATCAGGTCGTGTTTCGCGGGCGGCGTCCCTCCCGCGAACCCCTGGCTGATGCGGTCGGCAAGGGATCTGCCGATGAGGCTGTCGCCGATAACCGATACCAGATAGGTCGTCACCCGGGGATTCTCGGTGAACGCCCCGGTAAAGGGACCGCTCCAGGAATCCGTCATCGGACCGGCGGATTCAGGGAAGACAAGTACGATGAGCGCGACGTCGCCTCCCGCATCGTCGGGAAGGGTGACGACCCTGCCGGTGATCGACGTGGCCATGAGGGTGGGAAACGTCCTGCCTATGGCTGCAGGCACCGGCTCGGTGAGTGCTGTCGTTTTATTCATGCTCTGCCGGTGGGATGCCCTCCAGATAAAGCCTCTCCCGATCCCCGGAATCCCCGGAGATATGGCCGCACCGAAACATTGCGCCAAGTACTATAACCCTGAAACGCAACAGTTCTCTCAAGGAGGCTTATTGGACTTGATCAGCATCGGAGAGGGCTGGGACGATCTCGTCGCGGCGCTCTCCGGGGCGGATGCCCCGGAGCGCGTCTACGTCGTCGGGGCGACGGACAGCGGGAAGACGACGCTCTGTCGCTACCTCGTCGACGAGACGGCAGCGCGCATGAAGACGGCGTATGTCGACTGCGACACCGGACAGTCCCGGCTTGGTCCGCCGACGACCGAGGGGATGGCCCTCTATCCCGGCACGACGGAGCCCTGCCTCCGGTTCGTCGGCTCGACCTCCCCCGGGGCCCACTTCATCCAGACGCTCACGGGAGCAAAACGCCTCGTCGAAAAGGCTGCCGAACTCGGGGCAGGCGCCACCGTCATCGACTCGCCCGGGCTCGTCTCCGGCGGGGTGGGCGCCGAGTTCCAGTTCCAGATGATCGACCTCCTGCGCCCCACCCGGATCGCCGCCCTCCAGCGCGGACGGGAGCTGGAACGGCTGCTTGCAAACTTCGCCCGGCACCCCGGGGTTGCGGTCCACCGGATCCCCGTATCCCCTGCGGCCGTTGCCCGGACTGCAACCGGGCGGCGGCGCTACCGCGAAGAGCGTTTTGCATCCTATTTTGCCGACGGGCGATCGCAGGAAGTCCTGCTCCGGGGACTCGGGCTCCAGGGCCGGGTCCCCGACCTGAGGTACCCGCGCGGGGTCGCCGGAAGGCTGGTCTCCTTCAACGACCCCGACAACTTCGTCGTCGCCCTCGGCATCGTCGAAGAACTGCATCCCGGCGGGCGCAGGCTCGAGGTATTCGCTCCGCCATTCGATCCGGCCGTCGTCGCGTCGGTCAGGTTCGGCTCGATCTCCCTGGACCTCGCGGCAGCTCCGGGGTCGATGGAGTCGTGCCGGCCCTGACCCTCACGCCGGAATGAGCGAGAGGAAGATCACGTACACCGCCGTCTGGACGAGGGTGAGCGGGATGCCGACCCGCGCGAACTCACCGAACGTCAGCGTCTCGCCGTCCCTCTCCGCGCACTGGATGATGATGACGTTGCTAGCCGCCCCGAGGATCAGCATGTTCCCGGCGATGGTGCTGCCGGCCGCAAGCGCCATCATGCCGACGGTGGATGCCCCGAGGTGCGAGAGGACGGGGAGGGAGAGGGCGACGAAGGGGACGTTCGAGACGAACTGGGAGACGATGACGCCCATCACGGCGATGACCGGGACGGCGGCGAGATCGAGCGAACTCTCTTCGATGAGCGGCTGGAAGAACCCTGACTGCCAGACGCTCGCCATGAGGACGAAGAGGCCGGCGAAGAAGGCCAGTGTCGGCCAGTCGATCCGGCGGAGGATCTCGAACCGCCGCCTGCTCCCGGCGAGAACGGGTATGGCCGCGACGACCGCTATCCAGGTCAGCCGAATATCGAGATCCGGGACGAAGATGGCTGCGGCGACCCTGGCCCCGATCAGGAGGACGAGCAGGATGAGCGAGAGGCGCGCGAGGGCCGCGAGGGCAGGATCAAGGATCTCCTCCTCGCGGTGGACCAGCGGGGCCGGGTGAAACTCGCCCGGAAACGCCCGGGAGAGGAAGACGTAGGCGAGCAGGAGCGATATCGCCGTCGGGACGGCGAGATACAGGGGGAACGTGATGAACGGGTTCTCGATCCCGCCCGAGAGCGCGATGAGGAGGTTCTGCGGGTTCCCGATGGGGCTTGCGACGCTTCCCGTCGTGACGGCGAACGCAAGCGCTAAGAGCAGGAGTTTTACCGAGATGCCGTGTCGCCGGGCGAAGTAGAGCATCAGGGGGGTGCCGACGACCGCGAGCGTATCGTTCATCAGGAGCGCCGAGAGGACGCCTGCGCCGACGAGGATGAGAAAGATAAGGTGCCGGACCGACTCCGCCCGCGAAAAGAGGCGGAATGAGAGGTGGTAGAGGTAGCCGCTCGCCGCCAGCGCCTCCCCGATCACGAACATGAAGAAGAGGAAGAGCATCACGTCGAGGTTGATGGACGCGAGCGCATCAAGCGGCGTGATCGATCCCGTCGCGAGGACGGCCGCCGCGCCGAGGAGCATCACCTGCCAGATGCGGAGGTTGACGTTCCCGATCTTACGGACCGCGATCAGGAGGAAGACGATGACGAGAACGACGAGCGGAATGAGTGTGCCCATGGTATCGCCGGCAGGAGAAATGCGTCTATCGATCGGTTTGTTCTCTGTCCGAAAAAAGGGATCCCCGGGGGCCGAAGAGGCCTCAGGTCTCCTGCCCGACGGTATAGTTGATGACGCTCTCGGAGATGTCGCCGGAGTACTCTCCGATCCGCCGGATACTGTCTGCGACCTGCCCCATCGGGATCGCCGTCACCGCCTCGAACCGGAGCACCCGGGTATCGATCTCCCGGGTCTTCTCCTCGAGATCGCGCACCCGCTGCAGCGTTGTGTTTGCCTTCCTGATGTCTCCCGTATGGAACGCCTCCATGCTCCAGGCGAAGATCTGCAGGGCAAGCGCGCTCGCCTCGTCCATGAGGTCGAGCGTCGCCGCCTCGACCTCGCGGTCGATCAGGGCGAGGGCGTTATGCGCCACCCGGGTGGCGTGGTCGGCTATCCGTTCGATGATCCTGCTGATCTGGAAGTAATACGACGCCTGGTTCACCGGGATGCCCATCCGGCGCGAGAGCGTGGCGTCGCTCATGATGAGGTTATCCTGTCGTGCAATCAGCCAGTGCAGCCGGTCCACTTCCGTGTCCCGCACGATGATGTCCCCGGCAAGAGCCGCATCGTGTCCCCTTATCGCGGCCATCGCGTCCAGTTGCATGCTTCGTGCTAAGAGATGCATCCTTTTGATGGTGTTGTCAAACGGCATCTCCACGGGGTTGAGGAGATCCTTGATCGTTATCGAGGTGTCCGTCTCGCCGACCACTTCCTGTCCGATAGCCATCTGTGTGAACTCCCTGACCAGCTGCAGGACAAACGGCGGCAGCCGTCCTTTCGATTCAAGGCGGATGGCCGTGAACCCGGCGATGTACGCCCCGACGAGGAGGCGAAGCAGGTAGGTGCGGTCCGTCGCGGCACCGACCTCAAAGACCCTGATCCGCTGGGCCGACTCCCCGCCGATCTTCGGGGTGACCAGGAGCGAACCGTCTGGTTGTATAACCAGCCCTACGGGGTCGTTCTTCTGGATATTCGCAGATTTTATCCACTGCTTCGGCAGGGATACGATGTACGACGAGCCCCCGGTGATCTGAACTTTTCTGATCTCCATGGATTGGTATGCGTTGGTGCCGTCAGGATATATGCATTCTCTGTAGTATATACGCTACCGGAGTTTATGGGGGGTAAATATATTGATATAGTCTCCTTCGGGAACACCTATCCGCCCGGTATACTCACACAATAAGCATATGGCCCGGATCGGCAGAGCGCCCGGGGAACGGACACATCAGGAAGGAGCTGGAGCCCGGGCCGGCACCATGAACTCTCCGCCGGGCGAGAGCATGCCGCTGGATAGGCAGATCTGGTCCGATCACCTCGTCGTTCATACCCGGTCGGGGGCCGTGCAGGTGCCCTCAGGGCCGGTCACGGACGGCTTTTTCCGTCTCTGGAAGAGGGCCCGGCAGATCCGCGAAGAGGCCATCCGGGCCATCTGGTTCTGCACGGCCATCTTCGCCGTCGTTGCCCTCTTTTTCATTCTCTTCTTCCTGGTCCGGAACGGCTACCCAATCTTCGAGCAGGCCGGGACCATAAACTTCCTTGCCGGCGATGTCTGGAACCCGACGGGAGCGTCTCCGGCATACGGCATCTTCCCGCTGATCGCCGGCACGCTCCTCGTTACGCTCGGTGCGATGGTGCTTGCCGTCCCGTTCGGGATCGCGGTCGCCGTATTCATCGCCGAACTTGCGCCGCCCGGGGTCCGCGCAATCATGAAGCCTGCCGTCGAGCTCCTGGCGGGAATACCCTCGGTGGTCTACGGGTTCTTCGGTCTCGTCATCCTGACCGACTGGATCCGCGTCTCCTTCGACGTCGCGTCCGGGGAGTCCTGGCTTGCCGGGTCCATCCTGCTCGGCATCATGGCGCTCCCGACGATCGTCAGCGTCTCGGAGGATGCGATCGGCGCCGTGCCCCGCGGATACCGGGAGGGCTCCCTCGCGCTCGGGGCGACGCACTGGCAGACGATCGCCGGGGTCGTCGTCCCGGGAGCCCTCTCCGGCATCACCGCCGCGGTCATCCTCGGGATGGGACGGGCCATCGGCGAGACGATGGCGGTGATCATGGTCACCGGCAACGCGGGGATCGTGCCCGAACCCCTCTGGAACGTCCTCTCTCCGGTCAGGACGCTCACCGGGACGCTGGGTATCGAGATGGGCGAGGTCGCCGTCGGCAGCGCTCACTACCACGCGCTCTTCGGGGTCGCGGTCGTGCTTCTCGCGATCACCCTCGTGGTCAACCTTTGTGCGCGAGGCATCCTCGCGCGGATCAGCGAGCGGCACACGGTGACAGCGGCCTCCGGTCCCCGGAAGCGGGGGGGCGGCAGGATAAAGCCTTACGCCTACGCGTTTCTCGGGATCGGCGCACTCGGGACCCTTACGGCGGCCACGGATATCCTGGTTGCCGCCGTCGCCGCCGTTGCCCTGCTCGGGGCGGTATACGTCCGGCGCAGGGTATCTGCAAAGACCTGGCAGAGGATCGCGTTCGGGTTCCTGTATGCGGCCGCCGGTATCGTGCTCTTCATCCTCGGGGTCATCATCTTCGATATCGTCTACAACGGCGCACCGGCGCTCTCCTGGGAGTTCCTGACCGCCTCGCCGGGCAACCTCGGCCGGGCGGGAGGGATCGGCCCGGCCATCCTCGGGACCCTTTACCTGGTCGGGGGTGCCATTCTCTTCGCACTCCCGATCGGCGTCGGCGCCGCCATCTACCTCCACGAGTACACCCGGGAAGGACGCATCACCGGGATCATCAGGGCCGGCGTCGACCTCCTGGGCGGCACGCCGTCCATCGTCTTCGGCCTTTTCGGGTTTGCGTTCCTGGTGCTCTACCTGAATCTCGGGGTGTCGCTCCTTGCCGGCCAGATCACGCTGGGGCTGATGATCCTCCCCACCATCATCAGGACGACCGAAGAGGCGTTGAAGAGCGTGCCGGACAGCGTCAGGGAGGGGAGCCTCGCTCTCGGGGCGACGCCCTGGCAGACCATACGGCGGGTCGTCCTCCCGCCGGCGATGCCGGGAATCCTGACCGGAACGATCCTCGGCATCGGGCGGGCCGCCGGGGAGACTGCGCCGATCCTCTTCACCGCGGTCGTATTCTCCCGGCGGTTTCTCCCCACGTCGGTGACGGAACCGGTGATGGCGCTCCCTTATCACCTTTTCATCCTGGCGACCAACGTCCCCGGGGCACGGGAGAACCAGTACGGAACGGCACTGGTGCTCCTCGCGCTGGTGGCGGCCATCTACCTGGTTGCGATCGTCATCCGGACACGTTACCAGAGATCAATCCGGTGGTGACCCATAATGCAGAAGAACGACGGTATCCTTACAGCAGAACACCTGAGCCTCTACTACGGTGACAAACAGGCCCTTTGCGACGTATCGATCTCTATCCCGAGGAACAGGGTCACCGCACTGATCGGACCCTCCGGGTGCGGGAAGTCGACCCTCCTGCGCTGTTTCAACCGGTTGAGCGACCTCGTCGAGGACGTCAGGGTCGAGGGCAGGATCCTCTTTGAGAACGGGGATATTCGCGGCCCCGACTGCGATATCGTGGCCTTGCGGAAACGAATCGGGATGGTCTTCCAGAGGCCCAACCCGTTCCCCTCGTCCATCTACGACAACGTCGCCTACGGCCCCCGCGTTCACGCCGTCCGCAGCCGGGAGAGGCTGGACGCGATCGTGCATGAGAGCCTGAAGAAGGCGGCGCTCTGGGACGAGGTGGCGGACCGGCTCGACGACTCCGCGATGGGACTTTCGGGCGGGCAGCAGCAACGGCTCTGCATCGCAAGGACGCTTGCGGTCGAGCCCGAGGTCATCCTCATGGACGAGCCCTGCTCCGCGCTCGACCCCATCGCCACCTCGAAGATCGAGAGCCTCATCGACGACCTCAAAGAGGATTACACGGTCGTCATCGTGACCCACAACATGCAGCAGGCAGCCCGGGTCAGCGACTTTGTGGGGTTCATGTACCTCGGGCGGCTGGTCGAGTTCGGGCCGACCGCCCGGATCTTCGAGAACCCGCAGGAAGAGTTGACCAACAACTATGTGACGGGACGTTTCGGGTAGGATAGCCATGACGGACAAATTTCACGAGGAACTCAAAGCCCTCAAGGATCTGGTCCAGGAGCAGGGGGCGTTCGCCTCCGGCATGCTCTCGGACTCGATGATCGCCCTGCGGGATCAGGACCCCGGGCTTGCCGGGCAGGTGTATGCCCGGAAGGTGGAGCTCGCCGATAAAAGTCATGCTATCGAAGAGGCGGCGCTCCGCCTCATCGCGCTCTACCAGCCCATGGCACGCGATCTCCGTTCCATCGTCTGCGCGCTCCGGATGAACTTCGCTCTCTATCGTATCGGCCGGTACGGGAAGGATATCGCGCAACTTGTGGAAGATCTTTCCGGGGAACCGCATACCGGAAACCTGGTGAGCCTGCCGCACATGGCCGACCTGGTCCGCGCCATGATCGACGATGCCCTCAAAGCTTACCGGTTCGAGGAGATCGAGCCTATTGCGGGCATGTCGCACCGGGACGATGTCGTGGACGACCTCAGGTACACCATCTTCCGTGAGGGCCTTACGTACATGATGGAGGACCCGCGCAACATCCCCCGGTGCATCGACTACGTGATGATCGCACGCTACCTGGAGCGCTGTGCCGATCATGCCTGCGATATCGCCGGGCAGGTCTGTTACATGGTCACCGGTGAGCGGGTTGAAGTAAAGTGATGCTGCGCCGCCGCGGCTACATCCACATGAGCGACGTGATCCAGAGGAGCAGGATGAAGAGGATCGTGGTCGTTATGATCGACCATGCCCGGTACCGCCGTGCGACGGCCTTGTCCCCGGGGGCCCGGGGCTCTATCTTCATCAGAACGACGGCGACGAGTGCGCCCGCTATCAGCCCGACGATCTGTCCGGTAACCAGCAGTCCGGAAGTGATCAGGCTCATCGGCTGGAGCACCAGGACGAGGCCGGCTACTACCGTCGGCGGGATGATGGCGGCAGCGATGGCGACGCCGGCGATCACCTCTGTTGTGCCCTTGCTGAACGCCAGCGCCGCAGCGAACCCGAGGAAGACCGCCATCAGGCTGTAGATGGGGTTCAACACGAGGCGTGTGGCGATCTCTTCGGTCATCGTGAGCGGTATGAATAGGTCGATCAAAAAACTGGCGACTGCGGAGAGGATGAAGACGCCCAGGAGCAGCGCCGCGAGCACGCCAAGGCAGCGCAGGGCGTTCTCGATCTTGCCGAGGGCGGCATAGACGGAGAACCCGTAGATCGGGCCCATGATCGGGGAGAGGAGCATCGCCCCGATGATGATTGTCTGGTTGTCGAGCAGCAGGCCTGAGAGAGCTACCAGTCCGGCGATGGACGTCAACGCAAGTTTTTCGAGATCGAGTTCACCGTAACCCTGAATGGTATCGAGCAACTTCTCGACCGGCGTCTTCTCTTCCTTCTCCTCGACCTTCTTCTCGGCACGTTTCAGGAGCGACGAGATGACGAACTCCGGTTTCGATACCTCGATCATGTTCTCGTCGTACCGCAGGTCCAGTACGGCCTGGATCTTCTGGATCAGGTCGTCGAGGTTCTCATCCGGCGTATATATGGTGATCGCGTAGATATCCTGAACGAGCGATATCGTATAGTGGAGGCCTTCGAGAGCCTCTTCTATCTTTTCATGCCCGTCTTCCCGGACGTGCACAACGATCTTCTTCATATCCTGCCGACCTGCGTACTCCTCAAGAGTATTGACCCCTGATCGGACACTGTCCGGTCAACGGGCTGATCTCCTCTTCGATGACTCTGTTGCTCCTGATGCACTCCCCGCCGCTCACGGGTTCTGCCAGTTTCACCCGGCAAAGTCACGAAAGCAGCAGTTCACGGCGCGGCGCACAGGCGTTCCGGGATTGAAAATATCGGCGCGGCAAGCCCCGTCCCGCCATTTACGGTGAGTCCGTCGTCCACGGGCGCGACCCCGGAAACCTTGCTGTCCACGAGCAGTGTAATGGCGGCAGATGAATTTAAGGTTTCCCGGATGTGTGGAAGAAGCGACAATCCGGTATCGGTTCGTCCGGCCTGAGGCAGGGGGGTTCCGTCATGCTGCCGGGCCGCAGGGGGCGGCGTGGGCGATACCCTGTATCACATGGGTATACCTCACGGTCATCAGGGAATCCCGAAAGAAATGCGGTTTCGCACCTGGGGTGCTCATGCTCGCAAGTCGAAAATGCTTCGCGTTTTCTCCTGCTCCGGACTCGCACCCTTCGGCCCGTCGCAACTCGAAAACACTTCGCGTTTTCTCGAGCTCCTGCCGTTCCGGCAGTCGCATTTAGAGAGAAGAGGATACACCAAAAAGACGACGTCAAGGGGGGAAGTGTCTTACGTGGATCCAAATCTCTCTAGGGCTATTTAGTCCATATTGATATTTAACATTTTTGATTCTTAAAAAGTAGGAAATAAAGGTTTTGGCCGGTTGCCCGGGCATTTACGGATTACCGTGCAGGAACCGCCTCAGCTCTCGCTTCTCGGGGCTCGGGCCCTTCTACGACCGGGTTATCAGGATGCGTAACCCATTCGGTGAACGATCCCTCGTAGATCCGAACGTTGGGGTAGAGGTAGAACCACTTCAAGAGGACAAACTCGTTCGTGGCCTCCCGGCCGGTCCCGCACGAGCAGATGACGGTCTTGCTCCGGTCGACGCCGTGCTCTTCCAGGATCATGTCGAGTTCGTCGTTGGATTTGAGCAGCGCCGGGTTCGCATCGTCCATCAGGCTCTTCCAGGGCAGGTTGATGGCACCGGGGATATGGCCGGCCTTCTTCCAGGGTCCTTTTCCTTCGTACACCTTTGCCGGGCGTGCATCGAGCACGACCACATCGTCGTTGTCCTTGATCTGCCGGAACTCCTCGTACCCGATGGGGTAGTCATCGCGAACCTCGGCGGTGAAGCTGGACGGCTCGACCGCGGGGTAGTCCTGCGAGAGTTCGCCTCCCTCGTTCTTCCATGCGTCAATCCCGCCGTCGAGGAGGTATACGCGATTGTGGCCGTATTTTGCCAGGGTGTAGGCCATCATCGTCTGCCCGAGCCCGTCGCCCGCTCCGGAGAACGCGCCTTTCCCGGTGTAGACGACGACCGGAGAGTCGGCCTCGATACCCGCACGCCGGAACGATTCCTGCAGGCAGGCGTTCGGGCTGTAAGACCCCGGGAAGCCGCGGTTGGATACCCGCAGGACCCCCTCGGTCAGGTAGACGGCACCCGGGATGTGCTCCTGGATGTAGTCGTGAATGTTTGGCTGGACGTCGACGATCGTCAGGTTGGCATCGTGCAGGTGGTTGACCAGCCAGGCCGCATTCACGAGTTTGACCTTCCCGTCGCCGCGGGGATACGGGAAGTTTTCCCGGTCGGTCCGCGCCTGGAGGCGGTCCATGCCGCCTCGGGTGAACATCTTCTCTTCCATTCCCATCACCTCAAACTGATATTCCCACCGGGAAGCCGGTGAGCCTAGCCTCATTGCGGGCTTGAGACCACATATACCTTGTGCAGGATCGGGTGGAGGGTGGGGCCGAGGCCCGGGGCATTGCGTTCCGGTGAGCACGTTTGCTAAAGCGGCGAGCCCTGGAGGTTGGCGCGCTGGTTCAATAGTTGCCGGTGGCGGGGGTTTGGGTGTGCGAAGATTCTTCTTACGGGTGATTCTTCTTCACTGTGTCGTAAAGCCCGTGCACGGATTTCCATTGGATATCGCCATTGGGGAGGGGCTGACGGGGAGTGCGACGTTCCGCTAGGAACGGAGCTCGACCACCGTCAGGTGGGGAGGGGGGGCGTGCCCCCCTCCCCTGTCTCTACCGCATAAGGCTCTACCTGTGACCCCCACCGCCCGCGCTTCGCGCTCCTCCCGCCCCCAAGGGGGCGGGCAGTGCGTGGCGATATGCGATTGGCCGAAGGCACGACGTTCCAGTGGAATGCGACGGGCCGAAGGGCCAGAGCATGAGCACCGACAGGTGCGAACGGAGTTGGAGCACCGTTTGGTGCGGGGGCAGGAGCAGGAGAAGACCGAAGGTCTTGGACTTGCGATGGACGGGACGTCCGGAGCATGAGCACCGTCAAGGTGCAATGTACCCTCGAAATCCGTGCACGGGACTTAAAGTGTCCCAAAATGTGGCCGGAAGAGCGCGAGCACCGAAAGTATGAGTTGATCTTCCTCAATCCTCGGCCACACAGGCCACCGAAACAACATCACCCCGGGCATACGCTCTCTGTAACCGCAAAACGGGTTGTGGGACCCTTCACTCCCCGGACCCCTCCGGGCCGACCTCGATGCTCTCTCCCGGCGCGAGCACCGCGACCCGGATCGACGTCGTCCGCTCGATAGCCTGCTTGAAGTTCTCCACGTCCTGCCGGATGGCGGGGAAGGTGTCGTAGTGCATCGGGATCACCAGCGGCGCGCCGATGTACCGGGCCGCGATCATCGCCTCCTCGGGTCCCATCGTGAAGCACCCGCCGACGGGGAGGAGCGCCACATCCGGCCGGTAGAGGTCGCGGATGAGCTGCATGTCGGAGAAGAGCGCCGTATCGCCGGCATGGTAGACGCTGATGCCGTCCATCGCGATGACGAACCCGGCGGCGACGCCGCCGTAGAAACCCATGCCCTCGTCCTCCAGCCACGACGAGTGGAGCGCGGGCGTCATCGTGAACCGGACGCCGTCGACGGTGATGCTGCCGCCGATGTTCATCGGTTCGGCAGGAACGCCCTTCGCTTTCAGGTACTTCGCCACCTCGTTGATGGCAACCGTCTTCGTCTTCAACCGTGCGGTAATGCCCAGGTGGTCCGCGTGCGCGTGCGTCACGGCAACGATATCGGGCTTCGTTGGAAGCGAGTCCTCCGGGATGAAGGGATCGATGAGGATCGTCCGCGATCCAGCAAGCGAGAAACAAGCGTGGCCAAGCCAGGTCAACCTCATGGAGAAGAGATCGATCTTGAGACTAAAAAATGTTCAGTGGGGTTACAGAGGGTGGACCCGGGGTTCAGAACTCCCCCATATCGATCGCTTCGGTGATGTCGATCGCCTCGGCGAGACCGTCGTTGGCGACACCGCGCGTCATCAGCTCGGAGAGATCGCGGTCTTCCATCACATCCCGGATCCGTTCCAGGTACGGGTCGAGAGTGGTGTCTCTCTGCTGCTCGATCACATGGCGGTACTCACGAAGCGTGGAGGGGCTCACGTCGAGTTCCTCGCTGATCTCCTTCATGGTCTTCCCCGAATCAAGAAGGTCCGACATCGTCCCCTGGTCGAACGGCATCTTGAAGTCGAGTTCCCTGAAGAGTTTGAGGCGGACCCGGGCACGTGCCACGGTCTTGCTCAGCTTCTCGTCGCCGAGCGCCCTCGCAATCTCGGTGTCGTTCTTGCCGTCATAGTACGCGACCACGAGTTTTGCAAGTTGCCGCGGGGCGAGTTTGGTCTTGAAATACCCTTGATCGAGGACTTCGCGCATGATCAGGGCAATCTCGCGCTCAACAGCGTCGCGATCCCGAAGCGTACCGTGAACCTTTCTCATCGGCTCAACGATCGTCTTCTTGTTCGTGATGGTCGTGAACAGCTCAAGGAGCTGTTGCTTGCGGGTATCTTCTGCCATGTCCGTGTCTCTCTGTTCTGTATTCCACTGTCTGGTTCTGGGGTCACCCTTGATGACCCTGGATATATAGTTTATCCCCCAACCGGGGCGTAACGTTCCCTACATTACAACCGCTAACATTTAAAGTTTGCCATATAATCCATCGAGATAGAAAGATCATTTTTGTGGATGTAACCATATCTTCCGGGATACTGTCGACTATGGAAAAAAACCCTCCTCGTCCGGCCCCTTTTTCGAAGAATTGTGATCTCGCGCGAGAGGAGGACCATTCTTTATTAGCACCGGCGCTCAACTGTACTGCAGGACTATGGCCGAGACGAGCGATATTTACGAAAAAGTCATGGAAGTAGCCAGAAGACGGGGTTTCGTCTGGCCCTCAGCCGAGATATACGGGTCGATCGCCGGGTTCATCGACTACGGCCCGCTCGGAGCGATGATGAAGCGCAACGTCGAGAACCTCTGGCGATCGTTCTACGTCTTCCAGGAGGGCTACTACGAGATCGAATGCCCCACCGTTGGGAACGAAGCAATCTTCGTCGCATCCGGTCATGTAAAAGAGTTTGCCGATAAGATGGTGCAGTGTCCGCACTGCGGCGAGTATCTCCGCGCCGATCATATCGCAGAGGAGAACGGCATCGAGAATGCAGGCACGCTCCAGGCGGAGGCGCTCCAGGCAGCGCTCTGTAACCTTCCCTGCCCTGCATGCAAGGAACCCCTGGGCGAAGCGGGCGTCTTTGCCTTCAACCTGATGTTCGAGACGACCATCGGCCCCGGGTCGCAGCGGAAGGGCTACCTGCGCCCCGAGACCGCCCAGGGCATCTTCACCGACTTTCCCAGGCTCCTGCGCTTCTACCGGGACAAGCTTCCCTTCGGCGCGGTCCAGATCGGGAAGTCCTACAGGAACGAGATCTCTCCCCGCCAGGGCATGATCCGGCTGCGGGAGTTCTCCCAGGCAGAGGCCGAGATCTTCGTCCACCCCGACCGGAAGGACCATCCCGCCTTCCACCGCTACGCGGAGTATACGGCGCCCCTCCTCACCATCGCACGGCAGCTCGATGGCCAGGAGCCGGCCGGGATCACGATGCGTGCCGCCGTGGACGAGGGGCTGATCGCAAACGAGTATGTCGCCTACTACATCGCGCTCACCCACAGGATCCTGACCGCCATCGGCGTGGACCCGGCGAAACTCCGGTTCCGCCAGCACCTGACCGACGAGCGGGCGCACTACGCTGCCGACTGCTGGGACGCCGAGGTCTACTCCGGCCGCTTCGGGTGGGTTGAGATCGTCGGCATCGCCGACCGCACCAACTACGACCTGCGCTCGCATGCCGGGCAGTCCGGCACCTCGATGACGGTCTTCATGCCCTACGACGAGCCCAAAAGGGTCGTAAAGCGGCGGATCGTTGCCGACATGGGCGTGCTCGGACCCCGGTTCCGCGGCAAGGCGAAGGCTATTGCAGACGCCCTTGCCGTTTCGGATCCCGGAGAGGACGGGGCGCGGGTTACCGTCGACGGCGAAGAGTTCTTCATCCCTGCCGACCTCTACCAGGTCCGCGAGGAGGAGGTGGAGGTCCGCGGTGAAGAGGTGATGCCCCATGTCATCGAGCCGTCATACGGCATCGACCGGATGATCTACGTCGCGCTGGAGCACAGCTACGCCGAGGAGGAGGTCGAGGGCGAGATCCGGAAGGTGCTCCGGCTCCCGCCGGCGGTCGCACCGGTCCAGGTCGCCGTCTTCCCGCTGATGAACCGGGACGGCCTCGATGAGATCGCGCAGACGATCACGGAAAGGCTCGCGGGGTGCCGCATCCTCGCCCAGTACGACGACTCCGGCGCCATCGGCAGGCGTTACCGGAGACAGGACGAGGTCGGGACACCCTTTGCCGTCACCGTCGACTACGATACGCTCGAGGACAATACCGTGACCGTGAGGGATCGTGACAGCATGGAGCAGGTCCGCATACCGGTCGAGCGGCTGCCGGAGACCCTCTCCGCACTCATCTCCGGCGTCACCACGTTCCATGAACTCAGGGCATGAACCATATCTCCCACCCGCTGATCCGACCCCAGAGCATCGAGGAGCGGCGGTACCAGTTCACCATTGCGCTCCGGGCGCTTGACGCGAACACGATGGTCGTCCTCCCGACCGGCCTCGGGAAGACGGCCGTCGCGCTCATCGTCGCGGCGTCTCGCCTCTACTCCCACCCGGGCAAGGTGCTGATGCTTGCGCCTACAAAACCCCTGGTCGAGCAGCACCTCCGCTTTTTCAAGCAGTTTTTGCTCTCCCGGGAGGGTTCCGAGCCGGAAGAGTCCGATTTCGTCATGTTCACCGGCGACACTCCCCCGGAGGAGCGGACCAGGGCCTGGGAGGCGTGCCGGGTCTGTTTCGCCACCCCGCAGGTGATCAAGAACGACTGCCTGGCGGGAAGATACAGCCTCGCGGACGTCGTGCTGCTGGTCGTGGACGAGTGCCACCGCGCGGTGGGGAACTACGCCTACGTCTTTCTTGCGCAGCACTACTGCACCACGGCGGAAAAGCCCCTGCTGCTCGCGATGACCGCCTCGCCCGGGGGCGACCAGGTGAAGGTGCAGGAGGTCTGCGACAACCTTCGTATCGAGGCGGTCGAGACACGGGTGGAGACCGACGAGGATGTCCGCCCCTACATCCACGAGCGCGACATCCAGTACGTCGACGTCTACCTGCCCGAAGAACTGCAGGCGGCGCTCGTCGTTCTCCGGGGACTCGTGGAGTCCCGTCTTGCCCGGCTCGCGAAACTCAATTTCCGGGTTCCTGCACCAGACAAACTCTCCATGAAGGCGCTTAACGCATTAAACGCCCAGATCCAGCAGCGTATACGGACACGGGACCCCTCCGCGTTCATCGCGGCCTCCCTGCACGCGGAGTGCATGAAACTCCGTCACGCCATCTCGCTCGTCGAGACACAGGGCAGCGTTGCGCTCAAACTGTATCTCGCCCGGCTCGGCGCGGAAGGAGCCTCGAGCGCAGGAAGCAAGGCGAGCAAGCGCCTGATCGGCGACCCTGCCTACCAGAGCCTCGTCGAGGCCGCTGCCGGCTGGACGGAGGAACTTCATCCCAAGGTTTCAATCGTCCGCGAACTGGTGCGGGCGCAGCTTGCAGCGCACCCGGAGAGCCGGATCATCGTCTTTGCCACCTACCGCGACACCGTCCAGACGCTCGTCGACACACTCACTGCAGGCGGGATCGCCTGCGAGCGGTTCGTCGGCCAGGCCTCCCGGGACGCGGAGCGGGGGCTCTCGCAGAAAGAGCAGATCGCGAGTCTCGCCCGGTTCCGGGAGGGTGAGTTCAGGTGCCTGGTCGCGACCTCCGTGGGCGAGGAAGGGCTCGATGTCCCCTCGACGGACATGGTGATCTTTTACGAGGCCGTCCCCTCGGAGATCAGGAGCATCCAGCGGAAGGGTCGGACCGGGAGGAGCGGCAGCGGCACGATCGTCGTGCTGGTCACGAAAGGCACATCGGACGAGACGTTCCGGTACGTGAGCCAGACCCGGGAGCGGGCGATGGTGACCGGGATCAGGGGCATGAGCACCGCCCCCGCCCTTGCCCCGCCTGTCCCGGCCGCCACCAGACAGACGGACTTCCTTGCGTTCTCTCCCCCGGGACCGGCGATCACCGTCGACGACCGGGAGACGTCGTCACGGGTCGCCGAGCGCCTGCACGAACTCGGGGCATCGATAACGCTCGAGCGTCTCGAGTTCGGCGACTACGCCATCGGCGACCGTATCCTTGTCGAGCGCAAGACCGTGCAGGACTTCATGAACACCCTGGTTGAGCGGGATCTCTTCGGGCAGATCAAGGCCATGGCCGGTGCGGTGCCGCGTCCCGTCCTGATCATTGAGGGCGAGGAAGACCTCTACGAAGTGCGCAACATCCACCCCAACGCTGTCCGGGGCATGCTGGCGGCCATCACGGTGGATATGGGGGTCACGCTGATGCGCACGAGGGATGCGGACGACACCGCCGAGATGCTCTACATCCTTGCACAACGGGAGGGGAGCGAGCGGGGAGAGCACAAGGTGCACCCGAAGAAGTCCTACCGCTCGGTCCGTGAAGAACAGGAGTATGCGCTCGCTGCGTTCCCGAGCATCGGTATGAGGAGTGCACGGCTCCTCCTCGAGCATTTCGGGTCGCTCAAGGCGATCATCGATGCCGAGGAGAAGGAACTGGCATCCGTGCACGGGATCGGGGAAAAGACGGCCCGTGCGATATGGGATCTTGCCCGCAGGCCTTACCGCTGATCCAGTGTTGCGAGGGCTCTGGCGCCCCGCTCGACCGCCTTCATCAGGGTCAGGCATTCGCCGGCCCTTTGCTCGCCCCGGATCCGCTCGCAGAGATGGACGATCGTCCGCTCGAGTTCCGCGGCAACCCGATCTTGCGATTCCCGGGCGGCCGCCGCCGGTGCAGGAGACTGCACGGGCTCCCGGACCTCGCCGGGCGGCTCCGGTTCGGGAAGATCCTCTTTTGGTGCAGCGAGCGGACAGATCACGCACTGTGTCTCCCCCTTGTATTCAAACAGGGGATACCCGCAGACCTTACATGATTTAGCGAGCATCCTTCCTCCCTTCAGGAGATACCCGGCCATGACTTCGTCAGCCTGATCAGCCGTCATTTCGTCGAACTCCCTTAATGAACTTATATATGTCTGGATGCCATTAATAATAGAGGGGTAATTCTAATGGCAAGTCCAGACGAAACAATACGGATCTGCATCCAGATGCTGCAGAATATCAGCGAGGATTCCACAATTCCACGCAATATCCGGCGCGTCGCAGACGCGACCAAAGCGGTTCTCCAGGACGAATCCCGGAGTATCGGTCTCCGCGCCGCAACCGCAATCTCCATGATCGACGAGATCAGCAACGACCCGAACATGCCGGTCCACGCACGGACCCGCATCTGGGAACTGGTGTCGCAGCTGGAAACGGTACCTCTCGATTAAACCACTCATTCTTCCCAAACGATTTCGGCGAAGATCAGGAGCAGGGCGATACCATCTCTGGGTTGCCGGCCCGGCGGCCATATCGCTCTGCCCTCCATATATCCTGCGGCAGCCGGGGTCTTGATCCTCTTTCCTTCCCGGCGTTCAGTCCTGGACGGTGACGTAGACCGTCCGCTCGCGGTGCGACCGCACGTCGAGCTCCAGGAGGACGATCTGCTGCCAGGTGCCGCACGCGAGCCTGCCGTCGATGACCGGGACGGTGAGCGACGGCCCGACAATCGCCGCCCTGACGTGCGAGCGGCCGTTGCCGTCGCCCCATGCCGCATCGTGGGCGTAGGGGATATCGGCCGGGGCGATGACCGAGAGCGCCCGACGGAGATCGGAGAGCACGCCGGGCTCATACTCGATGGTGGTGACGGCGGCGGTCGAGCCTGCGACGAAGACACAGGCAAGGCCTTCCCGTACGCCGCTCTCGGTGATCGCCTGCGCTATTTGGGGCGTGAGATTGACGATCTCCCCCTCCCCGTGCGTCTCTACTTTTATCGTCGTACGAAACATTATGGACACCTCATCCAGGCATCCTGTTGCCTTCCGCCCGGATAAAACCCGTGGAAAGCGACGGTGGTACGGGGTGCCGGAACCGGCACGTTATGGGGACGGTTCTCGGTGCGGAGAGGTGTTCCGGGGTGTGTTCGCCGTAAACGCTTTATAGGTGGGGCGGGTATTCCCTCTCCGGAGATAGTGTTTATGCCCTATCGATGGAACGACAGACAGGATGTGGACGAGGCGGTTGTCGTCGTGATGAATACGCTCGAGCGGGGTCAGGAGATCCGGGGATGGCTGATGCGCACCCTGCAGGAGGCGATCAACAGATCCGACCCGCAACTCTCGCAGTACTTCTTCAGCGAACTTGAGCAGCACCAGCCCGAGGCGCTGAGGTACTTCAAGAAACCGGTATTTTAACCCCTTTTTAGGCCCGGTACATGCCCCGTGGGGCAGTGGAGCGGGTTCGTGCCCATTTCTGGCGAGATAGAGTTATTCTCTGGTGTAGTTCGATTGAAAAAAGGTCGGAGCGCGGAGGTTTCACTCCACTTCCCCGTCTTCGGAGTCGAGGATCGTAAACCCGATGACGCGGTCGCCGTCGTCGAGCCTCATGATCCGGACACCGCGGGTGCCCCGTTTCTGGATCGAGATCTCGGAAACTTTCGTCCGGATCACGATACCGGACGCACTCATCACGATGATCTCGTCGTCGGAGGAGACTGCCCTCGACCCGACGACACCGCCGCCCCGGGCGTCGACGACGATGTTTCTGACCCCGAGCGTGCCTCTGCCGTGACCGCGGAACTCGTCGAACTCCGTCCGCTTCCCGAAGCCCTGCTCCGTGATGGTGAGGAGATGATCCTCCTCGACCACGGATACCGCCTGCAGGGCATCGCCGTGGCGGAGTTTGATCCCCCGCACCCCCATTGCACCCCGGTGGACGGGGCGGACGGCCTCCTCGTGGAACCTGAGGCTCTGCCCGAACTTCGTCGTCAGGATCAGTTCCTTGTTGCCGTCGGTCGCCTTCACGTCCACCAGCGCATCGCCGTCGCGGAGGTTGATGGCGTTGATTCCGGTCTGCCGGGGCCGCGAGAACTCGTCGAGCGCCGTCTTCGCAACCGTTCCTCCCCTCGTCGCGAAGAAGAGGAAGTGGTCGGGCCGGAACTCACGAACCGGAATCACCGCGGTCACCCGTTCTTCGCCGGCGAGGTTCAAGAGGTTGACGAGGGCCTTGCCCTTGCTCGCCCGCTGCCCCTCGGGGAGGTCGTAGACCTTCAGCCAGTACATCCTCCCTCTATCGGTGAAACAGAGGAGGTTGTCGTGCATATTCGCGACGAAGACGCTCTCGACGCCGTCGTCGTCCTTGGTGGCCATA
Organism: Methanobacteriota archaeon; assembly: GCA_023436625.1. Taxonomy (GTDB): domain Archaea; phylum Halobacteriota; class Methanomicrobia; order Methanomicrobiales; family Methanoculleaceae; genus Methanoculleus. The sequence goes on along the minus strand of JAEZIP010000045.1, from coordinate 8,983 downwards.
CCGATGACGCCGCGCCCTCCGCGCCGCTGGTTCCGGTAGGTGTCGAGGTCGATCCTCTTGATGTAGTTGGAGGAGGTGAGCGAGACCAGCATCGGTTTGTCCTCGATGAGGTCCTCCCTATCGAAGGCCTCGGCTGCCTGCTCGATCCGGGTCCTCCGCTCATCGCCGTAGCGGGCACTGATATCGACGAGTTCTTTTCTGATCTCGGCGAGGATGCTCGCTTCGCCAGCGAGGATACCGGTCAGCCGCTCAACTTCCTTTGCGAGGGCATCGCGCTCGTCCTGGATCTTCTGGTGCTCGAGCGCCGCAAGCCTCCGGAGTTGCATCTTCAAGATCGCATCCGTCTGCACATCGTCCAGTGCAAACTTCGCCACCAGGGCCTTCTGCGCCTCCTCGGTCGTCCCGGATGCCCGGATGGTTGCGATGACGGCGTCGATGTTGTCGAGCGCGACAAGGAGACCGCTGAGGATGTGCATCCGCTCCTGTGTCTTCGCGAGATCGAACTCGCTTCGCCGCCGGACCACGTCCACCCGGTGCTTGAGGAACTCGTGGACAAGTTCCTTGAGGTTTAAGGTGCGGGGCTGGCGGTCGACGATCGCGAGGTTATTGATGCCGAAGGAGGACTCAAGCGCCGTGTGCTTGTAGAGGTAGTTCAGCACCACCTGGGGTGCGACACCCTTCTTCAGGTCGATCACGATCCGCATGCCGTCCCGGTCCGACTCGTCGCGGATATCGCCGATCCCCTCGATCCTCTTGTCACGGACGAGGCTTGCGATATGCTCGATCAGGCGTGCCTTGTTCACCTGGAAGGGGATCTCCGTGACGACGATCTGCGGAGTCCGGCCTTCTTCCTCGATCTCCGCGACTCCCCTGACCACGCACTTCCCGCGCCCGGTCAGGTACGCATCCCGGACCCCTTCAGTGCCCATGATGATCCCGCCGGTCGGGAAGTCCGGGCCGGGCATGATCCGCATCAACTCTTCTGTGGATACGCCGGGTTCGTCGATGATGCGGCAGGTCGCCTCGCAGACCTCCCGGAGGTTGTGGGGCGGCATGTTCGTCGCCATGCCGACCGCAATCCCGCTCGACCCGTTGACGAGGAGGTTTGGAGCCCGTGCCGGGAGGACGCTGGGCTCCTCGAGCGACTCGTCGAAGTTGGGGACGAAGTCGACGGTCTTCTTATCGATGTCGGCCAGGAGCTCCTCGGAGATCTTCGTGAGCCTGGCCTCCGTGTATCGCATGGCTGCAGCAGCGTCCCCGTCGACCGACCCGAAGTTCCCCTGGCCGTCCACCAGCATGTGACGGTAGGAGAAGGGCTGCGCCATCTTCACCAGGGTATCGTAGATGGCCGAATCGCCGTGAGGGTGGTACTTACCCATCACGTCTCCGACAACACGGGCGCTCTTCTTGTAGGGCTTGTCGCTCGTGTTGCCCATCTCCCACATGGCGTAGAGGGTGCGGCGGTGGACCGGCTTTAAGCCGTCTCTCGCGTCGGGGATGGCACGGCCGATGATCACGCTCATCGCATAGTCGATGTAGCATGATTTCATCTCCTCTTCTATGTTGATCGGGACAACCTGATCAGACGTCAAGGTTGTTCACCTCCTTTGCGTGCCGGCGGATGAAGTCTTTCCGGGCGTCCACATTCTCTCCCATAAGTTTCTCGAATATATCGTTCGCGTAGACGGCATCCTCGATCTTGACCTGTTTGAGGACCCTGTTCGCAGGATCCATCGTGGTGCTCCAGAGCTGGCCGGCGTTCATCTCACCGAGACCCTTGTAGCGCTGGATCGAGACGCCCTTCTCGCCCCACTCGGCGGTGATCTCGCGCATCTCCTCCTCGCGGTAGACGTATTGCTCCTGTTTGCCCCTGGCGACCCGGAAGAGAGGCGGTTGGGCGATGTAGATGTAGCCGTGCTCGACGAGCCCCGTCATGTAGCGGTAGAAGAACGTGAGGAGGAGCGTCCGGATATGCGCACCGTCCACATCCGCATCGGTCATCAGGATGATCCGGTGGTACCGGGCCCGCTCCGCGTCGAAACTGTCGCCGACTCCGGTGCCGATAGCGGATATGAGTGCCTGGATCTCGGCGTTCTTCAGGATCTTGTGCTCCGATGCCTTCTCGACGTTTAAGATCTTTCCTCGCAGAGGGAGGATTGCCTGGAACTTCCTGTCCCGTCCCTGTTTCGCGGAACCGCCTGCAGAGTCTCCTTCCACGATGTAGATCTCACTCTTCGCCGGGTCCCGCTCCTGACAGTCGGCGAGTTTCCCGGGCAGGCCGGTCGACTCAAGCGTGCTCTTTCGCCGGGCGAGTTCGCGCGCGTTCCGGGCGGCCTCCCTGGCCCTGGCCGCCGCCATCGCTTTGTCCACGATCGCCTGGAGGGTTTTCGGGTGCTCCTCGAAGTACTCGGTGAGCGACGAGTAGACAAGCGAGTCCACGATGCCCCGGACGTTGCTGTTTCCAAGGCGCATCTTGGTCTGCCCCTCGAACTGCGGGTTCGCCACCCGGGTGCTGATGACGGAGGCGAGTCCCTCCCTGACGTCTTCACCCTTGATCTGGGCATCGTTGTTCTTGAGGAGGTTGTTTCTGTGGGCGGCGCTGTTGATCGCCCGGGTGAGAGCGCTCCGGAACCCTTCGAGGTGGGTGCCGCCCTCCCGGGTATTCACGCTGTTGACGTAGGTGTGGATCGTCTCTGCGTATGAGTCGTTGTACTGCAGGGCCACCTCGACCTCGACCATGCTCTCGGGGTCACGCTTCTGGAAGTAGATGATATCGTCGTGGAGGCTCTCCTTCCCCTCGCCGAGGTGGGCGACGAACTGCCTGATGCCGTCCTCGAAACAGTAGGTGGCCGAGTCCCCGGTGCGCTCGTCCCGGAGGCTGATCGTAAGGCCGCTGTTTAAGTAGGCAAGCTCGCGGAGCCGGTGGTCCAGCACGTCGTAATCGAACTCGACGGTCTCGAATATCGACCGGTCGGGCTGGAACGTGATCCGGGTGCCCCGGAGCCGCTCGTAGTCGAGCCGCTGCCCGGACCGGGCGCCGTAACGCTCCTCGTACCGCGCCTCCATCTCGTGCTCGGTCTCCGGGCGGCTTGCGAGCGGCTTTGCGACCTGGCCCTGCCGGAACTGCATCGCGTAGACGCTGCCGTCCCGGAAGACCGTCGCATCGAGCCAGCTTGCGAGGGCGTTGACGACCGAGACACCGACGCCGTGCAGGCCGCCGGATACCTGGTAGGTATTCTTATCGAACTTTCCGCCGGCGTGAAGCACGGTGAGGACGATCTCAAGAGCGCTCTTGCCGTACTGGGGCATGAGATCGACCGGGATACCACGTCCGTTGTCGTCGACCGAGACCGAGCCGTCCCGGTTGATGGTCACCTGAATCAGATCGCAGAACCCGGCGAGAGCCTCGTCTACGGCGTTGTCCACAACCTCGTAGACCAGGTGGTGCAACCCCCGGGTCTCCGTGCTGCCGATGTACATGGCGGGACGTTCCCGCACAGGCCTCAAGCCTTCCAGTACCGTGATGTGGGAAGCATCGTAGGTATCAGTCATCTGTGACCTCCGCTGAACGAGCGGCGTCCTGAATCGCAGCAAAACTCACAGTATATATTGGTTTTATAACCACTTATACTGTATGGCTCCGGAAAATTCCCGGTTTGGAGGTTACCCTGTCGGTCCACGGTTCGCCGAGGCCTCCACGCGAGCGCACCCGGAGAGGCCCGGCATCCCGACCTGGCCCTCCCGTATTGTCTCCTGCGGGGCAGGTTCCGGGAGGGAAGAGCGCGCGCCTGTCAGTCGTACTTCCCCGTATCGGCGTTCTGTATGCCGAGGTGCGTATCGACTGCGACCGCTATCCGGTTGAGAACCCTCTTGATATCTGCCGCATCCTCCTTGTCCAGGGTGCCCGGCTGGTGCCAGATCACCATCTTGCGGAGGCGCTCGATGAGCTCCTCGAGCTCCGTTCCCCTGAACTGCTCCGGCACCGTGAGGTCGTTGAGGTGATCCGCGGCGCCGAAGAAGGCTTTCTCGGGGGGCAGGCCGAAGTGCCGTGAAAGCAGCATCAGGTTGACGACGAACCCTCTGCCGAATTCGCTCTTTTGGGGCATACTTTCCCTATGCACCGCCGGTTTATATGAACGATCCGTTTTATGGCGTTGAGAATATTCCAGAAATGATCCCGGCTCGCCTCAAACACATAACCCGTCGCTGGTTTCCGCTAAGGTTACCCCACTCGCACCTTCGAGTGCTTCTGCTCAGGTTCTAACGAAGCGTCGTATTTCGAAGCCTGATGGCTCCGCATGCTCCGGATGTTCCGTTTATCACCCCTTCAGGCGGTCATACTTCAGAATATCGCGCCCCCGGATACAGATTTCGAGGGAATATCGCGTCTGGGGGAACGACTGTCCGAAGGACAGGAGTTTGAGCACCAAAGGTGCGAGGTGGGGACAGGGGAGGGGGGCAACCCCCCCTGCAACCCCTCCCCGCGCGGCGATAGCCACCACGGTCCACTGGATCGGGGCTTTTCCTCACTTCAGTTGCATTGTTGTCGCTGGCACCTTTCGATAATCAAGTTCTGTGTTCCTGTTGAAACGTCCAGAACCTGAGATGGCTTACGTGCGTGTTGCAGGCATTGCACCTTCTCTCTAGGGTGATTGAAAGATGTCGCCCTCATTACGGGTGCAGGTAGATCAGGACCGTGGCGATCGCGATGAAGGCAAGCGTCGCGGCAAAGAATACGATCTCCCCGGCACGGAGGGGCTTTCGCCTGATGTAGAGGCCGGCGTTCGCCCCGTATCCCCGGCAGAGCATGCTCGTGTAGGTGCGTTCGCCCTGCTCGTAGGACCGGATGAAGATCGTCCCGACCGTGTAGCCGATCTCGTGCAGCCGGTAACGGTAGGGGAGAGTGCGGTCGAGGGGATCGAAGCACCGGGTCTCCATCGCGGTTCGTATCCTGTTAAACATCTCGGCGAAGACAAAGATGTAGCGGACCATCATCCCGAGCGTGAGGGTGAACTCCCGGGGCAGACCGAGCCTCCCCGCCGCCTCGATCATGTCCTGCATCTTCGTCGTCGACGAGAGCAGGATGATGAACGATATGCTGACGATGAACTTCACGAGGAGGATCGACGCGAACTCCACCGACTCCGCGTAGACCTCTATCCCGAAGGGCAGGGTCGCAATCGGGTGGAAAACCTCATAGTATGGGTTCTTGACGAATACCTGAAACCCGACCAGGAAGATCCCGAACGGCAGGATGATCGCGAGCCTCCGGAGGTAGACGGCCGGCGAAAGGCGCGATGCGGCCCAGAGGACGACAACGAGAGCAAAGAGGACGGCACCAAGTTCGTAGACCCTCGTCGAGTACGGCATGGCCACGACGGCCACGATGGCAGCGAGGGCTATGAGGAGTTTTATCCTCGCGTCCAGTCGGTGGACGATGCTCGCCTGGTAAGCGGACTTCTCGATGAAGTAGAGGTCGTCGATCATTCTCTTCTCGCGTAGGCGTCGAGGAACGACTTCTTCGCGTCTTCGTAGGTGTAGGCAGTATCGATGACGACACCGTTCTCCTGCAGCGACCGGATCAGCTTTGGTATGGGCGGCACGTCGAGCCTTGTCCGGGTGAGGAGATCCGGCCTGGCGAAGACCTCCTCGACCGTCCCGGAGCCCACGACGCTTCCCCGGTCCATCACGTAGATATAGTCAGCCATCTCCGCCACAAGGTCGAGGTGGTGGGTCGAGAAGATCACCGTCATGCCGTACTCCTCGGGCAGCCGGTTGACGAACGCCACGAGGTCGGCGACACCCAGGGGATCGAGCCCCGCAGTCGGCTCGTCGAGCACCAGCACCTGCGGCTCCATCGCAAGGATGCCTGCGATGGCGACCCGTTTCTTTTCGCCGCCCGAGAGGTGGTGCGGCACGCGCTCGCGCAGTTCCTCGATCCCGAGGAGGTGGAGGGTCTCCTCGACACGGTGGGCGACCGTTGCTTCGTCGAGGCCGAGGTTCGTCGGGCCGAATGCAATGTCCTGCTCCACGGTGGGGGAGAAGACCTGGTCGTCGGGGTTCTGGAAGACGATCCCCACGAACTTGCGCACCTCCCGGATGTTCTCCTTCGTGATAGGCTCGCCCCTGACCAGCACCTCGCCGGACGTGGGTCTGAGGATGCCGTTGAAGTGCTTGAAGAGGGTACTCTTGCCGGCACCATTCGGCCCGATGACGGCGATGCGGGACCTTCTCTCTGCAATGAAGTTCACGCCCTCGAGAGCGTGGACATTGCCGCGATAGATGTGTGTGAGATCGCGGGTCTCGAGCAGGTGCATAATAGCAAAAAGTAGGGGTTTTTCAGGTATCTAATTATCGGGCCGTGCGGAAACCTTCGCGACGGCGAATACCAGTATCAGCATAAGAAGCGTGCCGATCACGACCGCAAACACCTCTCCTGTCTTATCGAGACCCGGGATGCTGTAATCGGGCATGAGCGCCTCGTATGAGAAGTCGTTCCCGGTCGCGGCGATCACCTGCTCCTCTGCGGCGCCTGCGGCATTCTCGTCGAGTTCGCTCCCCATGAACGGCTTTGCTTCATAGATACCGAAGAACGCGCTCTCGAGGCCGTCGGGGTCACCGGACGCAAGGAACGGCGCGGCAACGGCGATCACGAGGGCGATCGCGATGCCGATGATGACAAACTGTTTCGTCTCCATTACGCGCTCACCCCTCTTGGGTGTTCGAGGATATCGGGCCGTGCCGAGGCTATCAGGTAGAGAGCGACCGCGGTGATGCCCCCCTCGATGAGACCGATGACCGCGTGGTAGGTCCCCATGAAGGTGAGTCCGAGACCGAGCGGGAACGTGCCGGCGATTGCGAGTTCGACCGCGCAGAGGATTGCGGAGACAAAAAGCGACGCCCAGCCGGCGATGAACGCGGCGGCATATGCATTCCCTATCACGCCTTTGATGCCGGTATAACCATAGTAACCGACGAATCCGCCGACGACGCCCATGTTGACGATGTTGGCGCCCATGACGGTGATGCCTCCGTCACCGAAGATGACGCCCTGCACGAGGAGCACCAGCGTCAGGACGAAGACGCCCGCATACGGCGACCCGAGGACGATTGCCGCGAGCGCCGCACCGACCATGTGGCCGCTCGTTCCCCAGGGGATGGGGATGTTCAACGCCTGGATGGCGAAGATGCCGGCCGCAAGCACGGCGACCAGCGGTATCTTCTCCTCTCCCATCGAGCGCCGCGCCCACCGGAGGGCAAGAGCGATGAAGACGAGGGCGATGACCCAGTAGACCAGGGCCTGTCCCATCGGTATAAATGCATCAGGTATATGCATGGCACACCTGACGAGTTGTATTACGTTTAGGTATAAATGTATTACTAAGCGCGAGGGTTATATCAACCGGTAAGAACCTGACGTACTCCCGACGCGAAAAGTATGCCCATTGCCCTGACCAATGCGGGTTTCAGGGCGAGCCTTCGAAGCAGGGTACCCGGCCGGTCCATGTCGCCGTGCTCCACGATCGTCTCGATGAGGTCCGGGTCGTTTAAGGCCCGGCAGAGACGATCGATCTCCTCGGGCGTCATTCTCTGCCGCATCCTGAGTGCTTTCATTCCGATATCGAGCTCTTTCCCGAAGTCTTCCTTCCAGCGCCGTTCGTAGTCCCGGAGGCTCCCGTCATCGAACGTCCTGCGCGCCACGCACGCCGCCGCGGTCGCGGCCGCATGTTTTGCGGACCGGATGCCGGTGTAGACTCCGCCCCCCGACGTGGGCTTGGCGAACCCTGCCGCGTCGCCGACGATGAGTGCCCGGCGGCCGTAGGTCTGCGGCATAACCCCGAGCGGGATGACCCCGCTGACGAGGTGGAGCGAGTTCCCCCCGTAGCGGGCGATGAACCGGTCGAAGTGATCCTTTGCGTGCTCCCGGGCACAGAGCCCGACGCGGGCCCGGGTCCCCGAGACCGGGATCACCCACCCGAAGAAGTCGGGCGAGGCGTTGGGGTGCAGCTCCACGTAGCGCGGGTCCGTCTCGTACGGCACCTCCGCCTGCACGCCGGCAAGGTAGAGCGCAGGGCGCTGCAGATCGAGCATGCGGGCGACGGAACCCCGCGGCCCGTCGGCGGCGATCAGGAGGCGGAAGGGGATCTCCTCGCGCCCGCGGGCCCCCCTGGTCTGGAGAGAGGAGCCGTTGATGCCCGATACACTGGTCTTTAAGAGGAACTCCGCACCGGCATCCGCCGCATTCTTTGCCATCTCCCGGTCGAGAAGGCCCCGGTCGACGACATAGGCCTTTGTGGCCCGGGCATCGAAGAGGAGTTCGCCACCAAGATCCGAGACCATCCGGGCGCCGCTCACCTCGTTCTGGACCGATCGCTTCGAGACGCCGCACTCGGCAAACGCGGACGCGGAGAGCAGTCCCGCGCATTGCACCGGGTAGCCGATCGTTCCGTGCTCCTCGATACAGAGCGTCGAAAGCCCCTTCTCCGCACACGCCCGCGCCGCAGCACTCCCGGCAGGCCCTGCGCCCACAACGACAACATCCCAGACCAGATTACCATGCCTCGCACACGTGAGTTCCCCGCGCCGGTTGCCTGTCCCTGTAGTGCAGCCGGCGGGCCGGTTCCTGAGTAGAGTGGACGTTCGGTGACTTAAAAGGGAGCGGATGGGGAGAGGGGAGCATTCCAGAGTTACCCGGTCGGAGCAGATGCTTGAGATGACTGCAGGTTTCAGGTATTGATTGCAACTGCTGGACATGGGAAAACCCGTATACTGGACCGTGGTGGCTATCGCCACGCGGGGAGGGGTTGCAGGGGAGGGGGGCGAACCCCCCTCGAAGACCTTCGGCCTTCTCATGCTCGTTGCGCTCGCACTCCCCTTTGTCCCCACCCCCCAGATGCGATACCCAATGGGAATCGTGTACGGGTTCGCGAGGTTATGATGAGCGACTTGTTGCCTCCTCCCATTCTTGCGACCCCCTCTTCAC
>JAEZIP010000022.1:0-7714 GCA_023436625.1 Methanobacteriota archaeon | reverse complement strand
TTATGATATCGCTATACGCTTAACCGCTTTTGAGCGAGATAAAGCGTTTTAATGGTTTTAGGGGTGCTTCAATGCTTGATACTTCCCAAGAGATTATGAAAGGTACAACCACGGTAGGACTGATCTTTGACGGTGGCGTGGTCCTTGCAACAGAGATGCGAGCGACGATGGGAAACATGATCGCGAGCAAGCGTGCCAAGAAGATCTACCAGATCACGCCCCGGATCGGCCTGACCACCGCCGGCGGCGTCGGCGACGCACAGCAGCTCGTCCGGATCCTGCAGGTCGAGTGCAACCTCTTCGAGATGCGGCGCGGCAAGACCATGTCGGTCGGTGCGGCATCGACCCTCCTCTCGAACTACTTAAACCAGAACCGCTACTACCCGTACTACGTCCAGCTCCTGATGGGCGGGTTCGACGAGGAGGGGCCGAGCGTCTACTCCGTCGATGCCATGGGCGGCGCGACCAAGGAAGAGGATATCGTCGCTACCGGCTCGGGGTCTCCCTTCGCCTACGGTGTGCTCGAAGACCAGTACCGCCCTGACCTGAAGGAGGACGAGGCAAAGGACCTCGCCGTCCGCGCCGTCCGGTCGGCGATGCGCCGTGACTCCGCATCCGGGGAGGATATCATGGTGGTCGTGATCACGAAGGACAAATACGAAGAACACATAGAGAGCGGGTTGCAGAGACCATCTGCGGCCCGCCCGACACCCTGACATTTTTTAGGACGATTTTAATGGTGATTGAAGAGAAACTCCAGGAACTTAAGGAGCAGATCAACAAGATTGTTCCCAGCGGGATTACGATCTCAGACGTCGAGTTTGAAGGCCCTGAGCTCGTCATCTACACCGACGATCCGAAACAGTTTGCCGATCAGGCGGACCTGATAAAAATACTGGCCCGCGATCTTCGGAAGCGCATCGTGGTACGCCCGAATATCCTTGAAGACCCGGAACGGGCGGCCCAGGAGATCAGGGCCGTCGTGCCGGATAACGCCGGGATTACCGATCTCTTCTTCGACCCGGAGACCGGAGAGGTCCTGATCGAAGCGGAGAAGCCCGGCGTGGTCATCGGCAAGAACGGTGTAACCCTCCGGGAGATCACGAAGCAGATCGGCTGGACGCCGAAGGTGGTCCGGACGCCGCCCATCGAGAGTTCGACGGTGAAGCAGATCCGCACCTACCTCCGGTCGGTGAAGGATGAACGGAAGGCGTTCCTGCGAGCGATCGGCCGTCGCATCCACCGCGAGGTCACGAACAAGGACCAGTGGCTGCGGGTCACCACGCTCGGGTGCTGCCGGGAGGTCGGCCGTGCCGCGTTCCTGATATCGACGCCGGAGAGCAAGATCCTGGTGGACTGCGGCGAGAAGCCGGGCAGCATCGCGAACGGGACGCCGTACCTCTACGTGCCCGAGATCTCCCCGCTCACCTCGCTCGACGCGGTGGTGCTCACCCACGCGCACCTCGACCACTGTGCTCTCGTCCCCCTCCTCTTCAAGTACGGCTACGAGGGGCCGGTCTACTCGACCCCGCCGACGAGGGACCTCTCGACGATGCTCCAGCTCGACTACTTAGACGTCGTCCGGAAGGAGACGGACAAGATCCCCTACACCTCGAACGAGGTGCGGACCTACATGAAGCACTCCATCACTCTCAATTACGGCAGCGTGACCGACATCGCCCCCGACGTCAAGCTCACCTTCCATAACGCGGGGCATATCCTCGGATCGGCCATCGCGCACTTCCATATCGGTGAGGGTCTCTACAACATCGCATTCACGGGGGACTTCAACTACCAGAAGTCACGCCTCTTCTCCCCGGCGGTGTCGTCCTTCCCCCGCCTCGAGGCGCTCTTCATGGAGAGCACCTACGGGGGGTCGAACGATTTCCAGCCCCAGAGGAAGGATGCGGAGGATAAACTCTACGAGACGGTTTCGACGACGATCCAGCGCGGCGGCAAGGTGATCATCCCCGCGTTCGCCGTAGGGCGGTCGCAGGAGGTCATGCTCGCCCTCGAGGAGGGTATCCGGAAGCAGAAGATGCCGCCGGTGAAGATCTACCTCGACGGCATGATCAAGGAAGCGACGGCGATCCACACGACCTATCCGGAGTACCTCAACAGCGATCTGAGAAACCAGATCTTCCGCGAAGGGTTGAATCCCTTCCTCTCCGACGCCTTTGTCCAGGTGGACTCCCCGAGTCTCCGCGAGAAGGTGATCTCGGGCGACCCCTGCGTCATCATCACCACGAGCGGTATGTTGAACGGCGGGCCGGTGATGGAGTACCTCAAGGCTCTCGGCCCCGACGAGCGCAACGCACTCGTCTTCGTCGGCTACCAGGCGGATGGGACGCTCGGGCGGCGTATCCAGAAGGGATGGCGCGAGATCCCGCTCGGGTGGCGCGAGACGATCGTGATCAACCTCGAGATCGCGACGAGCGACGGGTTCTCCGGTCACTCCGACCGCAAGCAGCTGATGAACTTCGTCGCCCACCTGCAGCCGCGCCCGGAGAAGATCTTCACCATCCACGGCGACGAGAACAAGACCCTCGACCTTGCAAGTTCCATCTACAAACGGCACCGTATCGAGACCCATTCTCCCATGAATCTCGAGACCTACCGCATGATCTAGGAATGCTGCAAAAACTCCCCATTATCCTCGGGATATTCGTGGTGATGGCGCTCTCGAACGCCGTCGTCCCGGTGCTTCCCGATTTTGCCGAGGGGGCGGCACTGCAGGGTGCGGTCTACTCCGCATACTTTTTGGGCGCGTTTGTCGCGGTGCTGCCGGCAGGGTTGGCGAGCGACCGGATAGGCAGCGTGCCGCTCATCCGTGCCGGACTTCTCCTGACCCTCGGAAGCGGGGTCCTCATCCTGCTCTTTCCTTCAGGCCTGCCGCTCCTCGTCTTCCGGGTGGTCGAGGGGATCGGGGCCGGGCTCTTTCTCTCGGCGGCGCTTGCGTGGGCGAACTCGCAACCGTCGGCCGGACAGCTCAGCGGCTACGTCATGGCGGCCCTGAACCTCGGTCTGGTCGTGGGACTCCTCGCGACAGGGTGGCTCGATGCGGCCCTCGACAGTCATCTTGCGGGGATTGCTTTCTTTACGGTGCTTGCCGTTCCCGTGGTCGGGATGGGTTTTGCGGTCCGGGAGAGCGAGCGCGTGGGTTTTGCGAGAGCGAACCTCCCCGGGATCGTCCGGAACTACTTCTGGCTCTTTGCCGCGGCGGTCGTTCTGGTGGGGATGACCGGGGCGGTGGCGGCCGTCTACCCGGAGTACACCGGGAACGACCCGTCGGTGCTCGCCCTGCAGCTCGCGACGATCAATATCGCGAGCGTCGTTGCCGTGCTCGTCGCCCCCCGGCTCAACTTCCGTCCCGTCCCGACCATCCGGGCCGCCTCGCTCCTGATGGCGGCGGCGGTCGTGGCGGGTTATTTTACCCCCTATGCCTTCCCCGCCATCGGGGCTCTTTCCGGGGTGATCATCGTCGCGGTTCTTGCGTTCCTTGCGGAGACGAGGATCCAGCAGGGCATGATGACCGGGCTCTTCAACACCGCATCCTACGCCGGATTCACGTTCCTCTCCGCCCTTGCGGGGCTGGCCGCCGGGCTGTTCGGGTTCCTGGCCGCGTTTCTTCTGCTTGCCGGGATGGCGGTGGTGGTGGCAATTCCCATCGGCAGGTGCCGGTGCGAGTACCGCGGGTGACGGAGCGCATATTACCGTCCTCGTTCATAGGATCACCCATGAAGATGCTGATCAACGGCGAGTGGCGCGATTCTGTCTCCGGGAAGGTGTTTTTGGTGCACAACCCCGCGACGGGGGACGTGGTCGGGGAAGCGCCGCTCGGCGGCGAAGATGATGTCCGTTCGGCAATCGAGGTCGCCGGCGAGGCGTTCGCGGACTGGTCTGCAAGAAGCCCCCGGGACCGGGCGAAAGTCCTCTTCTTCGCAGCGGAGGAGGTGCGCCGCAGGAACACCGACCTTGCTGCGCTCCTGACCGCCGAGCAGGGCAAGCCCATCCGCGAGGCGGTCGACGAGATCATCGGGTTCGCAAACATCCTCGAGTACTACCATGCCCTCTCCGCGGGTGAGCGGGGTGAGTTCGTGAACCTCAGGGGTTACGGCCGCGTCACCGTAGAGAGACGCCCGCTCGGCATCTGCGGCGCGATCATCCCCTGGAACATGCCGGCGATCATCATGGGCTGGAAGATCGGCCCGGCCCTGACGGCGGGGAACACCGTGGTCTTAAAGCCCGCCCGGACCGCCCCCCTGACCTGCATGAAACTCGCGGAGATCCTCGGGGACGCGGGCCTCCCCCCCGGTGTCTTGAACGTCGTCACCGGCCCGGGGGAGACGGTCGGCCGGGAGATCGCGAGGAACCCGGGCGTTCGGAAGGTCTCGTTCACCGGCGAGGTCGGGACCGGGAGGCAGGTCGCTCTCGACGCCGCCCCGGCGTTGAAGCGGCTCACACTGGAACTCGGGGGGAGCGATCCGATGATCGTCTGTGACGATGCCGATATCCCGGCGGCGGTCGAGGGGGTCGTCAGGGGGCGGTTCTACAACTGCGGCCAGGTCTGCACGGCGGTCAAGAGGCTCTACGTCTACGAGTCGATCGCGGATGAGTTCGTCCGGCGCCTGACGACGAGGGTCGAGGCGATCGTGGTCGGGAACGGCATGGACCGCGGTGTCGGCATGGGCCCGCTGAACAACCGGGCGGGCCTTGAACGGGTCCTTGGCCTGGTCGATGCCGCCCGGGACCGGGACGAGGGGGAGATCGTCGCGGGAGGGAGGACCCCGGAGGGTGAGGAGTACGAGCGCGGTCTCTTCTTCCTGCCGACGTTGATCACCGGTGTTCCGCACGACTCCGTCCTCTTCGCCGAGGAGGTCTTCGGTCCGGTGCTGCCGATCGCTACCGTTCCGGGACTCGACGAAGCGCTTGATCTCGCGAACAACTCCCGCTACGGTCTCGGGGCATCGGTGTGGACCCACAGTGCGGACGTGATCGCCCGGGCGACGGAAGAACTCGAGGCGGGGATCGTCTGGGTCAACCAGCACCTGCGCATCCCCCCGGAGGTGCCGTTCGGGGGGACGAAGGCGAGCGGCATCGGCAGGGAGAACGGCAGCCGGGCGCTCGAGGAGTATATGGAGGAGAAGGCCGTGTTGATACGGCTGTAGGCCCCCGGGAAATCAGGTTCATCGACCAGGGGTGCGGAGGAACCCCGCTTCCGGTGTTTTCGGGAACTCGAGAGGTTTGTGGATCGGGCGTCGCCCGGGTAGCCGGAGTCGAGGTCCCCGGTGCGTCTTAAAATCCTCTGGAGTAGCCTGTTCTGCTATCGGGATTCCCATCGCAGTTATAGCAACATTTATATAATTCCATACGTATTCTTTCCCCCTCCCAAGGGGGGATGGTAGTATGAGACGATGGATAACCTTATGCGCATGCATTCTCGCCCTTCTGGCAATGCCGTTTGCTGTGACTGCGGCAGTGGTGGGAGACGAGAATGTAACCGTGACGCCCGGGGAAGAGATCGGGCAGATGGATAATCAGACAGCAGATATGACTATTGCCGCCTACATCAGCCAGGACGAGAACCTGACGAGGCTGGCCGAAGCGATCACCATGGCGGGTCTTTATGACACGTTGAACAGCGAAGGGCCATACACGGTCTTTGCTCCAAGCGACGATGCGTTCAACGCGCTCGGGAACGATACCGTGAATCAGCTCATGATCGATACCGCCAACCTGACCATGGTCCTTCAGTACCACGTTGTTGAGGGCGAGTACACCTCGGTGGATATCACCAGCATGGCGGGGAACCAGACCGGACAGCAGAACCAGACCGGGAACGAGACTGAAGGCGGAGTTCTTGAGATCTTCAGCGGGCTCCTCGGCGGCGAGAACGAGACCGCGAGTGAAAACATGAGCACGCTCACTACGCTCGCCGGTGAGGACCTGAACGTCTCCGCTACCGACGGCGAGGTCATGGTCGAGAACGCCACCGTCACCATGGCGGACATCAACACGACAAACGGCGTGATCCACATCATCGACCAGGTGCTGGTGCCTGCAAGCGTGAACCTGACGGCGGCCGAGAACCAGACCACGATGCAGGTCGAGACGCCGACCACGACGATGGCCGAGAACCAGAGCGGGTTGGTTGGTGTCGTGCAGTGAGGTGAAGCGGCAGGACGGAGGGTAATAGAGCGCCGTTCCTGGCCTGATGCACCTCTCTTTTTTTGAAACGCCGAACGTTCTGCAGGCATTTTCCGGCTGTCCAATCCTGCCGCCCGGGGCCTTCTGCCGGAAGAGGGCCGACCGTGTTGCCGGAGGGTACGGCGTAGGGGTGTCTTCAAAAAAATTTACCCGGTTCTGCCCTCTGTAGCAGGAGATTGTATACCCATAACAAACAAGATTGGGGTCAATGCCTGAATATTGGCAAGATTTTGGCCAGATAGGTATTCAAGAATTATTATCACAATATTTTTATATTACCACGATTATTCCCTTGCCCGCAAGGGGGGATATTGTATGAGACGATCTGTACTGTTCGGTTTGTGCATCGTCCTTCTCCTGTCGATCTCCGCCGCAAGTATAGCGGTCTCGATTGGAGAGGGCCCTGTCGAACTGGACCCTGATGAGACTGTGAACATTACACCGGTAAACAGCACCGAAACGTACGAGGTGCCGCGGACGACAGTGCTTGGAGCACTTGACGCCGCCTCGCTCCTCGGTGCATTCGAGTACCAGGTTGCTGAAGACCTGCCTCCGGAAGAGGGAAACCTCAGCATTCTATCGATTACAGGTATTGAGAACGAGATAGTGAACGGGACCCCGAACAACTGGACGTACTGGCTGAATGGCGAGCAGGGCACGACCGGGCCCGCGGTGACGAACGTGACCGACGGGGATAATCTGACCTACTCCTACGGGCCTCCGGGCCATTCAGTGGAGGACGCCTCGTTTACACTGATGGTGAACGTCAGCGTGGCTGGAGCGGCTGTGAATGTCACCCCGACTCCGACGGTGAACGTGACTCCGACTCCGACGGTGAACGTGACTCCGACCCCGACGGTGAACGTGACCCCGACCCCGACGGTGAACGTGACCCCGACCCCGACCGTGACCGGGCCTGACGGTCAGTATGGACCGGGTCCGACAGTGAACGTAACACCCACGCCGACGGCGAACGTGACACCGACCGTCAATGTGACTCCGACCCCGACGGTGAACGTGACCCCGACACCGACTGTCAATGTGACGCCGACGCCGGCACCGGGGGCGAACGTGACACCCGCCGTAAGCGTCTCCGATCAGCCGATTGTGAACGCTACGGTGATCGTTGACAACGCCACGATCAACCGGACGGGCTGGGCGGACATCCACGCCGACCTGAACGGAACACCCGGGGCCATTATCGGCTACAGCCCGATCAGCGAGGGCGTGAACGAGAACGTGACCGTGGCGATCGAGGTTGAGAACGCCACGCCGGTGCTCTATGCCATGCTCCACGTCGATGAGGGGGAGCCGGGCGTCCACGAGTTCCCGGGACCCGACGTGCCGGTGCTCCTGAACGGAAGCCCCGTCCAGCAGGCCTTCAACGTGACCGGAGGACTGCCGACGGTGAACGTGACCCCGACCCCGACGGTGAACGTGACCCCGACACCGACCGTGACCGGGCCTGACGGTCAGTATGGACCGGGTCCGACGGTGAACGTGACCC
>JAEZIP010000029.1:0-59127 GCA_023436625.1 Methanobacteriota archaeon | reverse complement strand
AAGCACTCATAGATCGGCAGGAGTTTTTAACAATGGTACGAAAACCAGCGAAGATGTACAGGAATCTCGCAAAGAAAGCATATACACGCAGGGAATACATGGGCGGCGTGCCGGGCAGCAAGATCGTGCAGTTCGATATGGGCAACCTCAGCGAGAACTTCCCGGTCGAACTCTCCATCGTCGTCGAGGAGACATGCCAGATACGCCACACGGCCCTTGAGGCCGCCCGTACCGGTATCAACAGGCAGCTCCAGAAGGAGGTCGGGAGGGCGAACTACCACTTTAAGATCCGGACCTTCCCGCACCACGTTCTCCGTGAGAACAAGCAGGCAACCGGCGCAGGAGCGGACCGTGTCTCGGAGGGCATGCGCCTCGCCTTCGGAAAGGCCGTCGGCACCGCGGCACGGGTTGAACGGGGCCAGAAGGTCTTCTCCGTCTGGACAAGCCCGCAGCACGCCGAGAAGGCAAAGGCCTCCCTCAAGCGCGGCATCTACAAGATCCCGACCCCCGCAAGGATCATCGAAGAACAGGTACCGGTAGCGTAAACCCGCACCCCGTCCCATCCTTTTTGCGAGGAGCGCCTCATAGACGGCAGATCCGGTACCTGGGGGAATATAGGTTTTTATAGTCGCTTCCCACCAGTATAAATGATGGTTAACCCGGCAGACACGGCACTTTCGGGCGCACTGGCAGACGCCACAGAGAGGGCTCTTAGAGAGGCCGAGATCCGGCTCCCTCCCGACGTGCTCGCAGCGCTCCGGAGGGCGGCGGCGGCCGAAACGGACGCGATCGCACGTCGGGAACTCGCGAATATCCTCGAGAATATCGCGCTTGCAGAGGAGCGGCAGGTGCCGATCTGCCAGGATACCGGCGTGCCGGTGGTCTACCTCACCCTGCCTACCGATATCCCGTTCTCGCCCGACCTCTTTAGCGGGGTGCGGGAAGGGGTGCGGAGAGCAACGGCCACAATCCCGCTCCGTCCGAACGTCGTCGACCCGCTCACCCGGGAGAACACCGGCGACAACACCGGTGCCGGGATGCCTGCAGTCCACGTGACGCCCGGGGACCGGCTCACCGTAACCGTGCTCCCGAAAGGCGCGGGTTCCGAGAATGTCTCGAGGATCGGGATGCTCCTCCCCTCGCAGGCAGCGGAGATCCCCCGATTCGTCGCCGAGACGATGCTCCTTGCGGGAGGGAGACCCTGCCCGCCCGTGATCCTCGGCGTCGGGATCGGCGGGACATTCGATATGGCGGCCGCGCTTGCAAAGGAAGCCCTTCTCCTCCCGGTCGATACCATGGACGACTACGAGCAGGAGATCTGCGACGCGGTCAACGCCCTCGGCATCGGGCCGATGGGCCTAGGCGGCAGCACGACGGCGCTCGCGGTGAAGGTGAAGCGGGCGGACTGCCACACCGCGTCCCTCCCGGTGGCGGTGAACGTGCAGTGCTGGGCCTGCCGCCGGGCGACCGTGGAGGTGAAGCGTTGAACCTCACGACACCGCTCGGCGACGAGGTTCTCTCGCTCCGGGCGGGTGAGCGGGTAACCTTCTCCGGGACGATCTACACCGCCCGGGACGAGGCCCACCTGCGGATGATGACGGAAGGCATCCCTTTCGACCCGGAGGGCGCCGTTGTCTACCACTGCGGCCCGGTGGTGCAGGACGGCCGGCTCGTCGTTGCCGGGCCCACCACGTCCGCCCGGATGAACGCCCTCACGGGGTTCCTCATCGACGCGGGCGTCCGCGCCCTCGTCGGCAAAGGCGGGATGGGGCCTGAAGTGGTCGAGCAACTCCGGGGACGCGCCGTCTACCTCGCGCTCACGGGCGGGTGCGCTGCACTCGCCGCCGCCCGCATGAGCCTTAAAGGCGTCTATTTCGAAGATCTCGGCATGGCCGAGGCGGTCTGGGTCATCGAGGCTGATTGCCTGCCGCTGACGGTCGGGATCGACGCCCACGGCGGCGATCTCTTCGAAGCCGTACGCGAGAAAGCGAAAACACAATTTCACCAGCGATTCAATACCAGGTAGGATACCGTCTCATGAAGCTCGTCATCGATGAAAGTCGCTGCAAAGGATGCAATCTCTGCGTGCTGGTCTGCCCCTACGGGATCTTTCGGGAAGGGACGGAACTCAACAGCCGGGGAGTCGTCTCCCCGGTCCTCGACCGCCCCGAACGGTGCACGAACTGCAGGCTGCAGGCCCTCTACGGGCGGATGCTCTGCGGGGTCTGCCACATGATCTGCCCCGACCAGGCGATCGCCTGGGTCGAGGAGAAGCCGTTCGAGCCTCATCGGGTAGAGGTGGAATTTTGAGCAGAACCGAGTTCATGCAGGGGAATGTCGCCTGTGCGGAGGGCGCGCTCGCCGCCGGATGCAGGTTCTTCGGCGGCTACCCGATCACGCCGTCGACCGAGATAGCCGAGACCATGGCCCGGAAGCTCCCGAAGGCCGGTGGGGTCTTCATCTCCATGGAGGACGAACTCGCGAGCATCGCCGCGGTGATCGGCGCTGCCTGGACGGGAGTCCGGGCCATGACCGCGACGAGCGGCCCCGGGTTCTCGCTGATGATGGAGAACATCGGCTACGCGGCCATGACTGAGACGCCGTGCGTCATCGTCAACATCCAGCGCGGCGGCCCGAGCACCGGCCAGCCGACGCGGGCGGCGCAGGGGGACATGCTCCAGTGCCGGTTCGGGTCGCACGGCGACTACAGCACCATCGCGATCACCCCGAACTCCGTCCAGGAGATGTTCGACCTGACCGCAAAAGCGTTCGATCTCGCCGACCGGTTCAGGGTTCCCACCTTCCTGATGTCCGACGAGATCGTCGGCCACATGCGCGAGCGGGCGACCATCCCCGATGCGGTCGAGGTCGAACGCCCCCGCCCCCTCGCGGACGGGAGCCTCCCGTTCGCGGCCGGTGACGACGGGATCCCCGGGTTCGCACCCTTCGGCTCGGGAAGGGCCGTCCACGTGACCGGCCTCACCCACGACGAACGGGGCTACCCGGACACGACCGATCCCGAGGCGCACGATAAGCTCGTGCGGCGGCTGGTCGCCAAGGTCGAGTCGGCCCGCCGCGATATCGCCGACTACGAGGTCGTGAACCCCGACGCCGAGACGGTCTTCGTCACCTACGGCCCGCCGTCACGGACGGTGGAGCAGGTGATGCGCGATCGGCCCGACGACTCGATCGGTCATTTGCGCCTCCGGGTCGTCTGGCCGTTCCCGGAGTTCGCCCTCCAGGTCTTCCCGAACGCCAAAACCTTCCTGATGCCGGAACTGAACATGGGCCAGATGGTGCGCGAGGTCGAGCGCCATGTGGATCAACCGGTCATCTCCATCCCGAAGATCGGCGGCGAACTGCATACCCCCGCCGAACTCGTGCGGGCGCTGGAGGTGTACCGATGATCGCGCCCGACTGGTTCCGGGAGGACCGCCTGCCTCACATCTACTGCACCGGATGCGGGAACGGGACGGTCATCAACTGCACCCTCGCGGCGGTCGAGGAGATGGGCTGGAAACGTGAAGAGACGGTCTTCGTCTCCGGGATCGGGTGCTCTTCCCGCGCTCCCGGCTACATCCTCACCGACTCGCTCCACACCACCCACGGGCGGGCGCTCGCGTTCGCCACCGGGGTGAAGATGGCACGGCCGGACTTAAACGTCGTCGTCTTCACCGGCGACGGGGACCTTGCCGCCATCGGCGGGAACCACTTCATCCACGCCTGCCGCAGGAACGTGGACCTGACCGTGGTCTGCATGAACAACCAGATCTACGGCATGACCGGCGGGCAGGGGAGCCCGACGACACCGCTCGGGGCCGTCTCGACGACGACGCCCTACGGGATGAGCGAACCGGCCTTCGACCTCGCGGAACTCGCCGTCGCCGCCGGCGCAAACTACGTCGCCCGGTGGACGTCCTACCACGTCAAGGAACTCACGAAGGCGGTCGCCGCCGGGATGCAGACGCCTGGGCTTGCCTTCATCGAGGCAAGAACCCAGTGCCCGACGAACTACGGCCGCCACAACAAACTCCGGCGGGTCCAGGATATGATCGAGTATCTCCGGAGCCACGCGATGCTCGTCGAAAAGCGCGACCGGCTGGTCGGAGAAGGAAAGCCGGTCCCGGACGGCACCTTCACCGTCGGGGAGCTGGTCCGGCGGAGCAGGCCGGCGATGGGGGTGAAGCGATGAGACACGAAGTCAGGTTCTCGGGATACGGCGGGCAGGGGATCATCCTCTCCGCGGTCATCCTCGGGCGGGCGGCAGCCCTCTACGACGGCAAGCACGCCGTCCAGACACAGGTCTACGGCCCGGAGGCCCGGGGCGGCGCCTCGATGGGGCAGGTGGTGATCGACGATGTCCCGATCCTCTACCCCGAGGTGGCCGACCCCGATATCTTCGTCATCATGTCCCAGCAGGGGTTCGAGAAGTACGGGGTCCGGGCGCGGGAGGACGCGGTCATGCTCCTTGATTCCGACCTGGTCCGGTCACGCCCTGCATGCCGCTACTGCGAGGTTCCGGCGACGGCGGAGGCGAAAGGCACTCTCGGCCGGGAGATCGTGGCGAATATCGTGATGATCGGCGCTCTCGCGACCGCAACCGGGGTCGTGAGCAGGGAGGCGATCGAGCGTGCGGTGCTCGACAGCGTCCCCAAAGGCACCGAGAACCTGAATCTAAAGGCATTAAAACGGGGATTCGAACTCGGAGAACGAGCGTGTAACCTATGAAACTACTGGAATACGAGGCAAAACGGGTCTTTTCGGGGTACGGCATTCCGGTCCCGAAGGGGGTAGTTATACGGGCGCCCGAAGAGGTCGCGGCACACCTGCCGGAGCTCGGCGATGCCGTGGTGCTGAAGGCGCAGGTGGATGTCGGCGGACGCGGAAAAGCCGGCGGCGTCCTTTTTGCCGATGATGCATCGGCGGTCTGGACCGCCCGGGATCTCTTCGTGCGGGAGATCAAGGGCGTCCCGGTCGGGGAGATCCTGGTCGAGGAGCGCCTGGCGATCGAGCACGAGTACTACGTCAGCATCGCGGTCGACCGGTCGAGCAGACAGCCGGTGGTCCTCTTCGCGGACGCCGGCGGGGTGGAGATCGAGAATGCGGCGAGAGCGGACGAGTCCGCGGTGAGGAGGGTCGTCGTATCCCCCCTCCTCCGGGACATCCCGCCGTTCCTGATGCGGGAACTCCTCGGCGGAGCGCCGAAGGAACTCGCCCCCGTCATCAACAGCCTCTATCACGTGTTCCAGGAGAAGGATGCCATGCTCGCGGAGATCAATCCCCTGGTGACGACGGCGCGGGGAGTCTACGCGGCGGACGCGAAACTGATCGTCGACGACAACGCCCTCGCCCGCCAGGGGATAACAGTCAACCGCGACCTCTCGGAACGCGAACGCGAGGCCGAGAAGCACGGCTTCTCCTACGTGGAACTCGACGGGAGCATCGGGGTGATCGGCAACGGCGCCGGGCTCACGATGTCGACGCTCGACCTCATCGAGTACTACAACGGGCGGGCGGCGAACTTCCTCGACGTCGGGGGCGGCGCCGACCAGGAGCGCGTGATGCACGCCGTCCGGCTCGTCGCGAGCATGCCCCAGGTCGCGGTGATCGTGGTCAACCTCCTCGGGGGTATCACCCGGTGCGACGAGGTGGCGAAGGGGATCATCGCCGCCGGCGTCGCGCCGACGGTCGTCGTCAGGATGGCCGGGACAAACGAGGAGGAAGGCCGGCGGCTGCTCGCCGAATGCGGCTATCGGATGCTCGAGAGCATGGATGCGGCCGTGAAAGCGGCGATGGAGGTCGCATCATGATCTACGGAGACAAAAACCTCGGCGTGATCGTGCAGAACATCACCGGCAGGCAGGGCACGTTTCATACGGAACTGATGAACGCCTACGCGCGCGAGGTCGGCGGCCGGGGCGTCGTCGCGGGGGTCGCACCCGGCAAAGCCGGCCGGGATGTCCACGGCGTCCCGGTCTACAACACCGTAAAAGAGGCGCTCCGGGAGCACGACGCGACCGCAAGCGTCGTCTTCGTCCCGGCGGGCGCTGCAGCCGACTCGGTCATGGAGGCAGCGCACGCAGGTATTGAACTCGCGGTCGTCATCACCGAGCACATTCCGGTCCACGACGCGATGAAGGCGATCGCCTACGCAAAACTCCACGACTGCACGGTCGTCGGTCCGAACTGCCCGGGCCTCCTCTCGCCGGGGGAGTGCAAACTCGGGATCATGCCGGCCCATCTCGCCACCCGGGGAAACGTCGGCGTCGTCTCCCGGAGCGGCACCCTCACCTACGAGGTGGTCGACGAACTCACCCGCGCCGGCATCGGCCAGAGCACCGTCGTCGGGATCGGCGGCGACCCGGTTATCGGCCAGACGTTCGTGGACGTGCTCGCGCGGTTCGAGGACGACCCGCTGACGAAGGCCGTCGTCGTCATCGGCGAGGTGGGCGGTAACCTCGAAGAGGAGGGGGTCCGGTCGACCGATCTTCCGGTCGTCACCTACATCGCCGGCGTGAGCGCTCCGCCCGAGAAGCGTATGGGCCACGCGGGCGCGATCATCGAGGGCGGCGAAGGCGACGCACGGTCCAAGGTCCGGCGGCTCTCAGCCCTCGGTGTCCCGGTCGCGTCCCGGCCCTCGGAGATACCGGGGCTGATCCGCGAGGTGCTATGAACGGCGACCTGATGCTCGCAACCGCCTGCGATGTGGCGGCGAAGATCGGGGCACTCGCGGTCGTCTCGTTCGTCGATCCGGTCCCGCTCCCCCCGGGAACGCCCGATGTCCCGATCATCCGGGTGCAGGAGCTGCAGCTCGATGTCTTGAAAGACCTCACCATGCACGACATCCTGGAGGTGAGCGAGCGGCATATGCTGGACGCCGCCGTCCATCTCTATCTCCGGCGGAACCTGGAGACCGGCCTCGTCGTCGGCGTCTTTCCCTACGCCGTCGTCATCTACGACATCGAAGAGGGGAAGAACTTCATCAACCTCAAGGACTTCTCCGATATCGCCCCCCGCGAGGTGCTCCACGCAGCCCTCACGCTGGCCCTCGAGATCGCGGTCGAAGGGAGAGAAGGGAGAGCCATCGGCACCGCGTTCATCATCGGAGACCCGGAAGAGATCTTCCGGCACTCCCACCAGGCGATCCTCAACCCCTACCAGGGGCAGCCCGCCGCCCTCCGGGACATCAAGAACAAGGATAACTGGGAGAGCGTCAAAGAGTTCGCCCAGCTGGACGGCGTCTTCGTCATCGACAAGAACGGCGAGGTGCGGTCGGCAGGACGTTACCTGGACGTCACCGGGCGTGGCATCTCCCTTCCCGGGGGCCTCGGCGGGAGGCACCGCGCAACGGCGTCCATCACGCACGAGATCCCGGCCATCGGCATCACGGTCTCCGAGAGCGGAGGCATGGTACGCATCTTCAGGGACGGAAACTGCAAAATCAGCATCCGTTCCGACATCCGCCTTCGTAGTGACGGTTAGAAATGGTTATATGAATTGCAATCATTTCTCTTATCACACTTTAGAACTACGGTGGATTTGATGACCAGGAACATCAGCGTAGAAGGGCTTGACCAGATCCCGATCGAGAAGCAGCGGATAGAACTGGTGGAGCGCAAGTGCCTCGGGCACCCGGACAGCCTCGCAGACGGTATCGCGGAGTCGATCAGCCGGGCACTCAGCAGGTCATACCTGGAGGAGTGCGGCAGCGTCCTGCACCACAACACCGACCAGGGCGAGGTCGTTGCAGGAGAATCGCTCCCGAAGTTCGGCGGCGGCCGGATCACAAAGCCGATCTACTTCCTCATATCGGGCCGGGCCACGAAGACCTTCAACGGCATAAATATCCCCGCAGACGCGATCGCCGTCGAGGCGGCACGGGACTACGTCAGGAAGATCCTCCCCACCATAAATATGGACCGCGACGTCATCGTCGACTGCCGGATGGGAAAGGGGTCGACCGACCTGCAGGACGTCTTCCGGTCCTGCGAAGGAATGGTCCCGCGGGCGAACGACACCTCGTTCGGTGTCGGACACGCGCCGTTCAGCGAGGCGGAGAGCATCGTCCGGGGCGTCGCCGCGTACGTCGACGATACGCTCCGCCCGAAGTATCCCGTCATCGGCCAGGACTGCAAGATCATGTGCCTGCGTGACGGCGATGCCATCACCCTCACCATCGCGATGGCGTTCGTGGACCGCTACTGCTCGAGCATCGCCGAATACGTCGAGCAGAAAAACTTCCTGACGGAACAGATCGCGGCGGTCGCAAAGCAGTTCACTAAAAGATCGGTCAATGTCGCCATCAACACCGCCGACGACCTCGAGTGCAGCAGCGTCTTCCTGACGGTCTCGGGGACCTCGGCCGAGATGGGCGACGACGGGTCCGTCGGCCGCGGCAACCGCGCGAACGGGCTGATCACCCCGAACCGCCCCATGAGCATGGAGGCGACGAGCGGCAAGAACCCGATCAACCACATCGGCAAGATCTACAACCTCCTCGCGACCCAGGTAGCGCAGGACTGCGTCGCGAAGGTCGACGGCATCGAGGAGATGTACGTCCGCATGCTCTCCCAGATCGGCTATCCTATCGACCAGCCGCACGTGGCAAGCGCCCAGATCCTCGCAAAGCCCGGCTTTGACATCAAGTCCATAAAGCCCGACGTCGAGGCGATCATCGACGGGTGGCTGGAGAAGACCCCCACCATCACCGAGAAGGTTATCAGGGGAGAACTCTCTACCTTCTAACCTTCCCGGTTTTTCGGAGTTGTTGTAACCCATGAGTAAACCGTCATCCCGGCATCCCGTGCCCGGACCCGGGCTCGTCCGTCTTGCCATCCCGAACAAAGGGAGAATCGCGCAGCCCATCAACGAGTTGATCGAGAAGAGCGGCCTCCACCTGGCCGAAGGCGGGAGCGAGCGAAGGCTCATCACCCGGACCCGGGACCCGAACGTGGAGATCCTCTTCGCCCGCCCGATCGATATACCGGAGTACGTGGCAAGCGGCGTTGCCGACCTCGGCATTACCGGGAGGGATATGGTCATGGAACGGGGCTCGGCGGTCGAGCAGGTCCTTGACCTGCAGACCGGCAGGGCCACGCTCGTCGTCGCCGTGCCGGATGAGTCCGAGATCGAGGCGGTCGCCGACCTCGCAGGGGCAAAGGTGGCGACCGAGTTCCCGTCGATCACCCGCTCGTTCTTCGCCGGACACGGGGTCGCCGTCACGATCGTGACCGTGGGCGGGGCATGCGAGGCGACGCCGCACCTCGGGATCGCCGACGCCATCGTCGACCTCTCCTCCTCGGGGACGACGCTGCGGACGAACCACCTCCGCGTTATCGACGAGGTCCTCGCCTCCACGACGGTCCTGGTGGCGAACCCCGCCTCGCTCGAGGCAAAAAGGGAGAAGATCGATGAGATCGTCCTCGCCCTCGAGAGCGTCATCCGGGCGAAGGGGCAGTGCTACCTGATGATGAACGTCCACAAAAGCGCTCTTGCGGACGTGAGAGAGGTGCTGCCCGGTCTCTCCGGTCCGACGGTGATGGACGTGGCATCCGACGAGAATCTGGTTGCCGTTCACGCCGTCGTGAACGAGGAGCGGGTCTACCAGTTGATCAACCAGTTAAAACGCGCCGGCGCAAAAGACATATTAGTCATGCCCATCGAACGGATCATACGCTGAGAGCATGGAGATCTATCCTGCAGTTGATATCCTGGACGGGCGGTGCGTGCAGCTCGTGCAGGGGCGGCCGGAGGCGGCGACGGTCTACGGCGATCCGGCCGCCTGGGCACACCGGTGGCTTGATCAGGGAGCGGACGGCCTTCACGTCGTCAACCTCGACGGGGCGTTCGGCCGGGCGCAGAGGAATGCCGACCTGATCCGGGCCTTCACCCGCGAGACGGAGACGTTCATCGAGCTCGGCGGCGGTATCAGGAGCGTGGAAGATGCCGCGGGATGGCTTGATGCCGGTGTCGACCGGGTGATCCTCTCGACCCTGGCTGTCCGGTCGCCGGATGTCATCCGGACGCTTGCCGAAGAGTTCGGCGGCGAGCGGGTCATGGCTGGGATCGATGCCCGGGGAGGCGAGGTGATGATCGAGGGATGGGAGCGCCCTGCCGGGAGTTACCTCTCCTGGGCGGAGCGGTTCGAGGACCTCGGCGCGGGGTCGCTCCTCTACACGAACGTGGACGTGGAGGGGCTCCAGCAGGGGATCGCCATCGAACCCGTGACGGACCTCCTCGCGAGAACGGGGGTCCCGGTCGTCGTCTCGGGCGGGATCTCGAGCGCCGGGGACGTTCACGCGCTCCGGGAGGCGGGAGCGGCCGGGGCGGTGCTCGGGTCGGCTCTCTACGCCGGGAAGGTGCAGCTCTCGGAGGTCATGGAGGCGGCGCATGCGGCAGAGTGAGGTTCACCGGACCACGAAGGAGACCGATATCAGGCTCTCCCTCGACCTCGACGGCACCGGAGCCGGGACCATCGAGACCGGGATACCGTTCTTCGACCACATGCTCGCGTCGTTTGCCCGCCACGGCCGGATCGATCTTTCCGTCCGGGCGACCGGCGACCTCGCCGTGGACGTCCACCACACCATCGAGGACATCGGGATCGTCCTCGGGACGGCTCTTGCCGAAGCGGTCGGCGAAGGAAGAGGCATCACCAGGTTCGCCGACGCCGCCGTCCCGATGGACGAGGCGCTCGCCCGGGTGGCGCTTGATCTGGGCGGCCGGGGCTACCTCGTCTTCGAGGCCGCCTTCTCGCCGGCGGGCCCGGGCGGTATCCCCGGCGACCTCATCGAGCACTTCTTCTACAGCCTCTGCACCAACGCCGGCATCACCGCCCACATCATGGTCACGGGCATGAACGACCACCACATCTGCGAGGCGGCGTTCAAGGCGTTTGCACGGGCGCTACGGGCGGCCGTGGCTGTCGACCCCACAGCAGGCGACGTGCCGAGCACCAAAGGCACGCTGTGAGCCCGGGGAGAGACAAACTTTTTTTTTGACCGGGAAAAGGGCCCGGCTTCTCCGTGAGAGGGGAGACCTCACCCCGACAACGACGTATCGGCCTCTAAGACCTGCGTTATACGACGGACGCCTGATTCTACCATGCCGGGGCATAACCGGGCTGAAATCGAAGATAGGAGTGTCTGACACCTGGCGCCGGCCTGGATACCGGGTGTGCAACACGGGATGCTCGTGAGATACCGGGGATTCTCCGGGCAGACGGCGTGGTCGGGGGACACCCCTCAAGGATCTCTGGCCTTCTCGTGCTCCGTTCCTCCGGAACATCGCACTCCCCGGCGGCCACAATACCCTCCCTAAAGACATCAACGAAAACGTCCGGCCGACCGTGATGCATAGCTGCCGGAGGATAGATCAGAGAAGGGGGGCTCGGAGGGCCCCCCGGTAAGAATAAGAGAGGACGGTCGATTTACGCGGACTTAACCGCGAGATCGACGTCTTCTGCCTTGATCGTCTTGCGTCCCGCGTGCTGGGCAAGCCTGTTGGCTTCCTTGGTCAGCTCGGCGATATACGCCTCAGCCTTGGTAACCAGTGCGGCAGCAGCGTCGCTGCCCACTCTCTCAGCACCATTCTTCTTTGCGATACGTACAACCGCAGCAATAGGTAGATCTGCCATAATTTAATTCCACCTCTAAAAAGAGGTGTATGAGTTAATATTTAAACGTTTCGGGATTATCTCGGAAATTTGCGTTTCTCTTCTCCATTGAGGATACATCCGGACAGTGCACACCGATACCCGGCAGAGAATTGTGCCGATTGTAAAACGCCAAATATTGACCCATTTAGCCAATGAAGGCTCAATTCAGGGTTTTTTAGACTCCGCCAGTGATTTCGCGAGCATTATTGCATTCGTATAATCTGCTGAGGCGCGCGACGTATCCACGAAAATTCTATCGATATTTACCACCGGAGCACCATGCCCGGCCCCGGCTCCGAGGAGCACGAGCGTACGGAAGATCAGGTTCCCGGAAACCCCGTCGGGGGCCACGACCATCCCGTACCGCCTCGCTGCCTCCTCGATCAGGATCTCGGTGTGCTCTGCACCGGTCAGACGGGCGACGAGCTCGGCATCCGCCATCGTCCGGTCGACGACCTGGTGCCGTCCGAGATCCCCGAGCCGTCCTCCCGAGAGGACCGCCACTCCTTCGGCGAGCCCGAAATTCCGGGCGATGTCCCTGCCGACTCTGACGAACCGAACCTTCTCCTCGACCGTCCAGCCCTCGTCGACCCCGACCGGGGCAAGGAGAAAGAGGTGCCCGTCGGCAGTCTCGAGAAGGGCGATCCGCTCCAGGTGGTCGACACCTGCGGCCTGCTTGAGGGCCTTTAAGGTGGAGGACGCAGGCAGGGTCCCCCTGACGGCGGCATCTATCCTGCCGGCATAGAGAGCCTCGATAAGGGCGACCTCCGGCTCCTCGGCTTCGACGACCGTAACCGCATCAGGAAACGAACAGGCGGTCCCGGGGTGGGAAAAAAGGATCAGGTCGACCTCCCGGCCGACCGCCCGGGCGGTCGCGAGGATCCTCGCATCCGGGGATGCTGCACCAAGCCCGACCGTTACCGGCATGCCCCGCCTTCGGAAAAGATCCGCATGATACCGTTCTGGTCCAGGTCAAAGACCTGCGTCTCCCGACCCAGGTACCTGACGGTAAGTCTCCTGCTCCCGTCAACCTCTCCGATGGGGACAGCGGTGAGGCCGACACCGGCAAACCGGCGGCAGACCTCCTCCACGTTCTCCGGTTTAACGGTCAGGATGAATCCCATGCCGGGATACATACGCACCCACTGCTCGAAGGGAAGATCGATCGCGGCGAGGTCCGGCCGCGGTATCGCCTCAAGGTCGATCACCGCACCCTTCCCGCTCACCTCAAGGAGCATCCCGAGGGTCCCGATGACGCCCGGGTTGCTGATGTCCTTGCCGGCCGTCACCAGGTGCTCCCTGCCGAGATCCTCCATCACCCGGATCTGGGCCCGCACCTCCTCTGCCGACTTCATCGTGACCGAGTCCCAGTTGAAGCAGCACGACGGGTGCACCCGGCCGTCGAGGTCTATCGCCGCGACCACCGCGTCACCCTCCTCTGCCGTATCCGAAAAGATGAGCTGGTCCATCCTGGCCGTCCCGAGGATCGCCACATCCACAACGCTGTAGGGCGTATCCGGGTGCAGGTGACCGCCCACGATCGGGACGCCGAACTGCGCGGATGCAGTGACCATGCCCCGGGTCACCTCATCGCGGATCAGGTCGTTCGTGACGGAGAGGATATCGACCATCGCAACGGGTCTCCCTCCCATCGCAGCGATGTCGTGAACGTTCACGAGCACGGCACAGTACCCTGCCCAGAACGGGTCCGCCTCCATCAGCTTGCTCCAGATACCGTCCGCCGCAAGCAGCAGCGCGTCCTCTGCGTTATGCCGGATGACAGCGGCATCCTCACCGAACGAAGCGACAACATCCGGGCTCTCTATCCGGAGAGACCGGATCATATCCCCGATCACTTTCTTCCGGGTAACGCCCTCATATTCCCTGACGGCCTGTGCTACCGTATCGGTGGAGCAATCCTTCACCACAAGAACACCAACACTCCACGTTTCTTTATGGTATTCTGCCTCATCAGAGATAATGTATTTGATTCACCGGTATTATGCACTCTGTTCCGGGAACCGATCGCGGCGGATGAGAACCGGGCGCTCCCGATCCGGAAGCGGGCTCCGACAGGCACCCGGTCGAGGCGAGCGTGGCACCCCGGCAGGGTATCCCGGAAACTTTCCGCGTCCGGCACCGGGGTTGTATTTTTGATGCACCGCGTCGAATAGATCGGTATGGACTGGGTGGAAAAGTACAGGCCGCAGCGTCTCCAGGACGTTGTGGGGAACTCCGGCGCCGTCAGGCAGATGTACGAGTGGGCGCGGGACTGGTCGCGGCAGAAGAAGCCGCTGATCCTGTACGGGAAACCCGGTACCGGCAAGACCTCAAGCGCTCATGCCCTTGCAAACGACATGAACTGGGAGGTGGTGGAACTGAACGCCTCCGACCAGCGGACCAAATCGGCCCTCGAGCGGGTGGCGGGCTCGGGTTCCACCACGGCCAGTCTCTCCGGTGCGAGCCGCAAACTCATCCTGCTCGATGAGGCCGACAACCTGCACGGGCAGGCGGACCGGGGCGGGGCAAAGGCGATCGTGGAGATCATCGCGGCATCGCAGCAGCCGATCATCCTGATCGCAAACGACTACTACTCCCTCTCAAGGGAACTCAAAGCGGTCACGGAGCCGGTGCAGTTCCGGGCGCTCCAGGCCCGCTCGATCGTCCCCCGTCTCCGCCAGATCTGTGCCGCAGAGGGCGTGGCGTGCGATCCTGCCGCACTCGACGCGATAGCCGAACGCGCCGGCGGGGATCTGCGGGCCGCGGTGAACATGCTCTACGCCGCGGCTATCGGGAAGGAGCGCCTCGCGACAGGTGATCTCCACACATCCACAAAGGACGAGCGGTCCACCATCTTCGAACTTGTCGGAGGGGTCTTTAAGGGGCGTAAGGACGCCGACCTGCTCCGCATGGCGGTGGAGGTCGAGGATACCCCGGACGCCGTCGAACAGTGGCTCGAGGGGAACCTGGACAACATGCCCGATCCCGCCTCCCGGGCGAGGGGCTACGCCTGCCTCTCAAGGGCGGACGAGTACATCGGCCGGACCTACCGGCGGCAGTACTACACCCTCTGGCGATACGCGAACGCGGTCATGCTCCTCGGCGTCGCCGACGCCGCCAGCGGGCACGGCATCCACGGCCGCATCATGCCGCCGTCGCGCTGGCAGAAGATGGGGGCGTCGAAGAAGCAGAAGGCAGTTCGGGCCGGCCTTGCCCGGAAACTCAGCGAGATGACGCATATTCCACAGGACGCACTGCGCGAAGACTTCTTCACCGCGATCAGCATCCTCGTCGAGCAGGACCCCGCCGGATACGTCCGCGAGTTCCAGCTGGATGCCGACGAGCTGAACCTCTTCATCCACGACAGGGCCCGGGCCGCGAAGGTGGTCAAAGAGGTGGCAAAAGAGGAGAAGGCGAAGGAGAAGAAGGCATCAGGCAAAGAGAAGGCGACCGGAAAAGGCAAAAACCCCCGGGACGACGACCCTCCCGGCGATGCCGGAGAATCCCGGCGAGATCCTCCCCCGGGCCAGGCGACGCTCTTTTAAGGACTGCGGCGGCGGTGGTAGCGGTGGAGGTGAACGGGGCCGCAGTCCACGATCTCTCCGCCGTCTTCATATACCTCACACCCCAGGTGGTAGACCAGGAGGTCGCAGTTGATCCGACCGGCAAGCGCGATCAGCGGCGGGACCATCTCCACACCCGGGCGTACGGCGTAGATCAGGTCCGCACCCGCATAAAGCCGGAGATCCGGCTCGAATATATCGTCAGTCACCACGGCGAGCCCATCGTGCCGGATGCCGGGCCTGATATCGGTGCAGATCTTAAGCGCACCCCGGGCCGCGATCAGTCTTGCAGCCTCGGGATTGTTGCCGACACCCACTTCCACGGCCCGCCGGTACCGACCTGCGATATACTCCCCGATACTCCGTTCAATATGTTTATACCGACACATTACCCAGAGATTAGGTAATGGGCATCAATATTCTTTGGGACCAGCAGGCACCGGGAGGTATCGAGCTCCCGGTCGTCCGGATGATTGCGATGATCCTCGGGAGGGAACCCGGGCTCGTCGAATACCCGTTCCTCATCGACGGCTACGACCGGAACCGCAACCAGCACGATGCTCAAAAGATTCTGGACCGCCTGCAGGATACCCTCAAGCGCAGGTATGATATTCCCGGCCCCCTGCTGCTCGTCACCTCAAAAGACCTCTACGTCAACGGGTGCGACTTCGTCTTCGGTCTCGCGAGGCCGACATGCGGCGTCGCCGTCGTCTCGACCGCCCGCCTCGGGAACGACTACTACGGCAGGACACCGGACGACACCGACCTTATCGACCGGGCCGCAAAAGAAGGAGCGCACGAACTCGGGCACCTCATCGGGCTCGACCACTGCGGCAACCCCGAATGCGTCATGTTCAGGCCGCGGACGCTGGATGAACTGGACCGGAAGAGGAAGATGCTCTGTCCGGCCTGCAGGGAAACGCTCGCGTCATGGGAAGAGGGATGACTGCAAACCCCGGGACCCCGCCCCCCGGATCCCCTTGCTGTCGCCCCCGTGACGGCGGCCGACACCTCCCGTCGGAAGCATCCCCCGGCGCTTCGGAGAGAGAAACGTGTGCGGGCGGCAAGACAAAAGTATTAAACGAACGTCTCGGGAAACTTAGGAGTGCATTACCATGGGATACTCATCTTCCTTGATCCAGCGAAAGTTCAAAGATATCGTCGGGAAGCGCTACGAGTCGGTCCTCAAGGAGTACAGTGAGTTCCTGCTGACCGAAGAGGAGATACTCGTCCCCGAGGTCCGATCCATACTGGTGCCGCTCGACTTCTTCGTTCAAGATATCACCGAAGAAGCCATCGGCGTCCTCTCCGCCTACGATGCCACCATCTCGCTTGCCTACATCACCGATGCCGGGGTGGTCGAGATCCTCGAGCGGGCGCTCGACCGGTCGTCGACAGAGGAGTTCCAGGCAAAGAAGGAAGAGTACGGCCGGAAACTTCTGGAGCGAACCGCGGCGAAACTCGAGAAACGCGGCTTCTCCACCCAGACGCGGATGTTCGTCGGGCATAAGGGCGACGATGTCGTTCAGATGGCGAAGAACCACGACATGGTCGCGCTCTCCCGGCGCTATGCCGACGGGGAGTCGACCGACGTCTCGATCAGCCCGATCGTCCTGCGGATCTGCCAGCGGGTGGAGACCCCTGCGCTCATCTACTGACGGGTATATCAATGGAAACAGTTGCACTGATCGCCGTAGCGGTCTTTCTCTTCACCTATGCCCTGATCATCGACGAACGGATCCACCGGGCGGTCGCCGCCATGATGGGAGCGGCGATCGTCGTCTTCATCGGGATCGTTCCCTGGGAGGCGCTTCTCGAGTACGTCGACTTCGGAACGATCTTTTTGCTCCTCGGGATGATGATCATCGTCAATACCGCCCGCGGCAGTGGTCTCTTCGAGTACATCGCGATAAGGACGGCAAAACTCGCGAAAGGGAGCCCTATCCGGGTCCTCGTTCTCTTTGCGCTCGTCACCGCAACGGTGAGCGCGTTCCTCGATAACGTCACCACGGTCCTTCTCCTCACCCCGATGCTCCTCTACGTCGCGAGGGTGATGAAGCTCAACCCCATCCCGTTCCTGGTCACGGAGATCTTCGCCTCAAACGTCGGCGGGGCGGCGACGCTCATCGGCGATCCCCCGAACATCATGATCGCATCGTCGGCGGGACTGACGTTCAACGAGTTCCTGATCCATCTCGGCCCCATCATGGTCGTTGATATGGCGATCCTCCTCCTGATGATGTATCTCATCTACGGCCGAACAATGAGGGTGAGTCCCGATGAGCGGCAGGAGATGGTCCGGATGCTCAACGGCCTCGACGAGCGGGCGGCGATCGTCGACCGGTCCCTCTTCAATAAGTCGGTGGCCGTCATCGTCTTCGTGGTCCTGCTCTTCTTTATCCACGATCGGATCGGGGAGATCCTGCATATCGTCCTGCCGTTCGTCGACCCGGCGATGGGGCTCGAACCCGCAGAGGTGGCCCTCATCGGCGCGGCGATCCTCCTCTTCTGGAGCAGGCAGTCCCCGGAGGAGATCTTCGAGAAGATCGAGTGGCCGGCCCTCTTCTTCTTCGGCGGGCTCTTCGTCATCGTGGGCGCCCTCGTCGAGACCGGCATTATCGCGAGCATCGCCTCGGTCATGGTCGAGAACGTCGCATCGACCGGCGAAGCGATGTTTATCATCGTCTGGTTTGCCGCCATCGCCTCGGCGATCGTGGACAACATCCCCCTGACCGCAGCGATGATCCCGCTCATCCACGACCTGGGGACGACGATGGACGTCTACCCGCTCTGGTGGTCGCTCGCACTCGGTGCGTGTCTCGGCGGCAACGGCACCGCCATCGGGGCGTCGGCAAACGTCGTCGTCATTGGTATCGCCGAGCGCGAGGGGATCGGCATCACCTTCGTCGACTTCCTGAAGGTGGGGATGCTGGTGCTCTTCGTGACGGTAGCGGTAGGATTCGGACTGCTCTGGCTGAAATTTGCGATGTGAATGACATGAAGATTCTCGTGCTTATCGATGGTTCGAAGTGGAGCCAGAAGGCGGCTCTGCATGCGATTGGACTGGCAAAGCGGAAGAATGCCGAGATTGTCCTCTTCTCGGTGCTGGATATCGCGGAGGCCAAAGCGATGGCGTTCAACTTCTGCGCCCAGAGCGGCATCTGCGAGCAGTTGAAGGGTTACGAGGGCCGGATCTGGATGGACATGCGTAAGAGTATCGAGGACGACCAGAACAGCATCCTCTCCCGCTACCGGGGGGAGAAGATCCTGTGCGAAGGAAAGATCGTCGAGGGCGGCATCAGGGACGAGGTCCTCAAGGAGGCAAACTCCGGCGAATACGGACTGGTCGTCATGGGTGCCTTCGGCCGGAGCGGGAAGGCCAGGATCAGCGCCCTCCTCGAGCAGATCGGCGGTGCGGTCAGGCCGCCGCTGCTTGTCGTCCGGTAACTCTCTACTTTTTTTTGGCCGGTTCCGGCAATCGCGCCCGGTCCGGAGATGAAGGAGAAGGGAGGGGCTCCCCCAGGGCAGCACTGCCGAAGACCCGGGCTTACTCCACCCGTTCGAGGTCGTCCGAGAGGTCCCCCGAGAGGTCGACCGTCCGGAAGTCGCCGCTCGCCGGGAGCGCCATGGTGAAGTTCGTCGTGGTGTCGACCTGCACGCTGCTCTCCGCAGGGACCGTCATATCGAGCAGGTGGCCACCGGCGGTGCGGTCGCTCGTGATGAAGTGAAGGTGATATCCGGGGACGTTGATCCCTTCTGCGAGCACCGGTGTCCAGAATCCGACGGCAGTCCCGGTAACGTTCTCGAATGTAAAGACCGTCTGGTTTGCCGTCACGTCGGCGAGCCGCGGGTAGGGCTTCTCCTGGATGGGCACGCTCCGGGTCACCACTCGCGGGAAGGTGCCGTCCATCCGGATCGCGTAGAAGAGGTTCTTTGAAGGGAGCTCCGCCTCCAGGTAGCGCCCGAGCCCGGTCAGGTTCACCGGCTCGTCGATCGCGATCGTGATGTCCGGGTCAAAGAAGGTCACAGCAGCGAACGGCGTCGTCGCGTTCCCGGTAACCGGGTAGGCCCGGCCGTCAGTCCGGATCAGGTACCACTCGCCGTCGACGCCGATCAGCTCCCCGTCGAGCCGGTCGCCGCACCCGATCCCGAGATTCCCGTGCGTTGCAAGCTCGTCGAACGTCATGCTCCCGTCATAGACCCCCTGGAGAAGCGCATCGATCGTCGAGACCTGGAAGATCGTCTCCCGGTCGGCTTCTCCGTCGGGCCCGGCGGGAAGGGGAGAGACCGCAAGGGCGATGCAGGCCCCGATGAGGAGGAAAGCGGCGGCAACGACGCCGTAACGAAGCAATCCGTCTTCAGCCATGGTTCACCTTCACAACGCCCCGATATCCTCGTACCAGAGGTCGGGGTGTGCCTCGATGAACGCATGCATCATCGCTTTGCAGACGTCGAGGTCCAGATCGAGCACCTCGACCCCGTGGGACTCGAGGAACTCCCGTGCACCCGGAAAGTTTACCGACTCTCCCGCTACGACCTTCCCGATCCCGAACTGCACGGCCGCTCCCGCACAGAGGTAGCAGGGCATCAGCGTCGAGTAGAGCGTGCACTCTGCATAGTTATGGATCCTCCCGGCGTTCCTCAGGCAGTCGATCTCGGCGTGAAGCATGGGATCGTTACACTGGACGCGGCGGTTTCGCCCCCGCCCGATGATGCGGCCATCGCGCACCAGCACCGCCCCGATGGGTATTCCGCCTTCCTGCAGGCCGATCTCCGCCTCTTCGATGGCACACTTCATGAACAAATCCATATCCGAAGTCCTCCCCGGCGCTCAATTTAGTATATAAACCGATCGCAAGATCTAAACAGATCTATGAAGTCGTTTCTAGATTATAAAGTCATACCAGCAGGGGCAGGCGACCTTCCCCGTCCCGGGCGTGGAGACTGCTGAAGATTGCTATTCACGCCTCCCGGCCGGCTGCACGAAATCACGCCTGCGTCGAGGTGGAAGACGAAGCCGTCGGCCGCAACCCCCACCGCCCTTCATGTTATTACGGCACGGAAGATGCCGGAGGATGCGGTACACCGGACCAGCCCCCACAGGGAGCAGTGTGGCCGAAAAGATTCCGGAAAAGAGGACTTCTCGCATCGGGATCGAGCACTCACTCAGACGCTCGGGATCTCCCGATCGGTCCCGATCTCGTCGAGGGCCTGCCGGCCGGCAAGCCTGACGTCGCGGTTGGCATCGCCGAGGAGGCGCACAAGGGGTTCCCTGGCCCGCGGGTTGCCTATCCGCCCGAGCGCCCATGCCGCCATCCTCCGGACCCGGGGTTTCTGGTCTTCGAGTAGCCGGATCAGCGGCTCGACTGCCCGGGGATCGCCGATGTTCCCGAGCGCCCATGCTGCGCCCGCCCGGACCCAGGGGCTGTCGTCCTCCAGGCTCTGTATCAGCGGGAGGATCGGTTCGCGTCCATCGAGAATCCCGAGCGCTTTCGCCGCCTTCCACCGAACATCGACGTACTCGTCGTCCAGCGCCCTGATCAGCGGCTGTACCGCACGACTGTCGCCAAGTTCCCCGAGCGCATCCGCGGCCCGCCACCTGTCGTTGAGATCCCCGGATTCCAGCATCGAAAGGTACCTGTGGAGTTTCTTCTCCCTGCTGAGGCCTTCCAGCTCGCCTTCCGGTACCGGCGGATCCTCCCCTGCCATAGGCCACCTTACGCCCATCTTGGGTCACCCGAGTATAAGGTTTTGCCCCGGGGTGCTCCCGGGAGGTGCATTTTTCTACTCTCCCTGCCTTCACCATAGTATGGAGAGTCCGACCGGCATACCGGAGGGTACGACGTTTCCTCCGGAACTGGAACGCCTCGGCATCGCCCCGGGAGCAAAGATCGACATCAGGGAACTCGACAAGATGGGGAAGGGCCACAACTTCCACGTCTTCCTCTACTTCGAGGAGGATCTGGCCAAAGACTCCACGCTCCGGGAAGACCTGCAGGAGTACGGCGACGTTCCCGACCTGGAACGCCCGTTCGTCAGGCTGGATGCGTTTCTCCGGTTCGCCACCGAGGAGGACCCCCTCTTCACCCGGCGCCTGGACGAACTCCCGCTGGTCGTCGAGGTCGTGGCCTACGGGGAACTCGGGACACGGGAGGGGAAACTCGTACCGTACGTCAAAGGAGTAATGCCGTTCCTGGACGAACTCACGATGGAGGATACGGTCGGCGTATCCTGATCCCCTCTACAGACTGTTCATCCGGGCGTTTCGGGAAATGTTATGGCCCGAAGCCTCATACCGGCCGGGCAAGGATCTTTCCTGCACCACATAAAGATCGAAAACCTATTTTATCCCGACGTGCCACTCCCCCTGTCGCGGGTAGCCGGGAAGAACGATCTGCCCGCCCCGACAGGCGGGGTGCGAGGCGGTCCGAACCCGGGAGCGAAACCTTATATTCACGGGAATGTTGCCGCATTGACAGATAGCGATTGTTTCACGGACAAAACAGCAGTCCTCTCCGGGCCACCCTGGGGTACCCATGCCTGCCTCGTCTACCGGAGCCGGCACGACCTCATCGACACCCTGGTGCCTTACTTCCAGTCGGGGCTGGAGCAGAATGCCTGCTGCGTATGGATCACCGCAGATCCCCTGCAGGCAGGTGCGGCACGGAGGGTGCTCGCAAGGAGCGTCAAAGGCCTGGACCGGCGCCTGAAGCGGGGCCAGATCGAGATCCTGGACGCACGCGACTGGTACCTCCGGGACGGCGGCTTTTCTTGCTCCGCTGCACTGCACAGCTGCATCAGGAAAGGACTCGAGGCGCAGGAGAGGGGCTATGAAGGCCTGTTCATCAGCGGCAACGTCTCCTGGCTGACAGGGATAGAGTGGGGTGCTTTCATGGAGTACGAGGCAACGGTCAACCGCGCCATCGGGAGCAGCCGGATCGCCGCCGTCTGCGCCTACCCGCTTGATGTCTGCGGGACACGCGAACTGCTGGAGATTGCTTCCACGCACCAGCTGGCCGTCATCCGGCAGGACGGAGAATGGCGGCGGATCACCCTGGGAGAGGAGAAGGCACCCCCGGATCAGGAGAAGAGGTGGGCTATCGGCCAGATTGAAGCGAACATCGAGCAGTTCGCGACCCTTGCCGACCGGATCCGCCACCCACTTCAGGTGCTCATGGCGCTCGCCGACCTGATCGAGAACGAACACTCGGATGCGATCAGGAAACAGGCAAAAGAGATCAATGAGGTCGTCAGGCAGCTCGACTCCGGCTGGGCGGGATCGAGGGCGGTCAGGGAGTACCTCATGAATCACGACCTTGCCGGAACGGCACCGGTCACGGAACCCGAACCGTGCCCGCGCCCTTCAGGATGTCCAGACTCACGTCGAAGTTCCTGACCGTATGGGTGAGCGCACCCATGCTGATGATATCGACCCCGGTCGCGGCGTACCCCGCAAGGTCGCCGCCGGCAACCCCTCCCGAGACCTCGAGACTCACCCGCTCCCGGAGCCCCTTCCCGACGAGCGTCCTGACCGTCTCCCGGACCGCGTCAGGCGCCATGTTGTCGAGCAGCACGATCTCGGCCCCGGCCTCTGCAGCCGTGACTGCGTCCTGTGCCGTCTCGACCTCCACCTCGACCGTCCGGTAGAGGCTCTGCTCCTTCGCCCTCCGTATCGCTTCCGGGAGCGGCACCAGCGCGAGGTGGTTATCCTTGATCAGGACCATATCCGAGAGGCAGTAGCGGTGCGGGTCGCCCCCGCCGAGGACCACCGCCTTCTTATCGAGCATCCGCAGCCCCGGGGCCGTCTTCCGGGTGGCGGCGATCCGCACGGCGGGCGAGACCTTCCGGACGGCGGCGACCGCCTCCCGGGTCCGTGTCGCAATCCCGCTCATGCGCCCGATGATGTTGAGCGCCGTCCGCTCAACGAGGAGGATCGCCCTCGCGGGGCCGTCGAGTTCGAGGAGGGTCTCTCCCGGGGCAACCGTCCGGCCGTCAGGGATACGTTCGCAAACCGTGACCCCGAAGTGTTCGAAGAGCGCCCGTGCCTCAGCGAGGCCCGCGACGGTCCCCGGCTCCTTCGCCCGGATCACCGCCCGGCAGGAGACATCGGGGACGACCGTCTCCGAGGTGACGTCGCCCCACGGCGCATCCTCCCGGACGAACCGGAGCAGGTCGTCGATCGGGATCATCCGCACTCACGCCCCGACGGCGATCATCCGCTCGATGGCCCGCCGTGCCCGGTCCATGACCTCAGGGGAGAGGACGACCTCGTGTTCCTCGCGTTCGAGCGCCCGGCGTAGGTCGGCAAGGGATATCTTCTTCATATCCGCGCAGACGGCCTCCGGCTTCTCGTAAAAGACCCTTCCCGGGTAAAGCACCCGGAGGCGGGAGGCCATCTCCCGCTCGGTGAAGACCGACCAGGGCTCGTCCCTGCCGGTTGCGGCGCTCCGGACCATGCCCCCCGTGGAGGCTATCAGGTCCGCCTGCTCCTGGACCTCCGGCGGGCATTCGGGATGGCAGACGACCATGCTGCCCAACTTCTTAGCCGCTTTCACATCGGCTAGGGTAAACCCCGTGTGAACGTAGCAGTGGCCGCCGGGCGGCACCGGGATGATCGTCTTTTCGGGGATCTCCCGCTGGACGTAGGCCGCGAGGTTTGCGTCCGGTCCGAAGAGGATCGTATCGTGCGGGAGCGACCGAACGACCTGAGCTGCGTTTGCGGAGGTGCAGGTGATGTCGGCGAGCGCCTTGCTCTCTGCCGTGCTGTTGACGTAGACCACCACGGCCGCTTCGGGATGCCGCGCCTTTGCCTCCCGGATCAGGTCGGGGGTCAGGAAGTCGGCAAGGGGGCATCCTGCGTCCTCTACCGGAATGACCACCTTCCGTTCGGGGTTGAGGATCTTTGCCGTCTCGGCCATGAACCGGACACCGCAGACGACGATCAGGTCCGCCCCGGTCTCCTTCGCCTTCACCGCGAGCTCGAGGCTGTCGCCCACCACGTCGGCGAGCGCCTGGATCTCCATGGGCTGGTAGTTATGCGCCATGACGACTGCGTTCTTTTCGGCTTTAAGCGCACGAATCTCCTTTTCCATCGCTACGTACCCACCACCAGAGGATTCTCGAGGTTCTTCAAGAGCGTCAGAATGGAGAGGGCTGCCATATAACTCGTCGAGGGATTATCAGGGCTCGGGACATTCCTGACCCGGACGTAGATGTCCCCGAAGTCGCCCTCGACGAATATCTCGTGGATGTTCCTCTCTGCTGCAGGGTCGACCCAGAGTTCCACGTCGGCGTCCCTGCCGGCAGCAAGTCCCAACGCTACCGCGACGTTGATGTTTTTCGGGTATTGCTTTATACAGTCGTGCGCCAGCCCTTTAAATACCTCTGTCCGGGCCGTGGCGGTCATCCCGAGCGACGCGGGGGGTTTCGTCGTTCGCAGGAGGAGTTGCCTTGGCGGCGAGACCTGACCTATCTTGAGGTTATCGAGTCCGGTGATGGCGCCGCTCGGGATGCGGATCTTCCTTCCTGCCTCCCGTGCGACCTCGACGAGGCGCTCGCGGAACTCGTCGTCCGCAAGAGCTCCCCCGGAGAGGACGACGATGTCCCGTCCCGACCGGAGGATCGCCTCGCCGTAGTACCTGACGGCGTCGACCGAGGCGGCTTCCACGACGATCGAGAAATCCTCCTGCATGAAGGCGTCGAAATCCGTATATGGCCGGGCATGACAGAGCGCCGCCAGTTCTTCCGCCCGCCCGGGGATGATATCGAAGACAGCGATAACCTGGATGCTCTCGGCGTGTGTGGCGATGATACGCCCGACGTTGCCGCATCCCAGCAACCCTATTTTAATCATCAAATAAAGAAGTTGTAATATCAGCGGTTAAGTATTGTGCTCGGCACGAAACCGGCAGGAAGAGGGGTAAAATATCCCCCGGGCGATAAGGGAAATCACACCGCCGGAGATCGGACCGGCTGCCGACCGCGCGCAAGGAGAGTCGATTGCCATTACCCTTGAGGATCTGCGGGGAAGACGAATCCATATCGAGAGTTACGGGTGCACCTATAACCACGCCGACACCCGGAGGCTCGCGGCGATACTGGAACGTCTCGACTGCACGCTGACCGGGCCGGACGAGGCGGATGCCGTGATCGTCAACACCTGCACGGTGATCGGCGCGACCGAGCGAAAGATGCTCCGGCGCCTTGCGGCGTTCGCCGACCGCGACCTCTACGTGACCGGATGCATGCCGCTCGTCCAGATGGAATTGATCCGCTCGGTCTGCACGCCGCACGTCATCCGTCCGGACGAGATCCACGAGCGTTCCCGGGGTGTCGGCACCCCTGGTCCGGGAGCGGTCGGCGTGGTGCAGGTGGCGAGCGGGTGCGTCGGCCGGTGCAGTTACTGCATCACCCGGCTCGCACGGGGGCAGCTCGAGAGCACGTCGCCCGAAGCGATCCTCGATGCCGTGCGGGATCTCGTCGCGTCGGGCGCCTATGAGATCCAGCTCACCGGGCAGGACGTCGCCGCCTGGGGGCTCGACCGGAATGAGACGCTCCCGGACCTCCTGAAAGAGATCGAGAGAGTTCCCGGGAGGTTCGCCGTTCGGTTGGGGATGATGCACCCGG
This sequence comes from Methanobacteriota archaeon, assembly GCA_023436625.1. Lineage (GTDB taxonomy): Archaea > Halobacteriota > Methanomicrobia > Methanomicrobiales > Methanoculleaceae > Methanoculleus. The sequence continues at coordinate 33,282 of JAEZIP010000029.1, read as the reverse complement.
CCTCGGTGCTCGGGGTCCTCGGGCCGCTCCTCGACGCTTACGAGAGCGAGAAGGTCTTCCGGTTCCTCCACCTCCCCGTCCAGTCGGGCTCCGATGCCGTCCTCGAGCGGATGCAGCGCGGCTACCGTGCTGCCGACGTCATGAAGATCGTCGATGCGTTCCGGGAACGCTACCCGGATATGATGGTCTCCTCGGACTTCATCACCGGGTTCCCCGGGGAGACGGACGAGGACTTCCGCCGGACGCTCGAACTCCTGAAGCGTGCGGCGTTCGTGAAGGTGAACATCACCCGTTACTCCCGGCGGCCCGGCACGCCCGCCGCCGCCTTGAAGGATCTTCCCGAACGGATCAGGAAAGACCGGTCCCGGGTGCTGCTTGTCGAGGCGAACCGGATCTACGACCGCTACAACGAGTGCTGGATCGGGGGGGAGACACCGGTCGTTGCGACCGAGAAGAACGCGCCCGGTTCGACCGTCTGCCGCAACCCCTGCTACCTCAACGTCGTCGTCGAAGAGGACCTGCCGTTCGGGTTCTCCGGGAGCGCGGTGATCACCGGGAACCGGCGGCACTACGTCATCGGCAAGCTGATCCCGCACGATATCGGGCACAGGGTTTAGCCCCACCGAAACATTTTCATCCGGCGAAGCGTATCCTCTTCTCATGCAGGGGATCACCGGGCACGAACTCTCCTCGAAGAAGGCCGAATACCTCAAATACATCTATATCAAGGGCGACGTCGTGAAGACGACCGAGATCGCCGCCCACTTCTCGGTCGCGCCCTCGACGGTGACAAAGGCGCTCACGGAGATGGCAAAGGCAGGATATCTCGAGCATACGCCCTATCACGGGGTGAGGCTCACGACTCTCGGCACCGACTACGCCCGGTTCCTTATCCGGCGTCATCGGATCGTCGCCCTGGTGCTCAGCCGCCACGGGCTTGAGCCCGGCGAGGCCTGCAGGGAGGCGAAGAAGATCGAGCAGTGCTTCTCAAAGGACCTCACGAACAGGATGTGTACGTCGCTCGGGCACCCGATGATGAGCGTCTGCGGGGAGATCGAGCATGATCGCTGCTGTTGTTGCCCCCCGGAATACCAGCAGGGGTGACGGCAAAACGTTTTTATCTCCGCATGCAGGAAAATTTAGACCCATACCAAGTTCGGAGTGGAAAGCCATGGGATCGCAGGATAAAGACAACGTCGCTCCCTTCTCGCTCGTTTCAGCCGTATTCATAGTCCTTCTGCTTGCAGCAGCCACGGCCGGGTGCACCGGGGCCGAGCGGCAGGAGGACGGGAAGATCGTCGTCGCGGTCACCATACCGCCCGAACAGGAGTTCGCAGAAAGGGTGGGGGGCGACCACGTCCGTGTGATACTGCTGGTGCCGCCGGGAGCCGACCCGCACACCTACGAACCGCCGCCGGCGGTCCTCGCCGACGTCGCGGAGGCGGACATGTATGCCGTGGTGGGATCGGGGATCGAGTTCGAACTCGCCTGGCAGGAGAAGATCGCCGCTCTGAACCCTGAGATGCTGGTCGTCGACTGCTCACGCGGCGTCGACCTGATCTCGACCGGCGAGGGGGGCCACGCGGGGCCCGACCCGCATATCTGGGTCTCTCCGCGGAACGCGAAGATCATGGTCGAGAACATCCGCCGGGGCCTCGCGGAGGTCGACCCGGCAAACGCCGAAGACTACCGCCGAAACGCCGATCTCTACCAGGGGGAACTCGATGCACTCGATGCGGAGATCGCCGGTGCGCTCGCGGAATCGGGGGTGACGAAGGTGATGGTCTACCACTCGTCGTGGGCCTACCTTGCCCGGGACTACGGTCTTGTCGAGGTCCCTATCGAGGACGAAGGGAAAGAGCCCTCCCCGCAGAGGATAGAGCACCTCATCACGCAGGCGAAGGAGGAGAGGATCAGGGTGATATTCGCGTCGCCCGAGCACTCCACCCGGAGCGCCGAGGTTATCGCGGATGAGATAGGCGGCACCATGGTGCCGGTAAGTCCGCTCGCGAAAGACTATCTCGAGAACATGCGGCACGTGGCCTCGGCATTCGCAGGGAGCAGCGGGCCATGACCGCCCCCGTGATCGAGGTCGACGACGTCTGGGTCCGGCTGCGCGGCCAGACCGTGCTCGAGGGGGTGAGCCTCGCCGTCTATCCCGACGAGTTCTACGCGATCATCGGGCCGAACGGCGGCGGGAAGACGACGCTTCTAAGGGTGATCCTCGGCCTCCTCACCCCCTGCCGCGGCGAGGTCCGGATCCTCGGGAGCACGGAGGCGACGATGCGCAGATTCCTCGGCTACGTCCCCCAGTTCCGGACGTTCGACTTCGAGTACCCCATCACCGTGCGGGAGATGGTCCTCTCCGGCCGCCTCGGCCACATCACCCGCAGGCCCCGGCGCTATGACGAAAAAGACCTCGTCCGGACCGAGGAGGCGCTCGAGACGATGCGCATTGCCGATCTTGCGGATCGGCAGATCCGGGACCTCTCCGGCGGGGAGCAGCAGCGTACAATCATCGCCCGGGCGCTCGTCGGCGACCCGAAGGTGTTGCTCCTCGACGAACCGACGGTCTACGTGGATGCCCCGACGGCGGCGCAGTTCTACGGGATCCTGGACCGGCTTCGCGACCGGATGACGATCGTCCTCGTGACCCACGACATCGGGGTGATCCCGGAGCACGTGACCCGGGTCGCCTGCCTGAACCGGCGCCTCTACACGCACGACACGAACGAGATCACGCCGGATATGCTCGAGGCCGCATACCACTGCCCGGTGGACCTGATCGCCCACGGGGTTCCGCACCGGGTCTTTCCGGAACACTCCAGGGAGGAGTGAGCATGTTCGAGGTGCTCGGGTTCGAGTTCTTCAGGAACGCGCTCGCCGCCGGGGTGCTCGCGAGCGTCGCCTGCGGCGTCATCGGCACCTACGTCGTGGTGCGGCGGATGGTCGCCGTCAGCGGCGGCATCTCCCACGCGGCCTTCGGGGGGATCGGTCTCGGCTACTACCTCGGGATAGACCCGCTCCTCGGCGCCGCCGGGTTCACCGTGGCGACGGCGCTCGGGATGGGGGCGCTCGAGATCCGGGCCAGGCAGCAGATGGATACCCTCATCGGCGCGGTCTGGGCAGCCGGGATGGCCATAGGCATTCTCTTCGTCTACCTGACACCGGGGTTCGCCCCCGACCTCTTCTCCTACCTCTTCGGGAACATTCTCCTCGTGCCGCGGGGAGACATCCTGCTGATGACGGTCCTCGTGGTCATCATCGTCGGCGTCGTAGCCTTCCTCTACCGGGAGTTCCAGGCGGTCACCTTCGACCCTGACTACGCGACGGTCATGAACCTCCCGGTCGAACGGCTCTCGCTCCTTCTCCTCGTGCTGATTGCACTCACGGTGGTGATGCTGATCCGGGTGGTGGGGATCATCCTCGTGATCGCGCTCCTCACGCTCCCGGCGGCGATCAGCCGTCTCTACACCACCCGGCTCTGGAGCATGATGTTCCTTGCCGTCGCCCTCGGCATCGTCTTTTCCGTGACGGGGATAGGGCTCTCCTACCTTTTGAACGTCCCGTCGGGGGCGACGATCATCCTCGTGAGCACGCTGGCGTATGCGGGCGCCCTCGGGGTCGAACGCCTCCGGCAGGGCGGCTAGCGGGACAAACCGGTGCGCTTATGCCGGCACACGCAAGAGGTGAGTGAACAATGGATCCGATCATCGAAGAGGGATACGCCCGGCTCCTCGAGACCCTCGGGGATCTGCAGGCGAAGAAGGAAGAGTCGGCCTCGGAACTCCGGGGCAACATAGGGGCCCTCCTTGCACGGATGGCTGCCGATACGGCGCCGGTCGTGGGGCAGATCGGGCTTGAGATACTTCAGCGCGCAAAGAGGGAGGCGTCCGGGGAGCTCTACGACCAGGCGTTCTACGAGAAGAAGATGATCGTCCTCGGGAAGGCCGAACCGCTCCCGTACCGTCCGGACGACCCGAGCAAGCCCGTCGATGCCCAGATATGCGTTCTCGACGAGGACGGGGCCTTCCACGAGTTGATGTACACCACCACCGATATCCGGACCGACTCGTACCTCGCCCCCCTGACACCGGAGGAGGCGTTCGACATCTACGGCTACGATCTCGTCTTCATGCTCTACCGGGCGCTGTACGAGTATGCAGAGAAGGAAGAGGAACTGACGGCCGCACTCGCGCGGACGCTCGAGTATCTTGGGTCATGAAAAACATTTTTATTCCCGGGTGCGGGGGGGCCGACGGGTCGCAGTCGCACCCCAGGGTGCTCCGACGCCCGCCGTACCGACGGTCGCAGTCGCACCCCGGGGTCGGTTCTGGGACCGCCCTCCCGCCCCCTGTCTCCTCACCGGCGCCCGAAGATCGGGAACATCGGCTCGGTGGGATCGCGCCCTGCCCCGAGTGCCGTGAGCGGATATGAGCGCGTAAACTCCTGGCCTTCGGCATTCTGGTACGTGATGACCGCTTTTGCCTCCGAGACCATCGATGCCAGACTAAAGCCGGATTCCTCGTCCGGGTCGAGCGAGGCAACCTCGAAATCGATGTTGAGCGGGACGAGGGCAACCCGAATCTTCTGCGCTCTCGCGGTGCCCGTATTGGTGAGAATGATCTCCCGCGCATCTTCCGAGAGATCCGCGGTGATGAGCGGGTAGTTCTCCGTATCTCCCATGATACGGAAGCTCATCAGGATGGCGAGCATGAATATCAGCGCGATGAGGGCGTAGAAGACGTCGATGAAGAGCAGCCCGAGCGTGATGAGGGCGCCCGTCACCAGGACGATCTTCTGGTTCTTATCCATATAGATGAGTTGGTTCGCCGGAAATTATAAGGATAGGCTTCGGTGGAGGAGGGGAGGTTGTGATCAGGACACAGCCCGGGAGTCGCCGGCACTCTTCACGCGGGAAGGGCAATATGACCATATACCGTCATGGCGAAGTACGTACAGAGAGACGACAGTATGCTTGAGTTGAAGTTCGTTCGTGCACACCCCGATATCGTCAGGGCAGACCTCACGAAGCGAGGAGATGCCGAGAAACTGGCCTGGGTCGACGAGGTGCTGGAGATGGACCGGAGGGCACGGGAACTCACCGTGGAGATCGGGGGCCTGCGCAACCGGAGAAACGTCATATCCCGCGAGATCAGCCAGGCGAGGAAGGCGGGGAACGATATCGCCGGGCTTCTTGCCGAGGCGGCAGGCCTTCCCGCGCGGGTCAACGAGGCGGAGACGGAGTATGACAAACTCACCGAAGCGGTGAAGTACCGCCTGATGCGGCTCCCGAACATCCTGCACGAGAGCGTGCCCGTCGGCAAGGACGATACCGAGAACGTCGAGATCCGGCGGTGGGGCAAACCGGAGGTCCCCGCGTTCGACCTGAAGAACCACGGCGCGCTCGCCGTCGAGCAGGGCTGGGCGGACTTCGAACGCGCGGCGAAGATCGCAGGATCCGGGTTTTACTTCCTGAAGGGCAGGCTTGCCCTGCTCGATATGGCGCTCCAGCGATTTGCGATGGATCTCCTCGTCCAGCGCGGGTATACCCCGGTGGTCCCCCCCTACATGATGAACCGGGCCGCATACGAGGGCGTGACCGACCTCGCCGACTTCGAGAACGTCATGTACAAACTCGACGGCGAGGACGAGTTCCTGATCGCGACGAGCGAGCACCCGATGGCCGCGATGTACAGCGACGAGATCTTCGAGGAGAAGGACCTGCCGCTCCGGCTTGCAGGGGTGAGCCCGTGCTTCCGGCGCGAGATCGGGGCGCACGGGCTTGATACGAAGGGGCTCTTCCGCGTCCACCAGTTCCACAAGGTGGAGCAGTTCGTGTACGCCACGCCGGAGCAGTCCTGGGGCCTCCACGAGGAATTGATGGCGAACGCCGAGGAGGTCTTCCAGCGGCTCGGCCTCCCCTACCGGGTCGTCCTGATCTGCACGGGGGATATCGGGACCGTCGCCGCAAAGAAGTACGACCTCGAGGTCTGGATGCCGCGCGAGGAGCGGTATCGCGAAGCGGTGTCGTGCTCGAACTGCACGGCCTACCAGGCGGTCAGGCTGAACATCAAGGTGCGCGACCCCGTCGAGTTCACCTCCAAGCGCTATGTGCATACCCTGAACAGCACCGCAATCGCGACGTCGCGCGCGATCCGGGCGATCCTCGAGAACTACCAGAACGAGGACGGTTCGGTCACGATCCCCGAGGCCCTCAGGCCCTATCTCTACGGCGAGGAGACGCTGTAGAGGGACCGGCTCTCGGGACTCGCAATACATTTCCTGGCGGAGACGAACCGCCGGGAAACGACTACTTTTTTCGCAGTTCTGCTATCTCGCCGATCAGGACACTGTGGATCCGGCGCTCCTCGGTGACGTCCTCATAGGTGACGTACTCTGTCCCATCGGAGAGTTCGACCGGCCGGAAACGGATCGCCTTCTCCTTCCCATCCCTGCACCGGACAGGATACGTCCGCGGCCGGGAGTGGCAGGGGCCGGCCGCTTCCCGGTCCGCCTTCCATGCAGCGATCGCCTCCCGCCGGCGGACGGGATCGGGGAACGCAAGCCGGAACCAGTCTTTCCCGGTGGGGATATCCGCGAGCGTATACCCGAAGAGGTCGGTGAACGCCCGGTTAATGAAGGTGTAGCGGCCGTCGCTCTCGATGACAGCCGATGGAACGGGCGAGGAGTCGACCAGGTCCCGGAACCGGTGCTCGCTCCGGCGGAGCCGCTCCTCGGTCTGCCGCCGGGCGATGGCGATGGAGGCCTGGCGGAGGAAGGACTCGATCGCCTGTTTGTCTTCGAGCACCTCGCCGGGCGACAGAAATATCTTGACAGAGCCGAATAACCGGTCCTCCCAGACCAGGAAGGTGAGATTGATCTTCCCAAGATTCCATGTAGAACACATCTCTTCACAGATCTCCTCGGGGATCTGCCTGAAGAAAATATCCCCGTACAATGACAACTTTCCCAGACCAGGTTCCGGGTCTAACACGTACTCCTGGATACCCCGAGTCAGCAATGCCAGGGGATTCCCTCCCTGGGGATGCGATAATACCTTTTTGATGGGAAATGTCAGGCCAACGGGCTCCACCCCCAATAGGCGTGCCATACCAGCATGGAAGTCTTTATCCTGCGCCGCCTGCACGACGAACTCTCCCTCGGCTTCGTCGTATGCCGCCACGAAAATTCGTGGGTTCGGCACGAGTTCGGCGATCTTTTCAGTGATATACTGGTAGATATCCTGCTCCGGCGGCATATCCACGAGCTCCATCGCGGTCCGGGCAAGAAACTCCATGTTCCTGACATACCGCTTCCGTTCGGTGATGTCCTCCAGCACGAGCGTTGCACCTGTCTCCCCGTCCTCGAAGGTCGTCGGGATCGCCTGCATCTGGTAGAAGAACTCTTCGCCCTCGTCCCGTTGGTACCGGATATCGGCGATCACCTGCTCCCGCTCGAGCCCCTCGATCACCGCGAGCGCCTCCGGAGTGGAGACGACGGGGAGAGCGACCTCGCGGATCGTCCGGCCGATGAGATCGTCCTTCGACTGCCGGAGGTGCTTGAGGCACTGGTCGTTGACCTGGATAATTCGCTGCTCGTTATCCAGGATCAGGATCAGGTTCTTCGTAAAGCAGAGGAAGGCGGAGATCGGGACGCGCTGCGCGAGCGAGTAGAGTTTCGCGTTGCCGATGTTCCGCACATCCACTTTACCGGCGATCTGGAGGATCTCGAGGTGTTTCGAGACCGAGTTCCGGGTGATGCCGAGCTGCTTCGCCACCTCGGTGATGGTCATGCCCTTCGGCCGAAACCGGAGAGCACGAAGGATACGGTTTGGAAGATCGTGCTCCTCCTGCATGGGAGCGGAGAAGGTGCACGACACTATATACCTTATCCTTCAGCATGCATCTCTCCAGCTGCCGGGAAACGATCACTTTTTTCGCAGCTCCGCTATCTCACCCACCAGCATCCCGTAGACCCGGCGCTCCTCGGTGACGTCCTCGTAGGTGACGTAATCCGTCCCGTCGGAGAGTTCAACGGGCAGGAAGTGGATCGTCTTCTCCTTTCCATCCCTGCACCGGACGGGGAACGTCCGCGGCCGGGGCCGCCCCCGGCCAGCCTGCTCCCGGTCCGCCTGCCAGGCGGCGATCGCTTCGCGGCGGCGGACGGGATCGGGGAAGGCCAGCCGGAACCAGTCTTTCCCGGTGGGGATATCCGCGAGCGTATACCCGAAGAGGTCGGTGAACGCCCGGTTCGTGTAGGCGTAGCGGCCGTCGCTCTCGATGACGGCCGATGGAACGGGCGAGGAGTCGATCAGATCCCGGAACCGGTGCTCGCTGCGGCGGAGCCGCTCCTCGGTCTGTCGCCGGGCGAGGGCGATCGAGGCCTGGCGAAGGAAGGATTCGATTGCAGGCCTATCTTCGAGCACTTCCTCGGGTCCCATGCATATCCCGACCAGACCGAAGAGTTGTTCCTGCCACACCAGCCCGGTGAGGTATATCCTTGCGATCTCGAATCTCTGCTGAAGCCTCTCGTAGGTATCTTCGGGAAATACGTGCAAGCACGAATCGGCAAACGATAACTCTTCATCCTCAAAATAGGGACTAAAATGCATCTCTCTCATGGCGAAAAACGTCGACGGCGACTCATTGAATGGGGCAGAGTAAAAGACCCCGCGGACAGGAAAGACCTTGCCGACGGGATCTTCTCCTATGATCTCCCTCACCGCGTTCCGAATGCTATCAGGAGTCATCGCACGTATGAAGAACTCCTGTTTGGCCTCGTCATAAGAATGCACGTAACACCGTGGATTCGGAACGACTTCCGCAATTGTTTCAGCAATATACTGGTAGATGTCCGCCTCCCCCGGCATATCGACAAGTTCCATCGCCGTCCGGGCAAGGAACTCCATATTCCGGACGTAGCGTTTCCGCTCGGTGATGTCCTCGAGGACAAGGGTGCACCCCTTCTCCCCGTCCTCAAACGTCGTCGGGATCGCCTGCATCTGGTAGAAGAGGTCCCCTCCCTCGTCCCGCCGGTACAGGAGATCGGTCATCACCTGCTCGCGTTCCAGGCCTTCGATGACGGTGATCGCCTCCGGAGAGGAGACAATGGGGAGTGCCGCCTCCTCCAGCGTCAGGCCGATAAGCTCATCTTTCGAGCGTTTGAGCGCTCTCTGGCACTGGTCGTTGACCTGGACGATCCGCTGGTCGTTATCGAGAATCAGGATCAGGTTCTTCGTGAAGCAGAGAAAGGCGGAGATCGGGACGCGCTGGGCAAGGGAGAAGAGTTTTGCGTTCCCGATCTGCCGGACGTCGACCTTGCCGGCGATCTGCAGAATCTCAAGGTGTTTCGAGACAGAATTCCGGGTGGCGCCGAGTTGTTTCGCCACCTCGGTGATGGTCATGCCCTTCGGCCGGAACCGGAGAGCACGAAGGATCCGGTTTGGAAGGTCGTGCTCCTCCTGCATCATGGGTGCATCCTTGGTGCACCGGTATATCTTACTTCTGCCGGGGACGCATCCCCGCCCTGCACTTCACGGGATCGTCCGGATGATCCGCTCCTTCGTCACCTTCCCGGCGATGAAGCGGGCAAGGGCGAGGAGCACGAGCCCGACCGCCGCGAGGACCGCCTCCGTTGCCGCCGAGATGCCTGATTCGGCCGGCACGATCTGCTGGAACAGGACGATCAGGAAGATGAACCCGAATATGAAGACGAACCCGAGGATCTGGTTCTCCCGCATCCCGAGCGCGAGCTGGGCCGCGCCGATCAGCCCGGCCGAGGCGGCGATCCAGACCGGGACGACGGCCGCGAAGTGAAGGATGAGCAGGGGTTCGGCGGCGACGGAGACACCGGTGAGGCCGGAGATCGCCGCGACGCTCACCACTGCCGAGAGAAGCATCATCACGTAGGCCGGGACGGTGATCCCGGCGGCCTTCCCCTCCCAGAGACGCTGGAGCGAGACCGGAGCGCAGAGGAGCGTCTCGATGGTGCCGTCCCGCTTCTCGCGGAGGAAGGCGTCGGCGCAGAAGATGTAGCCCAGAAAGACCGCGACCGGGAGGGTGATCGTGGTGATGCCGGCGGTAACGGCCGCAGCGTCGCCGTCCGCGCCCACAGCAATACTGAGAGCCGACATGACCGGGAACCAGATGGAGAAGATGAACGCGGTGATGAGGGCGCTCCGGTTCCGGACGGCAAGCCGTATTTCGCGGCGGGCGATGATGGCAAACGTGTTCATGCCCCGCCCTCCGCCCGGCCGACATGTTCGAGGTAGATCTCTTCAAGCGACCGCGACGACCGGCGGACCTCCTCGATGCGGAAGTTGGCGCCGACGAGGGCCGCGACGAGGTCCGGTGTCGCGCCCGGGTCGGCGAGGGTGCAGTGGAGGCGGTCGCCGTCCACGTCGCACTCCGTGACGTACGGCAGGTTCCCGACGGTCTCGCATGCGCGGGAACGCTCGCCCGGGTCGGCGAGGGCGACCGTCACGGCCGGGCGGCCGGAGGCCGTGGTGAGGTTCTCTACCGAGTCGAAGGCCCGGATCCTGCCCCCGGCGAGGATCGCGACCGTGGAGCAGACCCGCTGGACCTCGTCGAGGTGGTGGGAGTTTAAAAAGACCGTCATCTCCTCCCGCCGGGAGAGCTCGACGATAAGGTCGCGGACCATCCTCTGCGCACCGGGGTCGAGGCCGGAGGAGGGTTCGTCGAGGAAGACGATCTGTGGCCGGTGGAGGATCGCCCGGGCGATCCCGAGTTTCCGCTTCATGCCGGTCGAGAACGTCCCGACCGGGTCGTCCCGCCGGTCGGTGAGGTCGACGAGCGCGAGGAGTTCGTCGACCCGCCCTGCGGGATCGTCGACGCCGTAGAGCCCGGCGTAGTAGGCAAGGTTGCCGACGGCACTCATCCGGTCGGCAAGACCGTTGTTCTCGAAGAGCACCCCGACTTGCGCGCGTGCTTCGTCGTCGGCGGCGAGGTCCCTCCCGAGAACCCGGACCTCGCCCGCGCCGGGGGCGAGCAGGCCGAGCAGGATCCGTATTGTCGTGGTCTTCCCGGCGCCGTTCGGGCCGAGGTAGCCGAAGATCTCGCCGTGCCCGACGGTGAACGAGACGTCGCGGAGGATATCGCGGCCGTCGAAGGAGCGCGAGAGTCCCCGGACATCGACGGCGTTCACGCCTGCCTCCCCCTCCGGCACCGTGCGGCGCAGGGTTGAGAGAGGGCGGGACGGGTGATGAGGGTTATGCGGGGGTCTTTGCCCGCATGACCGGTGAGAAACATAGGGATAGATCTCCTCGCAGGACGTAAAAAGAGTGACTTTTGCATGAAGGGCAGATAGAGTGTCCGCGCTCATCCAGGCGTCCCGGTTCCTGCCGGAAGCGGAGCCAGGCGGGTCATCGGCATTTCTGCTTCCAATCGTTTTGGGCGGGCGTCGTCACGGCCCCGGTGCTCGAACAGACTCTCTACCGCAGGCGACCGCAGGGTTCGCCCTGAACGGGTGCGCTTACGCACCACCCCTCTTTTCGTGGGATCATGAACGAGACCGGATATTATGGGGAAATCGGGCATGAAGAATGAGTTCGGCATCAGAAGAACAAACAATCACATTCCGATAAAAAGAACGATGGGCCCGGTGCGATTCGAACGCACGACCTCCCGGTTATCAGCCGGGTGCACCACCGGCTATGCTACGGGCCCCGATACACCTGTACTAGTGCCTACAAATATTGCACAATATTCAATTTAAAGGTTGTGCAAGGACTCTGCTCCAGAATCGTCTGAGAATGGCACCGGCGAAGAAGAGGCAGGGGTAACGGCACGGGACGAACTCCAGAGATGGGTACCCACCCGCAAATGGGGCCGGGGAACATGGCCGCATCGAGGACGCGACCGCCAATTCTCCCCGGAGAACAATGGTGCGCAACGGATGCGGGTCGTCGTGACTGCCCTGCAATACCCGGCATTTCAGCACCGGAATGTTTTGGACAGGCATCCAAAGCGCTATGTTGAAAACCGATGATAGAAGTATAGTTGAGTGGAACAATGGCAGTACGATACCTACTCGGGAACGAGGGCATTGCGCACGCGTGTCTGGAGGCGAACATCGATTTTGCCAGCGGCTACCCCGGGACGCCGTCATCCGAAGTGATCGACATCCTCCGGGTGCAGGAGGAGCGCCCCTTCACCGTGGAGTGGTCCACGAACGAGAAGGTCGCCTTCGAGAACGCGCTCGCCGCCGCCTGGTGCGGGGTCCGCGCACTCTGCACCATGAAGCACGTCGGGCTGAACGTGGCGGCCGACCCCCTGATGACGAGCGCATACACCGGGGTGACCGGCGGGTTCGTCGTCCTCTGTGCAGACGACCCCTTCGCGCACAGTTCCCAGAACGAGCAGGACACCCGTCGTTACGCGCACTTCGCCCGGCTCCCCTGCCTCGACCCGACGTCGGTCCAGGAGGCGCACGACATGCTGCGGGACGCCTTCGGCCTCTCCGAGGAGTTCGGCCTCCCGGTCATCTTCCGCCCCACCACCCGGATCTGCCACTCGAAGGGCGACGTCGACCTCGGAGAGGTCGGCACGGAGCACCGGACCGCCGTCTTCCGCCGCGACCCGAAGCAGTACGTGGTCATTCCCGCGCACACCCGGGTTCTGCACAAGGTCCTGAACGAAAAACAGTCGGCGCTTAAGAAGCGGCTGGTCGAACTCGGCTACAACCGCCACACCGTCCGGGGCAGCACCGCAGTCGTCGCGAGCGGCGTCGCCGCCGCCTACGTCCAGGAGGTGCTCGGGGGCGACGTCTCGCTCGCGGTCGTCGGCGCCTATCCGATCGACGAGGAGTGGCTCCGGGACTTCGTCGACCGGCATGAAAAGGTCCTCGTCGTCGAAGAGCTCGCCCCGGTCGTCGAGGAGGCGGTGCGCCAGGTGGCGACGAAGACGGAGGTCTTCGGCAAGATGAACGGCACGGTCCCGTACGAAGGGGAGTTCAGTCCGGCGACCGTCGCCGCCGCCCTCGAGAAGGCAGGGATTACCCCCACGACGACCTTTCCTGCGGCCGCGCCTGTCCAGGGGGTGCCGCCCCGCCCGCCGATCCTCTGCGCCGGGTGCATGCACCGGCCGACGTTCTACGCGATGCGGAAGGTCTTCCGCGACGGCATCTTCCCAAGCGACATCGGGTGCTACACACTCGGGCTCCAGCTCGGGGCGGTGGACACCACCATCTGCATGGGCGCCTCGATCACCGTCGGGAGCGGCATCTCCCGGTCGGGGGAGGAACACCCCGTGGTCTGCACCATCGGCGACTCGACGTTCCTGCACACGGGGATGCCGGGGCTCTTAAACGCCGTCTACAACGGCGCCGACATCGTCGTCGTCATCCTGGACAACCGGATCACCGCGATGACCGGCCACCAGCCCAACCCCAACACGGGGCTGACCGCCACGGGCGTCGAGAGCACCCCGATATCGCTCGACGCGATCTGCCGGTCGTGCGGGGTCTCATGGGTCGAGACGGTCGACCCCTACGACCTTCCCGTGCTCCTCGACACGTTCCGAAAGGCGAAGGAGCGCAAGGGTGTCCGGGTGATCATCGCGAAACAGCCCTGCGTCATCACCGCCCGGCGGAGCGGGATCAAGCGCAAGGCGTATGCGGTCGACCCCGAGCGATGCACGGGCTGCGGCGCCTGCCGGTCGTTCGGCTGCCCGGCGATAGCGTTTGCCGGGAAGAACGCGACGATCACCGAACTCTGCGCCGGGTGCGGCGTCTGCGCGGACATCTGTCCATCGGGTGCGATCGGCACGGAGGGACGGCAATGAAACCCTCGTTCGACATCCTGATCGTCGGGATCGGCGGCCAGGGAACCGTTCTCGCCTCGAACGTCCTCGGCGAGGCGTGCATCATCGAGAACCGGACCGTCCGGAGCGCCGAGACCCATGGCATGGCGCAGCGCGGCGGGTCGGTGGAGAGCCACATCCGCATCGACGGGCAGTTCGGCTCCCTGATCGTGCCGGGGACTGCCGATCTCCTGATCGCCTTCGATCTCCTCGAAGCCCTCCGCTACCGCCACTACCTCCCGGCCGGCGGGAGGCTCGTGGTGAACCGTCACCTGGTCGTCCCAACGTCGGTTTACCAGCAGAATCTGGACGTGCCCGACGAGGAGAGCATACTCGCCGCGCTCGCCGACCTCGACGTCGCCTGCATCGACGCCGCAGGCCTCGCCGAGGAGGCGGGGAGCGTCCTCTCGCAGAACATCGTGATGCTCGGGGCTGCGTCGAGCGACATCCCTCTCCGGCCCGGAACCCTCGAAGAGGCGGTGCGGCGATGCGTCCCCAAAAAGACCGTCGAGGTCAACGCGGCGGCCTTCCGGCTCGGGCGGGAGAAGGGCGCCGGCACGCCCTGAACGGGAGGCTCCCGGGGTTTCCCCGCTCTCCCCATCACTACGGTCAACCGCATCCAGGTATTTCATATGCCCCTTCGCGGCTTCGCGTGAGCCAAAGGTTTTGAGACCCGGATTGGGTCTCACGCGAAGATCGCGAAGATCGCGAAATAGCGGTATGAAATGTGTAAAAGTCTGGAAGACATGAAGCACCTTTTGGCGCCCGCAACCTGTATAACCCATCCTGCCGAGCTGGTATGCCATGAGTGAGCGGGGTAGCGTTGAAGGGCCGTTAGCGGTCGACGATACCGGACGCGAGCGGCAGCTCGCGTTCTTTGAAAAGCCGGAGGTGCCTGACTACATCCAGCAGCTGGTCGAGTCCTACATCGCGAAGAAGACCGCCAAGTCCTGGGACGACCCTGTCGTGCTTGATCGGATGGCAAACGCCATCCTCGCCCAGAAGAGCCAGTACTGGAAAGAGCGGCAGGTGAGTTACCGGAAGGCCTACCCGGTCCTCGGCTACCTGGCCTACCACGCGCCCGTCTACCTGGTGCAGTTCGAGCACATCTTCTGGCAGATCGTCACCCAGGGGCTTGCAAAGCCGCACATGCGCATTCTCGATCTGGGCACCGGGCCGGGGGTCGTGCCGCTCGCCGTCATCGACCTTCTCGGGAGGATCGGATGCGGTTCGGCCGAGGTCTACGCAGTCGAGCGCTCCGAAGAGCACCTCGAGGCCTACAGCGCCCTCGTCCCGGCAGCGGCAGCGGCGCATGGAAACGCAGTGCAGGTGCATAAACCCATCCGCGGGGATATCGAAGCGCTCACGGGCAAGGACCTGCCCGACCGGATAGACCTCATGGTCTTCTCGAACGTCTTGAACGAGCTCCGCCACCTCGATACCGACCGGCGCGCCGACCTCGTCGCCCGTCTCGCCGAACGGCTCGCGCCCGACGGGACGATCGTCGTCGTGGAGCCGGCGGACCTCGCCAACTCGACCGCCATGCGCCGGACCGTGCGCGCGATCGCGGACCGGGGCCTTGCCGTCCACAGCCCCTGCTCGTTCATCTGGGGCACCACCTGCAACCCCGAGCGGTGCTGGACCTTCGAGCAGAAAGGCGATATTCGCCCGACCCGGCTGATGGAGCGCCTCGCAGGAGGGGCGAACGCCTACCGGTTCACGAACGTCGATATCAAGTACTCCTCGGCGCTCCTGCGGAAGGATGAAAAGACGCAGCATGCCTACCGGGTCCCGCCGGGAGCAAAGTTCGCTCGCTTCTCCCATCTCAACCGGCACCGTGACAAGAAGATCAACGTTGTCGCCGCACTGATCTCCGCCAACCTCGGGGATAACCGGACGAAGGTCTACAAGGTCTGCGACGGGACGCCGAGAGACCCGGTCTACGTCGTGATCCCGGCGACCCTCCGCGGCCCGCTGCGTGGCGTGCTCCGGAACGTTCCCTACGGGGCAATCGTGCAGTTCTATGGGGTGCTCGTCCGCTTCAACCGGGACCACGACGCCTACAACCTGGTGATCCTGCCGGGGACCCGGATCGAGCAGGTCGGGTGCCCGGCGGGCGAGGTTGCCGGGACGGAGACGGCGGAGGAGGAGCCCGGGGCTCCCGCAGATGCCCGGCCCTCGAAGAATCCTCCTCGTGAGAAGAGATGGGGCGTCCGGCCGGGAAAGCAGGTTACGCCCCGCCCCCGCCTGCACGGAACGGGCAAACGCTCCTGAGCGCGTAGAGCAGCCCGCCATAGCCGAGGCTGACCGCGACGACCTGAACGATCGCCCCGAGCAGCGGGATGAAGATGAGGATCTGCAGGATCACGAATCCCAGGACGAAGATCCACGCGCGCCCCGGTCTCCACCCCGCCCGGGAGGCGATGACGTCCCCGAGGGCGTACGCGACGAAGAGCGACGAGAGCATCAGGGCGACGATGAAGAGCAGCCCGCCGACGAGCGCGAGGGGGAGACCGATGATCGTGACGGCGACTATGAGGAGGATGATCGCCGATACGACGATCGCGACGAACCCGAGGACTGTCAGGAGGAGCGGGCTCTTCTCGACCTGCCGGATCACCGCCGCGAAAAGGTCGGGAAACACCCGGATGAGGAGGAGTCCAAGGATGAGGAACCCGATGGCGAAGAGCACTGAGAGCAGGTCCGGCAGCAGTCCGGGCTCCGGCGGCTCCTCGAACGTCACGTTCCCGGCCGTGCCGGTGTTGCTGAAGGTCTCGCCCGATACCGTCAGGTTACGCAGGACCGTTCCGGCGTTCGTGACCTCTCCCGCGGAGATGAATGCGTCGCGCTCAATGACGGCACCTTCGCCGATCCGGACCGTGCCCCCGGTGACGAGAGCGTTCGTCGCGTTCCCGTTCAGTTCGATCTCGCCCCCGGCGGCGAGCACCTTCCCGCCGACGTCACCGTTGATGATCAGGGTGCCTCCCGCGGCGATGACGTCGCCCCGGACGGGCGCATCCACCCTCACCGTGCCCCCGGCGACCGTCAGGCTGTCAACAGGGGCGCTGACGGTCACGGACCCGCCCGAGGCGACCACGTCGTCGGGGATGGGTGTGTCGATCTCCTGCTGATCCCCGCCGAGGAAGGTGAGCGCCTGGGCTCCGGACGGGATGAGCAGCAGGACGAGGATGATCACTGCCAGATGTTTCATACTGCCCGGATAGATCGCTCCTCTTCAAAAAAGTTCGTGCGGAGGGCGGAGCAATGCCGGAGAGGCGTTCCCCGCAGTCGGTACGGATGCTTACAGGATGAGTTCGTCCCGGTGGTGCGCGACACGTGAGGCGGCAGCCGGGACCGGTCCTCCTGCCCCCCGGTGCTTCAGCCCGACGTGCTGGCATGAAAGGAGGCGTAGCGGGTCTCTTCCCGCTACACCAGTTTCTTAAGGCGGCTCTTGAGTTCGGCGATCGCCTCATCCTTCCCGGGAACATCCGAATCCTGGATCGAGTTGATGTTCTCCTCGATCGACGTGGCGAGCCACTCCGGCGGGACGCCGGATGCCGGGAAGAGCTCCTGCCATTCATCGGATTCGAACGGGATGACCTTGACCAGTTTCCCGAGGATGTTCCAGTCGACGACCCGGTAGTCCTCTCCGGTACTGGTATCCGCGACCTGTATCGATCTGTCCTCGTTGCACTCGATGACCCGGCCGTGGATGACGTAGACGCTCACCTCATCCTTATCGGTGAAGGAGATCTGGACCACGTCCCCCGGCTGCGGGCTCTCGGGCACCATATAGAGGGCGATATCACCCGGGTACATCAGTTCCGGCTCGTAACGGTCTGCGATACCGATGTACCCGGTATCGGAGACATAGAGCCGGAGGTACTCCTGGTAGAACTTCCGGACAATCCAGTAGACTGCTCCCGGATGCGTCTCCGCCAGTTTCAGGAGAAGATTGTGGATGGCGCTCGGGATGCTCTCCGGCCGATCCAGCACCTCACGCGCCAGCCTCTCGTACGCTTCCACAACCCCGACCTCTGTCTGCGTTGCCTCTGCCATTATCAACAACCCCGCTGCATAATACCGGTGGTAGGATAAAAGTGTTCCTCCGGTCATTTGGGGTGCGCCGTCCTGCCCGGGTTCCGTGCCCATCTCCTCACCGGCCCCGGGGGAAGAGAAGCCGCCGGTCGCCACCAGGTTCCGGTGGGACTGCCGGAGAAGGAAAGAACTATAATGCTTATATTCGACCGTGACCATACAGTAAAGCAGAGGATATTGATATGGGTGGCATAAAGGATTCTACGTATCTTGATGTCCGGAAGACCCTCGCCCGGCGTTTCTCTCCCCGGGACGGGTGGCAGTTCGCATGGACTCCCGCCGGCAGTGTGCAGCCGGAGTGCGTGCTCTCCCGCCGGGTTGCCGGCAGGACGGAGCGGGTGCTCGTGAACGTGAAGATGGCCCCCGAGGTCCCGGCAGGTGCCGTCGAGGCGCTCCAGGCTGCCGCAAGCGCCGGCAAAGCCGATAAGGCTGTTCTGGTCGTACCCGGCGGGGCGAACGTCTCGGGGGTCCCCGAGGGGATCGACGTCCTGGAGATGGGCAACTGGCAGATCGTCGGCGGCCGCATTGCCTGGGCGAAGAACATCGAGAAGAGCGCGTTCCTCGAGGAAGAGCGCGCGAAAAGGGGCCTCGCGTAAAGCGGCCCCTCGAAATTTTTCTTATATCCCGAAATCAAAGAGCGTCGTCCTTGAGGGGTCGACGTCGTGCCAGTCCCACCCGAGCGGCTCGATGATCCGTGAGATGGGGCCCTTGAGCGTCTTCTCAAGCATCGTCTCCCAGTCGACGACGAACTCCGGCGGCACCTGGTCGGCATACTCGAAGCAGACCACGTCCGTTCGCGGGTACTTCGCCGTGACGTTCTTGATGTAGACGCGCTTGGGCTTGCTGCCCCGCTTGAAGTCGGTCCCGAGGTACTCGTTCGAGTACTTGGCGCCCCGGATATGGGCGTCGTCGTTCTCGTAACTGTCCAGACTCTTCCCGATCCCGCCCGGTATCCCGGCCTCGTCGAGGGAGTAATCCCCCCGGCGATACTTCCTGATGACGTCGCGCAGGTACGCCTGCACGTCGGAAAACGCGTCCCCGCGGAGGATCATCTCGAGGACGGCGCGCTGCACCTCCCGGGTGATCTGCGGCGAATCGCTCCGCCGGATCTCGAACCCGACGACATCGACCTCGTCGACGTCCTTGCCCTCCTTCCAGACCAGATGCCCGGCGTAGCGCTTCTTCTTGCCGGCCTGGAAGAAGCGGCGGTAGACCTTCTCGAACTTGATGGAGAAGTAGTGCGTATCGGCGTTCAGCTCGGTCTTCGCGAAGTCGCCGTAACTCGCGTTCAGCCGCGCCTCGATCCCCCTCGCCCGTGCGATGGTCTCTTCGAGACCCGCCGGCGGGACCTCGACCATGCAGGAGTCGGTGTCGCCGTAGAGGACCGTGTAGCCGAGATCGGTGATGATGTCGCGGGTGTGCCGGATGATCGCCCGGCCGACCGAGGTGACGGCCGACCCGATCTCGCGGTCGTAGAGCCTGAACCGGGTGTAGCCCGAGACCCCGTAGTAGGAGTTCATGATCACCTTCAGGACGTTCTGCTGAAGGTCGTAGAGGACGTACTCCGGCGACCCGAAGGGGTAAAGGTTTCGCAGGCGCTTGCGATCGTCCCGCTCCTCGAGGAGTTCAGCAAGGATGCTCCTTGTCAACCCGTCCGGCTCCCGGGAGAACCGGATGCCGTTCGGGGCCCGAAGCTCGCCGTCCGGGTTCTTCGTCTCGGGCGAGGCGTTGATCGTCATCATCGCCATCGGGTAAAGCGATTTCAGGTCGAGGACCACCACGTTCTCGCGGAGGCCGGTGGCGGGCTCAAAGACGGTCGCCCCCTCGAACTCGTCCCCGGCGGCGAGCCCCTTCGAGGGGAGGACGAACGTCCCGGACGCCTTCCGCAGGACGTAGATATCGATGACGTTTGATGAGTTCAGCGTCCGGTCGAGCGGGCACCCGACGTACCGGGCGATCTCCCGGTAAAACTCGATGATATTGTTCTTCTGATCTATCCCGACGCAGAGCTCGACGTCCCGGCAGTTGTACTCCACGAGTCGTGCCGGGTCGGACCGCCAGAGCGCCGTGATCGTCCCGCTGTAGCGGACCTTCGTCACCCCGAGTTCCTCCCCGGCGATCGCATCGAGCCGGTAGGACTCCTTCTGGGCCTGGTGCATCTTCCGGTAGGCGGAAAGAAGGTCGAAGACAGCCCTCCCGCGAACGGCGTTCCGTTCGGTCTGCCCGGGGAGACGCGCGAGGTCCTCGGCCGGCATGTCGAGTGTCGCCATCCGTCGCAGAATATAGGGGATATCGAACTCCACGAAGTTCCAGCCCGAGAGGATGTCGGGATCGCGCTCCCTGACGTAGCCGATGAGCCCCCGGAACATCGCCTTCTCGTCCGGGTACCGGACGACCCGGTGCCGCTCGCTGACAGAGAGGTCGGGCACGTCGCCCGCCGCCTCGCCGGGCTGCCAGAGGAGGGTCGTATAGTCCCCGTCGAAGGAGTCCCAGCAGGTGACGCAGATGATCGGGTCGCGTTCGGGCTCGGGGGACCCCTGCTCGTCCACGCACTCGATATCCATGATACAGGTTCTGGCGGGAGCCTTGATATCGGCCGGCACGAGGTCGTGATACTCGACCTCGAAGGTCCCGTCGGGCAGTTCGACGGTACCGGCCGGCAGTTCAACACCGGCGGTAAGACCGCAGTCGATCATGAACCGGGTGGTAAACGGGATATCGGCCTCATAGTGCTGGATAAAGTCATCACGGACGGCACGGACGTCGCCGGGGCGCCGGGTGTAGAGCCGCCGGAGCGGATCGCCGCGAATGGAGCGGTAGGTCGTCCCGGGCTCCGGATCGACCCCCTGCGGGAGGGATCGGCCGTCCACCCGGTCGGCGGGTGCGTAGAAATAGGGCCGAAAACCGGTCACCCTGACCCTGACAGCCTTCCCGGAGGCGTCCCGGCCGAAGACGTGGATGACCGGGATATCGACACCGACGCTGTACTCCACCTGGTGGATGCCGATCCGGACCTTCCCGAAGTCGTCGAGGACGGTCGCAACGCTCATGCGGGAATCGAGCACCTGCTCAGACATCGAATCTCCTGCAGAGACCCCGGACGAACGCCCCCGCCTCTGCCATCTTCTTCTCCTCCCAGGGATCGAGGTCCCACTCCTCGATGCCGAGGATACCCTCGCGGCCGATCCGGGCCGGGACACCGAGCGAGCAGCCGGAGAGCCCGTATTCGCCGTCAAGTACGCACGAGCAGGCGAGCATCTCCCGCCGGTCGTCGAGGACCGCGCGTATCAGCATGGCGATGTGGTATGCGGGCCCAAAGACCGTGCCGCCCTTGCCGCGGATCACCTCCATGCTCGCCCCCCGCATCCGGGAGAGGATCGCTTCCCGCTCTTCGAGGCCGAGATCGGTGCCGGTCTTCGAGAAGAGCGGCACCTGGTGCTCGCCGTGCTCGCCGAGCACCCAGGCGGGCCCCGAAACCCCCACTTCACCGAGGTAACGGGCAAAGCGGGCGCTATCGAGCTGGCCGCCGAACCCGATGCACCGCTGCCGGTCGACACCCATCATCTTCCAGAGGCCGTAGTTATTCGCGTCCATGGGGTTCGTGACGGTGATGACGACCCCCGAAAATCCCTGCAGGTGTTCGCTGCAGCGCCTCGCCACCGGGATATTGGCCTCGAGGAGATCGGCCCGGGTCTTGATCTCGGGCGTCCTCGGGGTGCCCGCCGCGAAGACGAAGATGTCGGCATCCCGCATCGCCGCCGCATCGGTGGATATAGTGACATCGATCCCCGTGTGCTGCAGGTCGAGCACCTGTGCCCGGAGGATGGGCTCGTATGAGTCGTAGAGGACGATCTCGTCGACGAGACCGAGCGCGGCGGAGAGAAATGCCGTCTCGCCCCCCACCTTTCCTACACCTAAGATTGCGAGCGAGGTCATAGTTATCGGTCCTGATATGAATATAACGCGGTAAAGATTGTGCGCGTGAAGAGGCCCTTGCTTGCACGGAGAATAACGATCCGGCAGGGAGAACGGCCACCTTTCCGCCTTCCGTACCGGTATCCGGGCTCCGGAGAGCGGAGCTCATATTTCTTCACCAGTATACTTGGCGCGAGGGTATAATAATACCCTACTCCCACCTTTTTTCAATGGTTGCGCTTTATCCAGGCCCTATCGAGGTCGGGGGCATCCGGTTGAAGAACCACCTCCTGCTGGCGGCCGGCATCCTCGGAACCACCGGGGCGTCGCTCGCCCGTCTCCTGCACAACGGTGCAGGCGGCGTGATCACGAAATCCATCGGCCCGAGCCCGAAAGAGGGCCACCCGGGACCCTGCCTGATCGTCGTCGACGGCGGTATCATCAACGCCATGGGCCTGCCGAACCCCTCTGCCGCGTTCAAGGACGAACTGGCCGCCCTCCGGGGCGAGCCGGTGATCGTCAGCATCTTCGGGGGGACGCCGGAGGAGTTCCGGACGGTCGCCGGATGGTTCGCCGGCACTGCGTCCGGGCTCGAGCTGAACCTCTCCTGCCCCCACGCGGAGGGCTACGGGGCGGCTATCGGGAGCGACCCGGCTCTCGTGGAGGAATGCACGAGGGCGGCGGCCTCCCTCGGGGTCCCGACCTGGGTGAAACTCACCCCGAACGTCGCCGATATCGGTGAGATCGGGGCGGCCGCGGAGCGCGGCGGGGCGGATGCAATCGTTGCGGTCAACACCCTGAAAGCGATGCGGATCTCGACGGCGCTCCGCCGGCCGGTGCTCGGGAACCGGTTCGGCGGGCTCTCCGGGAAGGCCATCTTCCCCGTCGCGGTCCGGTGCGTCTACGACCTCTACGAGGCGTGCTCCATCCCGGTCATCGGGTGCGGCGGAGTCTCCACCGCCGACAACGTCGTCAAGATGATGATGGCGGGTGCGAGCGCCGTCGAGATCGGGAGCGCGGTCATCGACGATATCGAGATCTTTGCCGCGATCGCAAACGACCTCTACAGCCCCGACGGCATCGACGCGGGCGAGATCGTGGGGTGCGCCCATGCATGAACAGATGCCCGCAGGGGTCACGATAACGGAGATCGTGGAGGAGACGCCGTCGATCCGGACGTTCGTCTTCGACCGCGATATCGCCGCCCGCCCGGGCCAGTTCGTGATGGTCTGGGTTCCGGGCGTGGACGAGATTCCGATGGCCCTCTCCTCCCCGTCATCGATCACCGTCCTCGAGGTCGGGGACGCGACCGCCGCCCTCTTTGCGATGCACGAGGGCGACCGGATCGGGATCCGGGGGCCCTATGGGAATGGGTTTACGGTTGCCGGACGGACGCTTGCCGTCGCCGGCGGCGTCGGCGCCTCCCCGCTGCTGCCGCTCGCGGCGGCCGGGCAGGTGGACACCTTCCTCCTCGGCGCCCGGACGGCCTCCGAACTCCTCTTCGCCGACCGGATACGCGACGCGGCAACACTGATGGCCGCGACCGACGACGGCACCGCCGGCCACCACGGGTTCGTGACCCAGCTCTTATCAAGGGTGGACCTCGCCGACTTCGACCATATCTGCGTCTGCGGCCCCGAGGTCATGATGGCGGCGGTGCTCGCCGTCCTCGACCGGGAAGGGTGTGCGGAGCGGGGGCAGTTCTCCCTGCACCGCTACATGAAGTGCGGGGTCGGCCTCTGCGGTTCATGCTGCACCGATCCGCACGGCCTGCGGGTCTGCAGGGACGGGCCCGTCTTCTCCGGCGACGTCCTGCTTGATAGTGAGTTCGGGCGCTACGCGCGCGACGCAAGCGGGAGCAGGCACAGGGTCTAGTGCCCCGCCGGAAAAAGAGAGGTTCAGGCGAGGAAGTCTTCCTGGGGTTCAAAGAGGAGAGCCAGGATGTTCTCCACCCACCCGAGCACCCGCGAGGTGATCGGGACTTCCTCGGCCCGGGCCCGGGCGTTCGTTGCCACCGCAGGATCCGTGCTGCTGTCCGCGGGGGTCGGGGAGACGGTCACGCCGGCTGTCGTGTCGTCCAGCAGTCCGGTCTCGTCTATCTCGCCTTCAGTCGGATTCCTGCTCTCGATCAGGCTCGCATCATCCGTGTAGAGACGGATGGACCGATCCCCCTCACCGCCCCCGACGACAAGGAACGAACCGTCAGGGGTCACGGCAAGGGACTCCACACGACAGCCGAGAGCGATCTTCTGGAGCACGGTTCCCGTACGGCCGAGGACATAGATCGTCCTGCCGGATGCAGCGAAGACCTCGTTCGCCTCGTTTGAGAGAGCTGTCGCGAGGACGGCGTCTTCGGTGGGATACTTCCAGAGATGTTCGCCCTCCCCCGTGGAGAGGTAGACACACCGGTCGTACGACCCGGCCGCCACGAACCGTCCGTCGGGGGTAAGGGCAATGCCCTTCACGAGCTTGCCGGTCCCATAACTCCAGGACTCTCCCTCTCTGCTGTTGAGATAATAAACCCCCTGGTTGTCGCAGCCGATTGCAATCTTACGGCCGTTCTCCGATATTGCGATGCCGTAACTATCGGTCCCCATATCGTAGTCCCAGAGCTGCTTCTTGTTCCGGTCGAAGATAAAGACCGCACCGTTGTCGCACCCTGCGGCAACGTACATGCCGTTTGACGAGAGCGCCACACTCCGGTAGACAAAGGTCGTCTTCTCGGCCCAGAGCAGATCTCCTTCCCGGTCAAAGAGATAGAGTTTGTCTGCGGCGACGCCGATGTGAGACCCTTCGGGCGATATCCCGACACCCTGCACACGGGAACCGACAACGTTCTTCCAGAGGACATTCCCCTGCTGGTCCAGGAGGTATACCGTCGAGCCCGCACCGGCAACGATCATAGAGCCGTCATGTGTGACCGCCACGGAACCGACGGCATCGTTGGCTCCCAGACCCCAGAGAGGAGCATACCCCCCCTCGCCCGCGGATGCGAACCCGCACAGGAGAGCGCTAAAGCAGCAGAACAGAAGAAGCGGCGTCCTGATGCGGCCGGCCCGGGATCTCCGTATCTCATTATCGCGACGTGTTGCATGCACAATCCCGGGATCCGCCCGGTGCCTTGCGGTAGAACTGGATGAAGTCACTTCCCCCGATGACATCAGGCCCTGACTTCACGGAGATCCTATATATATGTTATGGAGGGTGTACCGGCCCCGTTCTCCGGGACAGTTCGCCGGCTCCTGCTCAACCCCAATCAGGGGCGGACCGGGGCTGCCGGGTTTTCGGGATACGTTGTAAGGCATTTCGAGGACTCGGCGCAGGCCGGGTCTCAGGAACCCATCTGCCCGGGCCCGCGCACATCGTCCCGGGCCCGCCCTGCCGACGGGTCGATCGACTCCAGGTCTTCTAAGTTGTTGATGTTCGTAAACGTCAGCAGGTCCGGATCGATCGTGCGGATCTCCTCCACGCACACGTACCGGGAATCCAGGCTCCTCACCATCGAGCGGAGCGAGAGCGACTCGTGCTCCTCCAGGTAACCGAGCAGTGCGCTCGTCCGGTAGACCGCGTGGAGCGGTTCGAGCATGTCGGCGTTCCAGCTGGGAATGGCGGCATCGTACCCGGCAGCGGCGTCGAAGAGCAGCCGGACCACCTCCGGATGAATGCAGGGCATATCGCAGGCGGCAACGAAGACGTACTCGCCGTGCACCGCAAGCGCCCCTGCATGCAGGCCTCCGATGGGCCCGAGATCCCTCCTGACATCCGGTATACACCTGACGTCCCCGAGGTGACCGAACCGTTCGCACTGTTCGGGGTCCCGGGCGACCACCACGATCTCGTCCGCCACCTCTCTCAGGGTATCGATGAGGCGGTCGATGAAGGCCTTGCCCCGGAACGTAAAGAAATACTTCTCCCGTCCGCCGGCACGCCGTGCCGCTCCGCCAACGAGGACAATCGCAGACCGCATACTCCTCTCTCCAGCCCTCAGAGCCGCTCCCGTAAACGGATCAACTCGGCGATGCAGGTGTTGTAAGGCGCATCGATGCCGTGTTTCCGGGCGAGCGCCGCCACCGCACCGTTCATGAAGTCAATCTCGGTCTTCCGCCCCCGGACAAGGTCCTGGAGCATCGACGAGTGGTGGGCGGCCGTCGCCGGGAGCTGAGTGGTCCGGAGGTGCTCAAGGTACGCCTCCGGCGTCTCCCAGGGGAGGGCGACGCCCTCGGCTTCCGCCACCCGGTAGGCCTCCCGGACGATCGCGGTGACGATCGTCCAGGCATGCGGATCGGCGAGCGCGCCGTAAGGGACGTTCATGAGAGCGCCGAGCGGGTTCAACGCGCAGTTGTAGAGGGTCTTTCCCCAGAGATCGGTCCTGATCTCGGTGGTCGCTTCCGCCCGGATGCCGGATTTCCGGATGAGGTCCGCGAGAAGCCCGACCGCGTCGTCCATGCCGGACGGGAACCGTCCCAGTTTCATGGGCGCCGCCTCCACCGAGACGTGGACCGACGCATCGCCCCGCCACTCGAACCCGGTGATGATCATGGCGCCGATGATCCGGTCGGTGAACCGGCCGATGATCTCCTCGTTTCCTATGCCGTTCTGGAGGCTCGCCACCTCGCGCCCCCGGATAGCGTCGGCGAACTGGCGGCAGACCGCCTCCGTGTCGGTGGATTTTGCGGTTACGATGTAGTAGTCGGCGTTTTGCCACGCGCGAGGGAGGTCCTCTGAGCAGCTGAACCGGTATGCACCTTCTCCCCAGATTCCGGTCATCCGGAGACCCCGTTCCCGCACCGCGTTCGCATGCCGCTTCCGGGCAACGGCATGAACGTCCGCGACGCGGGACAACTTTGCGGCAACGGTCAGGCCGACCGCTCCGGCACCCAGGACCACGATCTTCATGTCAACTACTATAACTATGGCGGAGTTACCTGTTAACCCCTCGCTTTTCCGGCGTGCAGACATCTCCCCGGCGTTCCATGGCAAGCAGCGCCTCCTTGATCGCCACGTCCGGGGAGAAACCGCCCATGCCGGTCTTCGCGACGATCCGGTGGCAGGGCACCACAAGCGGGGTCGGGTTCCTGGCCATCGCCGATCCGACCGCCCGGGGCGCGGTCCCGACCTTCCGTGCAATCTCGCCGTAGGTGGCGGTCTCCCCGCAGGGGATTGCCCGAACCGTGCGGTAGATCGCGGCAGAGGTCGATTCCCCCTCGGTTGCGACACTCCGGAGGGAGGCGAGATCCGCCGGCCGCCCGGCACAGTAGCGCAGGATCTCCTCCGGGACCGGACCATCGATGCCGTCACGTGCAAAACGCACCCGGTAGACGAGATCGTCCTGCCACGTCACGTGGACGTGCCAGAGACCGAACCGGCACGACCCGGTCAGGATCGCCATCGGCCGGCCTCCTTTTTGAAGAGATCGACGGTGCATGTCGCCATCTCCTCCTGCATCCACGGCGGCAGCCCCGAGTGGACCCGGGGCTCCAGGAACCGCCGGTCCCCGAGGACAAGCATCCCCCGGTCTTCCGGAGTCCGGAGCACCCGGCCAAGCGCCTGCAGGGCACGGTTGATCGCCGGAAGGGTGTAACTGATGAACTCGCCCTCCTCGCCGAACTTCATCCGGAAGTAGTCGATCACCATCCGGCGGACGCGGTTGAACGGTGCGAGCGGGAGGCCGATGACGAGCGCCCCCGAAAGCATCTCGCCCCGGTAATCCAGGCCTTCGCTCCACTTGCCGCCGCAGACCGCAAAGAGGATGCCCGAGCGGCCCGTTCCCGGGAGGGCCATGAACTCCCGGAGCATCGCGGCTGAGGCCGCGGTATCCTTGGACTCGACGTAGATCTGCTTCTTTCTGATGCGGGGAGCACACCGCTCCGCAAAGGTGTTGAGCAGATCGTAGGAGGGGAAGTAGACTGCAAGATTCCCCGGTAGGGCGGCAAACGTGGTGATGTAGTCCTCGGTTCGCGCGAGGTTCTGTGCGTCCCGGCGCATCGAGTAGGCGGTGGTGATATCGCTCGCACAGAAGATGCGGCGGTTCTCCGGGGGGAAGGAGTTCGGGAGCGATGTCGTGGTGACGTCAAGATCGCCGAAGTAGTAGCGGCGGTAACTCTCGATGGGGGAGAGCGTCCCGGATATCAGGACGCAGCAGGCATGTGCCCGGGCGATATCCTGGAGTTTGGTGCTCGGGTCGATGTTCCTCACCTCGAGCGCCACCGTGCCGTCGTCCTCTTTGCGGTAGACGGTCAGGTAGGCCGGGTCGGCCGCAGACCGGAAGATCCGGTAGAAGAACTCGGTCAGCCGCTCGACCGCGCTCTCCCGGAACTCGCCCGCCTGCATGTTCTTCTCGCGGATTCCCTCGCTGATCTTGAGGAGGTCGTCCACGATCTCCTCCATGCTCCGGTAGAGCGTGCCGGAAAGGATCATCCGCTGGAAGATGGCGGGGTCGAACCAGTCCTCGGCCTCGTGCGAGCCCTTGAGCGCCTCCATGAACCGGGTGATCTGCGGCAGGATCTGGACGACGGCATCCGCCTGCTGCGACCGCCGGCGCCCGGAGAGTTCGTGCCCGGCCTGCACGATGTCGCGCTCCTCGATCGTCACGCTCTCGATGCTCTGGACGACGTCGCCGCAGTTGTGCGCCTCGTCGATGAGCAGCAGGGCGTCGTGCCCCTCGATCCCGAGCGACTGGTAGAGTTGCTCCCGGATCATGTCGTCGAAGAGGTGGTAGAAGTTCACGAGCACCACGTCGGCGTCCCGGGCGGCATGCATCATCGTATCGTAAGGGCAGATGTCGCCGCAGAACCCGGCGAGCTGGTCGGGCCAGATCAGTTCGGTGCTCACCCGCTCGGCCCTGACGCGCAGGGCCGCCGACGGGATCATCTTCAGCCCCGCGTCCTCGGGCTCCACGAAGGATTTGCCGTGGATGAAGTAGGGGCAGATGAGCGGGTGCTCCGGGTCCATCTTCCGGATCTGCTGCTTTATCTGGCGGTCGTTTGCCGGGACGAGCGATCCCTTCTGTGCCCGCTCCCGCATCAGCGCCGTCGAGAAGGCCTTGACGCCCTCGCACCGCCGGTAGACGTCCCCCTCGCCGCCGAGCGGGCACATGCTCGATTTGCCGATGAGGTAGGCGAACTTGAGGTCGCCGCGCTTCTTCCGGACGAGCTCGAGCTCGCGCATGAACGTCGCGAGCTGGCTGATGGTCCGGACGGCGACGAGCACTTTCCGTCCCCGGCTCTCTGCGAGGAGCGCGGAGACCACGCTCGACTTGCCGCTCCCGGTCGGCGCATCGATCATGACGATGCCGCCGTCGCGTGCGACGGATGCGGCCAGATCAAGCATCTCCCGCTGGTTGGGCCGGTACTCCCGGTATGGGAACCAGTCGTCGAGGGTATCCATTGTTTATAGGTCGACGGCTGACGTCAATGTAGTTTGGGTGTCCGGGGCGAAAGTGAAGGAGGCCGGGAACGGGTCGGGCGCCGGTGGAAGCGAGGCCCCGGAGACCGGAGATCTCCTGACCATTGCCCGGGTGCTGCCGATGGCACTTGCGGCGTTCATCCTTCACCGGGAACCCCCATGGCCCGCATATGCTCCCGCCTCTGCGGAAAAAGACGGACTGAAGGCTTCCAATGCGGCTCATCGGAGACGCCAAACAAAAGGATTATATATCAAACCGCTCACCGCTCACTGGTGAAGACTATATGTCACTCAAGGCTGAGGTCATTGAAAAAATATCGGCTCTTCTTGCGGCCGCATTCGGCCTGATCGCCGCTCTCGCGTGGAACGGCGCTATTCAGGAGCTCTTCGCGCAGATATTTGGGGATCAGAGCTCGCTCGTTGCAATGTTTGTGTATGCTATCGTCGTGACGATCATCGCGGTGATCGCGGTCATCCTGATCGGCCGCGCCGCAGGGAAGGCAAAGGCAGAGGATGAGGCGGCGGAACGAAGACGGTGAGCCCCGGAAACCCCCCTTTTCGGCAAATTTGTCCAGACAGCAGCCCACCTGATCTCCGATGAGCCGGCATGACGACCAGCCAGAGGGCAGGGCAGGTGTGGACGAGTCACCCGGCTCTGCCCGGGGGCGACCGGTCACCGTCACTGTCATCGAGTACGACGGGTCCCGCTTCAATGAGCAGACCTGCACCCGGCCGGGGGACCTTCGGGCACTCATCCTCCGCCCGACGGTCACCTGGATCGGCGTCGACGGTGTCCACGACACCGGAATGATCCAGGCGGTCGGGGATGCCGTCGGGATTCACCCCCTGACCCTGGAAGACATCGCGAACACCCGCCAGCGGCCGAAGATCGAGGATTACGGCGATTACCTCTACGTTGCGGTCCGGATGCTCGCTCCCGGCGACGGCGAGTTCCACAGCGAGCAGGTCAGCCTGGTGCTCGGGAGAGGTTACGTCGTATCCTTCCAGGAACAGCCGGGCGACGTCTTCGAGCGCATCCGGGAGCGGCTGCGTGCGGGAGCCGGGCGGCTCCGAAGCGGCGGGCCGGACCACCTCTTCCACGCTCTGCTGGACGCGATCGTCGACGGTTACTTCGCCGTGATCGAGGAACTCGGGGAGCGTATCGAGATTGTCGAGGAGGAGGTGGTGGCGGACCCCGACCGCGGGACGCTGCAGGCGATATATGCTTTAAAACGGTCCTTGATAATGCTCCGGCGCTCGGTCTGGCCGCTCCGCGACGTGGTGGCGGAACTCGAACGGGGCGAATCGCCCCTGATCGGGGAACCGACGCTCGTCTACTTCCGGGACGTCTACGACCACACCATAGAGGTCGCCGAGACGGTGGAGACCTACCGGGATACGATGTCCGGAACCCTCGACGTCTACCTCTCGAGCCAGAGCAGCCGGATGAACGAGATCATAAAGGTCCTCACCATCATCGCCACCATCTTCATCCCGCTCACCTTCATCGCCGGGGTCTACGGCATGAACTTCGCGTATATGCCGGAGATCCGGCACCCCTGGGGCTACCCGGCGGCCCTCGCCTCTATGGCGGTCGTCGCGGGGGTGATGCTCCTCTACTTCAGGAAGAAAAGGTGGATCTGAACCGCGGGCGGCACCCCCTCCCACCCATAGCCGGATACCATTATATCCCGTTGCGTCGAAGCCCGCGCCATCCTGTTGCGAGGAGAAGCAGGCCGCGTGCGCCGGCGGCAGCAGGGCGAGGGGCATGCAGGCGGACCGACGACACCCGGAGAAGCAGGAAGAGAAGCGTGCGACGCTGAGGACCGTCGCCGTCATCGTGATCTCCGCCACCGCCACGGCCCTGTTCCTGCTTGCAGCACTCCTCTATCCGGACATCTTCCTCGAACGCGTCTTCTACACGTCCCTCACGATCAGCCTCGTCTACTTCTTCTTTCTCGTCGTCGAGTCCCTCACCCTCCGGCGCATAAAGGACGAGCGGGAACGCTACTCGTTTCGGAAAACGGTATCCATCTTAAAGATCGTCGTTGTCGGCGTCATCCTCCTCCGGGTCTGGATCGACACCAACTACATCTTCGTCGCCTACGGGATCGTCGGTGCCGGGATCGCCGTCGCGCTCCAGGATCTCTTCAAGAACTTCGTCGGCGGGATCCTGATCATCGTCTCGCGCACCTATCAGGTCGGCGACCGTATCGAGATCAGCGAGACGATGGGCGACGTGATCGATATCGGGATCCTCGCGACAAAGCTCCTGGAGATCCACGCCCGCGACGTGAAGGGGGACCAGGCAACAGGCAGGATCGCCGTCGTCCCGAACGGCGACACCCTCTCATCAAGGGTTTTTAACTACACGATGGACCACACCTTCGTCTGGGACGAGATCTCCATCCCCATTACCTATGGGTCGGACTGGCGGCAGGCGATCTCCCTCTTCCTCGATATCGTCCGCCGGGAGACAGCGGCGACGGCCGGACGGGCCGAACGGGAGATCGAGAGGATCGGCGAGCGCTACTACCTGCCGAGGAGGGAGGTGGAGCCGTCCGTCTACCTGACCCTCACCGACAACTGGATCTCTTTTTCTATCCGGTACGTGACCGATGTCCGGAGGAAACGGGCCACGAAAGACGACCTCTCCCGCAAACTCCTCGAGGCGGTCGAAGCGGCCGACGGTATCGCCATCGCGACCGAGAACATCATCGTCTACGACGGCGGGCCGTTCGAAGACACGTAATTTGCCCGGCAGCGATGCTTTATACCATATGATGAGCTTTCAGGGGGAAGATGGCTGCGGACCCATCAGGCGGACGTTCGAACGCGGCGGCGCCTGCCTGAACGCGGGGATGCGGACCCTTGCCGGGTGCCTCGCCGGGAGGAGGCTGACATTCCGGCGCCGGCATCCAGGAGGCGGAGATGCGGCCGGAAAAGACCTGTGGGATACTCTCGATCCGGGTGATCGACTACACAGAAGACCGCCTCGAAGAGCACGAATGCATCGAACTCACCGAGGCCTGGTCGTGGATCGGCCGGGAGACGGTAACCTGGATCGACGTCGTCGGAGTGCCGGAGCGCGACGAACTCGTGGTCCTCGGCAGACAGGCGGGGATCCACCCGCTCACGATGGAGGACATCACAGCCCCGGACCAGCGGCCGAAGGTGGAAGAGTTCGGGAGCTACGTCGCCGTCATCGCGAGGATGCTCTCGGAGAGAGACGGCAGGGTGGCAAGCGAGCAGGTCAGCCTGATCTTCGGGGAGAACTACGTCATAACGTTCCGTGAACAGCCCTTCCAGGTCTTCGAGCAGGTCAGGGAGCGGCTCAGGAACGAACTGAGCGTCATCCGGGGATCGGGGCCGGATTTTCTCGCCTACACGCTCCTCGACGCCATCGTGGGCGTCTACCTCGCCATCCTCGACGCGGTCGACGACCGGGTGGAAGACCTCCAGGGCAGGGTTCTGGCCTCCGCTGACCCGCTTGCCCTGAAGCAGATCTACGAACTCAAGGAAGACCTCCTGACCATTCGGAGAGCGGCCGTCCCGGCACGCGAGGTTCTCGGGTCGCTCGCGAGCCGGGAGTTGAGCCTTGTCCGGAAGGAGACGATCCCGTACTTTCGGGATATATACGATCGGTGCATCCAGGCGGCAGAGGTTGCGGAGTATACCAGGGATACGCTCTCCGGCGTGATGGATCTCCATACCTCGAACCAGAACAACAGGCTCGCCGAGATCACGACGATCCTCACCATCGTCGCGAGCATCTTCATCCCCTTGAGCTTCATCACCGGGTTCTACGGGATGAATCTCATGAACATACCGCTCGAAGACTCACCCTGGGGATATCCTCTCGTCCTCCTCCTCATGCTGGGCGTCGCGTTCGCGATGCTCCTCTACTTCAGGAAGAAAGAGTGGATATGACGGCGAGCCCAAGTGCGCTTCATCGCCAGCAACAGGTGGAGGAACTGGTTTCCCGATGGAAGATATCTATGGTAACGAAGCACTTACACTCGAACCTCCCGAACATAGAGATGCG
>JAEZIP010000056.1:0-4144 GCA_023436625.1 Methanobacteriota archaeon | reverse complement strand
GTGCTGGAACCGCATAGGAATGCGCCCTTCTGCGCGATGATGCTCTGGCCGGGGCCCAGATCCAATGAAAGAATTGTACCGGGGAACGAGGACGCGCAGGCGATCATGCCGGCGCCGCCCTCGGCGGTATAAGTGTTCAGAAAGACGGAGTCACCGGAGAACGCACGGCCAAGACCGCCCATCAGGCCGCCTTTCATGTTGGTGTCCATCCGCATGTTGGGGCTCATCCAGCTCATGCCGCCGGCTTCGGTCACGACTGACTCGCCGGGCTGCAGGGCCATGATGACCACGGGGAAGGCGCCGCCCTTGATTTCATGCTGCATATCGAATCCCTCCAAACCTGATTTGGTTTATTATATCATATACTGCTGTTGTATTTAATGATATCACGATACATTTCTTCCATAAAAGAACGCCGCCGGGAAACTTGTTCCCGGCGGTGCGTTGGCAAATGGGGTGGCAGCCCTGTGGTGATTATCTGTCCTGCTCCTTGATCTGGGCCCGGCGCACCAGCAAATAACACAGCGCTGCGCAGACCGAAGACACCAACAACAGCGTGAGTGTGCCCAGCCACACATTGGGATTGGCTCCCAGGCCCATCACGGCCATGAAGGCTTCTGCAAGCCGGCTCAGCAGTGTGCCGCCTGTTGCGCTGCTGATGATTGGCAGGACGGTGAACAACACGGCAGGGGAGAGTGAAACCGCAATCTTCCATCCTTTGTTCATGCGGTAATACAGCATTGTCAGAAACCAGCCGAAGGCAATGGAGAGCAGGTTGAACGCCAGCGTCCACAGCTGCAGACCGGCATATACGGCGTTGGGGTAGAACTGGATTGCCACCATCTGCTCCGGCTGCAGGATCAGTTGCAGCAAGCCGTACAGTGCTGCGTCAAATATTGTGAGGGCTGCCGCTACTGCCCCGATTGCCATCAGGCCGCCCAGATAAAACTGCCTGCGGGTGACGCCATTGGCCTGCATAAACAGGTAACCGGGCTTGAAAGCGTTCAGGCCTGCTACAAACAGGAAGATTGCCGTTGCCAGCCGCATGCCGCTGAATTCAAAGTTCCAATTGGTCATCACAAGGTTCATGGTCACGCCAGCGATGTTGATGAGCACCATCACCGCATAAAAGATAATGACGGGCCGGGTGGTCTCGTGAATTATATAGCGAAATACTTTTGTTATCCGGTTCATGGTTGCGCCTCCTTCACTCGTTGGTCAGGTCAATGAACAGCTTTTGCAGCGTGGCCGGTGTGACATCCAGATTCAGTTCTCTGGCCAGGGCCATCGACACTTCGTTCAGCGCCTCGTGGAGTGTGGCCGTCTTGAACCGGCCCATCGTCTCCACGGCGATCACGCTGCGGCCTGTTGTGAAACTGTCCACCGCTGAGGCTTCGCCGGAAACGGCGCAGGCGGTGTGCAGCAATTCTTCCACGCTCTGGTGCAGCAGCACCCGACCCTGTTTGATGATGATCGCGTCTTCCAGCACCTCAGCCACCTCGTCGATCAGGTGGGTGGAGATCACAACGGTGCAGGGCTTCTCACTGAAGCGTGCGATCAGCTCCCGGTAGAAGATGGCTCGATGGTTGGCATCCAACCCCAGCACCGGCTCGTCCAGCAGCAGCACCGCAGCGCCGCTTGCCAGCGCCAGCACGGCCTTGAAGATGGAAAGGTAGCCGGTGGAGAGCGCCTTGATCTTCTTCCTTGTATCCAGTGCGAATTTCTTTGCCAGCTCGTCAGCATACTGCCTGTCAAATCCCGGGTAAAACTCCGCCGCCCAGCGGAACGCTTCCTTCACCCGCATCGCCCAGGGGTAGAGGTTCTTTTCCGTCATATAGAATATCTTCGCTTGGGCGGCGGCGTTCTCGGTGGCCGGCTCGCCCTCCACCAGCGCTTCACCCGAAGTGGCAAAGAGCTTGTTGGCGATGATGTTCAGCAGCGTGGTCTTGCCTGCGCCGTTGCGGCCCTACAGGCCGTAGATTCGGTTTGGGGCAAGCGCCAGGTTCACATCGTCCAGCGCAACGGTGGAGCCGAAGCGCATCGTCAGGTGTTTGGTCTCAATCGCGTTCATCCTTATCGCTCCTCTCGATCATGGTGATCAGTTCATCCTGGCTGATTCCAAGTTTGCGGGCTTCCGTGAGCATTGCCAGCACATAGTCCTGAAAAAACGATTTGCGGCGCTTGTCTCCGATGATCTTCTTTGCGCCTGTTGCTACAAACATGCCCACACCCCGTTTCTTATAGATAATGCTTTCGTCCACCAGCAGCCCGACGCCCTTGGCGGACGTGGCCGGGTTGATCCGCAGAGTGACAGCCATTTCTGTCGTGGAGGGGATTTGGGTTTCCTCCTCAAACACGCCCTTTAAAATGTCGTCCTCAATGGATTCGGCCAACTGGATGAAGATTGGCTTGTCGCTTTTGAAATCCAGCAGCATGGGAGCTCCCTTCTGGTTTGATGGTTAAGAGGTTAATTACTTGACTAGTTAAGTATATGCGAGTTTATGGTGATTTGTCAACAGGTTTACTCCACTTTTTTATGAAAAGAAAGCAACCTCGCGTTGAAGATGACCGAGTGGCCATGTAGGGGCGGCTGGTCGTAGCCTTCGGCTGCTGCTCGCCATGCAAACTGGCTCACGAGCCGCCCGCATACGGAAACGCCAAGGAGAGTCAGCCGACAAAGAAAAGCCACCCTGCTCGGGTGGCTTTACGAATAAACGAAATCGCTTGAACATGGCGGTCAATGTAGGGGCGGGGCTCTGTACCCGCCCCAATAAAAACGCATCGTATACTACTTCAGCGTAACCACAATCTCCCCGGCGTCCTTCTCCAGCCGGAACTGCCCCTTCCCATGGGCTCCAACCACCTCATAGTCACCCAGGAACCCGGTGAGGCTCACTTCTCCCTTTTCGTTGGTCACCGCGTCTTCCTTCGTCCACCACTCGCCCTTGATCTTCTCCATGAGCGCCGTGTAGGCGGGCTTGATGCTGTTGTCGCGGCGGAGGATACCGCTGGGCGCGCCCAGCCACTTGCCGTCGTTGAAGTCCCATGCGGTGATGGCCTCCACGAGGGGGTGGCGGAAGAGTTCTGTCACCATCTCCACCATTTCCCGCGCCTGACGGTCTTCACCCTCCGGTGTGGAAGGCCATTCGGGGATCTGGTAGTCATTCAGGTCGTCAATTTCCGGCGGCATGATGTGGCCGGAGATCAGTGTGTTTTCCGTGAAGTGGATCGGCAGCCCGAAGTGATCGAAACGCGCCAGCACCTCGTACAGCTTTTCAAGACCCCAGTAACCCTGGTGCTGGTGGCTCTGGATGCCGATCACGTCGATCGGGATGCCGCAGGCCAGGCATCCTTCCAGCAGGATTTCGTAGTTGGTGGATACATTGAAATCATTGAGCAGCAGCGTGGCGCCGGGGTTCGTTTCCCTGGCGGCCTGGAAGACCTCGCGGATGATGCCCACGCGGCCCAGGTCTTTGCAGATGCGGGTGATGGCATTGTCGTATTTGTCAAAGATCGGCATGATCACCACTTCGTTGATCACGTCCCACATGTCGATCACGCCCTGGAATTTCCCCACATCGCGGCGGATACGCGCAAGCTGCTTTTGCAATATCACGTCGTAGGGATATTGCATCAACCAGTCGGCGCACACGGTGTGCCAGCACAGCGGGTGCCCCTTCAGCGTGACGCCTTTTTCGCGCAGCCATTGGGCGGCCTTCATCGTCACGTCGCCCATATCCTGCCCCTCCACGGGTTCATAGCGCCCCCAATAGAAGGGCAGCGTGCCGTAGTTGTAGAGTGCCAGCCATTTGTCCATGCGGTCCAGCAGGAATTCCTCGCGGGCCGGATCGGTGCCTTTGGCCAGCTCCACGGCGTCAAAGGCACCGCAGCCAAACAGGAATTTGTGGCCGGTCTGGTTGATCCTGAGCTCTTTGCCCACTGCCGGGGTGCCGTCGGGGTTGAGCACGCGAATGGTCTTGGTAGAAACGCGATGTTTCAGTTTGTGATCCATCAGATTCACCTCATCATTTGCTTGGAGCACCAAGACAAATTATACTGGGTTGGCAGAGGGGCGTAAAGCGCTAGCTGCTTATCCAGCGTTATGAGTAATGGTATATTTTGTTTACAACCTGCCCCCTCTCGA
>JAEZIP010000074.1:0-9274 GCA_023436625.1 Methanobacteriota archaeon | reverse complement strand
CCTTCGTCCGGGGCGACCGGGACCTCGACGTCTTCATGCTCTTCGACCCGGCCCTCTCCCGGGAGGAGTTGCAGGAGCAGGGGCTTGGCCTCGCACACCGGATCGCGGAGGAGTTCGGCGCGACCTGGCGCGAGAAGTACGCGGAGCACCCCTACGTCATTGCGCCGATCGACTCGCTGGATAGCGATCTCGTGCCCTGCTACGCCGTAGCGAGCGCCACCGAGATCCAGAGCGCCGTAGACCGGACCCCGTTCCACACCCGCTACATCCTCTCGCACATCAACGACTACGCCGACGATGTCCTCCTCTTCAAGCAGTTCACGAAGTCGGGCGGAGTCTATGGGTCGGACCACATGACTGAGGGGTTCTCCGGCTATCTCTGCGAGATCCTGACAATCTACTACGGTGGGTTTGACGCGCTCATCGAGGCTGCCGCCTGCTGGAAGCCCGGGGAGGTGATCGATATCGAGGAGCACGGGGCAAAAAGGTTCGAGGACCCGCTCGTCGTCATCGATCCGGTCGACCCGGAGAGGAACGTGGCGGCGGCGCTCTCGCTCTCGCGGATGTTCGAGTTCGTGGAGCTCGCCCGCGGCTACCTCGCGGAGCCGTCGGAGGCGTTCTTCTGCCGCCCCCCCTCCCCGCCGCTCACCCGGGAGGTCTTCTCCCGCCTCCTGTCCGCGCGGGGAACGCACCTCTTCGCGCTCACCTTCGCGACGCCCGAGCACACGCCCGACACGGTGGTCCCCCAGCTCCGGAAGTCCGCCGAGTCGATCCGGGAACTCCTGGAGCGGAGCGGGTTTCCGGCCAACCGCATCGACGTCTGCATGCAAAAAGAGCGGTGCATGCTTCTCTTCGAACTGATGGCCGGGACCGTCCCGGTGATGCGCCGGCATATCGGGCCGCCGGTCTCATCAAGGGAGAACGCCGAGAAGTTCCTTGCGAAGTACGTCCGGGAAGAGGTCTTCGCCGGCCCGTACGTCGAGGACGGCCGCTACGTGGTGGAACTCTCCCGTCCGTTCACCCGGGCAGTCGACCTGTTGCGGTCGAAAGTCCTCCTCGAGGTCGCGCTGGGCAAGCACGTCCGCCGTTCGATGAAGCAGGGCTGGACGGTGAAGGCCGGTGCGGAGTGCTGGGACGAGGAGTTTGCCGTCTTCGTCTCCAGGTTCCTCGATCGCTCGTCGCCGCTCGCGAGGATAAAGAGGCTGACGGGGAGGTAGGGGACTCACCCGGACCACGATAATCCTCTCCACCACGGCTATGCTGTATCTTCGGTCTCGAAAAAGTGGTTGACGGGCGCTGCACGGACTATCCGCTACTGTTCTGCAGGCATCATCGACCGTCGCACCGGCTCTCCCATTTCGTCGAGGGAGATTTCGATCAAAACAATCCGACAGATGGCCTGTGTTTTACGGGTCGGTCGCCCCGCCCCCTCCGTTGCCCTCGTGAGGAAACATCGCGACGCTTCGGGTGGTGTAATACCCGGCTACGGCCGCGATAGCGACGATGATCAGAATCTCCCACTGCAGGAAGACGAGCGCCACGAGAGGGATCACCACGGCCGGCATCTTGAGGACGCAGACGATCATCCCCGCCATGACGGCGGGAACGGCGACGGCGGGCGGGATCGCGGGAACGAGGAGGCTGACGGCGAGACCGAGCGTCCCGCCCGCAAAGATCAGCGGGAAGATAGGCCCGCCCTTGAAGATCGTTGCCATGCACCATGTGCTTGCGAATATCTTCGCCGCGACGAGCAGGATCAGCACGACCGCACCGGCAGTTGCTCCCGTCTCGAGGACGGTCTTGAACTCGTTCTGTCCCGAGAAGAGCACGAGCGGAAAGACCGTCCCGGCAATACCGAGCCCGACACCCCCGGCAAGCCCCCTGACCAGGTGCCGCCCGGCAATGGGCGTCATGAGACGGCTGAAGAGGCGGAATGCTCCGATGAAGAGGACGCCCGCCGCAGCACCGGCAAGCCCGAGGATCGCGGCGTAGAGGAGGTACAGCGGGAGCAAATCTCCGAGCGGCGGAAGCGGATAAAGGGCGCCGCCTGCAGTCCTGGTGATCTGAAGGTAGATCGCAAACCCCGCAAGGGCACCGACGATGCCGGCGCTCGAGAGCGTCCGCACCCGGCTCCGTAGCCGGTCGCCGGCAAGGGTGCCCATGCTCCCGCCCATATCGATGGCAGCCACCTCGGGCCCGAGGCTCGCCCCGAAGATCAGCGAGAGGTAGATGGCGAGCAGCCCGGCGGGAAGGTGCCGCGGCTCGAACCGGCCGGTCTTCTCAAACTCCGCAAGACTCTGCTGGAGCAGCAGTACGTGGTCGCCGAAGACATGCAGGCAGAGCCCGACCGCGAGGCCGCCCGCGGTCGTGAGAATCAGAGGAAAGATGGGGACCGGGAGTGAGTCCGGCCAGAGAAGAGCCTCTCCGAGGCTCTGTACCTCGAGAAAGAGCACCATCGCTCCGGCGGCCGCGATGGCGATCAGGATGACGGCGAGCACGAACCGGAGGGAGTACCGCCCGATCCCGGTTCCGCCGGGAGGGGTGGCGCTGCTGTCTGCGGGACGGTTCACACCCCCCCATTGGTCGGACTGATATATATGTCGACCGCGAGCGGTTCCGTGGCGGGGAAAATTGGGGGGATCCGGCTACGCGAGCCGTTCCCATATCATGGCGTAAATGACGCCGATGAGCGGAAAACCTGCAACTCCGACGAGGAGGGTCTCAAGGTAGAACCCGGCCGGGTAGTTCATCGATGTGAAGGTGATGAAGACGCTGGGCACCGTGTAGATCAGGATGAGTGCCGCACCGAAGATCGCCCCCTTGCTCGCCGTCGGGCCCTGCAACGCATCCTTCACCAGGTCGAATACGATGGCCGCGGCAAACGACAGGACAAACGGGTAGGCGAAGAAGAACAGCATCAGCGGGTCTTCCGCCGGGCGCATCCCCCCCAGGGTGGAGATATCGTAGGGGGCGATGACCATTATGAGCACCGAGACGACGAAGTTCACGACGAGGAGGATGATACCGCCGATGAACCCGCCTGCAAGAATGTTTTTAGTATTCATGGATGTCCACGTGACGGGTATCTCTTCTGGTGCTTCAAAAACATTTCTTTCCTGTTTCGGGGGTGTTTGACAACGGCGCGGAAAATACGCGGGTCGGTTGGTCTCTCCTCGCCGGTCCGCCGAGAAAAAGGGGTTTCCCTCACCCGAAGAACATCATTGCACACGGTATCGTCACCAGATTTATGCGGTATGCGGCGGTGACCCGGGGAGAGGCAGGCGGGCCGGCGCACCCGTAGCGGTCGGCAGTGACTGTTGCAGCCGCTCCGGAGGGCATCATGCCCTCGATCGTCAGGTTTTCCACGGAGAGATCTGCTTCTGTTCTATCCGGGGACCCCTGCACCTCTGCGCGTCGTCACCGGTTCGAATCCCCCGGGTCTTCGAGAGGGGCCTCATGGAGCGTGAACCGGAACGCCGCCCCTTCCTCCGGGCGGCCCGGCACCCGATCTTCCGCCCATATGGCACCGCCGTAGCGCTCGATGAGCACCTGCACGAGAAAAAGCCCGAGTCCTTCGCCGACGCCCCTCCTCCTCTTCTCGTAGCGGTGGAAGACCTCCTGTTTCTGATCGTCCGGGATCCCCGGGCCCGTGTCCTCGATCGAGACCCGGACGAGCCCGTCTTCGTCGTCCACCCTGACCGCAATCTCGACGCCCGGACCGCCGAACTTGACGGCATTGCCGATGAGGTTCGCAAAAACTTCCGTGAGGAGGTCGTCGGCCAGTACCAGGCGGTTGGTCGTATCGTAATGGATGATGTTTTCGGGAAACTGCGCAATCTCGCCGCGGATAACCGTATCCAGGTCCACACGCTTGTGCCCCCCGGACGGCTGGTGAATCCGCCGGATCGTGGAGACGTTGCCCAGGATCTCGATGCTTTTTTTGATGCTTCGCTGAAGTTTTTCCACGTATGTCCGGGCATCCCCGTCCAGGGTCTCGATGAGCAGATCGGTGTAGAGGTTCGCGACGTTCTCGGTGTTGCGGATGTCGTGGGTGAGGATATCCAGGTAGAGGTTCGCCTCGCGGTTCGCTGAGGCAAGTTGTTGATGCAGCAGGGCAAGGTCTTCGGTGTGGCGCTGGAGCGCCTCCTCGGTCCGTTTCCTCTCGGTGATGTCGGTAAACATGGCAAAGGATCCGGCAAACCTGCCCTCTCCGTCTTTTTGGGCGGTGGCGGAGACCAGAACCCATCGGACGCTCTCGTCCCTATGCCTGAGCCGACACTCGTATCTGCCGCCAAGACCCTGCTTTCTTGCCTTCATGCGGCTGTGGTGCAGGTCGAGATCCTCTGTAAAAAGGAAGTCGGTCAACGGTCGGCCGAGCATCTCCTCGATCGAATAACCAAGCATGCCGGCCATCGTATGATTGACGTAGGTGATCATGGAGCGGCTGTCTATCTGCAGGATCCCCTCGTTCGCCAGCTCTACGATGGAGCGGAACTTCTCCTCGCTCTTTCGCAGCGCTTCCCCCGTCACCCTGCGCTCGTCCGCTTCGGCCACCAGCATCGCAAGGAGGGATTGCTGTTTATGGAGGACGAAGAAAGCGGCCGTCACGGCCAGCAGGGTGGTGAAGATGATGGTATGCATGTGCGAGTCCGCGAGCGAGATGTTGGGATAGAAGTAATCCTTGAGATACTGGTATACGCTCATCAGGACGAATGCGAATACTCCCACCTTTCCAAGCGTGAGATAAAGGTTGACGGGTCGGAACTCTCTATTCATGTGCGCCCCACGGGGAAGCAGTACAGGATCTTCTGCGTACCGCGGTATCGCCGATGTACGGGGATTTCATGCAATACTGTATCTGGCGGATTCACTAGCCCGGATCCCTCTCGTATCGGCCTTATTCCGCGTATGGCTGCCGAAACCGGAATGGCAGTAGCGACCCGGTTCCCGATTGCATTCTCCCCTGCAATTCAATAAACCTTTCCCGGTGGTGCAGGTGTTCGTGCCGCCGATTTGGAGTCAACGGTGCGAGTAGCCTGACGGTCCGTCGGAAGCATCCCGTGGGACAGGCCGATAGCCTGCGATGCACTGCCCCTCCGCGTCACCCGTACCGTGCCGGGGGCCGCTACGTCATTCCCGGGAAGACGCCGGCAATGAAGGCGGTTGCCCTCGCCTTCCGTTCAGACATACTTTCGATCGGTATATCCTGCCGGAGTACCATTCTCCATGAGCATGACAGAATACGCAAAACTCATCGGTTTCGGCATCCTCGCCTGGCTCCTCCCCTTCCTGCTTGCGATTCCTCTCTATTCGCAGGAGGGTGAACCGCTCTACGACATCTTCCTGATCAAGTCGGTCCTGCTCGTCTTCTCGGCCGCGCTCGGGACCTTCCTCATCCTGGTCTATTTCAGGAGCGTGCGTACCCGCTTCGTCCGGGAAGGCGTCCTGCTCGGCGGCGTATGGCTCCTGATCAACTGGGTGCTCGACGCCGTCGTCCTCCTGCCCCTTTCGGGGATGGACGCCGGCACCTACATGGGAGAGATCGGCCTGCGCTACCTCACCATCCCGATCATCGCGGTCGGGATCGGGTATGCGGCCGAGCAGGCTGTGCGGGTTGCGACGGTTCGCAGGGCCGGAGCATGAGAAGACCGCAGGTCTTCGAGCAACGACGGTTCGCAGAACCGGAGCATGAGCACCGTCAGGTGCGAATTGCGACTGCCGGGACGGAGCATCAGAAACCCGAAGGTCTTCGAGTTGCGACCCCGGCGGAACGGCGGGTGCACGAGAAACCCGAAGGGTTTCGAGTGGGGTTAGTCCCCCGGCACCAGCCCGCCCCTCAGGTGCGGATCTTCCGGAAGAGGTACGCCCCGACGACGGTCATGAGCACGGCGCAGCCGACCATGACGGCGAGACTGACGAGGGGGTGGATCTGCGCCGTCCCGGAGAGGCCGTAGCGGATCCCCTCGACGCCGTAGGTCAGGGGGTCGGCGAGCGTCAGGGGCCTGAGCCAATCGGGCAGGCTGTCGATGGGGAAGAGCGCCCCGGAAAGCCCGAAGATCGGAAAGATCACGAAGTTCATGACGAGCTGGAAGCCGTGCATGTCCTCCATCCTCGATGCAATCGCGATCCCGAACGCGGTGAAGGTCACACCGATCAGCGCCATGAACCCGACGGCGACCAGGAACCCGACGATGCCGGCGGGCTGGAGCCCGATGAAGAGCGCAAACACCATCAGGATCAGCCCCTGGATGACCGCCGTCGTCGCTCCCCCGAGCGTCTGGCCGATCATGATCTCGAGCCGCGAGACCGGAGCGACGAGCGTCTCTTTCAAAAACCCGAACTGCTTATCCCAGATGATCTGGATCCCGGAGAAGACCGAGGTGAAGAGGACGCTCATGGCCACGATGCCGGGGATGATAAATCCCATATACCCGTCTTCTCCGGGAATACTGACGACCGAGTTCAGCCCGAACCCGAGCACCAGCATGAAGAAGAGGGGCATCCCGAGGCTGCCGACGATCCTGCTCTTCGACCGCAGGTAGCGCTTGATGTTGCGCAGCCAGATTGTATAGATGATATCCATGCCTATCGCCTCCCTGCCCGGTGGAACATGCGCATCGCTTCTTTGCCGCTCGCCTCCTCCTCGCGGATCGTCCTCCCCGTATAGTGCAGGAAGACGTCCTCGAGCGTCGGTTTCCGTACCGAGAGCGAGGTGATGCCGATTCCGCCCCGGTGCAGGTCCGTCACGATCCCGGGGATGTGCCGGTCGGCGTCCTGCATCCGGATCGTCACCGAGCCGTCGTGACGCTCGATCCCGGAGACCCACGGGGCGGTCAGGAGGCCGGCGATTGCGCCGGGGTCGGGCGAGGCTATGGTGACGACGTCGCCGCCGATCGAGGCTTTCAGGTTCTCTGTAGTGTCGAGCGCGACGATCACCCCGCGGTCGATGATCGCCACCCGGTCGCAGAGCCGGTCGGCCTCCTCCATGTAGTGGGTGGTGAGGATGATGGTGATGCCCTTCTCGTCGTTTAACCGCGCGATATAATCCCAGAGATGGTTTCGCGTCTGCGGGTCGAGGCCGAGGGTGGGTTCGTCCAGGAAGAGCACTTTCGGCTCGTGGAGCAGTCCCCGGGCGATCTCGAGCCGGCGGCGCATGCCGCCCGAGTAGGTCTTGACGAGGTCGTCTTTCCGGTCTTCGAGCCCGACCAGAGCCAGGAGTTCGCCGATACGCTCCCGGCGCTCCTCCCCGCCGATCCGGTAGAGGCGGCCGTGGAAGTCCATGTTCTCGTATGCCGTCAGTTCCTCGTCCAGGCTCTGGTCCTGGAAGACGATCCCGATGGACTTTCGGACATCGTCTTCCCCGGTCACGATATCATGGCCGTTGACCGTCG
The DNA here is from genome assembly GCA_023436625.1 of Methanobacteriota archaeon. GTDB lineage: Archaea > Halobacteriota > Methanomicrobia > Methanomicrobiales > Methanoculleaceae > Methanoculleus. The sequence goes on along the minus strand of JAEZIP010000074.1, from coordinate 1,883 downwards.
CCGTGCCCGAGGTGGGTTTCTGCATCGTCGAGAGCATGGAGATGGTCGTTGTTTTTCCTGCCCCGTTCGGGCCGAGCAGTCCGAAGATCTCGCCGCTCGCGATGGAAAACGAGATGCCGTCGACGGCGACGAGACCATCGAAGGATTTCGTCAGGTTATCGGCGTGTATGGCCGGCATGGATCCGGTTCTTCGGTGTGATGTATCCGTGTGCATTCGGGTAACTCCCCGGTCACTCTTCCGGCGGCTCTTCCGGCGCTTTCTCGAAGATCCGGAGCATCTCCTCTGCGATCCGGCGAAACTTCTCCGCCTTGACAACGGCGATCCCGTGTTCTTCGTCGCCGAGGATCATCAGCGTGTCACCGGGTTTGATATCGAAGATCTCGCGTGCCTCTTTCGGGATGACGATCTGGCCGCGTTCGCCAACCTTGACCGTCCCGAAGATGTGTTTTCTGCTGCCATGGTCGTGGCAGCGGTGGTGGTCGTGGAACATATTTCCGGTCACCTCATCAGTACAATTTCATCCTAAGCCTGCAACGGCCGGCATTGCAGGTAATTGCCGGTCTCCTCCTCGTGCAGACCCCGGTGCGCCGGTGTGGCGGTTCTGGTACATCGCCTTCGACCGCGCCGGGACACTCATACTTTTCATACAAATATAATTGGTCATACCAGATGAATCTCTCTCCCGGGTACGCCCTCCGGGGCTGCGCGCCGCCGGACGCCGCACCTATCCGGAACGCGAGGTCCGTGACGATACCGCTCTCCGGCGATGAGTCCCCTGCCTGAAGGAATGCATCGGGGGTGACGCTCTTTAAGCATACTTGCTTCAATAGCTATTTATTTCATCAGAATGAAGTAGAATTCCACATGTCCCGTGATGCCATTTCTGAAATGCTTGAGCGCATCGAACAGGATAACGTCCGATTCCTTCGCCTGCAGTTCACCGACCTCCTGGGGCTGCCCAAGAACGTCGCGATCCCGGTCAAGCAGGCCGAGAAAGCGCTAACCGGTGGCATCGGGTTTGACGGGTCGTCAATCGAGGGGTTCGTCCGGATCGAGGAGTCCGACATGGTACTCAGGCCCGACCTCTCAACCTACACCCTCCTGCCCTGGGGGTCCCGGGAGTGTGCAGAGGCACGCTTCGTATGCGACATCTGCAAGGCCAACGGCATGCCGTTCGAGGGCGACCCGCGCTACGTGCTCCGGCAGGCGATGGAAGACGCGGCACGGGACGGCTACGTCTTCAACACCGGCCCGGAGCTGGAGTTCTTCCTCTTCCGGATGCTCGAAGGGAGGCCGACGACGCAGTTCCAGGACGTCGGGGGCTACTTCGACCTCGCGCCGACCGACCTCGCGGAGGATGTCCGGCGGGAGATCATCCTCGCCCTCACCGAGATGGGGTTCGAGATCGAGGCGTCGCACCACGAGGTCGCCGAGAGCCAGCACGAGATCGATTTCAAGTACAGCGACGCGCTCCCCACCGCGGACAACGTCATCACCTTCAAGTTCGCGGCCAAGACGATGGCGCTGATGCGCGGCCTGCACGCGTCGTTCATGGCGAAGCCCATCTACGGTATCTGCGGGAGCGGGATGCACGTGAACTGCTCGCTCGCTAAAGACGGCAAGAATGCCTTCTACGACCCCGACGCCCCCATGCAGCTCTCACGAACCTGCATGCACTTCATCGGCGGGCTGCTCAAGCATGCGCCGGCCATCACCCGGCTCGCCAACCCGACGATCAACTCCTACAAGCGTCTTGTCCCCGGCTACGAGGCGCCCTGCTACGTCAGCTGGAGCGCCAGCAACCGGTCGGCACTTGTCCGGGTCCCGGCGCCGCGCGGCAACAGCACCCGGGTCGAGTTCCGCAGCCCCGACCCGACCTGCA
>JAEZIP010000073.1:0-6129 GCA_023436625.1 Methanobacteriota archaeon | reverse complement strand
CGCCCTGCTACGTCAGCTGGAGCGCCAGCAACCGGTCGGCACTTGTCCGGGTCCCGGCGCCGCGCGGCAACAGCACCCGGGTCGAGTTCCGCAGCCCCGACCCGACCTGCAACCCGTATCTCGCCTTTGCCGCGATGCTCGCGGCCGGGATGGAGGGTATCCGGGAGGAGATCGAGCCCCCGGCCGGCGTCAACAAGAACATCTACCACATGACATCCAATGAGCGGGAGCGCGACGGGATCGCGACGCTGCCCGGCGACCTTGCCGAGGCCCACCGGGCCCTGCTCGCCGACGACCTCATCTGCAAAGCGCTCGGGCCCCACGTCGTCGAGGCGCTCACGAACGTCGCGGAAGCCGAGTGGGACGCCTACCGGACGATGGTCCACCCCTGGGAACTCGATCGCTACCTGGCAACATACTAATTTTTTTTAACGACGGGCCGGAGGGCCGGAGTTCGAGCACCGGTAGGTGCGAGTTGCGACGGGCCGGAGGGTGCGACGGTTCGTTAGAACCGGAGCTTGAGAAACCCGAAGAGTTTCGAGTCCGGAGTTCGAGCACCGGTAAGTGCGAGTAGCGACGGACAACGTCCGGAGCTTGAGCGCCCGAAGGGTGGGAGCCGGAGTTCGAGTGTGACGGACGGAGCGGCCACGCAGCCGGCAAAAAAAGGTATTAATCAGACCGGCGCAGTGCCTTCCTGGCGGCCAGGCGCTCGATGGCGGGGAGGTCGACGCTGCCGTCGGCTGCAAGTTTTCCCCGTCGTATTGCCCGGTCGACGAACCCGCTGCCGGTATCGTTCCTGACGACGAGCGTCGTGTATCCTTCCGGCGACCCGACGGCCCCGGCGGAGAGATCGGCGCTGACCGCCGTAAAGTCGGTGCAGACCCGGCAACCGGGCCGGACGGACTCCTCCAGGTCTTTGAGCGGGATGGAGATCTGCCGGTCGTCCTGCAGGTAGACGTCCAGCCTCCCTTTGATGTCCAGGCGCCGGATCTCCCAGGGGTCGATCCGGAGATCGGACTGCAGTTTTCCTTCGATCAGGTTCGTGTAGTCGAAGATCTCCGTGCAGAAGAGGCCGATCACGAGCCGGATCGCCTTCGCGTAGGGTCTGAGGAGTTCGTGGTCGCTCGTCCGGATCGTCTGCGTCGCCCGTGCCACACAGGGCACGCCCACGACGGCGATCCGCCGGTACTTCCGGGTGACCACCGCCTCCTTGAGGGAAGCGAGAAGCGGCACCCACCAGGAGTAGCGGCTCCCGGCGTGCCGGACGAGCACCTCTGAAGCGGTGATCACTGCCGACGACGGCTTCATGGTCCAGGGATCGGCGGTCACCGTGACGACCGCGTCGATCAGCCCTTCATCGAGAGCGCTTGCGAGGATCGCCGTCACCGCCCCGCCGCTCTGCTTCTGCTCCACGGGTAATACCGACCGGGCCGCGACGATCTCCCGGTACGACCCGAGCATCTCCCCCTGCGATGCGAGGTCGGCCCGCGGGCAGGCCGCGTAGCATGCCCCGCAGGGTACGCCGTCGTTATCGGCCTTGCAGTAGCCGATGTTCACCGGTGTCGCGGTCTTCCCCGGTGCGAACCGGAGCGCGTCCGCCGGGCAGACCGCCACGCATGCTCCGCACCCGGAACAGAGATCCGTAGCCCAGACCTCGGACTCCAGATTCTTGAACGTCTTTATCTCCATGCCAATCACTCCCAGGTATACTTCCCTACGAAGGGTCTTGCACTCGCGGGGATGATCCGGGTGTACTCCGCGTTGACCAGTGGTTCCGGGTCGAGCCCGAAGTCGCCTGCAAACTCCCGGATGACCGGGGCAATCCTTGCCCTGTCCTCATCGGTGAGCGGCACCTTCGTTGCCCCCGTGGCAAGGCATGCGGCGTCCACGTCACCGCGGATGATGATCTCTCCGCCGTGGATCCCGCTGCCGATCTCGCGGGCCTTTACGGGGCCGTTCAGGCCGAGGACGATCAGCAGCCCGCCCGCCATGTATTCGCCGAGGAATGTCTGTGCGGATCCTCCGACGACCAGTGTGGGGCTTTGCGCCTCATACTGCTTCATGTGGATCCCGCCCCGGTAGCCGATGTCCCCGAGGACGAAGACTTTGCCGCCCCGCATGCTGTGCGCCACCGCGTCGCCGGCGCTCCCGTGGATCACCACTTTCCCGGCATCCATCGTGTTGCCGGGTGCGTGCTCTGCGTTCCCGTGGACGATGATGGTCGGCCCGCTCATGAAGATCGCGAGATCGCCGCCGGGGACGCCATAGACGTGGATGGTGACGTTGCCACGGAGCCCGTCGCCGATAAACCGCTGGCCGAGAACGTTTGAGACGACGATCTCGTCGGCGCCGTCTTTCACGGCTTTGCGGATCTGCTGGTTTAAGGGAGTGTAGTGCACGCCTTTTCCATCGATCACGACCTGTTTGACCATGATGCTCACGCCCCCACCTGCCTGACATCGAGCACCTGCATCAGGCTCTCGTCCAGCATATAGCCCCGGAGCCGGTCGCGGTTGCCCCGCAGGCTCTCGATGCTGTTGATGCCCGCTGCACCCAGCAACTCGGCGAGTTCCAGGGTCCATGCATGGATCAGGTTTGCGACCTGTTCGGATGCCGCGTCGGGGTTTAAGCGCTGGACCAGGTCGGGGCGCTGGGTGGCGATCCCCCAGGGGCAGAGCCCGCGGTAACAGTTCCCGCAGACCCGGCATCCCATCGCCACCAGCGCGGCGGTACCGATGTAGACCGCATCCGCCCCGAGAGCGATCGCCTTTGCTACGTCGGCGCTCCCCCGGATGCCGCCGCTCGCGATGACCGAGATCTCGTTCCTGATGCCCTGGTCGCGGAGTTTTCTGTCCACGCTCGCGACCGCCGCTTCGATAGGAATCCCGACGTGATCGCGGAAGACCTTCGGCGCCGCGCCCGTTCCGCCCCGGAACCCGTCGATGACGACGGCATCGGCCGGGGATCGCGCGATGCCCGCGGCGATGGCGGCAGCGTTATGGACGGCGGCTATCTTGACGAAGACCGGTTTCTTCCACTCCGTCGCCTCCTTGAGGGCCCGGACGAGCTGGGCGAGGTCCTCGATGCTGTAAATGTCGTGGTGCGGCGCAGGGCTGATTGCATCGCTCCCTTGCGGGATCATCCTTGTTCTGGAGACCTCCTCACAGACCTTCTCCCCCGGGAGGTGCCCGCCGATGCCCGGCTTGGCGCCCTGGCCGATCTTGATCTCGATGGCGGCGCCGCGTTCCAGGTAATCGATGTTCACGCCGAACCGGCCGGACGCCACCTGGACGACCATGTGGTCCTGGTAGGGGTAGAGAGCCTGGTGCAGGCCGCCCTCCCCGGTGCCCATGAACGTACCGACCCCTTTTGCCGCCCGCGCCATCGCCACCTGGGCATTGAGGCTGATCGCGCCGTAGCTCATATGCCCGATCATGATCGGGGTCTCGACCCGGAGGTTCGGGGCTATCGGTGTCCGGAGTTCGACGTCGCCGTATTCCCGTCGCCGGAGGTCCAGCCTCGTCGGCTTCTTCCCGATGTGGGTCACGAGCTCGATGGGCTCGCGGAGCGGGTCGAGGCTGGGGTTCGTGACCTGGCAGGCATCCAGCACCAGGCGGTCGAAGATGACCGGGTAGTCGAGCGCGTTGCCCATCCCCGCAAGGATGATCCTGCCGGTCCGCGCCTGGTTGTAGATCGCCTCCCGGGCCTCGCGGGTCCAGAGAGGATGGCTCCGGTAGTCGCAGGGGTGCTCCTCGAGGCTGATGGCGTCCCGGGGACAGCAGGCGATGCACCGGTGACAGGCAGTGCAGTTCCGGGAGTTGACGCGGATCCGGTCGCCGTCCCGCGAAAAGACGCCGTAGGGGCAGTTCTCGATGCATCGTTCGCATTCCATGCACCGGACAGGGTCGATGCTGATGCGGTACCGGGGCGGGAGACTTCCGATCGTCACGGAGCAACTCTCCCGATCACCGGCTCTCCTGCAGCCGGCATGGTGATCGATTCGATCTTCGGTTCCATGGCCCGGATCGCCGCCTCTTCGCTTGAGATATAGAGGCGGTCGGCGCACTCGCCGACGACCATCGGGCGGAGTTTGCTCCGGTCGGTGAACCCGACCATCGTATCGGCGTCTGCGGCTACGATGGCAAACGGCCCGTTCATCATCGCGGACGCGTAGGTAAGTCGCAAAGCACGATTCCATTCCCGTTCGGCCTCCGGCATCCGGTCGACTTCCTCCCAGAATGGTGGGGCGAGCGCACGGACCGCAAAGTCGACATCCAGACCGTGCCGCCGCATCAGGAGGTCGATGAGGTAGGCAACAACCTCGGTGTCGGTGAACATCGTGCAGGTGTAGCCGAAACTCTCGATATACCTCCGGTTCGTTCCATATGAGGTGATCTCGCCGTTATGCACGACGCTCCAGCCCAGGAGGTTGAACGGGTGCGCACCGCCCCACCAGCCGGGGGTGTTCGTCGGGTAACGGTTGTGCGCAAGCCAGGTGTAGCCCTCGTAGTTCTCGATCCGGTAGAAGTCCGCCACATCTTCGGGCCATCCCCCGGCCTTGAAGACGCCTAGGTTCTTTCCGGAGGAGACTATGAGAGCGCCCCGGCGGGCGGTGTTGACCCGCATCACCAGGGCGCTGACGATATCGTCTTCCGGTGACGTGCTTGCCGGCGCGAGAGAGGGATCGGGCTTGAAGAAGTATCGCCAGGGGGTGTGGACCGCCCGGAGGTTCGGCTGGTCGTAGGTGGGGATCGCTTCGTCGTGCTCGATCGTCCCCCACTGCGCGAGCGCCGCGTCGAGGTCCGCTTTGTTCTCACGGATGTTGTCGAAGAAGACATGGAGGGCGTAGCAATCCCGGTAGTCGGGGTAGATGCCGTAGGCTACGTACCCCGCCCCCTCGCCGCTGCCGCGCTCATTCATCATGGAGAGGGCCTGTCGGATGCCGGAACCATCCATTGTCCGGCGTTTTTTGTCCATTACGCCTATTATGCCGCACATTACCATCACAGTCGACCCGCTCCCCTCCCGCACCTCCCGGGGCGGTTGAGGAACGCTCTGATAGATGTTAATCCGCCATGTATAAATACTATCGGAAGGAAGTTTCCTTCCATATGTCTCCCGAGATCATCTCAGCGATGCTCGAGCGTATCGAACAGGACAATATTCGATTCCTCCGGTTGCAGTTCACCGACCTCCTGGGGCTGCCCAAGAACGTCGCCGTCCCGGCGAAGCAGGCTGAAAAGGCCCTGACCGACGGCATCGGTCTTGACGGGTCGTCGATCGAGGGGTTCGTCCGGATCGAGGAGTCCGACATGGTGCTCAGACCCGACCCCTCCACCTACGCCCACCTGCCCTGGCGGCCCCGCGAGAACGGGGTTGCCCGGTTTATCTGCGATGTCTGCAAACCGAACGGGAAGCCCTTCGAGGGCGATCCGCGGCACGTCCTCCGCACGGTGATGGCGGATGCGGCGAAGGACGGGTATGTCTTCAACACCGGCCCGGAGCTGGAGTTCTTCCTCTTTAAGATGCTCGAAGGCCGGCCGACGACGCAGTTCCAGGACGTCGGAGGCTACTTCGACCTGGCGCCGACCGACCTTGCGGAGGACGTCCGACGCGAGGTCATCCTCGCCCTGACCGAGATGGAGTTCGAGATCGAGGCGTCGCACCATGAGGTCGCCGAGAGCCAGCACGAGATCGACTTCAAGTACAGCGACGCCCTGACGACTGCCGACCGTGTTGTGACCTTCAAGTTCGCGGTCAAGACGATGGCGCTGATGCGCGGTCTGCACGCCTCGTTCATGGCGAAGCCCATCTACGGTATCAACGGGAGCGGGATGCACGTGAACTGTTCGCTCGCCAAGGATGGTAAGAATGCCTTCTACGACGCGGATGCCCCGCTGCAGCTCTCAAAGACCTGCATGCACTTCATCGGCGGGCTGCTCAAGCACGCGCCGGCCATCACCCGGGTCGCGAACCCGACGATCAACTCCTACAAACGCCTCGTCCCCGGCTACGAGGCGCCCTGCTACGTCAGCTGGAGCGCCAGCAACCGGTCGGCACTTGTCCGGGTCCCGGCGCCGCGCGGCAACAGCACCCGGGTCGAGTTCCGCAGCCCCGACCCGACCTGCA
>JAEZIP010000079.1:0-8100 GCA_023436625.1 Methanobacteriota archaeon | reverse complement strand
AATCCAAGCGGCTGTGAGCAATGCCAGGGCATTCTTGAAAGTTGCAGAAGAATATGGGAGCTTTGACAAATTCATATGGGGATATGTGAATGATGCGCCTCTTATAGGCCATTGGGAGAAACACAATGACTTGCCTGCAAGCACTCCGCTCTCCGATATGATCAGCAAAGACTTGAAAAAGAGGGGCTTTAAGTTTGTTGGTTCGACCATTATTTATGCATTCATGCAAGCGACAGGCATGGTCAATGATCACATTGCGGAGTGTTTTGTTTATGAGGAGATGTTGAATGGGTAGAACATGATGGGAACAAGACATCGCGATTATGGATAAAAAAACCGGCCTGGTTTCCCAGGCCGGTTTTGTGTTTCAATGAGCTTGTTGCTTACGCCTTCGCGTCCACAGAAGCCATATACTCGATGAGGTCCGCGACCTTGTTGGAATAGCCCCACTCGTTGTCATACCAGGCAACCAGCTATGCAAACGAACAGTTTAGCATGTGAGTTTATTGCACTCAATCTGGCTGTTCGCCTTTCACCCACGTTTGAAAGCCGTCAATATTTTCGGGTGAGTCATCAGTATGATCATTGGACTTATAGTATGTTGTTGAGTATTGAACGAATGGCTCGTCTTTTTCATTGTCAGTATGGATGCGTAGAAATACATCCACATCGACTGATGATGGGAGTTTCATTCTATTCACGTTCTCAACGGTAATGAACTGCTTCGTATGATCCAAAATCAAGTCAACAATCTTCTGAGCCGGTTGATTGCGGCAAAACACATCAATACTGATGAATTCTGGCGCATATGACTGCCTGGAGTAAATGATTTTTACCTTTTCTATGGATGGATCGAGCTCTTTCACATTTTGGATCAGTGTTTTGGCTTCATCTGTATCGATGTTTGTAACGCTTGGATTGACACATGCAGCGAACAATAGAGTAGATGCAAATAACACGATCAAGAGTTTTATCGGTTTCCGCATGGCTTATCTCCCGAATAGTTGTTTAGTACCATTCAATGATCATTATAAAGATGAACAAAAGCAAATTCAATTAAAAACCGGCCTGGTTACCCAGGCCGGTTTTGTGTTTCAATGAGCTTGTTGCTTACGCCTTCGCGTCCACAGAAGCCATATACTTAATCAAGTCCACAACCTTGTTGGAATAGCCCCACTCGTTGTCATACCAGGCAACCAGCTTCACGAAGGTGGGGTTCAGCATGATGCCGGCCTTGGCGTCGAAGATCGACGTGCGGGGATCATGGATGAAGTCGGTGGAGACCAGGTCTTCGTCAGTGTAGCCCAGGATGCCCTTGAGCTCGCCAACGCTGGCGTCCTTCACGACCTTGCAGATTTCCTCATAGGTGGTGGCTTTCTTGAGCTTGACGGTGAGGTCCACCACGGACACATCCAGCGTGGGCACGCGGAAGCTCATACCGGTGAGCTTGCCCTTGAGCTCGGGGATGACCAGGGTGACGGCCTTGGCGGCGCCTGTGCTGCTGGGGATGATGTTGTTGGAGGCAGCGCGGCCGCCGCGCCAGTCTTTGGCGGAGGGGCCGTCCACCGTCTTCTGGGTGGCGGTGGTGCTGTGCACGGTCGTCATCAGGCCTTCCTCAATGCCGAACGCGTCGTTGATGACCTTGGTGAGGGGGGCCAGGCAGTTCGTGGTGCAGCTGGCGTTGGAGACCACGGTCATGTTGCTTGCGTAATCCTTGTGGTTCACGCCCATCACGAAGGTGGGGGCTTCCTTGTCCTTGGCGGGGGCGGAGATGACGACCTTCTTGGCGCCGCCCTTCAGGTGCAGCGAAGCCTTGTCCTGGGCGGTGAACACGCCGGTGGATTCCACCACGTATTCGGCGCCGCAATCCTTCCACGGGATCTCGTCCGGGTTCTTCACGGCGAAGAAGCTGATTTCGTGGCCGTTCACCACAAGCTTGTCGGCTGTGAAGGAGATGTCGCCCTGGAACTTGCCATGGATGGAGTCATAACGCAGCATATAGGCCACATAGTCCAGCGTCATGAAGGGGTCGTTGATGCCCACAACCTCCACCTTGCCGCTCTCCATCGCCGCGCGGAACACCAGGCGGCCGATGCGCCCGAAACCGTTGATGCCAACCTTGATTGCCATGATCTATACCTCCTGAATTTGAAAATAACCATTCTGATTTGATATAGCGTCTTCCATCGCGAGAATTATATACCAATTGCCATGCGGTTGACAAGTGTCCCGCAGGGACGTCTTATGTCCCGCATAAGCATTCGTTGCCTCAGTGTGTTTCTTTCATCGGCACGCCGATGTGCTGGATAAAGTAATCCACATCCCGGTTGCCGGTCTTTTCCGCTTCTTCGGTAAAGAAGCAGCCGGGCACACCGCCCTGTGTGCGGTGAAACAGCACGCAGGAGCAGCACTTGCCCCATTTGTCACAATCGGTAAATGTGCATTTGCACTGGTTTTCCTGGCCGAGATTGCTGGTGCGGGAGCAAGACATTGGGATCCTCCGGTGTGATTCATGTGTTTTGATGGGAGACTTGAATAGCACAAAACCCCGCGGCTACTTGTTGTCGTCATTGCCAGGCGGGGCTTGTGTACCGATCTCGATTTCACCTCGCTGAGGCGGATAATAGTCCTCTGAGACAAGCTCCCGGTGGACCTCTTCGCCATTTGTGAATATCCTGTAGATTTTCACCCGGCAACCGTTGCGCGCCGGTGTGATTGTTTTGGTCCAGCCGATGGGTTTGCTGGCGTTGCTGTATTTCAGCGGCTTGGGTGGTGTGATCGTCTCAAGACCTTCAGCCACCACGGTGATCGATTCAATGCCGGGAAGGCCGTAAAACTCCGCTGTGACCAAGGCTTTTGCAGTGTCCACGCTGAACAGCAGGTAAACCGGTTTGTCTGTGCTGTTGCGGATGCGCAGGTCTTTTTTGCTGCCCCAATCCACTGTGGCGTCGCGGCCTGCTTCGGCATAAGTCAACGGCCAGGTGTGGTTGTGGCGCTCCACAATTTCCAGCCCTGCCAGCAGCGCCGCGTTGTAGATCGTGGTGGATACCTGGCACACGCCGCCGCCGGGGGCATCCACCAGCTGGCCGCCGGAAATGGTCGGCGCGTCACCGTAGCCACGGGCTTTTGTGCGCTCGCCGGTGGTTTGGTTAAACGAAAACTCCTCGCCGGGCTCCAGCACCGTGCCATTGACCGCATCGCCGGCCAGCAGCACGTTGCCGGTGCGCACCACGTTCGGCTTCAGAGCCGTGGTGAATGTGCCGATCATCTGGGTGCGGTCTTTCAGCTGCTGCATCGTTTCATGGGGCTGCAGCACCTTGCTTTGCATGCTCAGCACCGCGATGGTGCCGGTGTCCATACTTGCTTTCATTTGGGTGTAGAGCTCTTCGGCGTCCACGTCGCGGCCCGGCTTTTCCTCAGAATACACAAAGCAGGGGTCAGCCGCCGGGAAAAACTGCAGCGCTGCGTTTGTGGGGGCAAGGCTCGTTTCCCGCGTGATCTCTACAGCGATCTCGTGCAATTTGCTTTCATTGTAGGTGGCGGAAAGCGGGAAGTTGGCCGCCTCATTGCGCAATTTGAGGATCTCGGCCAGGCGCTTCAGCACGCCGCCTTCGTGGCCCACTGCCAATGCCTGGGCCATCACCTCGTCCAGATTGTAACTGGCGTCAACGTCAGCGGAGCGGATATCCCACTTCCTGCCATCGATTTCCACCGTCACGCCAAGCTTTGGCACGGAGCGGTCGCCGGCAAACAGGGCCAGCGCCTCTTCCTTGGTTTTTCCGCCCACATCCACATTGTCAACGGTCACATTGTGGTAAAAAATGCCGTCTTGCACGTTGAGCAACTCAGAGCAGTAATACACTGCGCCACAGGCTGTAAACACTACGGCTACCAATATGGCGGCCAATAGCTCCAAGCCGCCATTGGGGCGCACTCTTCGGCCCGCCGGCTTTTGCCGCACGGGATGAAGCACCCCTGCCTCAGCCTGATAGCCTATGCCAAGCACGCGCGCGAACAGGTTCCGGCGTGCCTTTGGCGACGCGGACCTGCTCTGCTGCGGGCGCATATGGGGTGCGGTGAAATCCCTCATCGAATCGCTGCTCCGGTGGTTTGGTGTGGGTTTGGGCTGATTGGCCGGGGTGTGGTTACTTCACGCCGGTGACCAGGTCATACAGGGCTCCGCCGGCCTTGGCCGCCTCAATCTCCTTGTCGGAGATCACGGTGCCTGCGGCGATGATCACATTGCCCTGCTCGTCGGCGATGTCCTGCGCGGTGATTTTGCCCAGCAGGAAATCATTCTCACTAAAGGCGGGGGCAGCTTCCTCTTCCGCGGCGCTTCCTTCGGTGATCACGGCAGCACCGATCGTCACCACAGAGGCCACGTCCAGCGCCGTGCCGTCGTTGAGCACGATCTTGCGGAGCTCTCCTGCGGTTTCATCCACGATAAGGTCCGCCACCACGCCCAGGATCCGGCCGGAGGAATCGATCGCATCCAGACCGATGATCTCCATCGTGCGGCCCAGTGTGCGGCGAAGCTCCTCGTTGACTGGGCCAATGTCCTTGCGGCTCTTGATGGTGAGCATGTCTTTGCCCACGGCGCGCACCTTGGACCAGTGCAGCACCGCCTGGGGCTCATACCATGGGGTGCCGGCGAAGGCCAGATACTCGATCTTCATTGTGGTGGGGTTGATGGCCACGCGGCTCACCTTCTCCACATTGGCGCCATCGGCAATGGAGAGCACCGGCAGCAGTTTGATTTCAGAGACTTTCCGCATTGTCTGACCTCCTGGCCGGGCTGAGCCCGGTAAATTCATTTGGTTATATCGCTTTTCTGAGGATGGCGTCCAGCCGTTTGCGGTCAGCCGGATCCATCGAAATCCCTTTCATGGCCTGTAGTTTCTTCATGGCCTCGGCCTTCCAGCCCATGGCCAGCAGCGTTTCCACAATGGCTACAGTGGCCCGCGCCCTCAATTCATCCTGCACATCCATTTTGGCAGCGTGCTCCAGCGTGCGCAGCGCGTCGGGCAGCCGGCCCTGGGCGGCCATCGCTTCGCCGGCTCTGATAGAGTCTTCTGCTTCACGCCGTGCGGTTTCCTCTCGCTCAGCCTGCTCGCGCGCCATGCGCTCTTCCTCCAGGCGGCGTGCTTCTGCTTCGCGCTCCAGGCGCTCCTGCTCTTTGCGGATCTCCTCGGCTTCCTGCTCCAGGCGTTCCCGTTCGAGCCTGGCCACCTCAGCCTCACGCTCCACGCGCTCCTGCTCCAGCCGGCGTTCTTCTGCTTCCTGCGCCAGGCGCTCCTGCTCCTGCTGAAGCCGTTGGGCTTCCTCTGCGGCCAACTGCCGGGCGGTTTGCAGCGCTTCGGCCTCTCGGGCCAGCCGTTGCTGCTCCTCCAGCCAGGCCGCTTCTTCCTCAGCGGCCTTGCGCTGGCTCTCGCGGCGGGCTTCCAGCTCTTTTGCCAACCGTTCCTGCTCCGACTGCCACCGGGCGTCTTCATCCTGCTCAACCGGCAGCGCGGCGAATACCTTTTCCACGGCCTTTTCTGTGGCCTTCTCCGCTGTTTCCTGCTCCTGCTGGCGCTGTGCTTCCTGCTCGGCTACTCTTTGCTTCTCGGCCTGTATCCTCTCGCGGATCAGCTGAGCCTCCTCGGCTGCCACTGCCTCCTGCTGTTTTTCCTGCTTCAAGCGCCGTTCTTCCTCCTTGCGGGCATGCCGGTCCTGCTCCTTTCGGCGGCGTTCCTCCTGCCGGGCATTCCGCTCCCGCTCGGCGATACGCACTTCCTCTTTCAGCACCCGGTGCTTCTCGGCCTTGCGGGCCTCTTCTTCACGGGCAAGCCTCGCTTCCTCCAGGATGCGCTCCTCGGCCTCACGGGCCAGGCGCTCCTGCTCCTCGCGGAAAAGCTTGTCCAGCCTCTTAATCTCTTCTTCCCTGGATTCCTGCTGGGCGGCTGTTTCTGCGAACTCCGCCTCCGGTTCTGCTGCAGCCTGCGTGGCTTCCGGTTCTTCTTCCGCCTTGCTTCCGGCCTCCGGGGCTATATCAAGACCTAAGTCCTCACTTTGCTGGTTGTCTCCGGCTGCGGGCTCCATAGTGGCCGCTGCCGGTTCTTCCGCCGGCTGTGCCTCTGCACACTCCTGCCGCGCGTCTTTTTGCGGCACTGCGCCTGCCTTGTCTTGTGCAGACTCGTCATGAGGCTCCTCGGGCATTGGGCCAGCCAGGATTGGTGGCGTCATGCCGGTTTCTGCCTCGGCTTCTGATGCGAGTGGCTCAGACTCCCGCTGCTCCGCTGCGGAGGGCTGGGTCAGCATGGCCATTTCTCTGCTTTGGGCTTCGTTCAGTGCCATCGGCTTGGCTTTGGGGGCCCGGCCTTCCCGAGTGGCGGGGATCATTTTCGCGCCGCCTGGCGGGGCGTAGAGCCTGCCTGCCGAAGCGCTCCGGCGGGAGATCAGATTCACCGCCACCAACAGCAGCACGCCGCCGGCGGCCAGAAGGGCCATGCCTGTCACAAAATCCTCAAAGGATCCCACGCGGTTCACCAGCAAGCCCATCATGATTGCCAAGCCAAAGCCGACCAGACCGGCAAGGGCAATCACCCAGGGTCTGATCCTCAAGCTTCGCGAGAAGAGCAGCAGAGCCGCGAACACCAAAAGTGCCGCGCCTGCAGCGATGGTCTGCGGCGTCGTCATAGCTGTGCACCTGTTCACACCGGGGTTATGCACCATGCCGGCACTATGGGAATTTGAGGAATGACCTCGAGTAGTCTGATTGTAATTCATCGCAATAAATATGTCAATATTTAGAATATGTTGCCTGAATATGGCTTGTTTACTAGGTTTTTGTTATTTAACCACAAGTTGCCACCTTGTATAAACATACGCAAAGAAAATAATGTGGATAAGGTTGTGGTTAGAATATCGCAACATGAGCCGGAGAGTGGAGCTTGTTCATACTACATATAGTTGATTTGATATGTCGGGAGAGACGGGTTGTGTATGGATTGTTTTTAATATGGATAGTTAAAGAAATGAATGCACAGGTTTGTCAACAAAAGCGGTGGATAACCCCCACCTTGTGGTGACATGCCAACCTGACGATATAACGATATCTGGTTGCAGGCCGCAATCTCAGGATTGATGCGGGTTTTAGCGAGGTTGGCGGTGTGTTTGTGCACAAAGGGGCAGTTTTGTTTTGTGGTTGTGGATGAAAGTTGAAAAAATGTCAATATATTCCTGATACAATAGAAACGCATAAGGCCGCCATATGTTCTTTTTTCCGCGGTTGAGTTGGTCTATAATTTGTATGAACACAAGGAAACGGAAGTGCCGATCGATGTTTTTCACCAAATTCAATCCAATGAGCGACGCGGAGATCAACCGGAAGGTTGCGGAGAAGCCCAAGGCCGATGGCCTTATCTGCGGCAGCCTCGCCGGATGGTCGTTTTCTGCCCGGCTGGAGGGCCAATACGCCCCTGCCCAGTTGGAATACAGCATACTTGACGGGGGCCGGCTGACCGTGATCGAAAACGGCGTGAGCCATGAGGCGCCTTATTCCGCCATAACGCTTGGCCCGGTTATCCTCCTCACGCATTTGATCCCGTGCACGCCGCGGGGGTGGCACCTGGTCATCGACACGCGCACCCATGCGCTCACCGCCTTTGAGACATGGTTCGGCATTGAGGTGCCCGTGGGCGGTGACCTGGCCGGCACGAGGCCGCCCACCGGCACGCGCAGCATCCCCCGGGAGATCCAGCGGCATTACCACTTCGGTTGGGCAGACTTTGGCGGTAACGAAAGGCCGGAGAAGCTGCACACCACGACAAACCGCATCGAGGGGCGCGGCCTGCATTGGCAGTATGACAACGGCGCTGAGCTGCTCACCTTTTTCCCCAGTGTGGTTTGCTCCACGCTGGTGGAGCTGAGTGACCCGCGGGGCGGCATCACAATGGCAAACCCGTCCGATTACATCCGGATCGACGACGAATTCTACATTTACGCCCGCTGGGAGGTAGAGTTCAGCGGCAAGATGTGGCTTGAGGTGATGAACTTTCTGGACAGGCAGGCGGTGGGCGTGGAGTTTGGCTTTGGTGAGGACGATGGGTTGGCCTATGG
>JAEZIP010000021.1:0-51682 GCA_023436625.1 Methanobacteriota archaeon | reverse complement strand
CTCCTGGATACTGTTGTCGATCTCGGTGGTCGTCATCCCGCTGTGCGTGCTCCCCTGGATCTGCTGGGTGATCTCGTCCGCCAGTTGCTGGTTTGCTCCGGCGTTCTGCACCGACCTCCTGATCTTGTCAGGGTTGAACTGCTCCTCCTGGTTGTTTGTCTTCCGGACCATGGTCTCCTGCCAGGGCCGGGACTCCATCTGCTGCTGTTCCGCCATTATCATCACCACATCAATACCTGTTCTGCCTTCCTCGAGGGTTGGGTGTCCGTTGCATTTCGGCTCTTTTTTCCCCGGATAACGGTTTCCGGGCGCTCCACCCAACCCCGCTTCGGTTGCAAGCTGCAGCCTGCCGGGCAACAGTGGGATATCGGATACTTATAAGTTGCGGCTGCCGGCCATCGTGCTCTTCCCACCGGACCGATGGATTAACGGCGCCTTCCCGGCCGGCGAAGAACCGAACGAATCTACTGTGTGGGGCATGCATCCGGCGGAACGGCGGGTGCACGAGAAAACGCGAAGCGTTTTCGAGTTGCGACGAGCCGTAGGGTGCGACTGCCGGAACGGCAGGAGCATGAGAAAACGCGAAGCGTTTTTGGGACAGGAGCGTGAACACCGCCAGGTGCTCGAACTCCGGCCCTTACGCCTCTCTCGCCGCCTCATCGGCGTCGCGGATGACCGAGAGGACCTCCCGCTTCTTCTCATCGAGGAGACTCCCTGTCTCCGCCTCCACGTTCAGCCGCACCACCGGCTCGGTGTGTGAGCGGCGGATGTTGAACCACCAGTCGGGATAGGTCGCCGTCAGCCCGTCGAGTCTGTCAAGCTCCGCGTCGTGGTAGCGCGCCGAGAGCACCGCGAGCACTGCCGCCGGTTCGCTTACCCGGAGGTTGATCTCCCCGGTCGAGGGGTAGCGGTCCAGCGGCTGGACGAGTTCGGAGAGCGGCCGGCCGCTGGCGGCGATGAGGTTCGCGATCCGGACCATCGTGAGGAGCCCGTTGTCTACAAAGCCCATCTCCCGGTAGTAGTAGTGCCCGGAGAGTTCCCCGGCGAAGAGGGCATCTTCCTCCCGCATCAGGGCCTTGATAAAGGCGTGGCCGACCCTCGAGCGGACGCCCCGCCCTCCGGCCCGCTCGATCGCCTCGCGAACGGCCCGGCTCGACCGCAGATCGTAGAGGATCGTCGCCCCCGGGTTCTCCTCGAGCAGGAACTCCGCGATGAGCGCGGTCACCAGGTCCTCCCGGACCCGCTCGCCCCGCTCGTCGATGAACCCGCACCGGTCGCCGTCGCCGTCGAACGCAACCCCCATGTCAGCGCCCTCCGCGACGACCCGGTCCCGGAGCTCCCGGGTGGTCCCGGGGTCGAGCGGGTTTGCGTGGTGGTGAGGGAACCGCCCGTCGGGCTCGAGGTAGAGCGGCACCAGGCGCCATGCCGGGACCCGCTCAAAGAGCCGGGGCACCTCCGGCCCGGCCATCCCGTTCCCGGCATCCACGACAACCGTGAGCGGTTTCGGCGCCCGGACGAACCCGGCCACCTTCCCGATGTAGGCGTCCAGCATCTCGACCCGCCGGCAGGACCCGCCGGCCCGGGTTGCCGGTTGCTCATCGACCCTCGTCTCGAGAAGCGGCAGATCCCGGTCGCCGGAGAGAGGGATAGCGTTCTCCCGGGCGAGTTTGAACCCGTTCATCTCCCCCGGGAGGTGGGAGGCCGTCACCATCGCGCCGCCGTCGAACCCTCCGGCGATGACCGCGTAGTTGAGGAGGGGCGTACTCGCCATCCCGATATCGGCGACCTCCGCCCCGCCTGCAATCGCGCCTCTCGTAAACGCCCGGGCAAGCGACGCGGACGAGAGCCGCATGTCCCGCCCGACGACGACCCGCTCCGCCGCAAGGAGCTGGACGAAGGCGTTCCCGATCCTCTCTGCCGTTGCCTCGTCGAGCTCGTCCGGGTAGCGTCCCCGGATGTCGTAGGCCTTGAAGATGCCGGCCATCAGGTCGCCTCCCGAACCGGCGACATCTCTCGCAGGCGCCCGATAATCCCCGGGAGGGCCTCGAGGACGTATTCGACGTCGTCGTCGGTGTTCCGGGGCCCCAGGGTGAGCCGGAGCGAGCCGTGAGCGTGCTCGGGCGGGAGACCGCAGGCGGTCAGGACGTGCGAGGGCTCGAGCGACGCCGAGGTGCAGGCGCTCCCCGTCGAGGCGGCGATCCCGCGGGCGTCGAGCATGAGGAGGATCGACTCCCCCTCGACGTAGCGGAACGCGACGTTGACGTTGTTTGCGAGCCGCTCGACCGGGTGACCGTTTAACCGGGTACCGGAGATCGTCTCCAGGATCCCCCGGATCAGCCGGTCCCGCATCGTGGCAAGCCGGGCGGCGTTCCGGGGCATCCCGGCGACCGCAAGTTCGATCGCCCGCCCGAGCCCCACGATCCCGGGAACGTTCTCGGTCCCGGCCCGCCGGCCCTGCTCCTGCGCCCCGCCGTCCATGAACGTCCCGATCCGGGTCTTCTTTCTGACATAGAGCGCTCCCGTCCCCTTCGGGCCGCCGAACTTGTGGGCGGAGATGGCGAGGAGGTCGGCCCCCATCTCTTCGACATCCACCGGGAAGGCTCCGATCGCCTGGACGGCGTCGGTGTGGAACGGGACACCGTGGTCGTGGGCGACTCCCGCGATCGCGCGGATCGGCTGAATCGTCCCGATCTCGTTGTTCGCGGCCATCACCGAGACGAGGACGGTCTTATCCGTGATCGCCTCCTCGACGGAGGCCGGGTCCACCCGGCCGAACTCGTCGACGGGGAGGTAGGTGACCCGGTAGCCCCGCTTCTCGAGGCTCCGGCAGGGGTGGAGGACGGCGTGGTGCTCGATTGCGGAGGTGACGATATGATCGCCCTTCTTCCGGCTCGCCGCCGCCACTCCCTTGACCGCCCAGTTGTCGGCCTCCGTGCCGCCCGAGGTGAAGAAAACTTCTTCGGGGTTCGCGCCGATCGCCGCTGCTACCCGTTCCCGCGCTTCTTCCACCGCCTCCTTCGCCTCCCGGGCGAGGGCGTAGAGTGAGGAGGGGTTCCCGAACCGCTCCGAGAAGTAGGGGAGCATCGCCTCGACGACTTCCGGCCGTGTCGGCGTCGTCGCCGCATGGTCCATGTAGACCGACCGTCTCCGCTCCATTCCGGTCACTTCGTCATCGGCTGGAACCCCTTGAGCGTCTCGGCCATCTCCCGGAGCCGCCGGTCGACCAGGTAGTTCACGGTCCCCTCCTCGTAGGTCCCATCCTCCCGCCGGGTGCCCGCCGGGACGCCTGTCAGGACCTCGATCCCCTCGTCGATCGTCCGGATCGGGTAGATCCGGAACTTCCCGGCCTTCGCGGCCTCGACGATCTCCTCCTTGAGCATCAGGTTCTGGACGTTGCTTGCCGGGATCAGCGCTCCCTGGTTCCCGTTGAGCCCTTTGGCCTTGCAGACCTCGAAGAACCCCTCAAGTTTCTCGTTCACGCCGCCGATCGCCTGGACCTCGCCCTTCTGGTTCACCGAGCCCGTGACGGCGAGGTATTGCTTCAGGGGAAGCCCGGAGAGCGCCGAGAGGAGGGCGTAGAGCTCGGTGCTCGACGCGGAGTCACCCTCGATCCCCTCGTAACTCTGTTCGAAGACGAGCCGGGCCGAGAGGCCGAGCGGCTTGTCCCTCGCGTAGTTGTTGTTGAGGTAGCCGCTGATGATCAGGACGCCTTTCGTGTGGATCGGCCCGCCGAGCGCCGCCTCCCGCTCGATGTCCATGATCCCCTCGCGGCCGACCCCGATGCTCGCGGTCACCTTCGACGGCCGGCCGAAGGCGAAATCCCCGAGGCCGATGACCGAGAGGCCGTTCACCTGGCCGATCTTCTCCCCCTCGGTCTCGATGAGGAAGATCCCCCGCCGGATGTACTCCTCGATCTTCTGCTGGATCAGGTTCGAGCGGTAGACCTTCTCATCGATCGCCTTCATGACGTGCTGCCGCTGGATCTGCTCCGCGCCGTCGCTCGCGGCGTAGAAGTTCGCCTCCCGGATGAGGTCCGCGACGGCGGCGAATAGGGTCGAGAGTTTCTCCCTGTCCGCGGCGAGTCTTGACCCGTACTCGATCACCCGGGCGATCGCCTCACGGTCCAGGTGCCGGAGGTTCTCCTCCCGGACAAGGTTGCACATGAAGTCGGCATACTTCCCGGCGTTCTCGTCGTTTCGTTCCATCACGATGTCGAAGTCTGCCTTGACCTTGAAGAGTTCCTTGAAGTCGGGGTCCATCCGGTAGAGGAGCTGGTAGATCATCGGGGTCCCGATGAGGGCCACCTTGATATCGAGCGGGATGGGCTCGGGCTTGATCGTCTTTGCCGTGATGAACCCCATCCGCTCTCCCGGCTCCTCGATGACGGCTTCCCCCGTCTTTAAGGCCGTCTTGAGCCCGTCCCAGGAGAGAGGGGTGCGCAGGAGGTCTTCGACGTCGAGGATGAGGTAGCCGCCGTTGGCCTTATGCAGCGAGCCCGGCCGGATCATCGTGAAGTCGGTCGTGAAGATGCCGAACTGGACCTCCTTCTCGATCTTCCCGAGGAGGTTCTGGAAGGTGGGGTTCTGCTCGACGATCACCGGTGCGCCCTCCGTGCCGGCGTTGTCCACGACGACGTTCACCTCGTACTTCCGGAACGGGAGTTCCCGGATGAAGGCCTGGAACTGGGGCGGGGCGCCCGGCTGCTCGGGGACCCCGAGGAAGGCCTGGAGGTTCTCGAGGATGTCGTTCTGGACGGCGTCGATGTAGGCCGGAACCTCCGGGACGTCGGCGTAGTTCTCCTTGAGTTCGGCGACGAGGTTGCCGATCGCGTAGAGGGCGATGTCGTGATTCACGTTCTTGACCGCTTCGGCCCCCTGCCGCTCGATATCCTGCACCTGCCGGAGCGTGCTCCGGAGTTCGGCGTTCAGGGCGTCCCGCCGCCGCTGAACCTCCGCCCGCACCTCGTCCGGGAGGTTGATGAACTCCTCCTCGGGGACCGGTCTCCCGTTGATGACCGGGATGGTCAGGAGGCCGATAGGGCTCATCTGGATGACGAACCCCGCCTCCTGGGCGCGCTGGTTGATCCGGGCGATGAGGTCGGTCCTGTTCCCCTGGAGCGACTGGAGGGTTTCATCCCGCCGTTTGGCGTATTCTTCGCTCTCGAACGCCCGGGGAAGCGCCTGCCGGGCCTCTTCGATGAACCGCTTCATATCTTCCCTGAACCGGGGCCCTTTCCCCCCCGGGAGGGCGATGGCGTTGGGCTCGTACTGGTCCTGGAAGTTGTGGACGTAGACCCAGTCGCTTGCCCGGGGCTTGGCCCTGGCGAGTTCGTCGAGGAAACTCCTGACGGCGGTCATCCGCCCGGTGCCCTGGGCGCCCGCGGTATAGACGTTGAACCCCTTCTCCCGGATCTCGAGGCCGAACTTCAGCGCCCTGAGCGCCCGTTCCTGGCCGATGATCTCCTCCATCGGCCTCATTTCCCCGGTGCTGGCACATTCTACCTTTTCCGGC
This sequence comes from Methanobacteriota archaeon, assembly GCA_023436625.1. Classification (GTDB taxonomy): domain Archaea; phylum Halobacteriota; class Methanomicrobia; order Methanomicrobiales; family Methanoculleaceae; genus Methanoculleus. The sequence continues at coordinate 46,171 of JAEZIP010000021.1, read as the reverse complement.
TCGTAGACGTTCCGGTATTCTTCGATATCTAAAGGCTGAACCATCAGTCTCACCAAGTTTCTGCAACTACACCGCAGGGTGTCGCTCGCCTTAAAAAAGGTTCCCCGGTCCGGCACTCCTCCCGGATGGTACGATAGGTGGTTTTACTTACTTTCGCGCTTATGTGTAGTATGTTCGTATGCGGCTCATCTCCTGCACGGGGCCGCAGGACCAGGTGAAACCATGAGAATTGCGATTGCACAGGACGGCAACCGGGTATCCGAACACTTCGGGCATTGTGAAGGGTATGCAATATTTGACGTGGAGGAGTCGATCATCTACCGGAGGGACGACCTTCCGAGCCCCGGCCACGAACCCGGGCGACTTCCGGTCTTCCTCGCGGAGCACGGGGTCGACCTGATCATCGCCGGGGGAATGGGACCGCGGGCCGTTGAACTCTTCCACGGAAACGATATCGAGGTTCTTCTCGGTATCGGTGGAAACGTCGACTATATCGCGCAGGACTATATCGCCGGCCGTCTCTCGCCGGGGAAGAGTTCCTGTCACCATGAAGACGGCGGGGAGTGCGACGGGGCACACTGAGCATGGCGGCGGTGGTTGACCCGGAGGTATGCACCGGGTGTGAGACGTGCGTGGCGGCCTGCCCTGCGGCCGCGGTCACCATGGAGGACGGCAGGGCGAAGGTCGACCCCGGACTCTGCGTGGACTGCGGAACCTGTGTGGACGAGTGCCCGGCGGACGCTATCTCCCTTGCGTGACGCGGTAGTACCATCCATAGTATTATACTCATATGAGCAAAAACCCTCAGAGGAGTCTATTTGCATGATAATCGGTATCACAGCACGTGCAGCAGGCGCGGACGCTCCGGTCGAGCAGCGGTTCGGCCGGGCACCTTACTTCGTCTTCGTCGATACGGAGACGGGAAAATCGGAATCGATTGAGAACCCCCTCGTCGATGCTGCCGGCGGGGTCGGTCCCCGGGCGGTCCAGATGTTCGCCCAGGCCGGCGCGACGGTCGTCATAACGGGTCAGGTCGGCGGGAACGCCGCGAAAGCGCTCGAAGCGGGCGGGATCAAGGCATACGCCTACCGCGGAAGCGGCAGCGTGGCCGATGCCCTCGCGGAGTATACTGCCGGGAACCTGCAGCCGCTCTCTCTCGCCTGAAGCAGGCTACAGCATGAAGATCGCGATTGCAAGCGGTAAAGGCGGCACCGGGAAGAGCACGGTGGCGGCGAACCTCGCCTTCACGCTCGCCCGCTCCCGCGAGGTGGCGCTCGTCGACTGCGATGTCGAGGAGCCGAACCTCCATCTCTTCTTCCCGGGCTCTGCCGTGGACGTGCCGGTGACGACGCCGGTCCCGGAGATCGATCTCGCCCGCTGCACGTTCTGCGGCGAGTGCGGGAAGTTCTGTCGCTTCGGGGCGCTCTCGGTCCTCAAAGACCGCGTCCTCGTCTTCCCGGAACTCTGCCACTCCTGCGGGGGATGCAGCCTCGTCTGCCCGCAGGGAGCCGTCCGGGAGGTCCCGCGTACCGTCGGCCGGGTGGCATGCTCCTGCCCGCTCCCCGCCCTCACGCTGATCAGCGGCATCCTGAACGAAGGGGAGGTGCAGGCCCCGGCGGTCATCCGGGCGGCAAAACTGCTCGCGCAAGGGCACCCGCTCACCCTCTACGACGCCTCCCCCGGGATCGCCTGCCCGGTGATCGAGACCCTCGAGGGGAGCGATACCTGCGTTCTGGTCACGGAGTCGACGCCGTTCGGGCTTCACGACCTCCGCCTCGCGGCCGAGGTGGCGGAGAGGGTCGGCATTCCCGCCGGCGTCGTGATCAACCGGAGCGACGGGCAGGACGAGGCGACCCTCGACTTCTGCCGGGAGCGTGGGTTTCCCGTTCTCATGACCATTCCGTTCTCCCGGGAGATCGCCGCCGTCCAGAACCGGGGCGGGCTCATCTGCCGCGATCTTCCCGGGTGGGAGGATCGGTTCGCCGGCCTCTTCGATGCGATCATGGGGATCGCGGGGGTGAGCCAGTGATCCGGCTTGCGGTCGTGAGCGGCAAGGGCGGCACGGGAAAGACAATGGTGGCGGCGGCGCTCGCGGATATCAGCGGAGTGCCGCAGGTCCTCGTCGATTGCGATGTGGACGCCGCGAACCTGGAACTCCTCTTCGAGCCCCGGCGGCTTACCACGGAAGAGTTCAGGGGGCTCGAGGCGGCCCGGATCGACCCTGAACGATGCCGCGACTGCGGGATATGCGCGGACCACTGCCGCTTCGGGGCAATCGTGCGCAACGACGCCTGGGAAGTGGAGGCCCTGCACTGCGAGGGCTGCGGTGTCTGCACCTACGTCTGCCCCATGGGGGCGATACGGATGGAACCCCGCGTCTGCGGCGAGATCTACACCTCGGCGACGGACCGGGGGAACCTTGCCCATGCCCGGCTCTTCCCGGGCTCCGGGAACTCAGGATTGCTCGTCACCGAAGTGAAGAAGCGGGCCATGGGTCTTGCGGACGGCGCCGACCTGCTGCTCGCAGACGGCCCGCCGGGGATCGGGTGCCCGCTGATTGCGACGATCGGCGGTATGGACGCGGTCCTCATCGTCACGGAGCCGGGAGTCTCCGCGCTCCACGATCTCGCAAGGCTGGTGACGGTCTGCCGGCGGTTCGGCGTCCGGATCTTCGTCGCCATCAACAGGTTCGACCTCGCGGAGGATATCTGCGCCAGGATCGAGGACTACTGCAGGAAGGAGGAGATCCCGGTGTCAGGAAAGATCCCGTTCGACCCGCAGGTGCTCGAAGCGGTGCGAGGCGGCCGCCCCGTGACCAGGAGCGACTCGGCGGCGACGGATGCTCTCCGGGCGCTCCGGGACAGCCTCTTCTCTGAACTCGGGCTCCGGTGAGCCCGCTCCTCCCGTTTTGTCACGGTACCCCGGGACGCTCCGCTCCGGAGGAATCGGGTGTTGCCGGATCACCGGCAAAAGTGTCTCGTGACTCTCCGGTCTCAACCGAAGATTCACTCTAACGATTCTTGGAAAAAGAAGAATGTATTGGTTTAGAACCGGGGTTTTCTGTGCTTCGGGAGGCAGTCCTGGCAATACACGGGTCTGCCTTCGGTCGGCTTGAAGGGGACTTCGCACTCTTTCCCACAGTCTGAACAAACGGTCTTCGTCATTTCACGGGGCCCGCCGAAGTTCCTCGGTCCACCGAAATTTCTGTTTCCTCTGTTATAATCCATTGGATTGCTCATGCAGATAGAACACTGCCTGTAGAGTTGTGATTGGATAGTATATAAGGTACGTTACAGGCCCGGGAAGGTGCGGTGAGAGAGGCCGGGGGTGTCCCGGTTTGCTCCCCGGGCCGGGAGGGATCCATCACCCCCGGATGGAAGCGGCCGCAGCGGTAGCCGTAACGGGGTCCCCTCACCCCCGCCGTGCCGGCAGGGACCCCCAAGGTTTATGGATCTGCAGGCGATTCTGGACTGGTGAATGATGATGAACATCTCGCGGTTGAAGTACAGGGTCGAAGTTCTCAGCGACGACGACGGCATCAAGCGCTACGGCCCGTTCAACGAGCAGAAGGCACGGGAGTTCTTCGAGGTCGAGGAGAGCCTCGGCGGGACCGCCCGGATCGCACGGCTGGAGGAGGGGATCCGGGAGACATGGAAGGTCATCACCGAGTGCGGGGACTGGGGCGACCACGAGAGCGGACCTCCCGAAGCGATGAAGGCGGAGGCACAACCGCGCTGAGCCCTGCAGGAGCGGTCCCCCGGCCTCATCGCGGCGGCCGCAACGACCCTCTCCGCCCCCACCCTGTCCGTTATCTCGTCGAACCTCCCGCCAGGCCGTGAGTTCTCCGCAAAGCAGCCGGGCAACCTTCCGACGACTCGCCCGCCGCCCACGGATGTGGACACAAGACGCATATACTCAAACCCCGATAGCAGGGCGTGGACCTCATCCTGCAGGCGTGCGATGTGCTCCTCTGGGCCGGGCTCTTAAAGGGGCTCCAGCTCGCCCTCTGGCCCCGTCTCCGCCCGGCACTCGGCGACTACGCCTACCCGGCGGCCTACCCGGCCTCCCTCCTCCTCTTCGCCCTCGCGACCTGGTACTGCGGCCTCCTCGGCCTCCCGGTCGCCCTTGCCCTCCTCGTCTTCGTCGGCCTCGGCGCCTACGGTCTCTCGCGGGGCGAGTACCGGCCACGGGAGATCCGGAACCTCCTCGCCTGGGACGCGGTCTTCGCCGTCGGCTTCCTCTTCGCTCTTGCGGTCCGGTTCGTAAACCCGCCCATCGGCTACTTCAGCGAGCAGTACATGAACCACGCCTTCCTCGCGAGCGTGATCCGGGAGCCCGTGGTGCCGCCGCTCGACCCATGGTTTGCGGGCGGCCACCTCACCGTCTACTACTACCTCGGCCACTGGCTGATGGGCTGCCTCGCGATCGTCACCGGCATCCCGTCGGAAGTGGCCTTCAACCTCATCCCGGCCACCGTCTACGGAACGGCGTTCGCGGCGCTCTATGCCCTCGGGCATCTCCTTCTCTCGCGGTGGCGGTGGCTCCCCCTCGCCGTCCTCCTCCTCGTTCCCCCGTCGGTCCCCTGGTTCCTCGCCACGGGCCGGGACCTTTACGGTGCGTTCCAGGACACCAACTGGATCGTATCCGGCGCCCGATTCGAGTTCCCGGCCTTCTCCCTCCTCCTCGGGAACGTTCACGCCTTCGAGATGGCCGTGCTCAACCAGGCCTTCCTCCTCCTCCTCCTCGGGTTTGCATGGTGCCGGTGGGGCGAGCTCGATCTCCGGGGACGGGGCACCCTTTCCCTCCTCCTGGGCCTCTCCATCGGCTCGATGCCGCTCTTGTGCTCCTGGGACGCCCTCGTCTACGGTCCCGTCGTCGCCGTCTTCCTCCTTGCGCTCTCTCTCCGGGAGCGGGATCTCTCCACCTTTGCCGCCGCCGTCGCGGTCCCGGCGGCAGCCTTCCTCATCTACCTCCCCTACTACCTGCGCCTCGAACCTGCGGGGATCGGCGGGATCGGCTGGGGTTTCTCCCCCACCGACCCGTTCGCCTTCTTCGTGGTCTGGGGCGGCTTCCTCGCGATCGTCTATGCCGCCGTCGCCCGGGATATCCGGCGGTTTCCGGTCCTGCCCGCTCTTGCCCTCCCGTTCCTCGCCGTCGGCTACGTCGTCCTCGGGATTGCACTGGTGCCGCTCGCCTGCCTTCTCCTCAGGAGGCGTCACGCGTTTCCGGCCCTCCTCTGCATCGCCGGTCTTTCGGTGCTCGTCTTCTGCGAGGTCTTCTACTTCCAGGAGATGCTCGGGGGGGACTACAGCCGGTTCAACACCATCTTCAAGTTCTACTTCGACGCCTGGCTCCTCCTCGGCACGGGTTCCCTCCTCATCGCCGGGAAGTGGCTTGCAGGCCGGCGGCTGGTCCTCCCGGCGGGGCGGTGGCTTGCGGTTGTCGCGGCCGTCGCCCTCATCGCCGCCCCGTTCGCCCTCGACGTCGATATCGGCCGGGGCCTTCTCGGGATCGATTATCCCCCGGCGGGCTACCGTACCCTGGACGGGTTCGCCTACCTCGACGCCACGCGGCCCGGGGAGGCGGCCGCGATCGACTACCTCCGGACGCTTCCGGGCGGTCACTGTATTGTGGAGGCGGAGAACGGGGACTACGGCTACTACTCACGGGTCTCGTCCTTCACCGGGATCCCGACGGTCCTCGGGCAGATCGGCCACGAACTGACCTGGCGGGGGAACGGGGCGTGGTATACCGATCGCCCGGCGGAGATCCGGGCGATCTACGAAAACCCGGAGGAGACCCTCGTACTCATGGAGAAATACAACGCGACCCTCCTCTACGTCGGGGAGCCCGAACACGAGCGTTACGACGTCCGGCTGCCGGACAGCGGGCTTCTTCCGATCTACGACGAAGGCGGGGTCCGGATCTACGAACGGCCCGGGTAACCTTTATGGCTCCCGCTCACGGGGTGTGGCTCATGCTACGAGCAGCCATAGTAATGGCATCCGTCCTTGCGATCTCCGTCCTGGCGGGCTTTGCCGGGGCGCAGGAGTTGCCGGACGCCGGGAACCTGACGAATGCCGGGTCGGTGTATGCGGCGGAGTACCGGAACGGTACCTCCGCGACGAGGCTTGCCGGAGAGAACGAGACGCTCGACGTGAGCCTCGAGCCCGTGGCAGAAGGGTTTGTCGCGCCGCCGATGCTCACGGCCGCCGGCGACGGCACGGGCAGGCTCTTTGTCGTCGACCAGATCGGGACGGTCTCGGTCATCGACGGGAACAGCACCCTCCTTGAGGAGCCGTTTCTGGACGTCCGGGATCGCATGGTCGACCTCAACCCGTCGTTCGACGAGCGCGGGCTCCTCTCGATAGCCTTCCACCCGGGCTTTCTGGAGAACGGACGGGTCTTTGCGTTCTACAGCGCACCCCTGCGCGAGGGGGCGCCCGAGGGCTGGGACTGCACGAACCGCCTCTCGGAGTTCCGGGTCGACCCCACGGACCCGGATCGGGTGGACATGACCTCCGAGAAGGTCCTCCTGGAGATCGACAAACCGCAGTCCACCCATAACGGCGGGTGCATGGCGTTCGGTCACCGTGACGGCTACCTCTACGTCTCTCTCGGCGACGGGGGCGCAGCAGGCGACAGCGGGACCGGCCACACCCCGGAGACCGGGAATGCCCAGGACCTGACGACGATCTACGGGAAGGTGCTCCGGATCGACGTGGACGACATCTCTGCCGGGAACGCGACGGAGCCGCCGGAGACCGCCACCTGGTCGACAGGGGCGGGTTCCCTCTACGGGGTCCCGGAGGACAACCCGTTCGTTTCGAACACAAGCATCCCACCCGAGATCTACGCCTACGGGTTCCGGAATCCGGCCTTCATCTCGTTCGACGCCGAAGGCAACCTTTATGTTGCCGACGCCGGTCAGGACCTCTTTGAAGAGGTCTCGCTTGTTGTGAAAGGAGGCAACTACGGCTGGCGCCTCAGGGAAGGGACCCACTGTTTCGACCTCCTGCATTTCCGGGACCCCCCCGGGACCTGCGAGGCCGTCGGCCACCTCGGGGAGCCCCTGATCGGCCCCATCATCGAGGGTGGCCGTGACCTGGGTCCGGTTATCATCGGAGGCCGCGTCTACGGTGGCACGGAGCTCCCGGAGCTCTCGGGGCGCTACGTCTTCGGCTACTGGAACGGCAACTTCGCCGCCGCGGCACCCCCGCCGGGATGGAACGCGTCGGGCTCCCCTGCCTCCGCCGAGAACCTCACGCCGGGGGACATCGCGATGTGGCGGCTGCAGAGGCTCAACGTCACCGCAATGTCCGCAGGGTCCGGGAATGACTTCCTCCTCGGGTTCGGTGAGGATGAACGTTCGGAACTCTACGTGCTCACGACCGGTGTCGCCGGACCGGATGCGTCCACCGCGACCGGCAGGGTCTGGAAGATCGTCCCGGCGAACGTGACCGCTCCGCTGCGGACGTAGGTTTCGAGGTGCAAAGGAGCCCGCGTCCGTCATGATGCGCCGGGTTGCCCGCGGCTCCGGTACCGGGCAGGGCAACCTTTATGCCCCCGGGCTACCCGGTGGGGTTCATGGCACGAATAACCGTAGTCATGGCGCCCGTTACGGGGGTGCGGACGTGACCCCGGAGGTGGCACGCGCCGCGGAGAGGGTGACGGTCGCGATCGCGGCCGAGGGTTTCGCCTTCAGCATGGAGACGATCACGGTCCCGGCGGGTGCGGAGGTGACGGTGAACTTCGACAACCGGGATGACGGCACCCCGCACAACGTCGCGGTCTACACGGACTCCCTGGCGGCCACGGCGATCTTCGTCGGCGAGATCGTCACCGGCCCGGCGCGGGCGACCTACACCTTCACGGCACCCGAAACGCCGGGGACCTACTTCTTCCGGTGCGACGTCCACCCCTCGATGAACGGCGACTTCGTCGTTGAGTAGAGAAGGGGACGGCCGGGCAACTCCCTGACCGCCGGCCCGGCCCGGACACATCCCCGATGGTAACGGCGCTTTGGGAACGTCGGCGCCAAACGCGGGGTTTTCTTCGGCGCTGGATGCAGAAGGATAGTTAAAGAACCGTACCTGCGATGATCGCCGCGGCGTAAACGATCACCGTTGCGTGCATGAGCGGAAGCGCCCGCATCGCCGCTTCCGGGCTCTTCCCCCGCAGGATGAGGTAGTTTGCCAGGGCGAGGAGGACGATCCCCGCGGCGAACCCGGCTATGGTTACCGGCCCGAGGGCGAGGCCGAAGACGAGCGCCATGACGGCGTGGACGACCGAGAAGCCGAGGACCCAGACGGCCGCGCCCTTCATGCCGTAGAGGAGCGGAGTCGGGTCCTCCGGAGCCGACCCGGTCAGACCGAAGGTCAGACGCGGGACCGTCGCCATCCCCCGGGCACGGTCGTTCACGACGTCGGCGATGTCGTTCGCCCCGAGGTGGGCGAGCGTCCAGGGGTAGAAGAAGAGGAAGAAGAGGAGGGCGGTTGCGTCCGGGCTTCCGTACACAAGGTAGCCGGCGACGGGGAAGAGGGCGAAATCCGTCCGCCCGACCACCTGGGCGACCGGCAGGGTCTGGTCCCGCTTCTTTGTCTGGTAGAAGTACTCGACCGCGTAGGAGTAGCCCATGATCCCGAGGACGTAGAGGTTGTGGGGCGCAGGAAGGGTTGCGGCGAGCGCGGCCGCAAGCCCGGCGAGGACGAGGAAGACGGCGAAGGCCGAGCGGGCTGAGAGTTTTCCGGCCGGTATAGGCCGCTCGCCGAACGGCCGCCAGTAGCGGGTGAGCGAGCCGTTGACGTCCTTCCTGTCGTACTCCCGGTCGACGTAGTCGTTCAAGACGAGGCCGGCTGTAAAGCCGAAGAGCCCGATGAGCGCCGCCCGGCCGACAAGTTCCCACGAGAATCCGCCGTAGTTCTCAAACGCGAGCGCGAGTCCCGAGCAGAAGAGCAGGGGCCAGACGAAGAAGAAATGGGCGCGGGTGAGGTCTGCGAGCGCGACAAGGGTCTCTCTCATGGTCGTACTCCGGGTTATGTGCTCCGACTCAAAAAAGGTTGCAGCAGGGTTACGTCTGCAGCCGGGCCACTTCCTGCCGGTGACGACCACGCAGACCTACCGTTGCTCGATATGCGGACATGTCTGTGACGAAAAGATCGGCGATGCCGGCACCCCGCCGGGAACTGCATTTGAGGACCTCTCCGACGACTGGCGCTGCCCGGTCCGTCTTGCGGAGAAGAGCAGGTTCTCCCCGTTCGTGTCTCCTCTCGCGAGACTCGGGCTCTGACCCCTCCAGGGCGCGAGGCAGAAGCACAACCGGAAAGAACCGCATAAAAAGGCTGAGAGCATAGAGTACCCTGTTGCAGCCCCGGCGCTCGGGAATCGGGGCGGGCAGCGGGAGTTCTTCATGGTGGATACCTTACTGCCGGGCGCTGCTCTGGCGATCTATGCTCTGGTGAACGCCGTCTCGTTCATCACCTATTACCGCGACAAAAAGTCCGCAAAGAGGAGCGCACGGAGAACACCGGAGAAGACGCTCCTCGTTATCGCGCTCTTCGGGCCGCTCGGGGCGTTTGCCGCGATGCGTGCCTTCCGGCACAAGACACAGAAAGGAAAGTTCAGGCTCGTCCCCCTCTTCCTCTGCCTGCACCTCGTGCTCGCCGCCGCGCTCGCCCTGGGTCTCCGGTAACCCCTTCTGCGCACAAATGGGCTGACTTAAAGGGAAAGTTAAAAACAATCCGTTATCTCACCATAACCCTATGGCATACGAGTACGGGCCGCTCTCCCGCCCGCTCGAAGAGACCCTCGCGGCGCTCCGGGACGGCCTCATGCGCGAGTACCGGGCGGAGTATCTCCCCGCCCACCGGCGGTCGTCCCGGAGATCGCGGAGGCTCCGGCGGATACGGGGGTGGAGCAGGGAGACCGGCCACCTGATCGTGCAGATCGCCCGGGTGGCGCGACAGACCCTCCCCCGCATCGAGCAGGAGACCGGGCATACCTTCCGGGGCCCGGACGGGCTCGCCCGAATCCTGATGGACCCCTTCACGAAACGGCTTTTTTTGGGGATCCTGGCCGGTTTCCCGGATGAAGCCCTCCCGATCCGTGCAGGCGACCTCGCTCTGCTCGGGAGCATCCCCGACGATGCCCGGGCCCTCGCCCTTATCGGTGATGTCACCCTGCGGTTGAAGATCCTCTCCGGCCTGCACGTTCGGGGAGAAGATATCGCGGCCCTTTGCGACCGCTGGGGTCTCCACGAGAGTCGGATAGGCCTTCGAGGCAGTCACCGTCAGGCTGGCGGGACTTCTGCGCGGGAGAAGGAGACCCTTGCCTGGGCCGTCCTCGGCCTCATCTACATCGAGGGGGGCACCGACGCGCTCGGGCGTGCAGCGCCGCTCCTCGCGTGCGGCCGGGAGGGGTAGAAGGCCGACCCTGGAAAAGTATACATACCGGATCTTCCCATCCAGCGACGGGAGACCCTTCCATGGATACCTATGCCCTCCGACAGTTCATCCGGCTCGGGCGGCTCCACTTCCTCCTCTCGGGGTTCATCCCGTTCACTGCCGGGGCGCTCCTCGCGTTCCTCCTCGGGGCACGGTTCACCCCGGCGCAGTTCCTCGTCGGCTACGCGGCCATGGCGGCGGCGCACCTCTCCGTCCACTACAGCAACGACTACTTCGATGCCGACGCCGACCGGTTCGTCGAGACGACGGCGATCTCCGGGGGCAGCGGCGTCCTCGCCGCCAACCCCGACCTGAAACCCGCCGCTTTTTGGGCGGCCGTCGTCCTGATGGCGGTCTCGGTCCTGATCGGGTATTTCTTCGTGACCGTCTACGCCTACCCGGTCGTCTTCCTCGTCTTCGGCATCGCGGGCAACCTGCTCGGCTGGTTCTACACGGCGCCGCCGCTCGCGCTCGCCTACCATAAACTCGGCGAGGTCGCGAACATGATCACCTTCGGTCTCCTGATGCCGGGCGCGGGCTACTTCGTCGCGAAAGGGACGCTCGATGCCGCCTTCTTCGCGTTCGCCCTCCCGCTCTGCCTCTACGGGCTCGTCTTCATCACGAGCGTCGAGATCCCGGATATGGAGGGCGACATCGCCGGGGGGAAGCGGACCCTCGTCGTCCGGAAAGGCCGCATCTTCGGGTTTTCGCTCATCGCCCTCGCGGCGACCCTCGCGACCGCGACGCTCACCCTCTATGCCCTCACCGGAGTCTTCGCTCCCGTGGACTTCCGGCCGGTGGCGCTCGTATCCCTCATCCCGCTCGGGATCGCTCTGTGGGGGTTCTCGCACCGGTGTGCCGGGCGGGCGGGCGCTCTTCCCTATGCCGTCGCGAACATCGTGGGCTACTTCGCCTTTCAGGGGCTTGTCGTGATCTATTTCGCCCTCGTGGCCGTTACGGGCTAGTCGGGAGAGAAAAAAGGGATTATTGTTTCTTTATCACGAAGAGGTACACCGCTGCCGCGATGATAGCGATGATGACGGCGGCAAAGATGATCATCGTCACGGGCAGCCCTTCAGCGGGCGTCTCGTCGCCAGGCGTCGTTGTCGTTGTCGCGGCCGTCGCCGTCCCGGTCGGGACGGTCGTCGGGATCGGTTCGGTGAAGAGCGCGAAGTTGCTGAAGTGGGCGATCGTCACCCTCACGGTTTTCGTGTTCGGGTTGATGGTCGTCGGAACATCCTCCCAGGCGCCCGTCGACTGGTTGTACCACTTCAGAGCGAGCCGCTGGTCGGGGAGGTTGAGGGCGTCCCAGTCCGTCTCGGGGATCTGCATCGTCAGGGTAATCCCCGGGTTGAAGGTGGAGCCGTCGGGTCCGGCCTCGTAGACGTAGCCGGCGAACTGGAAGACCGCTCCGGCCGGGACTGCGGGCAGCCTTTCGTTCTCGATGCGCCTGAAGTAGATGTCCATCAGGGGTTTGCCGTTCTTGTCGAGCGCCTTTACACCGGACGGCACGAACAGGCTGGCAACCCCGTCTTTGACGTCGATCTCAACGGAGCGGCCGACGATGCCTTCGCTGTTGGTGTTCAGGTTACCCCTCTCCTCGTAGACGATCGGGGGCTCCGGAGGGAAGAAACCGCCTCCTCCTCCACCGCCGCCGCCTCCGCCGCCGCCGCCGGTGGGCTTCGGGGTCGGTGCCGTGGCTATGATGGTTATGGACTTCTGGTCGACCGCAATGACCTTGTTATCGTTCACGGCCAGGGCGTAGAGGGTATAGGTGCCCGGGTTGAGGTCTTTGAGGGTCGCGGCCAGGATGGTCACCGAGGACGCGTCTGCGTACCCGGAGCAGCCGTAGCCCTCGGCGATGACGAAGCCCGAGTGCACGTCGACGTTGACCGGGGCACTATCGCAGGTCAGGACGTAGGTGACCGGGCCCGCATTGCCGGCGATCGTCTTCAGGAGCGATATCAGGTCGGCGGCAGAGACCGGGATCGATTCATCTGCGAGCTTCTCGAGATCGACGTTCATCGAGAGGCCGTACCTCGTCTGGTCTTTGACCAGAGCGTAGGTGACCTGGTCTGCGCCGGTGAAGGAGACGGTTACATCCTTGTTCTGGTTCTGGTAGTAGGGGTTGTCTCCGGTCCAGGTGACGGCCTGGTTCCCGTCGAGGATGAAGACCGGGGTGGCGGCGAGGACGTGCATCGTCTCCGTGGCGCCGTCGTACTTCACCGCCGCGATGAGGTACTCTCCTGCCGTGGGCCGCGTGTAGGGCCTCGCGTCCATCATGTTCTGCGCGAGGTCGCTGTCCGTGGCGAAGTCGGTGAGGTCGACTTCGTTATGGTTCAGCGTGTAGGCGAGATCGTCCTCATCGTAGTCGGAACTGGAGATGGTGCCGTAGGCCGTGAAATCCGTCCCGTTCATGTAGATGATGGCGTCGCTCTTGAAGAGGTAGCCCTCCTTCGTCGCGGCCCTGAAGAGTTCGGTGAAGCTGGCGCCTTCGGGAAGGTCGGCCGGGACCTTGATCAGGAGGACGTTGCCGGTCTCTCCGGGGACGTCCACGGTGAAGCTCGGGATTGTCCGTTTGATGTAAAACCGGTATTCGCATGGGATGGTGTGCCCGTCGACGGTCTTTACCGGGTCGTTTGCGGTCACGTGCACCCCGTGGTAGGTGCCGCTTGTCGGATCGAGCTCACGGACGATGTCCCCGAACAGCGGGTACTCGAATTCGTCGAGGTCGCCCGTCTCGGTGCTCCCGAGAGTCACCAGTGTCCGGTCCACATCCAGTGGGTCGAGGGCATCGACGGTGCGGATGCACAGTTGTTTGTACTCCTGGGTGTCATCCGCCGTCCCCGTAATGTAGACATCCCCGCCTCCGGCAGCCGCCGCCACCGGGAGGAGGAGGAGGGCGATGATGACACCCGGGAGTATAAAGCTCCTCTTATGGGTCATACGGTTCATTCTCTATTGTCGCGGGATAAGTCTTTTTATTTCAAACGGCCACCTATACTTTGTTTAATAAAAACGGAGATTTCTTATGTCCAAACTCGGCGCACTCTTACTTCTGCTACTTCTCCTGATCCCGGCCGCAACCGCGGCGACGATCACCATCTCCCCTGAGCGGATCGACCCCGGGGACACGGTCACCGTGGATATAAACGGCCTTCCCAACGGCGCTGCGTTCTCGTTCGCCATCCGCGGGGAGTTCGACGTGAACCCCGGCGACAGATTTGCCTTCACCGCCAGCGACCTCACCCTTCCCTTCTCCCTCGGTTCGGGTGAGGTGAGCGCGTACAGCAGCGGCACCGACTGGACCGGGCTCTCGGTGCAGATGCCGGACGGGGCCTCCGTCAGCCTGAGCAACAACGCCGACGCGAACGGCGAGTTCCGCACCACCCAGGCCCGCAACATCTCGAGCGGCACCTACACGGCGATCACCCTCGACGGGAGGGCCGCGCCCACGACCGAGCGCGTCGTCACCGAGGTGACGATGCAGGGCATCAAGACAGGGGCCGACAACGGCCGGATCTCCTTTGCCATCGACGGCATCACCCACGGCACCGCGACGGTCACCGTCTACGTCGACGGAAGAGAGGCCCTCTCCCGGGTGGTCACCATCGGATCCGGGTCTTCCCCAGGTACCAGCGGAGGCAGCAGCAGCGGTGGCGGCACCTCTACGCCCGCTCCAGGGCCCGCGACGATATCCTCGACCGACGGGAAAGCATCCATCACCGGGACCGGGATCGAGGGCGCCGGGCTCCTTGCCGTCGCCGTCCAGGGCACCGTTCCTGCCGGCTGGTCCCCTGACGGCAAGGCCTACGCCGTGACCCCGGAGGGCCGGGAATTCGACCCCGCTGCGGTCCTCTCCCTTCGTCTCCCCTCAGAGAACGCGACGGCAACCCTTGCCCGCTATGAGAACGGCGCCTGGACGCCGGTACCGTCGAAGGTCGAGGGCGACCGGATCACGGCCCCGGTCCCCCGTTCAGGGTCTTACGTCCTCCTCGTCGCCACACCTGCGGCGGAGCCGACCGTGACGGCGATGACGACCATTACCGCCGCCCCGCCCACCCAGACGACGACTCAGGTAACCTCGGCAACGACGACCCCTGCCGCCGCGCCGGTCGCTCCTCTCCTCCCGGTCGCCGCTCTCGCAATCTTGATGGTGCTTGGGTGGAAAAGAAAGGTCTGACAGACCGACTCATGACGACCAAAGACCCAAAACCTCTGATCCTCGAGGCCGCCGGGGATATCCCCGGCGACCTCATCGCCGTCGCCGCCTTCACGGTCGCGCCCCTCGCCTGCGTCTACGTCCCGGTCTTGAACGAGAGTCCCCTCCGGATCCTCTTTGGCGTGGCGATGGTCCTGTTCATTCCCGGCTACGCCCTGATCGCCGCGCTCTTCCCGGCGCGGGGAGACCTCGACGGGATCGAGCGTGTCGCCCTCTCGTTCGGGCTCTCGATCGCCGTCGTCCCCCTTGTCGGGCTTGCGCTGAACTACACCCCGTGGGGTATCCGGCTCGACCCGATCCTTGCGTCGTTGACGGTCTTCACCCTCGCGATGACCGGGGCGGCCTGGTACCGGCGCCTTCTCCTCCCGACCGGCGACCGCTTTGTGGTCCCGGCCCGGGAGATGCTCGCCTCCGCCCGCCAGGAACTCTACGACCCCGGGGCCCCCCGGCTTGACCGGGCGCTCTCCGTCGTCCTCGTCCTCTCGATCGTCGCGGCCATCGCCACGACCGCCTACGTCATCGCGGTCCCAAAAGAGGGGGAGCACTTCACCGAGTTCTACATCCTCGGCCCCGGGGGAAAGGCCGCGGACTACCCGACCGATGTTGCGGCCGGCTCAACCCGGTCGCTCATCATCGGGGTCGGGAACCACGAGTACCGGGAGATCCCCTACACGATCGAGGTCCTCGCCCTCAACCAGACCTTCGATCCCGCGACGAACACCTCGACCGTCCACGCGGCCCTGCCGCTCGACCGGTTCGTGCTGACGGTTCCCCACAACGAGACCCGGGAACTGCCCTGGGAGTTCTCCGTCCCCTCGGCAGACTACAACCGGATCGAGTTCCTGCTCTTCAACGAGACGGTGCCGGGCGAGGGGGTCACGGGGCAGGAGCGGATCAACGCGAGTTACCGGGACCTGCACCTCTGGGTGCGGATCCGGTAAGAATAACCTGGAGCACCCCCCTCTTTTCGTCGACGGCGACGTGCTCGATCTTCGTCGGGGCCCCGGTCCCGAGAGCGACGATCGAGGCAAGGAGGCTGCAGACCGGGCAGCCGACCATGGTGCAGCACTTCGGCGAGGCCGCCCGGACGGCCCGGCAGCCGGGGAGGAGGCGGTAGTCCGCGAGGGTGACGACGATGTTCTCGCCGTCCTTTTTGGCCTCGGTTTTCCCGGCGATCTCGAGGAGATCGTCGCAGATCTCCGTGATGCACGCAAGGAGGGCGTCGTCCTCTTCGGGGATCTCGAGGGCGTGCCTCTCCCGGAGCTGCGCGAAGAGCGGGGCGCATGCCGGGACGAGCCGGATGGCGCACCGCCCAACGTCCGTGATGTAGGAGTAGTCGTCAGCGGGGTTCTCCGGGAGGGCCCCGGCGACCGGGACGACCTCGATGACCGTCCCTTCGCCCGGGACGAACCAGGCGTCGCCCTGAACACCGAGGTCCGCACAGAGGGTGGCTATACCGATCGTTCCCTGCACGGGAAGGAGGGCGGCGATCTCCGGGTCGAGCGGTTCGCCCTTGTGGAGAGCAAGGAGGAAGACCCCGGCGATGAAGCACCCGGTGCCCGCGAGGACGACAGTCGCGGTGGTGATGTCGCCCCGGCCGGTCACGGCCGCGATGGCGAGGAGGACTGCCGCGGCGACGATAAGGAGAAAGGCTCCCCGGTAGGGGTTATTGGAGGTCACGCACCACCTCCCGCCCACTGGACGAGCCGGTAGTCCTGCAGGGTGAGAACGAGGTAGCCGCACCCGAGGGCGGCCGCAAGGGCGAGGAGGGGGAGGAGGACGGTGCCCGAGGCTGCGAGGATCCCGGCGAAGAGGGCTGACGCAACGGCGAAAACACCGTAACCCCGCCGATCTTCGAGAAAAGCTGCAAGCACGATCGCCTGGAGCACGAGCGCGACGAGGAGATCGGTCGCGGCGACGACCAGCACCTCGCCGCCGCAGAGGAGGAGGAACCGCCGGTCGAACGCCATCAGAGCACCTCCACGGCGTCGACCCCGGGGATGGCCCCGGCGCCGGCGGGTGCCTTCAGGACGACCTGCATCTCTCGGACCTTTGCCTCGTGGACCAGCTGGACGAGGTGGCTCGCGTCGCCCGCGGGGAGGAGGGAGTGAAGCCGGATCTCCCGGGCGTCGGCCCGGTCGAGCGCCCTCCTCACCGCCGCCGCGAACGGGGCGGGGCTCTCTTTCGCAAACCCGACGAGGATGCCGCCGAGCCTCTCCCGGTACGCCCCCTCCGGGCCCGCCCCGTTCCGGGGCACCCTGGCTCTGGCCGCGAGGATGGCGGGCCCCGGCGCCCGGTAGAGGGGGGCCCGGGGTTCGAGCGGTGCAAGCCCGCCGAGGGCCGAGAGCACCTCACGGATATCCTGGGTCCGGGGGAGGAACCGGACGATCTCTCCGCCGGCGACGACGAGGAGCGAGCAGCCGTCACGGGAGGCGATCGCCGCCTCGACCGCACCGTAGACGGCCATCGAGAACCGGGCGTTGGTTTCCGGATCTCCTGCCCGGGCCGGGAGGTCGACGGCGATGAGGGGCGCTCCCCCCTCGAGCCCGGCCAGCTGCCGCACGTAGTAGGCGTCGCGCCGGGCGGTGACTTTCCAGTCGATCTGGCCGGGGTTGTCGCCCGTCTGGTAGGGCCGGAACCCGCGTACGCTCTGGCCGGGGAGCGCGGCCTGCCGGTTCACCTCGGTGTCTCCACCGGCGGTTCCCGTTCCCCTGCCGTTGCCGTTGGTTCCCGCGGGGAAGACCCGGATGTGCGGGGCGTTGAGGCGGCGGCAGACGAGGTCCCGGGAGAAGAAGGCGTCTCTCGCCTCAAGGGCGATGCCGGTAAACGCCGTCTCCCCGGGGGCCATCAGCCGGACGGTGTAGGTTGCGATCTCTCCCGGCAAAGAGAGCGGGGCCTCGCCGACCGCGACCGCCGGCGGGAGGTCGCGTGCCCGGATCTCCATCCCGGGCGGGACGGTGCAGTCGATTCGAACCCGGACGGTCGCGGCGGTTCCCTGCCGGAGGATCGTCCGGTCGAGATCGCGGTCGACCGCGAGCGACGCGGCGACGGCGGAGAGATCGCGTTCGAACCGCCAGCCCCGCCAGAGGAGGAAGACGGCGAGGGAGCCGGCGGCGAGAGCCGCGGCCGGGTTCGCGAGCGGGAGGGCGATGACGGTGAGGGCGAGGGCGAGAGCGGCTATGCCGCTGGCCGTCCGGGTCGGCCGGATCATCTCTAGGACACCTCGACGCTCTCGAGGATCCCGGTGATGACCGCGTCCGGGGTGACCCCGGTGATCGCCGCCTCCCGGGTGAGGAGGATGCGGTGGCGGAGCGCCGGGAGAGCCAGAGCACGGACGTCGTCGGGAATGACATAGTCCCGGCGGTTCAGGGCTGCCCTGACTCTCGAGCCCCGGAGGAGGGCGATAGAGGCGCGGGAACTCGCGCCGAGCCGGATGTCGCCGTGCGACCGCGTGGCAAGGACGAGATCGCGCATGTAAGCAAGAACCGTCTCGTCGACCCTGATCTTTTGGGCGGTCGCGGTCATGGCCGCCACCTCGGCGGGGCTGAGGACAGGGGCGACCCGGTAGACCCTCCAGTCCAGCTCCCCGGCGCGCTCCCGGCGGAGAACCTCGAGTTCGTTCTCGCTATCGAGGTGGGTGAGGGTGGAGCTGAACATGAACCGGTCGCACTGGGCCTCAATGAGCGGGAAGGTTCCTTCGGCCTCGTGGGGGTTCTGGGTGGCGATGGTGAAGTAGGGGTCGGCGAGTGGGTAGGTCGTCCCGTCGATCGTCGTCTGGCGTTCGCTCATCGCCTCGAGAAGGGCGCCCTGGGTTCTCGGGGTCAGGCGGTTGATCTCATCGACCATCAGGAAGTTCGTGAAGATCGGGCCTTTCTGGAGGACGAACTCGCCCCGGTTTCTGTCGTAGATCCGGACGCCGATGATGTCGGCGGGCTGGATGTCCACGGCGCCCTGGATCCGCCGGAAGTCGTAGTCGATGAGGTGGGCGATGATCTTGCAGACGGTGGTCTTTGCCGTTCCGGGAACCCCCTCGATGAGGAGGTGGCCGCCGCTGATCATGCTGATGAAGATCTCCTCGATGAGGTTGCGGTTCCCGACGACCACCTGCCGGGTGGTCACCTGTATGGTTTCGTAGGCGTTTGAGATCGTTTCGATGCGCTCGGTCAGGTTGTTGTCAATCATTCTCTCTCCTCCCGAACCGGTAGGCAGCCGGCAGGACTGCCAGGGCGGCTATGGCGGCCGCGGCCGGCGGTCTCTCCTGTATCCAGAGTATGGTGTTGACGATCGGGTTAGCGGTGCCGGTTCTGCTGTGGGCGGCGTCGACCAGGATCGGCCGGAGGTTCTCGATGAACATGGGGTTCTCGGCGAGCATGGCGTTGACGAAGAGGCTTGCGTCGCCGAGGACGGTCAGGTTGCCTTCGTGGGCAGAGACCACCCGTCGCGCGAAGGTCTCGTCACCGCTGATGCGCCCGTCGCCGTCGGCGTCGCCCCAGGTGAGGATCGAGGTCTCGATGAGGGGCTCGCCCCCCTCGACCACCGCGGGTCGGTTGACGAGAACGGTCTCTACCCCGGAAAAGATCGTGGCGTTCCCGACGACGTATCCGGTAAACAGCCCGGGGTCGGCGTGGTCCCGCTCCAGGCTCGCGAGGTTCTCCGGCCGGACTCTCATGCCGCTCCCGAGGTCGGCGAGGAGGCCGTTTGCACCCCCGTCCTCGTCGGCGATGATGACCCGCCCGCCGGAATCGAGGAACGTCCGCAGGTAGCCGACCTCTTCGAGGCTGAAGGGCCGGTCGGGCGCGAGGATGAGGAGGGTCTCGCCGGGAGGGAGGTCGCGGAGGTCGCGGACCTCTTCTGCGGCGAGAGCCGAGGTGCCGTTCCAGCCGGTGTTGCAGCGGCTGTACTCTTCGGTGGTGACGGTGGCGTGGGTAAAGATCGCGCAGCCGGCGAGGAGGAGGAGGAGGAGGACCGCCCAGGCCTCACGCTGCATCTTCCTCACCTCCGCGGGCTTCGGCTTCCATCGCGCGGAGTTCCTCCTCCGTCGGGGTCTCGCCGGCGTACCGGATCCGCTCGTAGCGCTCGAAGAACCCGGCGTGGGCCGGTGCGAGTCGGGCACAGTCCCGGGGGGTCTTCGTCCCGGGAAGGCCGAGCCGGGCACGGAGCACGCGGAAGAGGACGGTCGCGGCCTCGCGCGGGGGGAGGTCTCCGGTCTCGACCCCGGACGGGGCTCGAGCGACCTCCGGCTCCGCCGGGGGTTCTGCTGCCGCGGGAGGGCTCTCCTCCGGCCGGCGCCGGCGGAGGTACAACCCGGTGGCGGCCGCGGCGGCGAGCGCTGCTATGAACGGGAGGGGGGAGAGCCCCTCGCCCTGGATCTGGACGGTCGCGGCCTCGCTCTCGGAGGCGTTCAGGGGATAGCCCGCACCGTGGAACTCCGCCCGGAGGGTATGCTCCCCCGGGGTGAGGATGATCTCCGTTATGTAGGCGCCTTCCTGATCGGTCTCTGCGGCGGCCAGGGTGCCGTCGTCGACCCGGATCAGGATCGGGGCGCCCGTGACCGGCCGGCCCTCCGCCGTGAGGTTCCCGGTGCAGGCGACGGCGGTCGCGTTCACCTCGGCGAGGGCGAGGGTGATGGTGGTGTTGTCGGGGAGGACCTCGAACGTCGCGACCTCGGAGTAGACCGCGCCCGCGGTCGCGTAGGCGAGGTGCGATCCTGGGAGGATCCGGCCGATCCGGTAGGGGCAGGCGTAGGTGCCGTCGTCGCCGAGGGCGGCGGTCGCGGCATTCCTGCTGTCGACGTAGACCTCGATGGGGTTCCCCGGGGTGCCGCCGGCGTAGCGGCCGGCGATGAGAAGTGTGTCGCCATAGCGTCCCCCGGCAGGGGTGACCGCGATCCCGAGGGGGGACTTTACGGCGCTGCCGCCGGTCCGCTCCCGCCAGTCGTCCGCGGCGTCGGCGACCTCCGCGAAGTGCTCGACGCTCTCGCGGTAGGGGGTGGTATTGAGGTCGTAGCGGTCGGCGATCCGGGTCGTCGCGGTCTCTCTCTCGGCGTAGGTAGCGAACCCCTCCCGCATCTTCTGCCGGAGGGCCTCGCCCTCGTAGGCGATGGCCATGCGCTGCTCGCCGTCCTGGACCTCGATCTCGAGGCGTTTTAAGTCCTCGAACCGCCGGGTGTCGTTCAAGAGCGTCGTGAGCGACTCCCGGTTCTGCCGGTTGTTCTGCTGGAACTCGCCGATATCGGTCCCGGAGACGTCGAGAGTGACGACGAGCCGGTCGAACCGGCGGGAAAGTTCGCTGTAGCGGACGAGATCGCGCTCGGCGCTCTCGTAGTCCCTGAGTTTGATCGTGAGGGCGAGGGTCCCGGTCTCTCCCAGGAGTTCGTCCATCATGGGGACGAGCCCCGCGGCGTTCCCCGGCGAGCGCTTCTGGATCGTCGCGGGGTCGGCGTGGGCGGCGGTCGATGTGTTCGCCGCGGTGTAGAGGACCGGGGAGGCTGCCTCGGCTCCGAGGAGGACGAGGACGAGGACGGCTGCGGCCGCGAGGATGACATGGGACGCCCGGGGGTTCATGCGGCAAGGATCTCCAGGATTTTTTCCGCGACGATGTAGGCGAAGAGGGCGACTCCTGCGGCGATGAGGTAGCCGAGATACCGCATGTAGCGCGGGCGCGAGAAGGCTCCGTCGATCAGGACCGCGACGACCAAAAGCCCGATGAGGGAGAGGACGAAGAAGACCTCAAGGTCGAGCGTGCGGTTCAAGACCATGAAGAAGGCGACGGTGATGAGCCAGGCTGCGAGTACGGCCGCCGCCGAGTATTTCTTCGCACCCGCCATCTTACCGTACATTCTCCACCGCGGCAAATAATCCTATTGAAATCCCCATCTTTTCGTCCAGGACCGGGAGGGGAATCCCCCGGTCCTGGATCATGGCAGCGGGTTGTGCCGGCCTGAAACGTTCTGCAGCGCGGTCGTCCCGATATGGTCCGCACCCGATCAAACCCGTTCTGGACGCCCCTCACCGGGACGGGGTATCACCTCTCTTTCGTCCGGTGGCCGAAAGACGAAGCCGCCGGAGGGTACCCGATGCACCAGCAGTCTTTTTCCGCCGGCAGCATCTATGCCACGAAGCGCATTAAAGAGTCCGGGCTGCTCTCTCCAGCGTGGAGAGCCGGGATGCCGATCAGGGTGTACCGGAGGTTCGGCGATCGTTCTGGACGAGCTCTATACAACTTCCTCCCACTGCCGAAATTGTATTTAACTCTTTAATTCTGTGCAATTATCTTTGATGTTCAAGAAAAATCGTCCGTTGAGGATCGATATGTTTTTCACATCCCATCGTGTTAACTTACCTGCAGAAGCAGCGGTCGTCGTGTCGGCTCTAACCCTCTCGGCGGGCGGGAAACGACCGTTCCGCACCGCTCGCGGGGCCTTGCGGCGACCGCTGTCCCGACACCCATGATCCAGCCCGCGAACTCCCCGTTCCTCTCCCGTCCGGGGAGTCCCCGTAGAGCCGGGGCCGCCAATCAGGCGTTGCGGGTTACCTCCAGAAGGAAACACGATGACCGTCCGCACCCGCACTCCAGCAACTCACACAGGCACGACCGGGATGGTCGTCGACGAGGAAGAGACGATCCTCCTCGTCGACGGAATCGCGAGGCAGCAGCGGGCCATCCGGACCCTCGTCGCCATGCCGGCCTACAACGAGGAGGCCTACATCGCAAAGACGATCATCGGTGCACAACGGCACGCTGATAGGGTCCTCGTCGTCGACGACGGTTCGACAGACGAGACCGTCCCGATCGCCGAAGCCCTCGGGGCGATCGTCATCCGTCATGCGACCAACAAGGGCTACGGCGGGGCGCTCCGGACGATCTTTTCTGCCGCCCGGGACCTCGGCGCCGAGGAGCTCGTCATCATCGACGGTCGGCATGACCCGGGCGAGATCCCCCGGCTGCTCGCGGAGCTCCGGGGCGGGAACGACGTCGTCATCGGCTCTGCCGGCGAGGCCTCTTCCGGAACGGAGATCCCCGATGGGTTTGGGGCCTACGGCCGGCGGGCGATCGAGGCGATCCGGATCGGCGGCGAGGGGACGGCCGGGATCCCGGCACAGGTCCGCGGGCTGAAGGTCGCCGGGATGCCCTCCGGAAAGAAACCGAACGACGGACCCCGCTACCGCGGGAGACGGATCGCCGTGGTCGTCCCGGCCTACAACGAGGAAGAGTTGATCGGGGAGGTGCTCGATGGGATCCCGGACTACGTCGCCCGGGTCTATGCGGTGGACGACGGCTCAACCGATGCGACCGGGGCGATCATCGAGGACT
Organism: Methanobacteriota archaeon; assembly: GCA_023436625.1. Classification (GTDB taxonomy): domain Archaea; phylum Halobacteriota; class Methanomicrobia; order Methanomicrobiales; family Methanoculleaceae; genus Methanoculleus. Next base: position 23,194 of record JAEZIP010000021.1, on the reverse strand, counting down.
ACGCCCGGCTCGATCCGCGGATCGTCGCAATCCACCACGACCCGAACCGGGGCGTCGGGGCGGCGATCACCTCCGGCTACAAGCGGGCGGTCGCCGACGGGATGGATATCGCCGCGGTGATGGCCGGAGACAACCAGATGGACCCCGCCTGCCTGCCTGCCCTCCTCGACCCGATCGTCGACGGCCGGGCCGACTACACGAAGGGCAACCGCCTCATCAACGAGGCCTACCGGACGGGGATGAGTCCGTGGCGGAGTTTCGGCAACTCCATCCTCACCTTCCTCACCAAGGTCGCCTCGGGCTACTGGCAGATGATGGACCCCCAGAACGGCTACACGGCGATCTCGGTGAGGGCGCTCGCCGAGCTCCCCCTCGACAGCGTCTACCAGGGCTACGGCTACTGCAACAACCTCCTGGTCTGGCTGAACATCCACAACATGACCGTCCGCGACGTCGCGATCCCGGCCCGCTACGGCCGCGAGAAGTCCAAGATCCGCTACTCGACCTACATCCCAAGGGTCTCGAAGCTCCTCCTCGGGAACTTCCTCTTCCGCTTGAAGACGAAGTACATCCAGATGGGCTTTCACCCCCTCGCGTTCTTCTACTTCGCCGGGGCGGTGCTCACCCCGCTCGGGCTCCTCGGTGGGACGATCACCCTCTGGGAGAAGCTCGTGATGGGGTATCCGGTGCTCTTCGTGCACGGAGTGCTGTCGTTTCTGATGTTCATGATGGGGATGCAGTTCCTGCTGTTTGCGATGCTGTTTGATATGCAGGCGGAGAAGGGCACCAGTTCTGGATAACCGTCAATATTCTGGAGTTTTGGAAAAATGTGTGGTATATTCGGTATATTGACGCCTGAAGGGACTGAGCATCCTAGTGATGTAATCAGGCATCATATTGACATGTTGTTTCTGCTGTCGGAATCCCGCGGAAAAGAGGCTGCCGGTGTCGCGATAAAGACAAGAGATGCTATCCATGTATTAAAGCAGTCTGTGCCCGCATCTGAATTTATTAAAACTTCTGCTTATTCTGAGTTACTACGGAAAACGCTGTCTCAAAAAGCTCCGCTGACAGCAATCGGTCATTGCCGCCTTGTAACCAATGGAAACCAGGATCTCAACGAAAATAATCAGCCAGTAGTAAAGCAAGGTGCAGTTGGCGTGCACAATGGCATTATTGTAAATATCGATGAATTGGCTGATCGCTATCCCAATGTTCAGAGAGAGTCTGAGGTAGATACTGAGCTCTTGCTTGGGCTTCTCCAAAACCACAGGTGCGAAGAGAACTCGATCGTATCCGCCACGCAGAAAACCTTTTCAGATATCTATGGAGCGGCATCGATTGGAGTATTATTTGATGACAGTGATCTTTTCCTGTTAGCGACAAATAACGGTTCTCTATACACTTGTGTGAATAAGCCTGGAGATCTCCTTGTTTTCGCGTCGGAAAAAGTAATCCTTCAACAGTTAATTTCGGATAGAAAGATCAGCGGATATTGGACAGATAGTGAGATAGTGCATCTCCAGCCGTTCTCCGGTTGTCTCGTCGATTTGAAATCATTTGAGCAGAAGATGTTCCCACTGTCTCAAAATAACTCCGTAAACTCGATAGCAGAAAAACAAAAAGCTAAGGTTGTTCCCATATTCAAGGTATCGAACCCCATAGAGAGTGGGAAAAATGGTGTTTCCCGTGGAAGCGCACGTAAGGATGCACAGTGGGATAAAGATCGCATCGTGCGAAAAATCGCCGAACAACCCAGACCCGATTCATCACTCCGACGTTGCACAAAGTGTATCCTGCCGGAGACGTTCCCCGGCATCTCTTTTGACGAGCATGGCGTATGTAATTACTGCCGCGGTTACACGAAGATCCATGTCAAGGGCAGGGAAGCTCTCGAAGAACTGGTTGCACCATACCGGAGCGGTTCAGACGAGCCCGACTGCATTGTGGGTTTCAGCGGCGGTCGTGACAGCTCTTACATGCTCCACTACGTCAAAAAAGTCCTAAAAATGAATCCGATCGCCTTTACTTATGACTGGGGCATGGTTACTGATCTTGCCAGGAGGAACCAGGCACGGATTTGCGGAAAACTCGGGGTCGAACAGGTCATTATCTCAGCCGATATCGCGAAGAAAAGGGAATACATCCGGGAGAATGTCGAGGCCTGGCTTAAGAGGCCGGACCTTGGAATGGTACCCCTGCTCATGGCCGGGGATAAGCAGTTCTACTACCATGCCCATCAGCTTCTCGAGCAGACGGGTGCGAAGGTCATATTCAACGGCGGCAACGCCTTTGAAAAGACAGAGTTCAAGCTTGGATTCTGCGGTATCCAGGAAGGGGATACCAGCGGGAAGGGGATCCTGACGGGGATATCACGCCTTAACAAAATCAAACTGCCGCTCTATTACGCAAAACAGTACCTCCGTAACCCGGCGTATATCAATTCATCGTTTTTTGATACACTCCATGCCTATTATTCCTCGTATCTCCTTCCTGATGCCTACGTGTACTTCTTCCAGTATGTTCCCTGGAATGAGGAAGAGATTGTTTCCCTTCTCAAACGGGAGTATGACTGGGAAGTTGCGAACGATACCAATGCAACGTGGCGTATAGGGGACGGAACCGCTGCATTCTACGATTATATCTATTATACTGTCGCTGGATTCAGCGAGTTTGATACCTTCAGGAGCAACCAGATCCGTGAGGGGTTGATAACGCGTGAAGATGCTTTAGAATTGGTAAATATGGAAAATGTGCCCCGATACGAGTCGTTAGAGTGGTATGCTAAGACGGTTGGGTTTGATCTTGAAAAGACGTTGGATGTTATTCATTCAATCCCTAAAATGTGGAAGTAGTGGAGGAAGTTATCTTTGAAAATAATGCTATCAATGGAACATCCTGCGTGGGTGCATCAGTATAAGTATATAATACGCGAGCTGGCCTCAAAAGGGCATGAGATAAAGGTGCTCGCTATCAGCAAAGATGTGACACTCGATTTATTGAATGCTTATGATATTCCTTATGAAGTCATATCTTATTCATCCGGGAAAAATATCGTTGAAAAAGGGTTCATCTTCCTCCAGACTTCTTTGAAAATATTTATTGCCAGTCTCCGGTTTCATCCGGATCTCTATTTGGGACGAGCATCGCCTATGATGGCGATAAATAGTTTCCTGTTTCGCAAACCCCATATTTTATTTGAAGATACCGAGCATTCTCATTTCTGCCTGAATGTATGTAAGGCGTTCTCTGCTGTAATCATAACTCCAAACTGCTTCTTTGGCTCACTTGGAAGAAAACAGATCCGGGTGGGCGGCTATAAAGAATTATTCTATTTATGGCCCGCCTACTTTAAGCCAGATGAAAAGATACTGAAGCAATATGACCTTCACCCTCGCGACAAATACATTGTCGTACGATTTGTTGCTTGGGATGCCCACCATGACATTGGTCAGCACGGTATCCACGACAAGGTCGGGCTCGTGAAGGCGCTGGAACAGCATGGGCAGGTTCTGATCACCTCGGAGGGGGCGTTACCTCCGGATCTACAACCCTACCAGATCCGGGTTTCCCCGGAGAAATTGCACGACCTGCTATACTATGCAACGCTGTATGTGGGCGAGGGTTCCACTACAGCGTCAGAATGCGCGGTGCTTGGCACCCATGCGATCTATGTAAATAGCCTCAGTCTGGGCTATATCGCTGAAGAGGATGAAAAATACCATCTCGTTTCTGATTTTTCCGGCCGGGCCTGCACTGACGAGACCGTACTTGCCGAGGCGAGAAGATTGTTGCAGAACCCGGACCTGAGGAGAGAGGGAAAAGAGAAAGCGAAGGCGCTCATGCAGGACAAGATTGATGTAACCACCTTCATGGTCTGGTTCATTGAGAACTATCCTGAGAGCGTCAACCTGATGAAAAACTGTCCAAACATCCAGCAGCAGTTTGGATCCCATTAACACTACACAGAGGAAGCATGAAGAACCTACTATCAAAGATCAGAGATCAGAGTGTAAAGATCGGCATCATCGGCCAGGGATACGTCGGCCTCCCGCTGGCGATGGCCTTTGCCAAGAAGTTCAGCGTTGTCGGGTGTGACGTATGCTCAGACACCATCGAGCAGCTCCGGGCAGGGAAGTCCCACATTCAGGACGTCACGGACGAGCAGCTCTCCCGGTATCTCGGGAAGACCTACCTCCCGACATCGAATCCCGAAGACCTCCGCCGGTGCGACCTCCTCATCATCTGTGTTCCGACCCCGCTGTCGGAAGATAAGATCCCCGACCTGGGTTACATCAAGAGCGCCTGCACGGCTATCAAAACCGTTCTTCACCCCGGACAGTTCGTGATCCTCGAGAGCACCACCTACCCCGGAACGACCGATGAGGTGGTGATCCCGATCCTGGAAGAGACCGGGCTCGCTGCCGGGAGAGACTTCGGCGTCGCCTACTCCCCCGAGCGGGTTGATCCGGGGAACAAATACTTTCCCATCGACAAGATTCCGACCGTCGTCGGCGGCATCAACGCCGAGTGCACCGAGGTCGCTGCTGCCCTCTACGGGAGTGTTATGGAGAGAATCGTCCCGGTACGTGATGCCCGCACGGCGGAAGCCGTGAAGATGGTCGAGAACGTCTTCCGGAACGTGAACATCGCTCTTGTCAATGAGATGGCTCTCATCTTCGAGCGGATGGGTATCGACACCTGGGAGGTGATCGATGCCGCTGCCACCAAGCCCTACGGGTTCATGCCGTTCTATCCCGGCCCGGGCATCGGCGGCCACTGCATCCCCCTCGATCCCTACTACATGTCCTACCGGGCGAAGAAGTACGGTTTCATCCCCCGCTTCATCGAGACCTCCGGCGAGATCAACGAGTTTATGAAGATGCACGTCATCAATCTTGCCGAACGGGGTCTCCGGCAGGTTGGCAAGCGCCTCTACGGAGCGAAGATCACCATCATGGGCCTTGCCTACAAGAAGAACATCAACGATCCCCGGGAATCGCCCGCGATCAAGATCGTTGAGGAGCTCGCCAACCTTGGGGCTGACGTGCGGGTCTATGATCCTTTCGTCCCCTCCCTTGCGACGAAGGCCGGGGAGTTTGCCTCGGTCGGGAGCGTCGAGGAGGCGCTTTCCGGGGCCGAGTGTGCGATCTTCCTTGTGGACCACGACGTCTTCCGGGGGATTTCGGTGGAGACGATGAAGGGGCTCATGGCCTCGGCGGTGGTCGTGGACGGGAAGAACCTGTTTGCGGGCGGAGAGGGGATTGTCTACCTAGGGATTGGGAAAGGGTTCCTAAATATTAGAGGGGGGATTCAATGAATTACGAGTATTCGCGGTTGAAAAAAATGGCAGAAAGCGTATCTGGAGTCGATGTTTTAGATATTGGATATGCGGCGTTACCGAATCCATATTTATCAAGTCATCACTGCACTGGTTACGATCTTGCTTTGCCTAATATAAATTCTGGATATATTGAAGAAATTCAGGGCGATATTAATGAGATCAATGATAAACTACAAGGATACAGGTTTGATACCATATTACTGGGAGAATTAATAGAGCATGTAGAAAACCCATATCGTTTGCTGGATAGTCTTCATCAATTGCTAAAGGGTAATAAGCGGGTCATAATTTCAACACCAAATCCTCTAGGATTCCCAGTCTGTTTTTGTGAGTTATTTAATATTAAAAGATATTTTTATACCGATGAGCATAAATACTATTTCCTTCCTCGCTGGGCCGAGCGACTTATTCAGCAAAGTGATTATAAAATTGAAAGAATAATCCCTGTTGGCTTGTTAGTACCTGGCTTCTCTATATCCATTCCGTCTCCAAAGATATTCAGTTATCAATTGATTTATGTTTGCAAGTCAATTAGAAGTAAGCAACCATGATCGAAATACTATACTCTCTATTCAGGTTCTTTAACTCTGGGATCGAGCATGGACAACATGGCAGCGCGATGCGGTATCATGTCACGACATCTTCCTAAGTTGTTCATTGACCACTTAGATACAATTCTATCTGTGTTATTTTTACTTGGTGGAGTCGCTATCGTTGCACTTTCATACGTAGCGGGCATCGGCCAGTATGGGCTTGGGTTCGCATTTCTATGCGCTCCCTTGGGGCATACGCTCATTCGGAAAGCGTCAAAAAACCGTGGGGTTCAGACAGGTTACTCTAAAATTCAGCAACCAAGGGTTAACCTGTACCTCATACTTGACATATTTTTCTGGGCGCTTTACAGCATTTCTTTAGTAGCATCATATCGAGCGCTTTATTTCCGCCCATGGTACTATTTTCTGTGCGTTTCTGTTGCCTTCACCATCTTGATCGCTCAGGCTTTGCTTATAGAATTCAAGCCTTGGAATGTTGTCTTCTATTTCTTTAAAGTTATCTCACTCTCATTAACTTTTAGAGTCAGTCGTTTTTTTGCATTCCCTACTATCCCCGGATCTGACACTCACGAACATCTTATTTATGCAAAGTATATTTTAGATTTTGGGTCCGTCCCCCCATTTGAGATTGCTGATAAGTATGCCTTCACTCCCTTATGGCATATTTACGAAGCCATCCATATGATGATTTTTGATGTTGGTATGGCGCAGTCTCTGTTCTTTCTTGCGTCTGCTGTACTTGTCGCAGCTACTGTCTTAGTATATATTATTGGTAAAAATTTGTTTGGTCCTCGAACTGGCCTTATAGCATCTGTTTTTGTAAGCCTGGGAGATATGATTTTTATTGGGACCCTCTCCAATATCAACACTTCTCTTCTGGTTATGGTTTACTTTTTAATCCTAGTGTTTTGTTTGCATTACACGAGGAAAACCTTTCATAGCATCGCTGTTTTAATGACTGTTGCATTATTTTGGACCCACCAACTATCCGTTTTTGCTGTTTTCCTCGCCTTGTTAGGGTATTATATATGTGGAAAGGTAACCTCAAGTGATTATTACTGCCATATCGGCACACCTGCATTATCAAAAAAGCTGTCTAACAAACCCATATACCTTAATAATTTATTTATGTTATTTTCTTCCATCTATATGATATTTTTTTGGGGATTGATTGGCGAAGGTACTGTCGGTGAAAATACTTTTTTCGGAAAGATGGTCTCCCGATTAGTGGGTACCGTTCGGCGCATGATTGAAGAATACTCATTATCCATAGAACCACCTACAACAGTGTACGAGAATCTGTTCTCACATTTCGGTTTCGTTGATTCTCTCCTCTACAACCTCGGATACAGTATGCTATTTTGTCTGGCTCTTGTGGGCGCATTGTTAGTATTGAAAAAATGTTTTAATCCTGAGAGGGTCTCTTTAATTTCCTCCATGGGTCTTCTATTTGTTGTTGTATATCCCGGGACGTTTATAGGGCTGGACCAGGTGTTTATCCCACATCGCTTTCTACCATTTCTCCAATTTATATGCATTATATTCGCAGCGTTTTCTTTGGTTATCATCTATAGATCAACTCCGGAGCGAATATCACGTACAATCTTAACATTTTTTGTATTAGCGATGGTATTTTTCCTTATCACGACCCCATATACAAATCGCAATGACCTTGTCTATTCAAAAAGTATGGAATCGAGAACTGAAATAATGCTCTCCGAGCTTGCTGGGGTTTCTTGGGGACAACAGACCGATATAGATCACCGTATTACTGTTGATCCGCACATACCACGAATCAGTTTATCTACCGTTGAGGTATTGCATTTAGACCCTGACAATATCACCCATTACATGAGCAGAGATGAGAGTAATCTTCGCTATATCCGATCTCATATCTGGGAAAATCCGAATATAAAAGTGACGGGAACCTTTGGTAAAATGAGAATAGTTGATTGTTCAGAGTATCTTAACGATATCATTCTGCATTATCCACTCGTCTATAATAATGACCAGGTGAAAATATATGATGCGGACATTTAATCTGCAGACTTGTTGTATCAATGATGCATACTTCCCCTAAATGTGGCGCCGAGAATGGAGATTTTTGCATCTCTGTTAACAGGTTGTGTTTGTCCCCCCTTTAATATGATCTCTGTCCCCTCTTAAAATCCCCCTGAAGATGCTCAGGGTCGTAAGCAATGTATATATATATATCCCTCGAGAGTCGATTCATCTGGCATGAGCCATCTCAATCTGGCAGGTATTGGCATGGTCTCCAAGATAGTGATGAATGACTTTCATCGTCACCCCGAAATTTGCTATCAATGTTATCGTTGTTGCCAAGGCAGCGCCACTTATCCCTAGGATGGGAATAAGCAGGATATTCATTAGAATATTCAACATCCCACAGACAGCAGTGATGTGGAAAGTAATATGCACTTTCCCGATGCTCGAGAGCGTTGCACCAACGGCCGCGAAGGACGCACTGATAGCATAGCCTAGGAGCAATATTAGCAATGGAACGTATGACACGAGATACTCTTCGGCAAAGAGAAGAGCAATGATATACGGACCGAAAACTGCAATGAATGTTGCACTGCCTACTGAAATAAGAAGACTTTTCTTCAGTATAGAATAAAAGAGCCTCCTGAGACCCTTGGTATCTCCTTTCCCATACAGCGTTGCAGTTACTGGCGCTGTCACCCTTTGCACCGCCTTCGGCACGAGCGTGAGCATCTGGGCAAGAAGCACGGCGACGGCATAGATCCCTACCTCAGCCGGATTGAGGTAGTATCCGATCATGATGCTATCGATATTAGTATTGAGAAAACCGATTGAATTCGCGAGCACAACATAGAACCCGAAGACTGTCGTTGCACGGAGAGCCGCGCTGTTCCAGAGGGATGCATCAAGCTTGATACAGTCACGGATCAGAACTGGGCATAGGGCGCTAATGAGAATGGTCGGCCCGACGAACCCGATCACTGCACCCATCACACCCATCCCGAGGAACAGTACCAGGGTGATCGACACAACGACGACGGTGACGTTCTGGATAATGTTCAGGAATGCATAAAGATGCATCCTGCGGAAGCCATTCAGCGTCCCGAGCACTGCTTTCTGAATGGCGATAAATGGGCAGCAGAGGGCGGTCAACAGGATCATGCCCTCCAGTTCGGGGATGCGGAAGAAGGAGACAGCGATGCATGGGGCGAGGAGGAAGAGCACAACCCCCATCAGGGTGCCGGTGACGATCGAACTGGTTATTCCCGACGAGACATAGTTCTGGATGGTGACCCGATCATTGTGGAACTCCGCGACATATTTTGTCAGCGCATCGGCAATCCCGAACGCGGCAAACTGCATCCCGAAGAGGTAGATGGTAAAGGCAAGGGTGTATACCCCAAGCCCTTCGGGCCCAAGTTCTCTGCCGAGAACGATCCTGAGGATGAAATGGGCCAGTGATGCTGTGACAATGCTGATGAAAGCCCATTGCACGTCTATCATTGCCTTGCTCAGCGGGATCTTCAGAAAGCCTCACCTCTGGGAGTAATGCGGGGATTTGGCGAGGGAGAGAGGGTGCATGCAATAGTTTGGAACGGAGTTACCATCATTCTGTCTAGAGGTGGGAAGAAAGTGGACGAATAATTCTGACTGTTCCTGGTAAGATGATTTCTGCTGAAACGCAGCACTAGCAGGATCCCGATGACGATGTTCACCAGAAAGTAGGCGATGTTTGCCGCAAGGTTGCGGGGGAGCTGGGCGGCAAAGCCTCGTGTGGCTGGTTTGTTATCTGGCGTGGTGGACAGCATGGATCTACATCTGGCCGGGGTGGCGTTGGCTCTTTGGAAAATTGCGCACCTGCGGGCTTCTTATCTTACAGATTAGTAATAACGGCATGAAATGCCTGCCGGATTTGCTCTTTAGAAGTGACTGCACTTCGATAGACAGGGACTTCTGGGACTATGAAAGGCAACGCCGTTGAACGCTTCTTCCGTTGAGATTATGACGAGCAGGTGGATAATTGCGAGTTAACCTGGCACACCGTTTGGACACCGTCACTGGCCCCGGGGGAAGCGATGACCGCTTGGTGGAAGATGCCTTCAGCGTCTGGGAAGGAGGCGCGTCTAGTGGTGCTCCCGCTCCGGCCCATCGCGCCTCCATCAGGAGGTCGGGGTCGTTGATGCTCCCCTCGACGAACGTCGCCCGGGGGTGGTCGAGGAGGTGCTCGATGTTCTCCCGCCGCCCGGTGGCGAGGTTGTCGATGATCACGACGTCGTGGTGTTGTGTTAAGTGCGACCGGCCGCAGGGCGGGAGCTCAAGCACCGCCAGGTGCGAGTTGCGATGTTCCTGCGGAACGGAGCAGGAGCACCACCAAGGTGCGAGCGTATCAGCAAGGTTCGAGCCAAGCCGGCCCCGCCGGTGACGATGCAGCGCATGAATAGGTTATGCCGGTGGCGCTGTTTAGTGCTTTCTCAAAGCCGGCACCGGCCTGACCTAACCCCACCTCCACCGTCCGGTCGAAGGGGACCTCGAAGGTCGCGATGCCGTAGTCGAGGACCCCCGACCCCGTCACCCGGAGCGTGACCGCCCCGTCCGCGAGACCCCGGAGGAGTCCCTGCACGAGCCCCAGGTTATCGACGGTCACCGGGATGGAGACGGCGGTCTCGCCATTGGCCCGTACCGCAAACCCACCCCGCTCCCCGTGTGCGAGGAAGACCCATTCTCCGCCGTCGATGAAGTAGACGTCGAACGAGACCCGGGTCAGGGTGGCGCCGATGGGGTTGGGATTGTCGATGATGAAGTGTAGCAAGAGATCGGTGCTCCCCGGGGTGATGTTCTCTATCCCGACCCCGCTGAGGGTGATGGTCGGCTCCCGGAGTTCAGGAACCACACAACCGGCGCTGCAGAGCAGGACGGCGATAAGGAGGGTGACGGCGGTGCGCCGTATCCCCCCTGCCGGGATAGAGGTCTGCCGCGACATCCCGTTCCCCCTCTATGAACCGTCCCCGTAGGAGAGCACCGGCGGGGCGGGCTCATACCGCCTGACGACGACGTTGTCGGCATAGAAGTGGTGCGGGTTGCCGGAGTACCACGCCGAAGACCCGATCAGCGCGAAGTCGTCAAAGATCACATCCTCCGGCACCGGCGAGCCGTCGGAGAACCGCATGGCCGCGCTCCCCAGGTACTCGCCGTCCATCCAGGCGTGCTCGGTGGCGTTCGGCGTGTCCAGGACGACCCTGACGTGGTACCAGGTATCGGGTTCTGCCCGGACGTCGGCGGAGAAGTTCCGGTGGTCGCCGTCGTAGTGTTGCACGGAGCCGTTCCTGAGGTGGAGGGCATACAGGTGGTCGGTCCCGTTCCAGGCCTGGATGTAGCCCGAACCGCACCAGCGCCCGAACTCACTGACCCGGAAGTCCCCCTCGATGACGATCGATCCGTGTGAGATGTTCGCGAGGCAGACCCGGTTGTTGGCGAACTCGGGTAAGTCGGGCTCGGAGACGTTGATATCCCCGGCGTATGCACCGCTGCGGACGGCGTCGGTCTGAACGAGCGCGTTCGAACCGCAGAACGACCACCGCGAGAGATCTCCCCTCTCGTAGTCCTCGTAGAAGAGGAAGACGGCGTCGGGGTCGCCGGCGTCCCGGGCCTCCGGGTTGCCGTAGAGCATCGTGACCGTCGTCGCGTTCGCCGGGAGGGCGAGCCAGACGCGGGCGTGGGAGCCGGCGGTCACGTTCTCGATCCAGTAGGGGATGGCGGCCCCGTCCGTAAAGCGGATGTCGGCGAAGTCCGGCCGCATCCCCGGGAGGTAGGTGGCGTTGAAGAGGACCGCAAGACCGTCGACGCCGGGGGGGTTCTCGACCGATACCGCCTGCCGGTGGGCGAAGGTCTCGACGGTCGCCGTAGTGGTTACGACGGATGAGAAGGTCGCTATCGAGAGCGTCACGTTGTAGGAGCCCGGGTCCGGATAGGCATGCACCACCGATCGCTCTTGAGCGCCGGGGATGTTCTGCGCCGTCCCGTCGCCGAAGGACCAGGTCCGGGAGACCACGTCGACGATCCCGGATGTATCCGTGAAGTTGACGGCGGCGGGGACCCCGGCGTACGTGACGTTTGCAGTAATCGCCGGGACGGCACCGGCAGGCGCGATGAGGAGCAACGCGATGGCCCCTCCGACGAGGACGATCCAGCCGTGATTCATGATACCGCTTCCATATATCCCGCCCCTATATGCATGTAGCGGCACCCCAATGCTGATGTTCCCCGGGGAAGCACGGTACACCGGTTAATGCCGTGAACGACGTTATCGCGATCATCGGGGGAGGCCCCGCCGGGCTCTTCTGCGCCCTGCAGGCGGCGGGAGATGGGCGGAGGGTAGTCCTCTTCGAGAAGAAACCCGCGCCGGGACGAAAACTCCTGGTCGCGGGGTCGGGGCAGTGCAACATCACCCACGACGGAGAGATCGCCGGGTTCCTCTCCCGTTACGGCGACCATGGGGCGTTCCTCCGGCCCGCGCTCATGAACTTCACGAACCGGGATCTCGTCGCCTTCTTTGCCGATCGCGGTCTTCGTATGAAAGCCGAACCGGGGGGTAAGGTCTTCCCGGAGACCCGGAGGTCCGCCGATGTCCTCGCCGTCCTCCTCGCCGGGTGCGCCGCACGCGGGGTGGACGTCCGGTGCGGTGAAGCCGTCCGGGCTGTCGAACGGGACGGAGACGGGTTCCTCGTCCGGACACAGGAGGCGACTTTCCGGGCCGGGGTCCTCGTCCTCGCCACCGGCGGGGCCTCCTACCCCGCCACCGGCTCGACCGGGGACGGCTACGTGTTCGCCCGGTCCCTCGGGCAGCCGGTCACGGAGATTGCCCCGGCACTGACCCCGGTCTACGTCGAGGACTATCCGTTCGCCGACCTTGCCGGGATATCGTTTCAGGACCTCACCCTCACCGTCTACCGGGACGGGAAACGGGTCGGCCGGCACACCGGCGACCTCCTCTTCACGCACACCGGGCTCTCTGGCCCGGGGGTACTCGACGCTTCCCGCTCCGTCCGCCCGGGCGACGTGCTCCGGGTCACGTTCCTTCCGGAGGCGAACGCGGAGGCGGTGCACAAACGGGTCGCCGACGCGGTCGCGGCGGGCGGGGCCCGGCAGGTGAAGACCGTCCTCGGCGACCTCGACCTCCCGGAACGGTTCGTCCGGCGGCTGCTCGACCTTGCCGGCGTTCCGCCGGGAGAGACCTCTGCCCAACTCCGGAAGAAGGCCCGGAACGCCCTTGCCGCGTCTCTCGCAGAGTTCCCGTTCAGGGTGGAGAGGCTCGGCGGATTCAACGAAGCGATGGTGACGAGGGGCGGAGTGGCACTTGACGGGATCAACCCCAGGACGATGGCGTCAAAGACTGTCCAGAACCTCTACTGCATTGGCGAGGTACTCGATATCGACGGCGACACCGGGGGCTACAACCTCCAGGCCGCGTTCTCCACCGCAGCCCTCGCGGCACGGCACATCGCCGGCCTTCACGAACCCCGGTGACCCCGTCGATCTCCGGAACCCTTCTTTTCGCCGGCTCGAGGTCCCGACCTTCCCTCTCGTCGCCGGGAGATCCATCTCCCGGTGCGCCCCTTCCCGGTCTCCCTCCCTGAAAATCTTATATCCCCGACATACGTGCCTGCTATCAAAATAGAAGCCCTAATATACCAATGTGTGCATTAAAATATATTGAGACAATAACGTGGTTTGGAGCATTATTAACGCGATTCTTCTCCTCTCAATCCTTATCCCGCAGGGGCACCTGGTCTACGACGCCGGAGGAGGCAATCCCGGGATCAGCGTCGCCGGGGGGACTTCGGTGGACGAGATCGCCCTCCTTTCCGCATCTCCCGAAGCCCTCCGGGACTCTTCCCCCGACGCGCTCATCGATGCGGTGGGCCGGACGACGTTTGCCTGCGTCGACGGCTCCCCCCGCCTCTTCCCGGTGGGCCTCAACGCGACCCTTGCCTCCGGGGTAGGCGACTGCACCGACCTCGCGCTCCTTCGTGCGGAGGTCCTTCGCCGGAACGGGATCCCCGCCCGGCCGGTCCACGGCCTCATGGTCTGGAATGCAGAGACGTTCCGCACCGACGCCCTCCACGTGGAGGTCTTCGGGAAGGGTGTTGCCGTCCACGACTGGGTCGAACTCGGCGACGGCCGGACGATGGGCGCCTACGAGGGGGTTCCCGGGATCAGGTGCGTCAAGACCGGAGACGGGGTCTGTTTCCAGCCGGTCTTCGAGGCACTGGGGTACCTCTGAACGGCGTTTGGCTCCGCGTAGGAATGTTCAATACCCGCCGCGTCAAACGAGCGGTATGAGCTTACTCACAGGACTTCTCGCGCTGATCCTGGTGGTCGTCATCGCGTTCGTCCTCTACAAAGCCGTCAAGAGTGTAACGGGCCTCATCATCAACGCCATCGTGGGCGTGATCCTGCTCTGGCTTATCAACCTCCTCGACCTGATGCAACTCGTCGGCCGGCCCGATATCCCGATCAACGTGATCACCGTCCTGATCTGTGCGATTGGCGGGATCTTCGGCGTCCTGATCACGGTGGTGCTCCACCTCCTCGGGATACCGCTGACACTCTGAGAACTACGCGGCCGGAGCGGCAGCCTGCGCGATCGTCCGGGCGGTTCGGCCCGGCATCGACCTCGCTCTCGAGCGTGGATGCCGACGAGACGAACCGCATCCCTTTTGCTTCGAGGTTCTTCCTCACGATCGCAGCCGCCTTCTCCGTATGCCCCCGCCAGGAGTAGTACACGATGAGGATCGTCTCCCTCCCGGTGGGGGATAACCCCCATATGAGGCAGCAGGACACGGAACCATCATATCCTTCGCGCCCACATTCTCAGGGCATGCAGGAGTACGGCCCCGACATCGTCGGCGAGGTCCGGTTCGCCCGCCAGGACGGCGGCTACTACGTGCAGCTCTACGACCGGGAAGGGACCCCTGTCGGGAAGACCGGGCTCTGGAGGACGGAAGCGAAGGCGAAGGAGGCGGCCCGACGGCTCGCCGCGAAGATGAGCGGGGAGTGAGCCTCACGGCGCGACCGGGTGTGCCTCGGCGTAACGGATGAGGCCGGCGATGCACCGGTTGTGCGGCGTCTCGATGCCGTGGCGCTCCCCGAGGCACGCGACATACCCGTTGAGGAGATCGATCTCCGTCCGGCGGCCACGCCGGAGGTCGTAGTACATGGAGGGGTAGACCGCGGCGAAGTCGGGCACCTGCACCGAAAAGAGGTGGGCGAGGTAGTCGTCGGCGGTCGCCCAGGGGAGCCGCACTCCTTCGGCGCCGGCGACGGCGAAGGTCTCGCGGATGAGGGCGGCAACGGTCTCCCGGACCTCGCCGTCGGCGGCGACCTCGACCGGGGCCCGGAGGAGGGCGCAGATCGGGTTCACCGCGATGTTGAGGAGAGCTTTCGCCCACTTCCCCGAGCGGATATCATTGTCGGCCTCGACCGGAATGCCGGCGGACCGGATGACGTCGATCAAACGGTCGAGGGCGGCGCCACCGTCGCCGGACCAGACCCCGAGACGCATCGGGGCACTCTCGCTTAAGACCCGGACATGCCCCGCGCCCGCGACCGAGAAGTTCGTCGTCACGGTCCCGCCGATGACGGTGTCGGTGTACCCCGCAATAAGATCCTCGTTCCCGATGCCGTTCTGAAGGCTTGCCACCGGCCGGCCCCGGATCACACCGGCGTACTCCTCGCAGATCGCCCGGGTATCGGTGCCCTTCGCGGTGACGATGATGAAGTCTACCGCGGGTGGGGCCTCTTCCGGTCCCGTGACGCAGCCGATGCCCTCGACGGTGCCGTTCCCCCAGACACCCTCCATCGTGAGCCCCCGCTCCCGGATCGCGCCGGCGTGCACCGGGCGGCAGGCGGCGTAGACCGTCGCGACGTTCCCCAGTTTCCCTGCGAGCGAGAGGCCGACCGCCCCCGCGCCGAGGATCAGGATAACCGGGCGTTGTACTGATTCCATCTGTTCGTAGTCCCGGTTGGGCGCGGGAGAAGATAATGATGCGGCATCATGACTCGTGTCGCAGACCCGGGGTCCGACACCGTCATCGATCGGTCGGTTCCGGGTTGTCTCGATGACCGGGTGATCGAGACCACCGGGGAGCCGCGGGGGCGAATGCTTTTCGTCCCGGATGCCGAGAACCGTACCGGATGAAACATGTCACGAAGGTCGACGGCGGCCGGCAGCCGTTCGACCCGGGGAAGGTGCAGCGGACGCTCCGGAACCTGGGCGTCGGCGCGGAGGATGCGGAACGGATCGCCCACGAGATCGAGGCGTCGGTCCCGGACGGGGTGAAGACCACAACGGTCTTCCGGATGATCCGCACCCGGGCCCGTGCCGTCCGCCCCGCCACCGCGCACCGGACCAACCTCCGGAGAGCGCTTGCCCTGCTCCGCCCGAAACCTGAGTTCGAGGAGTTCGTGCGGGTCCTCCTCCGGGAGCACGGCTACCGGGTGGAGGCGGGATGCATCCTCGCCGGACTGTGCGGGGAGCACGAGGTGGACGGTATCGTGCAGAAAGACGGCACCACCGTCTTTGTCGAGGTGAAGCACCACGCGAGCCACCACCGGATGACCGGCCTCGATGAAGGGCGGATCGCCCGGGCGATCGTCGAGGACCTCCAGGAAGGGTTCCGATCCGGGCGTTGCACGGTCTCGATCGACGGCGCCCTGATCGTCTGCAACACCAAACTCTCCGAACACGCGAAACGCTACGCGACCTGCCGGGGGATCGGGCATATCGGGTGGGACTTCCCGGAGGAGCAGAACCTCCGGACGATGATCGAGAAGACGCAGTCTTACCCGGTCACCATCGTTACGGGGGTGAGCCCGTCGGTCTCGGCCCGGCTGGCCGCCGCCGGGTTCGTCACGGCGAAGCAGGTCGCCTACGGCGATGCCGCGGCCATCGCCCACGACGCGGGCATCCCCCTCAAGGAGGTGCTGCTGATCGCCGGCCGGGCGCGTGAGATCCTGGAACCGTAGCCGGAGTTACGGTGCATTCCTCCCCGCACGCCCGGTAAGCCAGGTCATCACGAGGCTTACCACGGCAAGAGCGAGGTAAATGCGAAAGAGCGTCTGCATGCTCCAGAGAAGCCGGGGAACGGTTTCGCCGGTGATCTCCGTGCCCTTAAAGAAGAGGGCGAAGGCGACGATGGTGACGGCCATGCTGGCGGTCATACCGAGGAGGCGCATCGTCTCGACAAGTCCCGACGCCACCCCGTACATCGCTCGTTCGGCCGCCCCGATGACGATGTTGTAGACCGGCGGCTGGAAGAACGCGATTCCCACTACAATGAGCGCCAGTGCAAAAACCGGGACGGCTACGGGCATTGCCGGGTCGATGAAGGAGAGGGCGGCGAGGCCTGCGATCGTCATCGCGACGCCGGCCGTCGCGACCAGGTGCGGACTCCCCCGGTCCGAGAGCCGGCCGGCGTACCCGACCAGGGATGCCGTGACCAGGCTTGCGACGAGGAAGATACTCCCGGCCAGCCGGGCATCGAATCCCCGGGCATACTGAAAGTACAGGCTGAACAGATAGACGTATGCGGATGCTGCCGCACTGTAGGCCAGGACAGCAGCGTTTGCGAGAGCAAGCGGCCGGTTACGGAGGAGAAGGTGGAGATCGAGGACCGGATCTTCTGTCCGGGCTTCGTGGACGATGAAGGCGCCGAGCGCTGCGAGGCCGGCGACGAGGGCGACGGCACCCTGCACCGCCGGCAGGAGGGAAAGCCCGACCATGAGCAGGAGGATCGTCGTCGTGCTGAGGGCGATACCGGGGAGATCCGGGCGCGTCCCGCGTGATAAAGCGCACTCCCCCCGCAGGTACCGCCGGATGATCCCGACGGCGAGCAGGGCGACGGGCAGCGGCACCAGGAACAACACCCGCCAGGTGCTGTAATAGGCAAGGAGGCCGCCTGCAAGGAACCCCAGCGCGAACCCGCCGAAGCTGGCGGCGATGTTGACCCCGAGAGCGGTCCCCCGCTCGCTATCCGGCAGGATGAGTCCCAGCAGGGCAAACGATGTAGCAAAGATCATCGCGGCCCCGACGCCGGTGAGGAACCTGGCACCGATGAGGACGGGTGCCGTCGGGGCGAGGGCGGAGATGAGGGCGGAGATGAAGTATATGGCAAGGCCGATGGAAAAGACCCGTTTCCCCCCGTAGATGTCGGCAATCCTCCCGAACGGGATGAGGAACATGGCTGCGGCAAGGAAGAAGACGGTCGGGATCCAGCTCAGGATCACCGGGTCTGCCGTGAACTCCTCCCCGACGGCCGGGATCGCCACGAAGAGGCCGGCGACCATGAACGGTGCAAGCGAGGACCCGAGCGCGACTGCAAGAAGCGTATACCGCCTTTCGGCAGGAGACACCATTCCCGGACAATACGTGGATGGGGTATTTAACCTGCAGGGGTGCAGGGGCGGCCGGCGGGCTTCCCGCTCATGCCGTGCCGGTCTCCGGGAGCGGGGTTGCAGACCCGCCGATGGTCCGGAGCTGTTCTTCGGTCGGGTTGATCAGGACAATCTCGGGCCGGCAGTTGAACCGGAGGTCCACTCCCGCAAAACTCGCGCTGCAGACCCCGCGGGAGATGTAGGTCGGCGTCCCGTTCGTCTCGAACATACCTGCAAGTTCGATGACGCCGAGGTCGTTTAACTGCGCAATAACCGGGAAGAGGAACTGGCCGCCGTGGGTGTGGCCGGCGAGGATGAGGTCGGCGTCCCAGTCTGCCCGGCATGAGGGCTCGTGGATGAGGTAGACGGTGAACGTATCCGTCGCCGGAACCTCGGGCGGGTCGGCCATCCCGGCCCATCCGTCATCGACGCCGACGATGACGATCTCCTCATCCCCGACGGGAACCCGGGCGTAGTCGTTCCTGAGGACGTGGACGCCGTTCTCCTCCAGCGCTGCGGTGAGATCGTCGGCAAAAACAGTATCGGCGGAGCCGTCGTTTAAGGCAGAGATATCATATGCGTCGGCGGTGATCACGGCAGAAGCCCGGGTGGCAAGCAGCCTCTCGACGCCCGTCCGGCCGTCGGTCCCCACCCGGTAATCGTGGTTCCCGAGCACGGCGTAGGCCGGTGCGTCGAGCGACCGCCATACCTCCTGGGAGGAGAAGTCTTCTTCCTCGCCGGTGACGAAGTCGCCGCCGATCAGGACGAGGGAGGGTTCAAGGCGGTTGACCTCGGAGATCACCTCCCGGACGTGGCCGATGTTGGACTCCTTGACGTGAGGGTCGGTGATATAGACGACGCCTTCGGGTGCCCCGTCGATCGAGAGAACGGTCACGTCGACGGCCCGTGCTTCCCAGGCCATGTAGCCGGTCATGGATGGAAGCAGGATGAGCATGAATAATGCCAGGTACCGTGTGCTTGGAGCCTTCAGGATCACTGCATTTTATTCTATCTTTAGAATATAAATATGATCCGCCGGATCCGGGCCGGGCGAATCAGCGGCTGCGAGTTGGATCGACCGGGTCGGCCACGATATCGGCCGGATCCTTGCCGGAGGACGGGTCGGCGAAGAGTCGGATAAACCGGTGCCTCTCCTCCCTTGCAAGGGCGACACCTGCGAGAGCAGCGCCGATCACCGCCCCGATGAGATCCACGATGAGGTCCGACATGGTATCGATGTTCCCATGCTGGAGGTCCGTGCCGAAGACCTGGTCGGCCACGAACTCGTAGATCTCCCATATCGCCCCTGCAGCGAGCGTCGAGACCAGGATGAAGACGATGATCGCCGATCGCGTCAGCCGGACGTCCCCCTGGTGCTCGGCCAGGACCGCGAGAAAGAAGGCGATGAGCGCGACGGTGATCGAGGAGACGAGATGGGTCAGTTTGTCGTAGTAAGGCGAGAAGAGGACGTAGTACTCCCCGACATGGCCCATGACGTGGAGGTACAGGGAGACGGCGACCAGGAGGTTGACCTCCCAGGGCAGGCAGAGGCGCAGGTTCCTCGTCATGAGGGACGGCGCCACCGTCAGGAGGAAGGCGACACCTGCCGAGAGCCCGAGGAAGTACTCGCCTGCCGTGATGCTGTAGACTGCGGCGAGGAGGATGAGCCCCTGGATGAAGTAGGTGAGGTAGATCCCGCGCGACGGGTCCGGGCATGCCATGGTACGCTGAGTAGGTAGTCCCGGCAACATACATAACCGTCCCGGTGGCGGCCTCCGGGGACCCGGGTGATCGGCCGGGGACTCCGTCCGGCCGATCTTGCGGCCAGCCGGGGTGGGAGCGCCAGCCGTTGCGGTCGCTTTCGCACCTCCGGGAGAATATTTGATAAGCTAGCAATTGTATAAATTGGACACACAAAAGACCAAACACTCTGGAGCATGGGGTTGATGAACTGACAGATCCTACGAAGCGCAAACCCGAATCCATGGGAGGGGAGGCGGGAGAAGAGATTATCCGCGTGCGCCTGCCGAACAAGAGGAACCGGGAGATGTTCGCAAGCGCCGAACTGATGCTCGGGGCAAACCATATCAAGATCCGCTGCTTCGACGGGGTGACGCGCACCGGGCGGATCAAGGGTAAGATCAAGAAGAAGGTCTGGATACGGGAAGGAGATGTCCTGATTGTCGTCCCCTGGAGTTTCCAGGACGAGAAGTGCGATATCATCTACCGCTACACGAGACCCCAGGTGGAGTGGCTCCGGAAGAACCGGTATCTCTGATACGCTTTTTGCAATAGATCTCCTTATACGGTAGAGGCACGGCGGTGAGAGAGAGACGGGCTCTCTCTCCTTCGTGAGTTCCGGGTTCGAAAAAAGTTAGATATCGTAGATTTTGATCCTGTACTCTTTTATGACGAGTTTGCTTACCCCCGTCAGGGGGAAGGTGCCGCTCGGGCTGATGCCGGTCAGGTAGTTATCCCACGCCACAGAGAGGTCGTTATCGCCATCTGCGGTATACGTCACCGTGACAGCGGCGGGAGAGGTGCGAACCTGTGTGTCCACGTTCTCCAGGCTCATCCTCACCGCCCCCATCCCCGACTTCGCCATCAGGTCGTCGGTGGTGATGTTCATGATATAAATGACAAACGTCCCCGTGGGCGCGTCATAGAACCACCGGGGCTCGGCGAGCATCGCCGAACCCGTCGACGCCTCCTGGCGCGTCATCACCGCACCGTTCTCGAGGGTGATCACCTCGGTGCCGCGATCGGAGCGGTAGATCAGGGCGCCTACCGAGTAGTTCAGGGACTCGGTGCCGGTTGAGACGTTGATTAACCCCCCGTAACTGCTGGCGTTGACCACCTCGAGCGTCCCCCCGCTCACCTGCAACGACGTCTCCTTGTAAGGCACGTTCTTGTAGCAGAGGCTCTTCATGTCGTTCTGGATGACGATCATCGCCCGCTCCATGTTCTTTACGTCGGTGTTGCTCTGCTCCTTTATGAGCACCGGATAGCCGTAGAGCGTGACCAGGCCGATGCCGCTGATGACGATCCCGAGGATCAGGACAAACCCGATCGCCTCGGAGACCGCCCGTTCATTCATCTTCACGGATCTCTCCCTCCCTAAAACCCTCTTGAGTCGTACTGGATCATGTTCCATCCCGCGCCGGTGGTGTTGCCGGAAACACCCTTCGTCGCCCCGATGCCGGCGATGGCGACCCGGCTCTGGATGTCGCCGCCCTGCACCAGGATCGCCTGGCTTGCGCCCGTCATCCCCACGTTCACGAAGTAGCCCTTCCCGGCCACGTTGTCGGGGATATCGAACTTCGTGGCGATCGTCCCGTTGCCGGGCGCGATCACGTAGAGGTCAACGATACGAGTGCTCACCCCGTTCCCGATATCCACGAAGGCGTGGTAGCGGAGTGTGTCCGCCGGCCCCTCCATGAAGACGGCGTTGACGGTGAACATCATGACGACCATCAGCAGGAGCAGCATACCGCTGATGATGACGTACTCCATGAGCCTCGTGACGCCCTCCTCGTTCATCGGTTCAGTAATACACGGTCTCATCGTACTCCGTCACCCCGTTGTTGTAGTGGATGGTTATCGGGCGAAGCATACGGCCGGAGACGTCCTGTTGCGGACCGTCCCGGAAGTACACCACGGCGTTCTTTCGTTCGAGCGATATCCTGACGATATCGTTCTCTACATCGTCCAGATCTCCATGATCGTTAATGCGCTCATACCTGCCGTAATAATCAAGAATCTCAAATCGCAGGTCCCGGATGTCGTTCTTCGGGAACTCGAGCACCCCTTCGGCCGTCGTCTGCCCGACGAGCGCCGACTGGTTGATGATCAGCGCGAGGAAGAACAGTGCAAGGGCGGTCAGAAGACCCATCAGCACGATCCATTGGCCGTCTTCGTTCATGCACGCCATAACAGCACCTCCACGAGGACGGCATGTGCCCTCGCCCCATAGGGCCTCGGCGGACTGGACTGGTAATCCAGCTGCACCCACCGGGTCACCCGCACGGCGGATTCCCTTCCCGTCCAGGAACCGTCATCCGGTGTCGCAACGAGTTGATGTTCTTTGATCTCATCTCCGGAGCGGTAGGTGACGTTTGCGCTCATGTGCAGGTCGTCGTCAGTACCGTCCGTCAGCATGTTGCAGTAGTCCAGGAACATGCTCTCAAAACCGGCACTATTATCATCGTTGACAAAAGTCTCCAGAGCGCTCTTTGTTCCGTTGGTATCCGGCGTATCCATCATCGCGAGTACGTCGCTCCCGAGCTGCTCAAGCTGCATATCCGGGATATGCGTATCTCCAGCGGTGTAGATGCTCGTCGTGCTGATGACGATGTACGCGGTCAGGAGCATGATGATCCCGGCCGCGACGCCCTCCATCGTGTAGAGCTGTCCTCCGTCGTTCACCATATCGCCACCTCCAGAACGCCGGTCTTCAGGGCGGGGAGGGTGACGGTTCCGTAGTCATACGGATAGGTGCCGTTGAGCATGGTCCGCGGGGGGTCGTCCTCGAAGGCAAACCGGATATCCAGGATGCTGTTCTGGTCCAGGGTGAAGAGCGAGGTGGCGGCCGGCTTCAGCACAAGGGAGATGTTGTCGGTGACCGGTCCGCCCGGCGTGAGGTCATGCGGATTCCCGTCGACGGAGAGGGTGTAGAGACCCGGGTCTTGCGTATTGTACGAGAACGGAATACGGGTAAACCGTGGGTTCGTCCTCGTCGGGTCCTTCTTCCAGAACGTCACGCTCTTGAGCGTCGCGTTCGTGGTGGACGGTTCGGTCATATTCAGGTACGCGCCGAAGTTCGTGATCGTCACGGTCACCGGCTCGACCCTCGGGTCGAGCC
>JAEZIP010000053.1:0-25746 GCA_023436625.1 Methanobacteriota archaeon | reverse complement strand
CGTTTGCCGCCGACGTGGAGCGGTCGAGCGACGAGGCGATCGTCGTCCGGCTCGTCCCCTTCCACGAGGAGGTGCTCGACCTGCGGCTGCACCCGGTGAACCGGGGCTTTGCGAGCATCGTGGACGCTACGGTCCATGCCACCCGCTATATCAGGAGCCGCGACCCGTGGCTTAAGCGGCTGATCGAGCATCATACCGGCCTCGTCCGGAAATGCGGCGGCTCCCGGGAGTGGGAGGCGCTCGAACTCCTTGAAGGGTATATCGGCGACCTGACCCGCGAGTGACGGTTTTTGCCTCCCGGCCGGCATTCCCGGTCCCGAAGAGACCGGGGGCGGGGTCGGACCTCGCCGCACGAGCTGGAGGCACGTATCTCCCTCTCCGTTTTTCCATAACCTTTGATTTATAATAATCCATATATACGATGACATACCACGAAGGGCCCCTACAGAGAGGTACCTGGTATGGCGAAGATCTTTGATGCGTTACAGAATGATGGGCGGTTCAGCAGGCTCGTCGAGATCATCCGGACCCTCGGCGAGGAGAAGATGCTGCAGGGCGAGGGGCCGATGACGTTCTTTGCTCCGGTCGACTCGGCGTGGGATGCGATTCCCGAGCCGAACCGGGCGATGATCTTGAACGATAAACAGATGCTCTCGCATCTCATCGACTTCTTCACGATCGGCGGGCATAAGTGCACGCTCGATGCGCTGCTCGCGAGGAATGTCGTGCAGACTGTGGAAGGGAACGTCATCGCAGTCAGGAAGACCGAGAAGGGCACCCAGGTGGACGAGGCCGTCGTGCTCGAGGGGGACATGGAGGCGGAGAACGGCATCATCCACGCCCTCGACAGCGTTCCCTTCGTGACGCTCTCGCAGGCCTTCGAGGCCTACGCAGCGAGCGAGTAAACCCGGGCGGACAGCAGTCCGGCCGAAGATCCCTTTCTTTTCCGCAGGGTGCGGGGTGTATTCCCTTTGTTCGGCCGGGAGGATACACGGAGCCGGCAACATATACTCACCCGATCGTCGCCCCCGGGATCTCGCAATATCATGTCCGTAATTATATATATCTGGCTGAATGATCCCGGCCTTCATCCGGAGGATTACCTATGAAGAGTATCTTTGAGACAGCCCGGGAAGACGACCGGCTGAGCACTTCCATCAGGCTGATACAGGCCGGAGGGGTGGCGGAGACCCTCCGGGGAGGGGGGGAGTATACGGCACTGTTTCCAACGAATGAGGCGTATTCCGGGTTCCCCGGGGAGGTACTGGACGTCATCACGGACGACCGGGAGAGGCTCGCGGGTATGATCCTGTACCACGTGATCCAGGGCAAACTCACCACGCACGAACTGGCACGGATGGAGGCGATCAGGACCCTGCAGGGGGACCACCTGGATATCTCCGGACCTCCGGAGGCGATGCGGCTGAACGATGCCGCCATCATCCTGCCCGACGTCGAGTGCACGAACGGCATCTATCATGTCATCGACAGGGTGCTCCTGCCTCGAGCGGTCGAGGCACGGGTGAGAAGACTGGTCTGAGGCCGGGGAGGTGCGTATGCACCGGGTACTTCCGGCGGCGAGGATTGGGCGAATGACGGAAACCGGCCTCTGCACGGCTTCCGAAGCCGGTAGGACCCACCCGTAATTATATATACTCTCGCTCCTCCATCTCCCGCCGGAGTTGGTGTGCATGAAGAGTATCCTCGCGACCCTGCGGGAATCGGGCTCGTTTGCCACGTTTCTTGACCTTGTACAGGCAGCCGGCATGGAAGAGCGGTTGAGCGCCGAAGGGCCTTATACCCTCTTCGTCCCGGACGACGATGCGTTCCGGGCGGTGCCCCGGTCGGAACTGGACGCGATCCGGGAGAATGCCGACAGGCTCACCGATACCCTGAATTACCATATCGTCCCCGGGGTGCATTCCATGATCGACCTCCTGGGCATACGGACCCTGCGGTCGCTCCAGGGGGAAGACCTGACGGTTGAGGTTGCGCCGGAGGGGGTGCTGGTCAACGACGTGCCGGTGGTGGAGTCCGATGCGTGGTGCACCAACGGTCTCTGCCATGCGGTTTACGCGCTGCTCCTGCCTCCGGTTGTCAGGACGGCTGCATTATAGGCGAATACAGGGTCGGGGCCGTCCGGCCGGGGCTCCGGGAGAACGTATAAATAACCCGGCACACGAGTAGGGCGAGTGGAGAGAACAGTATGAAGAACATCATCGAAACCCTGGAAGACTCCGAGAACCTCGCCGTATTTCTCGAACTGATCCGGATAGCGGGCATGGAACCGATGCTCCGCGAGAGAGGGCCGTTCACGGTCTTCGTCCCGACGGACGAGGCATTCTCGAGGGTCTCAAAGGAACGGATGGATGAGATCAGGCAGGACCCCGATAAGCTCCTTCTCATCACGAGTTACCACGTCGTGCCGGAGCTGCTGACCTCGGAGGACCTCCGGAGTATCGCTGCCGTCAGGTCGAGCCTCGGAACGGATCTCGTCATACGGTCGTCCGACCGGGGCATCACCGTCAACAGCGTCCCCATCGTCGAGGCCGACGCGTTCTGTACGAACGGCATCTGCCATGCAATCAGCTCGGCGCTCGTTCCTCCGACGATAGATATCGTTGCACCCTGATGGGCTACCGCTCTGCCGGCAGGAGAAACCGCCCGTCCCGGCGGGCGATCCCGACGGCCGCAAGAGCGCTCTTCTCTTTATCCTTGATCTCGAGCATGATATCCATATCCGTCGGCGCGGTCCCGGCGAGGAACTGCTCGAAGTCGGCAGCATCAAGGCTCTCTGCATGCCGCCCCTTCCGCCCGCCGGGCATCGGGGTGCTGTAATCGGTCATCAGGATGCCGTCTTCGGGCCGCCAGGTCGCGCCGGACCGCTCCACCGCCCCGGCCACCGCAATGCCCGAAGGGTTGACCCGGTGGTGGAAGACGTCGAAGAGTACCGGGATGCCGGTCTCCTCGTGGATGCGGAGACAATCGGCCAGGGTATAGCGCGAGTCGTCGTTCTCGACGACCAGCCGGCGGAGGATGCTCTCGTCGAGGCGGGAGTATACGCTCGCGAACCGCTCCATACTCGCCTCCCGGTCCCCGTAGACCCCGCCGACGTGGATCTGGACTTTCGCGGTTCCATCGAGGTGCATGGCGTCGAGGACGGCGGCGTGGTAACGGAGTTCCGCGACGCTCCGGCCGACGATCTCCGGGTCTTTTGCGTTGATGACGACGAACTGGTCGGGATGCATGGAGATCCGCATATCGTGTTCGCGAACGAACCGGCCGATCTCGCGAAACCTCTCCGCGAAGGTATCCTGCCAGGCGGCGGTGCAGACCGGATGCGATGCGAACGGCACGAGGCCGGAGCCGATCCGGAAGAAGAGGATGGACTCTCTCCGGTTGAAGCGGAGGATCTCTTCAAGGCAGCGGAGGTTCTCCCGGACGGTCTCTGCCAGCCGTTCGTCGGAGTAGGAGGAGAGCCGGAACGTGCGGCCACAGGAGCAGCCGATGCTCCGGTTGATGCACGGGTAGCCGATCTTCATGCTCATCCCGGGTGATCCCGTACGGGCATCAACCTGCCGCCTCTCACCTGCAGGTGTACGCACCCTCGCTCTCGGCGACGAACCCTTCCCGGGCGAGATCCGCGAGGATCCTCCTCACCCGTCCGGGCTCTTCGCAGAGCCGGAGGATCATCTCCTCCTCCGTGACCGTCCCCTCCTCGAGGACGAGCGCGAGGATCCGTCCCCTGACCTGCCGGTCGGACCCCTCGAACCGGCTCTGCCGGGAATAGGATGCGCTCCGCCGGTTCGGGTTCGCCGTCCGCTTCTTTAAGACCGTGCCGTAATCCATCATCGCGCTATACCACTCCCGCGGGTTCTCGCGGTAGAGGCTCCTCTCCACGAGCGGGAGAATCTCGTCGTCCCGGACCCCCTCCCGGTCCTGGAAGAAGAAGTGGATGAAGGTTCGCCGGATGTTCGTCTCGATGTAGACGACCGGCATGTTGAACGCGTATGCGCAGATCGCCGATGCGGTCGCCTTCCCGATGCCGGGGAATGTCGCGAGCGTCTCGACGTCGGCGGGAAGATCGCCGCCGAACTCGTCCACGACGCGCCGTGCGGTCTCCTGGAGCGCGATCGCCCGGCGGTTGTAGCCCATCCCCTGCCAGGCGAGGAGCACCTCGCTCCTGGGTGCACGGGCAAGGGCCTCGAAGTCCGGAAACTGTTCGAGAAACTCACGGTATTTCACGGCGACCCGCTCGACCTGTGTCTGCTGGAGCATGATCTCGGAGACCAGGATCCGGTAGGGGTCGGTGGTCTGCCGCCAGGGGAGTTCCCGGCCGTAGGCCCGAAAGTACGAGAGGATCAGGTCCCCAAAGAGGCGGATGGTCTCCGGGGTGGCCCCCTGCTCCCTGATATCGTCAAGGAGCCGGCGTTCGCGCTCGTTCTGGTCGGGGTCGAGGCTGCCGATCACAGTATAGCATTTGTCTGACAGGAGGAAATAGGTTGGGCACCCGGGGGGCAGGTGTCCTCAAACTCGATGAGAATCAAGACCCGGCAAGATACAAGCGTGCTCCCGACGTTTTGAGTCTGTGGCAAACCCATACACGAGTCCTTGCTATCTCGAAGATCTACTGGCTACTGAACAGGAGCGGAGTACTGTGGGGTGCGGTCAACGACGTTCTAAAAATAGAGCGCAATCACTTCCGTCTCCGCTCACTCCCCTCTCGCCCGCATCACCGTGAGCCGGACGCCTGCCTCGCCGTCGAGGTCGAACGTCCGCTCCTCTCCGTGGGTTCGGCAGAACTCCTGGAGGTCGAGCATGTGCACCAGCCCCGCCTCCGCCTTCTCGTTCTGCACCAGATCAAGCGGTGGTTCCAGCAGCGGCCGGGGCAGAAAGACCACGCACTTCGCCCGGCTCCGGGTCAGCGATACGTTCAGGCGGTTTCTGCTGTAGATGAACTCGGCCTCGGCAAGAGCGGTCTCGGCGTCGCTTACGCCGTAACTGACGATGACCGCCTCCGCCTCCTGCCCCTGCATCTTATCGACGGTGTCCACGAACGGCGGGTATTCCCAGGCCCGCATGCCGGCGAGACTGTTTTTGATAGCGCCTATCTGTGCATGGTGCGGGCTGACGATGAAGAGCCCGTGCCGCCAGAATCGGAAATCCCCGTCCTCCGTCGCCGGATACCGTTCTCCCAAGCCGGGATCGAGGAGCCGCTCCCGGAGCGCCCCGGCGAGTCGCGCGACCAGCGCCGCCTCGACCCGGTTCTCCACCGTCGTCCGGACACCCTCGAGGACACAGAGCACGAGCGGGTATGCCGGATCGAGGATCCACTCCATCCACTCCTCCAGTGGCGAACCGGGGGCGAGGGCGATCCGCTGCTCCCCGATCGCGTCGGTCGCGGGAGCATACCCGGCGCCGTAGAGCGTCTCTGCCGGGAACCCCGAGAGGGTGCGGTTCATCCGCCAGTTCTCCTGGATCTGGCAGGTGTAGACGGGGCGACCGGAGTCGTCGCGGTGCCGGAGGTAGGCGAAGACGGAGTCCTCGAGCCCGGGGAGGCCGTCAACCGGTGCCGGATACGCCCCCTGGACGACCGGCGGGAGCTGGAGGTCGTCCCCCGCGAGGACGAGCCGTCCGCCCTGCCCGAGCATCGGGAGCACCATCGCGAGTTCCGCCGCCCGCATCTGCGACGCTTCGTCGACGATCAGGAGATCGAGGGACGGGAGAGATTTCTCGAGTCTCGCAAAACCGTGCACCGTCCCGCCGAGGAGGAGGGCGGGGTAGCCGACGACGGTCTCGGCCCGGTCGTGGGGCAGCACCTCGAGGCTCCGTTCCCCTCCGGGTGTCCGGACATCCCTCAGTTTGTAGATCGGCAGACCGGCAGTAAGGCCGAACCCGTCGACGGAGTCCTGCACCTTGACGAGCAGGTTCTCGACGGCCGCGTGGGTGAACGCCGCGACCCCCACCCGGATTCGCTCCCCGTGCGCCCGCCGGGCTTTGACGAGCGAGAGGATCGTCGTCGCGAGGAAATGCGTCTTCCCGGTTCCGGGCGGCCCCCAGACCAGGGTCAGGCGGTTCTCTGTCACGTGGGAGAACGCCCGGGCCTGACTTTGAGTGAACCCGGCATCGCGGGCGAGCCGCCCGGCGTCGGCGGCGACCTCTCCGGGCTCGGCGATCGGCGCGGCGAACCCCCGCGGGTCCCGGAGGAGGCGGATAAAGTCGTTCTCCGGCTGCTCGTCCAGGGCGAGGAGGCGGTCGACGTAGCGCGGGGCGGTGAAGTCCGTGAACCGGGGGTGCAGCACCGCGAGGTCGCCCTCGGCGAAGGGCGCGTGATCGCGGGGGTAGGTCACCTCCAGCACAAGCCCCCTGACCTCCCCGGCCGTCCGGTCGACGATGGTGTCGCGGACCCTCGCAAAGCAGACTCCGCTGTTCCCGGGGTTCGGGCTGCTCCGGTAGCGAAGGTCGTTGAACGCCCGCTCCCCCTCCTCCCCCGCCTCGCCGTCCGGCACGAGGAGGTAACTGAACGCCCGCGCCTGCTCGAAGAGCGCGAGATCCAGGGGGGCGAGCACCTTCCAGAAGTTCCCCTCGCTCTTCTTGAGGGGGATGCTGACGCCGTCCCGGACCCTTGCCTCCCGCGGCCCGCTCCGCAGTTCCTGCACCCGCCGGGCACCCATGGTCGACTCGTACTCCGCTATGAAGAGGAGGCGCGAGATCTCCGGCGTCGCGGCGTCCCAGGAGCTCGGGAACCGGAACTTCTCCGCCCACCGCACGAGTTTCTCTTTCGTCCGTTCGCGGAGCCCGTCGAGGACGCTCCCTGCGGCGAGCAGGCGGCGCGAAACCTCCTGCCGGACCCAGTCGAGAGCCTCCGGCCGTTTCCCGTGCCACGCCATGATGATGGCGTCGCTTTTCATGGCGTTGCCGTGCTCGCTCCAGAAGAGGGAGCCCGGGTCGAGCCGGTACACGAACCGGGAGGAGGGGATTGCCGCGAGAACCTCGGGCAGGCGGAGCGTGAACGGGACGGGAAGCGCGAGCAGCCGCCGGATCTCCCGTGTCAGGACGACGATCGGGAAGGGGACGGACGTGCTCGGGTGGCTGGAGCCGAGAGCGATGCCGGTGTCCTGGTAGTAGAACCGCAGCCTGAGAGCATCCTCCGCCGTCGCGGGGTCCTCGAGCGCCTCTTCGAGCAGCCGGGTGAAGAGTTCCTCCTCGTAGGTGTCGTAGACGTAGGTCTGCACCGACTCCTGCCCGGCCCAGTCGCGGCCCCGGTTGTACTCGTCGACGGCCGCGAGTTCCGCGGCGAGAGCCCGGACGAACTCCCGGCGCACCCCTGCGCAGTCGCCGGGGTCCGCCGCGACGAAGATTGCTTCGTGCGAGGGCGTCCCGTAGACGGCTTTGCCCCTGCTCCGCCGGAACCCGAGGGCGTATATCCGGCCGGAGACGGGGTCCTTCTGGAGCGTCAGGACGACGGCGATACCCTCGTAGACGGGGAGTGCGAGCGAGGTCGCGGCGAGCAAAACGACTTCCCCCGTGGAGAGCGCCCGGACGGTCGCCCGCAGGCGATCGCCCTGGCCGGCGAGCGACCCGCAGTTGTCGAGGCAGCGGTCGCTCTCCGGGTCACGGAGGAACCCGGTGAGGTCGGAGAGCGCGTTGATCGAGAGCCCGCCGTCCCACGGGGCCTCACGCAGGTAGCGCCGCCCGGCGGACGAGAGGCCCGGGATCTGCGAGACCGAGGAGGAGGCTTCCGCCTCCTCGCGGCAGTGGGAGTAAAACTCGCAGGACTCGCACCGCGAGGTGAGGTGCCAGGGCACGTCCTCCGGCGGGCCGGCAAGGATACCGGGGAGGCGGTGGCGGAAGAAGTCCTCGATCACCCGTATGTTGAGGTGCAGATCGAAGGGTTCCGGCTCGTCCTCCCCGTAAAGCCAGATCCCCGCCCGGTTCCGGTCGACCCCAGGATCGAGCCCGAGCAGGTCCAGGGCGTGATCGAGGATCAGGGCATACAGCGTCGCCTGGATCCGGTGGCTGACGCTGAGTTCCTCGCTCGCCTTGATGTCGATGATCTGCAGGCACCCCTCTTCACCGAGCCTGACGAGATCGGGGCGGCAGGGGGAGAACCGGTGCAGTTCGGGATCGAGGCCGTAGCTCTTCAGGAAGTGGACCGAGACCGGGATGGTCGACTGGTAGATCGCCTCGCCGGGGGACAATCGGGGAAAGAGATTGAAACTCTCCTCGATGGAGAACGAGCGGCCGGAGAGGGGGCCCGTTCCGTCCGGGAGCCGCACCCGTCCACCCAGTTTTGTCCTGACAACCTCCTCCTCCCACCGGATCCCGGCTTCGAGGAGGGCCCGCGTCACCGGGCTCCGGGCGATCGTGACCGCCGGGATGCCGGCTTTCTCGCGCTCCTGCTCCGGGGTCGCGTGGTAGCGGAGGTAGCGTTCGCAGTCGTGGTAGAAGAACCGGCCGATGAGCGACGGACTGAGGTTGAAGCGGGGCATGGACGATCTCGGGATTCGGGAGTCCTCCCGGTTGTGACTCCTCTGTTTGTGCGGCCGCGGGAAAACTGTTGTTATTGAGGGTTTCGTTTGAGATCTGCACGGAATATGACCTCCCCCGGCCGGGGCTCACACAGGCGGCCTGTCCGGATTCGGGAGGCGTATGGGAGCCCCTCAACGGGGGAGAGAACGTATCCGCCGCGGCGCACCGCCAGGAGAAGAGGCCTCAGCCGGTGACGTTCGTCGTATCGCCGGTCTGTGTCGTCATGTCTGCGGTATCGTTCATCGCCGTCAGGGTGATGTCGGGCGGGAGCATGACTGCGTCGATGGCATGAATGACGCCGTTCGCCGCTAGCATATCGGTCCTGGCCACCTCCGCACCGTTCACCGTCACGGTCTCGCCGGCAGCGTCGACGGCGATCGGGCTGCCCTGTACGGTCGCGATGGTATCGTTCGTGACGATCCCGGATGCCATGTAGGTGCCCGGGGCCATGTGGTAGAGCAGGATCTCGGCGAGATTCCCCTTCGGATCATTGAAGAGTTCTTCCATTACGGTATCCGGAAGCCGGTCGAACGCCTCATCCGTGGGTGCGAAGAGCGTGTAGGGCCCCGGCCCGGCGAGCGTCCCCTTCAGTCCGGCGGCCTCGAACGCCTGGATCAGTGTTGAGAAGTTGCCGTCCCGGGCCAATACCTCGCCGATCGTCAGGCTCTCGCCGACCGGCGTCCCGGCAGGCGTGCCGTCCGTCTGGTTCCGGGTTTCATCCCCCGACGGGGCCGTGCAACCGCAGATCAGAACCGCCGCCCCGATAACCAGAGCGGTTATGAATAGTGCGCAATTCGTTCGCATGGTCCCCCCGGAGACTGTATACTCCACCCCTCCTCTCTCGCCGCCTCTACATAAAGTATTGGTCTCCGGCGCCCGGGCTCCGGGCACCCCTACTTCCAGAGCGCCAGGGTCGAGACCACGTGGCGGACCGGGTCATAGACCCTGACGGCATGGTTGCCGGTGTCGGCGATGTACCAGAGCCCCGCGAAATCGACCAGACCGTTGGGCTCATTCAATTTTGCGTCCCCCGACAGCCCGTCCCGGTAGCCACGAACGCCGCTCCCGACCCTGGTGAGGACCCACCCGGTCTCCGGGTCGAACTGCTTGATCTTATGGTTGTAGGTGTCGGCGATGTAGAGCGACCCTTCCCGGGAGGCGATGCCCATCGGCTGGTGGATGCGCGCCATCCCGGCGATGGTGTCGAGATCGCCGAAGTCGTCCGGGGAATGCCCGATACGGGTCTCGACCATTCCCCGCTTGATGCGGCGGATCGCCGAAGCCCCGCTGTCGGCCACGTAGAGCGCCTCGCCGTCGGTGACGATCCCGGCGGGCCCGGCGAAGGCGGCCTCTCCGAGCGGGCCGTCGACCAGGCCCTCCCGGCCCGACCCGGCGTAAGGTTCTATCTCATGGGTGGCGAGGTCCATCCGCCAGACCTGGTTCGCCCCGGCCATCGCGACGTAGAGGTAGCCGCCCAACAGCGCGAGATCCCGCGGCGCGTTCAGCGCCACATCGGTGCCCGGTCCGCCGTCGCCGGGTGAGGGTGCCGATAGGCCCGTCCCGGCGACTGTCTTAACCATCCGCTCGGGCCAGGAGACCATCCGGACCGTGTGGTTCCCGGTATCGGCAACGTAGAGGATGCCTGCCTCTTCGTCGAAAGCGAGGCCCCCCGGCAGGTAGAACGCCGCCTCAGCGAACGAACCGTCGGTGTTTCCGGCAGCCCCGGTCCCGATCGTCTCCAGGATCTTTCCGTCCCTGTCGGCGACGACGATCCGGTGGTGGCCTGAATCGCTTATAAACAGCCGCATCCCCGCGTTGTCCGCCGCGATCTTGCCGGGACGATACAGACTTCCTTCCTGCGCCGTCTCCGGGCCGGTCCCGGACTGCAGCCGTCCTTTTTCAAGCAGACCGCGCTCCCCGAACTCCCCTGCAATCCGCTCGATCTTCGGGTGGAGCCTCCCGTAGAGCCCCTCCCCGGCGGTCTTTCCGACCACGTTCCCCGCCGGGTCGATGAGGACGAAGGTCGGCCAGTCCCGGACCCCGAAGGCCTGCCAGAGCAGGTGGTCGCGGTCGATGGCGACGGGGTGATCCGCTCCGGCACGGCGGACCGCCTCCCGGAAGTTCCCGGCGACTGCGCCGGATTCGAGTCCGGGCGAATGAATCTCGAGGATCACCAGATCCGGAAACTTCTCCTCGAGTTGCCGGATCTCCGGCACCAGCCGCGTGCAGTTTGAACAGGCGAACGTCGAAAAGGAGAGCAGTACTATCCTCCCGGAGAGGTCGCGGACGGAGAGGGGGCGGTCGACGTTGAGCCATTCGAGACCCGGGGGGAAGTCGGGCGCAGCCATCGGTTTCATGCGGCACCCTCTGGCGTTTCAGGGTTATGAATGTTGGCGAGGGCCCGGCCCCCGGGCGACCCCGCCGCCCCCGTCACGCCGGCGGCCCTGCGTACGCCACCCTCGGCGCGGCGAGCATCGCTTCGCAGAAGGCGATCGCCCCCGGGACCCTGCTCTTCTGGTAGACCACGGGTTTGATTCGGGGTCTCCCGGGAAGGCTGCCGATAACCGGGAAGACCTGTCGCCAGGGCACCTCGTCGGTCACCGACGGGGGGGCAAGGTCGTTGTGGATGTGAAAGGCCCGCAGGGCATCGAGTGGGACCTCACCGAGCGCTCCGGGGAAGTCCTCTTTCGCGGCGGCGTGGAGGTGCCAGGGGTCGAGCGCTATCCCGGCCAGTCCGGCGATCTCGGGATGAATTCTCTTGAGCGTTGCCCAGAACGCCTGCATCTGGCTCGCCGTGGAGATGCTCTGGCCTTTATGGTGCTCGAGCAGCACCAGGGGTTCCACCCCGAAGGCGTTCCAGTGAGCGGCGATCAGGGTATGCATCGCCGTGACGATGTCGGCATGGGCGTTCCTCCGGTCGCCGGGATGGATCTCGATGATGTCAGGTGGGATGCCCAGAAAGTCTTCGATCTCAAGAAGCATATCCCCGAAAGCAGTCACCCAGTCCGGGTCGCGCCACCGCAGTTCCGCCGTCACCTGCCGGCCGTGCCGATCCCTCCGGGGGATGGCCGGTTCGGTGTGCAGGACGTAGCTGAGGGAGCCCGGAAGGGCTGTATCCTGCTCGTAAAGGTGCTCGACGGACGACCGGTTGAGCATCGACCCGATCTCCTGCCCGGTCCGCTCCACCTCCGTTCCGTTCTTGATGAAGTCGCCGGGGATCTCGATGTATGCGCACCCGAGCGGCTCTGCAAGGTGCCAGCGTTCGAGAAATCCGCCTCGCCGGGCTACTTCCGTGACATTTGGGTAGATGTAGTCTGCACCTGGCATGGCAATCAGGCTACGCCATGGCAGGAGGGGTACAAAAACATTGGGGTCTCCGATCCCTCTACCTGCCTGACCGCCGGGATCCGGTGCGGTTCTCGTCTTCGATCTTGTCTTCTCCGTCGGGATCATGCCGGTGTACGCCGCTCTTACTCTCTTGGAGCGAAGGGCCGGGAGAGGTGAGGCCACCGGGAATACGCCTGAAAAAAGACGATTGTAACGTGCAGGCCCGGGGTCACCTGCGGTTATCGAGGACCTGCGGACAGACGAACAGAATGTCCACGGGGGCATGGATGTAGTTGCAGTAGGTGCGCTCGGGGTCATAATACATGCACGAAGTGCATTCGCACTGCCGCGGTTTTCTCTCTTTTCGTAGTATCAACCCGCTCGTTGCGATATCGCCTGCGGTACACCTGCCCCGGTCAGGTGCATCGAGGTGCTGAGCGCTGGTATTACTCTTCAGCGGATTGATATTGTCCTGTAAATTCATGTCGTACACGTAGATACTCCCCGGATGGATGACATTTATTACGTCGATGAAGATTCATCGGGGAGATGAAACCCGGGGAGTCCGGAGGGCGGTACCCTGCACGGCGGGCATTCGGAAGCCTCCCCTCTGCTGGTCGGAACTCGAAGCAGGCGAAGTCAGGGCGCCGGAGCGGTGCGAAAAAGTATCCCTGGTCTGGTTCTCCTCCCGGATCAGATCGGGGGATACGGCACTGCGAGGGTGAGCAGGTAAAGAGCAACGGCCAACATGATGAATTGTCCATCGGCAAGCAGGTCGAAGAGGAGTTTTTCCTTCATGAGCTGATGGAAGCACAGGATGTATCCCTGAGCGTAGACTATGCCTGCAGCCAGCACCAGTGCTACGCAGGAACCCGGCAGGGCTCCGCTGGCGAACACCAGCGCGGCTCCGATGCTTACGTTTACTCCCGTAAGAAGAAGGAGCGTCTTTCGGGTGCCGAGGATTGTCGGGATCGTCCTGACACCCGACGCTGCGTCACCCTTCACGTCACGCAGATCAAAGATCACCGTGTTCGTGAAGACCAGGAAAAAGAAGAAGACGCCGACGATGCCGGTGGCGGCACCCATGGGAAGGCCGGCATGGCAGATCGGCAGGAGGGCCGGGGGAACGGCCCAGGAGAATGCCACGATAAGGCTTTTCATGAAAGGTACCTCCTTTAACCGTCGGAACCCAAGCCGGGCGGGAAAGAGTGGTACGCTGTAAACGATCCCGGCGATCAGGGGGATGACTGCGACGAGCAGGCTGCCGAACCCCTGGAGAGCAGAGAGACAGAGGGCGATGATGTAGGCGCAGACTGCAGAATAGAAGATGATGGATCCATATTCCTTTGTAAATGCATAGCGTTCTGTGTGATTTATGGCGTCCTCGCTCTCGTCGGTCTTGCGGTTGAGGTTGTAGACGGCAAACGTGACAAGTATCAGTATTACTGCGGCAACCGGGTCGAAGGGGAGGTCCTGCAGGAGGCACGAGATGTATACCATTGCCGCTCCTGCGACGGAGAGGTACAGGGAACTGTACGCGATGAGGTTGACGATAACCCGATAGGTTGGTTGAACCGGGTTGGTTCGATAGGCGAATCCGAACATAAATAGTTATTACAAGAGTGCTGAACATTTATTGCGTCGAAGAAGATTCACCAGTACGATTAACCTGGGTAACACGTTCAGGTGGACCGGTGAAATTACATGGGTATGGGCGGTATATTCCTGCTATCGGGAGCGATCATGCTCCGCCCGGCTCTGCATGTAGCTGATATCAACGGTTCTTGAGTGGGAGCTGCCGTATTCCGGAAGATCTTCCAGCCCCGGCCGGGACATGGTTTCTGTCGGGCGCTGGATAATTGAATCTCAAAAAAAGGTTATTCTGGGGGAATCTGCAGCCCTCTGGAGCCCGTTTTATAGTGCTGGAATAGCCGTTCACCCCAGGCGACTGCCGCCGCGTCGACACCGACGAGATCTGTAGTGGCGTCATACATGTCCGTATCGCGCCTGTACAGGCCTAACGACAGGTACCCGTCGGTCACCGTCATTCCCAGGCGAATCGGCGAGAGGGAGACGTATATCCTGAAATTGGCATACCCCTTTAGGGATTCCAGCACTGTATTATACGGTTCGGCGGCTAGCCGATGAGCGAGTTCCCGGGAGACGATGAGCTCAACTGGCTTGCCGTCCATAACTATTTCTTTAATCGTATCTGCATGAATCGGGCTCATAATCGACGACACGCCGTGAATCCACGATGCTTTCCTGAGTATGGTCAAAAAGGCTGTATACACGGCGAAGATATCCTCCTCAACATCTTTTACCACCTTCGCATTGTACAGGTACTTTATCTCACTCAGGAATTCGGGGGGTATGCCCTCGATCTCGTGGTCGATCCAGAAGTCCCGATGACGCTGGAGCACTCCCATGAGCGTTACCACCCGCTCAATCTCCGGTTCGACGAGCCTGCCCACGGGGGTGAGCGCATAGTCGCCCCGCACCGATTCAACGTAATGCAGGGCCTCGAGCTGCCGGATCTTCGGGATAAGCGCCTGCGACGAACTCCCCGTGATCTCACGAAGTGTCGAGAGAGGTTTGGTCCCGCTACCGAGGGCAATCAGTACCTGCGTCAACAGTCTCGACCGGAAGATCGCCTGAAGGTCATCGTGGAACTCGTTGTAGATCTCGAGAGGGGATATTTCTTTCATCGTTCTTGCAATTAAAGAGGTGCCGGTCGACGCATATCACCCTTTCCATTCCTGCGCGTTCCTTCTGCCAGGTACTCTCCCCCTCTGTCGACCGATCGGCCGGGTGCCCGGGACGGCAGACACGCTACCCGTGAGGTCTCTCCGCCCAACCCCAGCGCACTTATAGCCTGGCACCCGATACTGTGTAGAGACAGCATGTCGTCCATACCTGGATACCTGATCACCATCGCACTCTGTGCGTGCATCGTCGCCTGCATCATCACCGCAGGCTGTTCTGCCTCCACCGGGCAGCCGGAGATCGGCTCCGACCTAGCCGGCGATCTCATCGTCCACTTCATCGACGTCGGGCAGGGCGATTCGATCCTGATCGAGTTCCGCGACAAGACCATGCTCATCGATGCCGGGGAGCGTGGAATGGGAGAGCGCGTCATCGCGTACCTCGAGGAGAGAAACGTCGAGAGACTCGACGTGGTTGTCGCAACCCACGCGCACTCCGACCATATCGGCGGCCTTTACGACGTCGTCTCCGCCTACCCGGTCGGCCGGTTCGTCGATGCCGCGCAGCCGCATCCCACGGCGACCTACGAGAACCTGCTCGTCCTGATCGAGGAACTGGGGATACCGTATACGGCAGCGGAACGCGGGCAGGCGATCGCCCTCGATCCCGACCTCGAAATACTGATCTTAAACCCGACCCCGCAGCCGCTCGGCGACATAAACGAGGACTCGGTCGTCCTGAAGGTGACGTATGGGGATATCTCCTACCTCTTCACGAGCGATGCCGGAAATCCGGCGGAAGAGAGTATGATAGAGGCCGGGCTCGATCTCGACGCCGACGTCCTGAAGGTCGGCCACCACGCGAGCCGGTACGCATCCTCGGCCGAATTCCTGGCCGCGGTCAGCCCTGCGATCAGCATCATTCCGGTCGGTGAGGGGAACGACTACGGCCATCCCCACGAGGAGGCGGTCGAACGCATCGAGGCGACCGGTTCGCGCATCTACCGGACCGACCTTGACGGGACCGTCATCGTCGCCACCGACGGCCGGGCGCTTACCGTTGCGGCCGGCGGGGCACCGTCCGCCACCGTGACGGCCGGGGCCACGACATCGACTCCGACATCGACCCCGGCGGTGACCCCGGTCACGACATCGACTCCGGCGGCGACCTCCTCCGGCGTATACATCGCTGACCTTGACGTCCAGGACGAGCGGATCACTATCGCGAATGCGGATGCGACAGCGGTCAACCTCACCGGCTGGACGGTCACCGACGAGGGGACGCGGAACACCTATACCTTCCCGGTCTTCACCCTTGATCCGGGCGCAGACGTCACCGTTCACTCCGGGGAGGGCAACGACACCGTGACCGACCTCTACTGGGGCCGGGGAACGGGGGTCTGGAACAACGACGGCGACCTCGCCACGCTCGCAGACGCGAACGGCACGGTCGTCAGCACCCTGGAGCGGTGACCATGCAGAATGAGTCGGCCTTCCGGGCGAGCCTCGACCGGGTAGAGGAGGGTCTCGCCGTCCTCCTCCTCCGCGAGGACGAGTCGATCCGCTTCACGCTCCCCCGCTCCCTCCTCCCCTCCGATGCCCGGGAGGGGGATATCCTGGAGGTCGCGATCCGCCGGGACGTCGCGGCGACGGCGGAGGCGAGAGAGCGGGTGGCGGAGAGAATCGAGCGGCTGCGAGGACGGGGCGGGGAGTAACCCCGCCCGCCGTCGCCACCCATCTCTTTTTACCCTTCCCCTCCTTACGGAAGCACTGATGCGGAACCGGTATGACGTGGTCGTCGTCGGTGCGGGCCCAGCCGGCAGCACCGCCGCACGCTACGCGGCGGAGGCGGGGCTGGACGTCCTTCTCATCGACAAAAAGAGGGAGATCGGCCTTCCCGTCTGCTGCGGAGAATTCAA
The DNA here is from genome assembly GCA_023436625.1 of Methanobacteriota archaeon. Classification (GTDB taxonomy): domain Archaea; phylum Halobacteriota; class Methanomicrobia; order Methanomicrobiales; family Methanoculleaceae; genus Methanoculleus. The sequence goes on along the minus strand of JAEZIP010000053.1, from coordinate 9,263 downwards.
CGCATCTTCAGCGGTCCTCGCGAGTGCGCTCCCGAACGCCCCCGGGCTCGACGAACTCTTCCCCGTCGACCCCGGGTTGATCCGGCGGGGGATTCGCGGTGCCGTCGCCGTCTCCCCCGGTGGCCGGGAGTATGAGTTCGATCTTGCCGGTTACACCGTTGATAGGGATGCGTTCGACCGGCACCTCGCGAATGCGGCCGTTCGTGAGGGTGCCGTGCTCTCGGTGGAGACGAGATTCCTCAGCCGGGAAGGCCGCCGGGTCACGACCAGCAGGGGCGAGGTCGAGGCGGGTGTCGTGGTCGCCGCGGACGGCCCGCTCTCTCCCGTCTGCCGCTCGGCCGGGATGGAGAGGAGCGCCGTCCTCGCCCCCGCAATCACATGCCGGGTCGATGGGGAGTTCGGCGACCGCCTCCGGTTCTTCTTCGGGAACCGCGTTGCCCCGGGAGGGTATGCATGGCTCTTCCCGAAACAGGGTTGTGCAAACGTCGGGCTCGGCGTGCAGGGAAGAGGCACCCCGGTTCCCGTTCTCCTGAGAACGTTCCTCGCTGGATACGGCTTTGCCGCCCGGGACGTCCAGGCGGGGTTCGTCCCCGTCTCCGGCCCCATCGGCGAGACCGTCCGCGAGAACGTCCTCGCCGTCGGCGACGCCGCAGGCCACGTCGTCGCCTCCAACGGGGGCGGGATTGCACCTGCAATGATCTGCGGGAGGCTCGCCGGGCTTGCTGCAGCGGAGCACCTGCTACACGGCGAGCCCCTCGCAGCCTACGAGCGGGAGTGGCGCTCGGCGATAGGCCGGGAACTTCTCGCCGCTGCGAGAACGAAGAGGATGGCCGACCGGATTCTCGGTTCCGACTTTCTGCTCGAGCGGGCTATGAACCTGCTCGGCGGCCGCGGCATTCGAAACGTCATCGTCTTCGGCGGCCTCCGGGGACGCTGACGGGTGCCGGACCGTGCCCGGGGTTGCACGCTTCCGCGTGGGTGCGAACCGGAATCCTTATAACTCCGAGCGAACCGGTGTCACCCCACCTGGAGGTGAGTGAATTGGTCGATGTTGTCAAACAGGACGGCCGAAGAGAGCCGTTCGTGCGGGAGAAGGTGACCGTGAGTGCGCTTAAATCCGGAGCGCCGCCGGAAGAGGCCAGGGCGATCGGGGAAGCCATTGAACGGGTCGCCTACGATGGGATGCCCTCCGGCGAGATCCGGCGGCGGGTGCTCGAGCAGCTCCGCGACCGGAACCCAGAGTGGGAGGAGAACTGGCTCGTGTACGACCGTGCCGTGAAGAAACGCGGGGTGGAGGCGGCTGCCGGAATTCCCGCCCGCTGATCTCGTCTCTTTTTTCGATCAGGGTTTAAAGCCGCGTTTTTGATTGGTTCGGCATGAGGCGGCGCCCTGCCGGCCGGACGAGAGCCCGGATACCCCTCGCCAGGGGGCGTAGCCGCCGGAGCGGGGCGGTCGACCGCCCGCTTCCGCCCGCCCGGAGCGAAGCTATATCTACCAATCAGCGCCCATATTTGTCTTGTATTGCCCTATACTGCCCGGAAATCTGAGGATTGAAACGACCATTAACCGGCCGTTTTCAGTTCGCTCACCTATACCGGGCACATTCGGCAATCACAATCAGCAGATTGGCACGACGTCCCACCCGCCCTCTAAACGCTCCCCGATTGCACCGGGAGCCCGCGGCGTGGGCACGCCAGCAGGCGATATGTATGCCGACAAGTGAATCAGAAGACGACACACCCTCAAATAGTAACCAGAAAGAAACAGAAGGAACAAAGATACTCCTCGCCGATCCGAAGACCGCGATCCTCAGGCTGTCCCTGCCGATGATGGTCGCGATGACCCTCATGACCCTCTACAACGTCGTCGACGCGTTCTGGGTCTCGGGGCTCGGTGCAGACGCTCTTGCCGCCGTCGGGTTCTCATTCCCGCTCTTCATCATAACCATCGGGTTAGCGAGCGGGCTCGGCACCGGCGGAGAAGCGGCACTCTCGCGGATGATCGGCGCCCGCGACAGGGCCGGCGCGAGCAGCGTCGCCATGCACACGATCCTCCTGATGGCCGTCCTTGCCGTCGCCGTCACCGTCCCGCTCTCTCTCTTCGCCGGGGACCTCTTCGTCCTCATGGGAGCAGGCAGCGCCGCCGGCCTCGCCGCCGAGTATGCCCGGATCCTCTTTTTGGGGACGTTCGCCCTCCTTTTCGGCGAGGTCGCCTACGCGCTCATGCACGGGGAAGGAGACGCAAAGCGGACCATGTACGCGATGGCGGCAGGAGCGGTGGCAAACATCGTCCTCGACCCGATCCTGATCTACACGCTTCATATGGGGATCGCCGGCGCAGCCTGGGCAACCATCCTCGCCGAGGTCATCGCCGCCGTCCCGATGGTCTACTGGCTCTTCGTGAAGAGAGATACCTACGTCTCCCTCCACCTCCGGAAATTCTCCCCCGACCCCGCGGTCGTACGGGACGTCCTGCAGGTCGGCCTCCCCGCCGCCGCCGAGCAGCTGGCGCTCGCGCTGATGGCCCTGGTCTTGAACGGCGTCATCGTCCTGATATCGAGCACCGACGGCGTCGCAGTCTACTCGGTCGGGTGGCGGGTCGTGAGCATCGGCTTGACACCGATCCTCGCCATATCGTCGGCGGTGGTCGCGGTCACCGGCGCCACCTACGGCGCCCGGGCGTACGCCAAGATGGAGTCCGCACTCCGTTTCGCCGCGAGACTCGGGCTCGGCATCGGTCTCGGTCTCGCCGCAGGCACGTTCGCTTTTGCCCCACAGATTGCTGCAATCTTCACGGCATCGGGCGACGCATCGGGGATCGCGCCGGAGTTGACGACGTACCTCCGGGTTATGAGCCTCGTCTACCCCATGGTCGGATTCGGGCTCTTCTCGTCGTCGTTCTTCCAGGGAACCGGCCTCGGCGCACGGTCTCTCACGATCACGGTCCTGCAGAACGTCGTTCTCTCGATCCTCCTCGTCTGGGTACTCGCGATCGAACTCGGGTTCGGCCTCTCCGGCGTCTGGTGGGGGGTTGCCGCAGGGAACGCAATCGGCGCGGTGCTCGGGTATGTCTGGGCACGCCGGTATTCGGCAGGGCTCATCATCGGGCAGGCTGCGGCGGCGGCGTGACGAGCAAGGGGGGTTCCCCCTTACTCCTCCGGGGTATCACTCCTCATACCCGTCGGCCCCTGCATGCACCACTTCGCGCAGCGTGAACTTAAACGATGCTCCGAGGTCCGGCCTCCCGCAGACCCGGTCCTCGACCCAGATCCTGCCGCCGTAGCGCTCGATAAGCATACCGACAATGTAGAGACCGAGCCCTTCCCCGCACCCCTGGTTCTTGCCCTGCCTGAACCGCTGGAAGATTGACTCCTTCATCCCGTCAGGGATGCCGGGACCGGTATCCTCCACGGTCACCACCACGGTGTGGTCCTCTTCGGGAAGATTGTCCACCCGGATCGCGATCCCGGCGTCCGGTCCGCCGAACTTGACGGCGTTGCCGATGAGGTTTGCGAAGATCTCGGGGAGCAGGTCGTCGGCCCAGACCTCCGCAGAAGTACCTTCAAAAGAGATATCCGCTTCCGGAGTCCGTTCGAGCCCGGTCCTGATCACGTGGCTGAGGTGAACCGGTTTAAGGTCGGGCGGCTCCTGGTGAATGCGGCGGATGGTCGAGACGTTCTGGAGGATGCCGGTGCTCTTCCTGACACTTTCCTTGAGTTTCCTCGCATACTGCGCGGCGTCTCCCTCCAGCAGATCGAGTAAGAGATCGCAGTAGAGGTTCGCGACGTTCTCCGCGTTCTTGATGTCGTGGGTCATGACGTCCAGGTAGAGGTTCGTCTCGCGGTGAGCTGCCTCCAGCCGTTTATGGAGCATGCTCCGGAGGACACCCGAACCGATCTCCTGCCCGATCGCTTCGAGGAGGCGACGTTCTTCGTCGCCAAGTCCCTCCATCTTTCTGCTCCCGAGAAAGAGCGCGCCGACCACGACCGATTCTGCAAGAATCGGGATGCAGGCGAGCGTGGAGACGCCGAGCGACGCGAGGATCTCTTCCTCGACCGTACCCGTCTCGCCCCGCAGTTCAAGGTAGCGCGGCTGTCCGGCAACGAAGACAAAGTTCCAGGGCCAGTGATGGACCTTGATGGCCCTGTTGCGGGCGAGGTAGTTCTCCGGGACGGCGTGGTGGTAACGCGTGAGTGCCGTTGTCCGTTCCGGGTTTAAGAGATACGTCAGTCCGAGATCGAAGCCAAGCAGGTCCAGGGTCTTTGAGAGCGATGCCTCGAGCAGTTCGTCGAGCGAGAGGGACGACGCAGATACCCCCATGATCTGGTTGAGTACCAGAAGTTGCCTGTTCGAGGAGAGCAGCCCTTCGTTCGTCTGTTTCCGTTCGGTGACGTCCCGCATGCACAGCACCCACATCCCGGCGAACGGCTCATGCTGTACCTTCCGGCTGGAGTAGACGAACCGCCGTTCTTCTTCTCCCCGGGAACTCTGCACCGAGAGGTCGAGACCGGATACCTCGTTCCCGTCACGCATCGCAGCAAGGAGGCATTGGGCATCTTCCCTCCCCTGCAGGAGCGGCATCAGGTGTGTATCGAGAACCTGATCGACATCGAATCCCAGGATCTCCTTCTCGGTGGTCGAGAGGATATCCGTGGCGCAGGTGTTTGCCCAGACCACCTGCAGATCCCGGTCGATTACGATGATGCCTGCGCCGGGCTCGTCAAGGATCCGGAACGTCTCTCGGAGTTGGATAGATCTCGAATCCACACTATTCATCTGATTATCTTGCCCCCTTGAGGTTATTATCTTGTAAAAATTATATAATCAAATCATATCCCGGGTAATAAGTGATTTGCGGTGACAACCCGGGCGAAGCCGGACTGCCTGCAACAACGCCGGCCGCACAAACATGTCTGTGGACGTGTCGGAGACCGCACCCGGGCTTTTGCATCTCACGTCCGACACCCCCGCTGCGGAGCCGCCTCCCTCTTCGGGGTGGGGAGCGCGCACCCTTCCGTCTCCCCCGGGCCGCCCCGCTGCAGGGGTTCTCCTGTAAGCACCTAAAGAAGCCCGATCCGGCCGAGTGCCGGTTTCAGCGATGTCATGTGGCCCCGGATGTAGACCGTCTCATGGGGGTCCGCGCCCATCGCAAGCGCCAGGAGCTCGGTGATATGAAGCACCGGCACCCCCATGTGGTCGTACACCAGTTCGCACCCCGGGCAGTCGACGACCATCAGGTCCAGGCGGTGGTGCATAAAATCCTGGTAGACAAGCCGGTTCAGCCGGGAGAGTTCGAGAGGACGGCCTTTCTGGTGCCGGTCGAAGAGGTTCTTGACCCCGCCGCAGCAGTAGTGCTCCATCACGCTCCCGACGACCCTCGCCCCGGTGACCGCCGTGAGGTTCTGCAGCCCCGGCGGGATGGCGAGGGTGCCGTTCATCTTCCGGTAATGGCAGCTGACGTGCATCCCGACGCGCAGCCCCGAGAGTCGTGTCTCGACGAGCTGCCTGAGTTCGTCGAGGTAGAGAGGGTAGAGGTCGAGGACGTTTGCCACCGAAAACGTCTCCGAGTCACTCACCTCCCGCCCGATCCGGCCCAGCGCTTCGTTCACCACGGATCTGTTGGCGCTCCCGGCGAGCAGTTCCAGGGTGGACGCATACGAGTCGCTGCAGGTCGGGCAGATCCCGGTGATGGCGACGTTGTCGTCCGGTTCGAACGCGTCCCGGATGACGCTGAGGTTCCGGGCGGTGAGGAGCAGGCGGTCCGCAAAGCCGGCGCCGCCCATGTAGTGAGGAGCACCGCCGCAACAGGTCTGCAGCCTCGAGGTCTCATACCTGACGCCGAGCGCGGCAAGGATCTTCTTCTGCGAGAGGTCTGCCCCGGGATAATTGAAGGCGCAGCAGGAGTTGAGGTGAAATACCCGGTCCGGACGGGTGAGCGGTCGTTTCGGCGCGGGATGTCCGGGCGGGGAGAAGATCGATGCCTTGAGGGGGTGGAGCAACAACCTCCGGACTTCGTCTACCGCTCTTTCGTCCACGGGATACGGGTGCCGGATGGCCTTTGCGGCGAACTTTCTGAACTGGCCCCTGCCGGTGTACAGCGGGAGAAAAGCGTAAGGAGGGAGGCCGCCGCGGTCGAGGAGCATCCTTCTGAAGACCGGCTGCAAGTGTTCCATCTCGTATACGGCATTGATGATCCCGCCGATGCTGACGGAGCGTGGGCAGACCGTCTCGCAGGAGTAGCACTGGACGCAGTCGGAGAGGTCGATCTCCGGGCGCTTGCCTGCCTGGAGGGCCGCGGTCACCTTCCGTGCGAGGTACCCCCGGTCTCCGGGCGTTTCGGGATCGTTGATCTGGGCCGGGCAGTACGGCGTGCAGGAACCACAGGCGTTGCAGAGCTGGAAGTTCCGGAATCGCGGGTCTTCCTCGTGCAGCAGACGATCGATAACCCCCTCCGTGATCGCATCCTGGATAGTTACCAGGTCCGGCTCAGGGAGAACTCTACCGAGCATGGCTGATCCCCGAGCCGGCCGGATACACGTGCAGCTGGTCCGGAGGGTGATACGGCCGGGGGGAGGCCCGTCCGGGAGGGATGAACCCCGGGATCACCTCTCGGGCCACTGCTCCATGCACGTGAGAACAGGTGGTCGGCTCTCCCTCCGGAGAGTAAGCACAGCCGGAACTAAAGGTGCATAACCTGCGGTATCGATCCATTCCTTCCCCCCCTCCTGATAATGTCGTCGGATACCCCTCTTGCGATGACTACTTAATAGTTTGGATAGGGGGAAGTCGAACGTCGCCGGTGAGGTCAACGGACCCTGACGGCTATCGGGATCCCACCGGGAGCGGCTGCTTCCCTCTTCCCACCCCCCGGAGGATGCGGAAAGGCCGTACATCAACGGGGGGCTGTGCCTCTCCCCCGGGACCGTAAACGCGCGTATTTCCTGCGACCTGCAGGGATTTCAGTAGAGGAAAAAGAGAGGGTTACAGGTTCTCCAGTCTTTTGTTCACCGTATCCCAGTTGACGACGTTCCAGAACGCTTCGATGAACCCTGCCCGGTTGTTCCTGTGATCGACGTAATAGGCGTGCTCCCAGACGTCGAGCACCATCAGGATGCGGAACGTGGGGTAGACATGGTTGTTGTGCTTCTCGATCTGCATGATCATGGGGCGGTCCGTCATGGTGCAGTACGCCAGGGCGGCCCACCCGGATCCCTCGACACTCGCGGCCGTCTTCGTGAACTCCGCCTTGAACCGGTCGAAGGACCCCCATTCCCCGTCGATCAGGTCCGCGAGGGCGCCGCCCGGGGGTCCGCCGCCGCCCTTTCCTGCCGGGGCCATGGTCGGCCAGAAGAGGTCGTGCAGGACGTGGCCGCCGATGTTGAACGAGAGTTCCTTCAACAGCGCTTTCATATCGATTTCGGTGCCTTCCTGCCGCGCCTTCTCCAGTTTCTCGAGGTCCGCGTTCGCTCCGGTCACGTAAGCCTGGTGGTGCTTATCGTGGTGGAGAGAGAGTTGTTCCTTCGAGATATGCGGCTCGAGGGCGTCAGGCGCGTAAGGCAGGGGCGGCAGTTCATACTTCTTCAACGGTGCGGTTGTCATCTTCTGTACAGCCATAATGATCAATCGTCAGAAGGGATGTGATCTATTTCATAGTGTCGGTGCCCGGCGGTCGTGCGGCGGACGTCTCTTCCACGCCTTCAGCCGCCGCGTGCGGTCCGGATGCGGATCGATCCGGTCATCTCCCGGACGCAGGGCTCCTCGGGAGGGTCGACGTCGGTTGCTCTCCGTCAGAGCGGAATATTGAAAACGACGGTTTCGGGACTCCCGGGGTTGCGGCGCAGCCATGTCAGTAACCTTTAAATAAGTCGGTATGATGGATGGTATCCGAACCGCCTCGCACGTTCCGTTGCACCCGGGCCGACTCCGGTATCCGGGCTTACGGGCGTCCGTACAATCACGAGGCATCCCTGTACGATACTATCCGGACAACGGTGGACTCACCATGAAGACTGCAGCACGTATCTCACTCTTTACCGCCACGCTCATGATGCTACTCGCGTTCGTCCTCTTCCGTGACCTGCACCTCATACTCACCGGGGCCGGATGGAGTCTTGTTGCGAGAGTCCTCTCTCTCTTCCTGGTCGCTGTCACTACATTCGGGGTGATCCAGTTCATGAGTTACGCCGACCACCTCCTGCGGTCGCTCTATGCCTACCGGGAACTGCCCATTGCACCGCGGGAGAAGGATGCATCCACCTGTCGTGTCGCGGTCTTCATCCCCGTCTACAACGAGGAGCCCGATGTGGTCGAGTCCTGTGTCCGGGCATGCACGGCGATCGCCTACCCGGATCTCTGTGTCTTCATCCTCGACGACTCCACGGATGCGCGGAAACGCACGGCGATGCAGGATATATGCCGCCGGTACAACCTCCGGTATATCCACCGCGACCATCGCCGGGGTTTTAAAGCCGGAGCGATCAACCATGCCCTCTCCCTTCTCGACGGCGATACGCCGTATCTCCTGGTCATCGATGCCGACCAGAAGGTGAAACCGTCGATCATCGCCGACCTCATCCCGGTCCTTGAGGCCGATCCAGAGTTGTCCTTCATCCAGACCCCCCAGTTCTTCCGCTCCGAACCCCACGACCCGATCAGCGTCACGTTCTCCTACCAGCAGCACATCTACAACAAGCATGTCTGCAGGGGGCTCTCCGTCAACCACACCGCCATGCTGACCGGCTCGAACTGCATCTTCAGGGTGAACCATCTTGCCGCCATCGGGGGGATGGACGAGACATGCATCGCCGAAGACATCGCCACTTCCTTTACGTTCCATCTCCGGGGATGCCGGGGGATCTTTCTCGATACCGTCTACGCGGAGGGAATCGCGCCGCCGAACCTCGCCGCGTACTTCACGCAGCAGTTTCGCTGGGCATACGGAAACACCCAGCTCCTCGGGACCATCCTCAGGCAACTCGTGGCGCGGCCCGGAAGCATGACCTCGCTGCACTGGCTTGAGTTCATCGTGACCGTCTCGATCTATCTGCTTGGCGGGGTGAACGTGGTGCTCTTCCTCCTCCCCGTCGCCACGCTGATCTTCGGCATCCCGATCCTCCCCGTATGGCTCCCTCCGGTCTTTGCCGTGGTGCTTGCCGTGGTGATCGGGATCCAGGTCGTCATCAGCATCCGCGAGCGGCAGTACTCCCTGCGCGACCTCGCGTTCTCGCAGGCGATCTTCAACACGCTCGCCTTTGTATACGCCCG
>JAEZIP010000037.1:0-36688 GCA_023436625.1 Methanobacteriota archaeon | reverse complement strand
GCTCATGCTCCGGCCCCGTAGCCCGTCGCACACCGCCCCGGCGGTGCTCAAACTCCGGCCGTTCCGGCAGTCGTGCCCCGCCCGCGGGGGCGGGGGCAGTGCGTGGCGATATCCCCCACGGTCCACTGTACGGGTATTGTTTCACGGATTCACTGTTTCCGATGCTGGAACAATCCGTTTTCGGGCTTTGGGGTGTCCTTGTAGATAAGAGTGGAAGAAACCCCAGGATCCCGGGCTTGCACCCGGCAACGGTGGGAGTACGAGCATGATCGGATATGGGTCAACCCATCACAGAGCACAACCCTGATCTCTCCCGGCCTGCATCCGAACGTTCACAAATCCTCTCCTATCCTGCTCTCTTGCTTCACCTCACCAAACCCCCTATATTGCCTGACTTCCAACACTACCGCAAGAGACCGGAGTGGAGGAGTTCATAGAGTGGCGACCGGCGGCCGGATCATCCTGCACGTGGATATGGACAGTTTCTTCGCCTCCGTCGAGGTCCGCCGCGACCCGTCCCTTGCCGGGAGGCCGGTGATCGTGGGCGCCGACCCGAAGGGAGGGGCGGGCCGCGGGGTCGTGAGCACCTGCTCCTACGAGGCCCGCCGTTACGGGGTACACTCCGGCATGCCCATATCCCGGGCGTATGACCTCTGCCCGCACGGCGTCTACCTCCCGGTGGACCGGCCGTTCTATGTCAGAGTCTCAGATGAGATCATGGCGATCCTCTCCCGGCACGCCGGCCGCATCGAGCAGGTGAGCATCGACGAGGCCTACCTGGACGTCAGCGATGCCGGGAGTTTCCCGGCGGCGGGGATGCTTGCCGCGAAAATCAAGCGGGAGCTCCGGGAAGAGACAGGCCTCACCTGCTCGGTCGGCGTCGCCCCGGGCAAGGCCGTGGCAAAGATCGCCTCCGACTACCAGAAGCCCGACGGGCTGACGATCGTCCACCCCGACGAGGTCGCGGGATTCCTCGCCCCCCTGCCGGTGGAGAAGATTCCCGGGGTCGGGAAGAAGACCGGTGAGGATCTCCTGCGGATGAGCATCCGGACCGTCGGTGACCTTGCAAGCCGCGACGTTCAGGAGATCATCGCCCGGCTGGGAAGACCCGGCGTCCAGGTGCACCGCCTCGCCCGGGGGATCGACGACGGGGAGGTGCAGGGCAGGGAGGGATGCAAATCCGTCTCCCGGGAGACGACGTTTGAAGCGGACACCGCCGACCCGTCCCTCCTCTCCGGGACCCTCGCCGAACTTGCGGACGTTGTCGCGGAGACACTTCGCGCCGACGGTCTCCGGTGTCGGACCGTCACGGTCAAGGTCAGGTACCGCGGGTTTGAGACGCATACACGGTCCCGGACACTGGAGCGGTTCACCGCAGACCCCGGAGTGATCCGGCAGGTCGCATCCGCCCTGCTTCTGCCGTTCCTCAACGGCACGGACGTCCGGCTCCTCGGGGTCAGGCTCTCGACGCTCGAGGGCGGTCGAACCCGCCAGGCATCGATCGATGAGTTCTTTTCTCGCTGACGGATCGTGCAGGGGTGCGGGCCCTGCAGCGATAACAATCCGATCTCACGCGAAGCCGCGAAAAACGCGAAGGAGATTGTAAACACCAACCTGGACTTCGCGGCTTCGCGGCTTCGCGTGAGGCATCGAGGCCTGGCTGATCGTGGAGAACTGTTTCATTCAACCCCGAACAGAGAAGATGATTTTTACAGTGCCGCGGGGGAACCTTCTTTACGTGAGGTGCGCACTAGAGTGCCGGTATGCCCGATATCTGGACCGTGCTCCTCGTCGCCGTCCTTCTCCTCCTCTTCGCGGTGCCGGTCGTCCGGCAACAGATGACCCGGGCCCGCCGCCTGCGGGCGATCCGGGACCTGGAAGCGGAGCGTCAAACCCGTGTGATCGTCCTGATCCACCGGCAGGAGCGAATCGGCTTCCTGGGCATCCCGCTCTTCCGCTACATCGACATCAACGACTCCGAGGAGATCCTCAGGGCGATCCGGCTCACTCCGACGGGGATGCCGATCGACTTCATCGTCCACACCCCCGGAGGCCTGATCCTTTCATCCGAGCAGATCGCGATGGCGCTCCGGCGCCATAAGGGGAAGGTGACGGTCTTTGTTCCTCACTACGCCATGTCGGGCGGGACGCTCCTCTGCCTTGCTGCCGACGAGGTGGCGATGGACGAGAACGCCGTGCTCGGTCCGGTCGACCCCCGGATCGGGGAGTACCCGGCCGCGTCGATCCTGCGGGTCCCGCGGCTGAAACCGGCCGAAGAGATCGAGGACGAGACCTTCATCCTGGTCGACATCGCATCGAAGGCCCAGAATCAGATGCGGGAGTTCGTGGCCGATCTCCTCCGGGAAAGGATGGACGCCGGGCGGGCGGACCGTCTCTCCCGCCTGCTCACGGAGGGGACGTGGACTCACGATTACCCGATCACCCTCGAGCAGGCCCGGGAACTCGGGCTCCCCGTCACCCCCGGTATGCCCGCCGGGATCTACCGGTTGATGGACCTCTTCCCGCAGGCTATGCCCCGCCGCCCGTCGGTCGCCTACGTCCCGATCCCTTACCGGGAGGAGAAGAAGGGATGACGTTTCATCGTCCCCTTCGGGATCTGCGGAAATGCCGGCGGAACTCATTTTAACGTTCCGGAACAAATATCCCTCCATTCGCGGCACGCGCCCGCAGGGACTCCGGTGCCGGTGCCCGGTGGGTGCGGAACCGATAGGAGGAGATGATGATGACGACTTCAACCATAGCACGCGCATCGCTTGTATGTCTGGTTCTCGCGGCGGTGCTGCTCTCTGCCGGATGCACCGAGCGAGAGCAGTCTCCCGGGGATCGGGTGCCGGGTCCGGACTTCCGGGGCGAGGCATCGGGCTACGACGACCGCGTGGTGTTCCGGTTCATCCCGAACACCGATGAAGCGGCAACCTACAGCGTGTCCTGTACAATCGAGCGGGACGTCTCCTGGGGAACGACGAGCGAGACCCGGGAGAACGTGCGGTACGAGAATATCTCCCGCAGCAACCCCCTCGAGTTCGTCGTCCCGCGCGAGGATCCCTCGGACGGCGCGGCGATCGAGATCGAGATCCGGAACACGGCCGGCGAGGTCCTGCACCAGAGCAGGACCTCCGTTCAGCCCGGGACACCCACTCCGGCGTTGCCGTGATTCCGGGGGTGAGGGCTCCCCAGCCCTTATCCCGTCCCGCAACCCATCACTCTTGATCGTGAGCACCTACCTCCAGCTGCGCCTGGACGCGTTCGACCGTTTACAGCCCCCTCCCTGCAATGATCACCCCGACCGGAACGGTTTTCGCCGGCTCTGTTTCCAGTGCCCGTTTGCCGTGAGGACCGCAGGCGTCGTCTACTGTGAACGTTTTTCAATCCCCATCCGGGCGCGGGAGAAGTATGCCCTGCCGGGATGGAAGGCAATACGGAACGCAATCCTGGAGCGCGACGGGCAGCGGTGCACCATCTGCGGGGGAGATGAAGACCTCCATATCCATCATCTCGACTGCGATCCCACGAACGACGACCCGGCGAACCTGCTTACTCTCTGCGGCATCTGCCACGCCCGGGTGCATACCGAGCTCCGCCGGGAAGGAGGGGCCGGGCGGGTTGCGCGGGTGCTTCCGGCGGTACGGCGCCGTGCCGCCCGGTCGACGCGATCCTCGACGAGCGGGGAGACGGGACGCTCCTGAAGACCGCTTCTCCCGCCCTGCCATCATCAGGGACGGGGGAACGGTTATATTGTATGCCCGCTACCAGTAGCGTGACCATGGGGGGAATGTCCGCAAATGAGTATTACAGGAAAGCTCTTCGGAAGGGGTGATCCCGAAGGGCGGGAAGGCCCCGGCACAGATACCACGGTGAGCAGGCAGGCAGTCTCCCTCGCCCAGCAGGGACGATTCGGCGAGGCGATCGGCTGTTTTGACCGGGTGCTCGAAGAGGATCCGACCAACGTGAAGATGTGGAACAACAAGGGCGTCTTCCTCGATCTTATCGGCAAGGACCAGGATGCGCTGGTCTGCTGGGAGAGGGCGCTCTCGATCGACCCCGGGTTTGCTCCTGCATGGGTCTCCCGGGGAATGCTGCACCGGCGCCGCAATCGTCTCGAGGAGGCGCTCGCCTGCTACGACCATGCCCTGGAACTCAACCCGGACTCCGCGGTCGCCTGGTACAACCGGAGCGGCATCTTCGTCGCGATGCACCGGCTGGACGACGCAGTCGCCTGCTACGAGCGGGTGCTCTCGATCGATCCTCATTTCGTGGCGGCCTGGACCGATCTCGGCTACGCCCACTTCCTCGGGCACCGGCACGAGGAAGCCGTCACCTGTTACGACCGGGCCATCGCCGACGATCCCGGGAGCGTCCGGGTCTGGAGCCTGAAGGGCGGCGCCCTGTATGCGCTCGGGGAGTACCGAAAGGCACTCGAATGTTTCGACCGGGTGCTCGCGATCGACCCGAAGTATGCTGCCGGGTGGAGCATGAAGTGCAGCGTCCTCTATCATCTCGGCATGTACCGCCACGCGCTCGCGTGTGCCGACAAGGCGCTTGAGATCAATCCCGGGTGCGAACTGACCACTCAGGTCAGAAAGATGCTCCTCTCCCTCATCCAGAATTGGTGAGGGTCCCGGCCTCTTCTCCGGGCCCGGCCAGCCCGGGACTGTTCCGGAAGGTTGACGCCGGGGGCCGTCCAACCGGGAACTGTCGTGCCGGGCAGGAACTCTCCCCCCGGGGAGACTCCGACCGTCTATTACCCGGCGACGCCAACAGGTGGATGTAATCCATGCCAGTCGATCAGATTCCCATCGGCACCTTCTCGCGGATCACCCGGCTCTCGCAGAAGGCACTCCGTCTCTACGATGAGCGGGGGCTCCTCGTCCCCGCGGCAAGAGACATCTGCACGGGATACCGCTACTACACCTACGCCCAGATTGAGCGGGGCATCCATATCCGGCACCTGCTCTGGCTCGGGTTCGACCTCTCCGGGGTTGAGATCATCCTCTCTGCGCGGGAACGCGGCGATGCCGGGATGATCCGGGATCACTTTGCACGGCGTCTCGCTGCGGCCGAGCAGGAGATCGGGCGGCTGCATGCGATTGCAGAGGTCCTGCGGACGCAGGACCCGCTGAACGGAGGATTCCGTATGTCGATTACCGAACCTGTTATCAAGGATATTCCTGCCATGCGGGCGCTTTCCCGCCGGGAGCGGGGTGTTTACCAGGAGGCGATCCCGAGACTGATCGGGGAACTCTGCGCTTATGTTTATCCTGCAGACGGACGGCAGCCCGCTGCAAGGATTGCCGGGCCGATCATGTTCATCTGCCACGACGAGGAGTACCAGGAGACGGACGCGGATATCGAGGTGGCGATCCCGATCGTCGGATCCGTCAACCTCGACGGAACCGCCGTCGAGGTCGTGACCCTTCCGGGCGGCCGGTTCGCCTCGGTGCTCTACACGGGCACCTATGGTCCCGGGGTCGGGAAGGCCTACGAACGGCTCTTCGCCTACATGGGCGAGCACGGCCTTGCACCGGCCGGCCCCTCGCGGGAGCTCTACCTCAACGACCCCGCAGAGGTGCCGGAGGAGGAACTCCTGACCGAGGTCCAGTTCCCGATACAGGATCTCCCGCCGTCGGCCTGAGGGGGGGTCACCCTCCCCCTGCGATGACCGTAAAGACGTGGCAGCCCCATCCTGAGATGTCCAGGTAGAGGCCCGGTACAAGGAGACTCCCCCCGTCGCGGTCGTACTCTGCCGGTCCCATGAGGTCGTTGAGCCGGACCGTCTTCCCCGCGAGGTCAGCCCACGGGAGCGGGACGTAACACTGGCCCCGATCCGGTGAGTAGTTGACGGCGACGAGGAGCCGTTCCTCTCCTCCTTCCCGGGCAAAGGCGATGTAGCCGTCGTGGGAGGGGTTGCCCTCCCATGCGGGGCGGCAGTCGAGGAGCAGCCCCTCCCCGTCCCGGAACGCCGGAAGGCGCAGGCAGGCAAAAAGCCTCCGGTAGAACTCTTCTATGGCCTGATCGGCCGGTTCCTCCGGTTCCCGGCAGAGGTGGACGGGGACCTTCTTCCGCCGCCCGGCAAACTGCCCCCGGTGGAAGAACCGGAGGCCGGGACAGAGAAAAGTGAGGACGGCGGCGGCCCGGTGACGGTCGGGCGGGAAGACTGCCGCCGCCCGGTCTTCATCGTGGTTCTCGAGGAACCGAACGGATCTATTCTGGTACTCCGGGTCTGCCCGGAAGTGCTCCCGCACCGGTCGTGCCGCTCCGTTCCGGAGTCTGTCATAGAGCCGTTTGTCATAGGTGTAGTCGAACCCCTGCTGCTGGAGCGTCCACTCGAGGTCCCAGTATACCTCCGCCATGAAGACGAAGCCGGGGTGCTCCTTCCTGACCCCGGTGATCGCTTCCGGCCAGAACGGCTCCATCTCTCTCCCCCAGGTCTGCCGGAAGACCTCCGGAAGGATGAGCATCGCCATATCGCACCGGAGCCCGTCGCAGAATCCCGCTATCCTCTGCAGCTCGGCGTTCATCGCCTCCTGCATGGCCGGGTTGCCGTAGTCGAGCTGCAGGGTGTCGGGCCAGCCGCCGGAATAGGGGTCCCGGCCGTGGGCGAGGACGGCCGAACCACCGGGGAGGTCCACCCGGACGAAGTCCTGCGGCCGGTGGGCGAGTTCCTCCTCGGTGCCGTGGACATAGTAGTCCGGGTGGTCCCGCACCCAGGGGTGGTCGGGGGCGGTGTGGTTCGGGACGAAGTCGAGCATCAGCAGGAGTCCATGCCGGTGCAGGCGGTCGCGGAACCGGGCGAGCGTCTCCGGCTCGCCGAGGTCGGGGTGGAGGGAGTAGCCGGCGACGGCAAACCCGGAACCGCAGATGTCCTCCTCCCGGAGGTCGGGGAGCAGGCTCCGGTAACCCTGGAGCCACTCCTCGTTCGAGCGCGAGACCCGGAGCCCGGCCTCTCCGGTCTCCCAGGCTCCCATGAGGTAGACCCAGGAGAACCCGCACCCGGCCAGTTCCGCGAGCCGGGCGTCGGGGATATCATCGAGCGTGACGCGGCGGCCCGCCTCACGGGCGAGGTGCCGGAGCAGGACGCGTGCGTTGATCTCGTAGAGGGAGGAGTGGCGGGGGGTGTTCATGGCTGCGGCGTTCTGGACGTATGGATGGATAATGGTATCCGCCGGACTGCCCTGCTGGGAGGTCGTTGCTCGAAACCCTTCGGGTTTCTCACGCTCCGCTCCTGCGGAGCATCGCACTTCGGAGCGTCATCACTCGAAAAAGCTTCGCATTTTCTCGGACCACACCCCGGAGTGGAGGTCGTCGTCACGGAAAAACCCCCGAAACGATCGGGAGCCCTGCACCGCATCGACGACCCGGCTGCTCGTCGCCTTCATGAACGCCGCGAGCGGCACCTGCATCCGGGCGTCCAGGCAGCCGTAGAGAAAGTCCCGCAACGCCGTCTCCGCCCGCAGTTCGGGGATGAGACGATGGTTGAGGAGAGTGGTGTAGGTCCCGGCGAGCGGCGCGCCGGAGGTAAGGTGACGGTCGACGGCGTGGGCGGCGAGTTCCGCGGTCCGGTGGGCATAGAAGATCCCTTCGCCGAGGATGGGGCTTGCAAACCCGGCCGCATCGCCGACGAGGACCGCCCCCCCATGGGCCGGGGAGGGGAGGTAGTTTCCCAGCGGCAGGAGGTATCCCGCCGGTTTCCGGTCCGCGAACGCGGAAAATCCGATGGTCTTCAGGAACTCTTCGAACCGGTCATGGAGGCCTTTTCGGTTCATCTGTAACTGACCGCCGATACCGACAACGATCGCCTCCCTGTTTGGGAAGACCCACCCGTATCCCCTCCGGCAGGCTGCAAAGACGATATGGGGCGTCGCGAGGTTGTCGTCCAGGCGGATAGGCCCGTTCCCGTTCGCGAGTGTCTCCGCCTCCTTGCGGGGGACTGCGAGTTCCAGCGCCCACCCGAGATTTTCCCGCCACCGCTCGGTGTCGACGACGCCTTCCGGGAGGAAGCGCCGGACCCGGCTATGGATCCCATCGGCGCCGATGAGGACCCGGGCGGCATACCGGTCCCCGCCCGATGTCGTGACGGTGCGGCGGGCATGGTCGACTGCGACCACCTCCATGCCCTCGCAGACCTCGGCCCCTGCCTGTGCCGCCATCCGGGCCAGGCAGGCGTCGTAGCGCTCCCGGCGGGTGAAGTAGACCGGCTCTGCAAGGTCTTCGGCGATGATGCGGCTGCTCCCGATGTAGAGCGCATATCCCGTCCCGGCGAAGTCGAGCAGCCCCTCCCGCCGGAGGGCACCGACCGGGAGGGAAAAGACCCGGTCGAGGAACCGGACGGACTTCTGGCTGAGGCAGCCCCCGCAGACCTTATCCCGGGGGTACGTCCGCTTCTCAAGGAGCGCCACCCGATATCCGAACCCCGCCAGCAGGTAGGCGGCGGTGCTCCCGGCGGGCCCGCCGCCGACGACGACCGCATCGTATTCGGGCCGACTCTCCATCTTCGTCTCTCCTCGCGATGATAGGGTCCGGCGCATACCATATCTCTTTCCCCCGGGAGAGGGGGCCACCCCTCTTCCGTCCGGTAATCCGCTCCTCTTCAAACACTTTCACCCTCCGCGGAGCAGGCTCTTTTATTCGCGGGCCGATGCTTCCGGTATGTCCGTTGCGGAGCAGAAACTTACCTATCTCACCGCGGCCGGGCGGTTCGACATCTGCAGCCCGGGCGAGTGCCTTCAACTCCTCCCGGTCGCAGTCGAGACCCGAAAGGTCTCTCGAACGCCGGAAATCCTGCCTGTTCCGCTCGAAAATCTCCGGGATTCCCAGGAAATCCTTCGGGTTTTTCAAGCTCCCGCCCTGCAGGCGGTCGCTCCCTACATCTCCTACAACCGCCGGACGGGCGGGTGCGGGCGGATGCTCAAGATGCTTCTTAACGGCACCTGCTCCTACGACTGCGCCTACTGCCCCGTCCGTACCCGGAGGGAGCCGGTGAGTTTCTCCCCCCGAGAGTTCGCCGATACCTTCCTCCGTCTCTGGCGGGACGGACTCGTCGAGGGGCTCTTTTTGAGCTCCGGCATCCCCCGTGACGTCGAATATGTGATGCACGATCTCGTGGAGACGGGGGAGATCCTGCGGCGACGGGGCTACGACGGCTACCTTCACCTGAAGATCCTTCCCGGCGCAACCCGGGCGGATATCCACGACGCCGCCCGCGTGGCCGACCGGATCAGCATCAACCTGGAGACGACGTCGCCCGACCGTCTCGGGGGCATCGCCGGAGTGAAGGACTACCGGCAGGATATCCTGAAGCGCCAGGCCTGGGTGGCGGAGGAGAAGCCCGGCGGCCACATCACACAGCTCGTCGTCGGGGCTGCGGACGAGACCGATGCGGAGATCCTCTCCTGTCTCGCCGACCAGTACCGGCGGGTCCGGCCTTCCCGGGTCTACTTCTCGGCGTTCCGCGCCCTCCCCGGGACTCCCCTCGCGTCGCACCCCGATACCCCGGCATGGCGGGCGCGGCGGTGGTACCAGGCCGATTTCCTGCTCCGGGACTACGGCATCACGGTCGACGAACTCCAGGCTGCCCTCGACGAAGAGGGGTTCTTAGCCAACCGCGACCCGAAAGTTGTTCTTGCGGCCGGGAGGATGCCGGTGAACGTCAACCTTGCCCCGCGCCGCGACCTCCTCCGCATTCCCGGGATCGGGCCCAGGTCCGCGGACCGGATTCTTGCGCTGCGGAGAGTGCGGCCGTTCACCGGTCCGGCCGACCTTGCACGTGCCGGTATCCGGGGGAAGGCCGCCGGGCGCCATCTCACGTTCGGCGGACGGGACACCATCCAGACGAAACTTTTCCCGTAACTGTCGATCTTCTTTGAAAAAAGGTAGGGTTACCTGACCTTCCCGAACTCCGTGCTTACGTCTGTGGCCGATCGGTAGGTCCGGTCGCCGAACATCTCAAGCGCCGCGATCACGTCCTCCGGAGCGCTGCGCTCCCGTGCGTGGCTGATCAGGTCCTGTTTGCCGGCCGGATAGTCCATGCCCTTGAGGTAGACCTGCAGGTCGGCAGCCGAGAGGTGCGCAAGAGACGGTCCCGTCGTCGTCGTGGGGCGTTCGGCTTCCGTCACCGGCCGGGTCTCCATCGTGGCCGGCGGCTCTCTCCTGACCTCCTCGACGACGGTCCCGGGGGCAGCGGTCTCCGTCACCGGAACCGCCGTCTGGACCCTGCCCTCTTCCACGTCCTCGGCCTTCATCGTGGGCTCAAGCGTCGGAGCATGAGCCTCCGTCACCGGCCGGGTTTCCACCTCCTCGACGACGGTCTCGCGGGGCGGAGCCCCTGTTACGGGCACCGCCATCCGGGCTCTGCCTTCTTCCACCTCTTCAGCTCGTATCGGCATCTCCTCCCGGGGTGCCCGCTCCCGCACTTCCACCCGCTCTGTCGTGACGACCTCGCGGGGTGGAGCTTCCGTCCGGGTCACGGCCCGGGCCTCCTCCTGGCTCGGGGGACCCATCGGCCGTCTCGACTCGATCAGGCTCCAGTTCGCTTCCCGCGGCCAATCACCTTCAGAGAATCCGGGCTCGTTGTCGAGCCGATACTTGCTGATGTTTGCCACGAAGACGTCGTCCCCCGGTCGGTAGACCATGGCCTCGATGGGGATCGCGAAGAGCTTCGCTCCGAGACCGAACATCCCTCCGGTCCTGAGCACCGCGTACGCCACTCTTCCCGTGGGGAGACCTACTCGCAGGCTTGAGATCTCACCGAGGTCATAACCCTCCGGGTTCTTCACCCGCTTCCCCACGACATCTTCAGATGAGAAGAACTCCTGCCCCTCCGTCCTCCGCACCTGCTGCTCAAGAATCGTTTCAGCCATTGCAACCACCATATCCCTTGTATGCTTTCGAAGGCAGTCTTCACCTTCGCGCAGAGCGGGCGATGCGTGTTGCGACTATTTAAGGGTTCCCCGGCTCCGGTGCCGGGGCGTCGGCAGGGGATTTTCCACCGCATAAAATACATACGGGGGAGGGCGGGAGGGGTGTTTCCCGGCTGCCACCCGTAGCGGTGGAATCTATCCTCTCACTTACTTGACGTTGCCGAATTCCGTGCTCACGTCTGCGGCCGACCGGTAGGTCCTGTCACCGAACCGCTCGAGTGCCACGATCACGACCTCCGGCGCATCGTTCTTCCGGGCGTGGGTTATGAGATCCTGCCTGCCCGCCGGGTAGTCCATGCCCTTGAGGTAGACCTGCAGGTCGGCAGCAGAGAGGTGGGCGAGCGATGGTCCCGTCCTCCGGGCAACGGGAGGCTCCTCGTGGACCTCCTCGACAACGCTCTCCCGCCGGGTTTCCATGCTGACCGGTTGCTCCCCGCGGGTTTCTCTGCCGAACTCCGTGCTCACGTCGGCAGCGGACCGGTAAGTCCGGTCACTGAAGCCTTCAAGCGCCGTGATCACGTTCCCCGGGGCATCGTTCTTCCGGGCGTGGGCTATGAGGTCCTGCCTGCCCGCGGAGTAATCCATGCCCTTGAGGTAGACCTGCAGGTCGGCAGCAGAGAGGTGAGCCAGCGACGGCGCTCCCGTCCTCCGGGTGACGGGAGGCTCTTCGCGGACTTCCTCGACCATGGTCTCCATCCGTGCCGGCCGTCCGCCGCGGATCTCGCTGCCGAACTCCTCGCTCACCTCGGCGGCAGACCGGTAGGTCCGGTCAGAAAAGCCTTCGAGCACTGTGATCACGCTCTCCGGGGCACTGTTCTTCCGGGCGTGGGTTATGAGATCCTGCCTCCCTGCGGGGTAGTCTATGCCCTTGAGGTAGGTCTGCAGGCCGGCGGCCGAGAGGTGCCCGGGAGCCGGTCCCGGCGTCGTCGTGGGGCGTTCGGCTTCCGTCACCGGCCGGGTCTCCATCGCGGCCGGCGGCTCTCTCCTGACCTCCTCGACGACGGTCTCGGGGGGTTGCGTCACCGTCTCAACCGGTTGTTCTCTTCGGACCTCCTCGACAACAGTCTCCCGGGGCCGTGTCTCCATCCCACCCGTGCGCTCTCTCTGGACTTCCTTGACGCCGGGCTCCCGGATAGGAGGTGCCTCTGTTGTTACCGGCCGCTCCTCGACGCGCTGGCCCGTCGGCTGTCCGCCCCAGCCGCCTGCGACCGTCTGGACACCCGGCGGCGTTGGAACGGTCCTCTCCCTGCCGGGGGGCGTGCGCTCCGCCGCTGCGCCTGCGGCTGCTGCCGCCGTACCCACCTCCCGTGGCGGCGGGACTTCCTTCTCTGTAACCCGGGGCGTGCGTTCCGCAGTTGCCGCTACGCCTGCGGCTGCTGCACCTACGGCCGCTGCGCCTGTTGCTGCTGCCGCCGTACCCCCCTCCCGTGGCGGCGGGACCTCCCTCTCCGTCACCCGGGGCGCGGGCTCCGCTGCCGCACGCGCCGGGGGCGGTGTCCTGATCAGGCTCCAGTCCCCCTCGCGAGGCATCCTGTCCCTGGCAAATCCGTGCGTGGTGTCCAGTGTCCGCTTATCCGCATCCACGACGGCGCTCCTCTCCCCCGGGCGGGTGCGAACCGCTTCCCAGGGAATGGCGAAGTGCTTCTCGCCGAACCCGAGTATCCCCCCGTAGGAGAGCACGGCATACGCGACGCAGCCGCTATCGCGGTCAATAGCGACATCGCTGATGTCGCCGATGTTCTCTCCTTCCGGGTTCCGTACCTTGATGTCCCTGATGTCCTGTGCACGCATCAGGTCCACCGTCTCTTCCCGTCTTGGCCGGGTCTCCAGCACCGACCCTGTCTGTCTTTCAGCCATCGTATCTCCCTCCAACTCGTTTACCTGCGAAGGGGTAACCCCCTTCAAGGCAGGGGAGTAGAGGATCGAGGATACTTAAGCGTTTCCCGCTCGGCCGAACGGGACGATATCCGGGATGAGAGCGTGGAGAAGAGAAAGGCTGCCGGCCCGAACTTACGCCCGGGCGTACCGGAGGATGAGTTCGGTCGCCGCCCTGATGTCCCGTCCCTGCTTCTTTGCCTCGGCAAGGTAAACGTTGTAGACCTCGTCGGTCACGAGCCGCAGTTGCGGGCGGAACATATCGGCATGCATCATCAGGTCGAAGCACCGGGCCTCGCTCTCGGTGAGACCGAGCGGCCGGTACTCCCCGGTGTGCGGTACAAACGCCGGGTTCTTATCACGGGGTGTCCTGACCACGAGGTCGGCGAGCGGTGTTGCCGGGATGGGTTCGGCGCTGCTCACGAAGACGTCGTCGAGCGAGAGCGCGACGATCAGGTCCTTCGTCGCCTCGTAGTCCCGCTCCGTCTCACCCGGGTAGCCGACGATGAAACTTCCTGCAACGCGAAGATCGTGCTCCCGGCACCGCTCCACCGCCTCCTCGACCTGCCGGACGGTCGCGCCCTTCCCCATCAGCCGGAGCACCCGGTCGCTCCCCGACTCGATCCCGAAGAAGACCCATCCGATGGTGTACTGCCTGATGGCGTCCAGGATCTCGTCGGTGATGCAGTCCACGCGGATGTCCGGGGAAGAGACATTCTTCGGCCCCATCACCTCCGCCATCCCGCGGAGGAGGCTGATGAAGGCTTCCGGGTCCATCGCACCGTCGCGGGAGCCGTAGAGCGACCCGGTCCCCCCGGAGCCCGAGAGCCGTGTCGCCCCGTGTGCAGTAAAAGCCTTCACCTCCTCGATGATGCGCTCAAGCGGTCGGCTCCGGATCGCCCTCCCGAAGAACCGGGGCACCTGGCAGAAGGTGCATCCCCCGATGCACCCCCGGTGGGTCTCGATGTAGGCGTTCGCGCCCCGGATGCTCTGGCTCCCGATGTCGTCCGGGACCAGGGGGAGCGGCCGGTCGATCGACGCCGGCGGGGCGGGGGACGTCACGACCGGCCGGTCGCCGTCGAGGTAGGCGATCCCCGGGAGGGTGTCCGATACGCCCTCCTCGACGAGTCGGACAACCGTCTCCTCGCCCTCGCCGACGACCACCGCGTCGGGGGCGAGCTCCCCGAGCACCATCTCCGGCGCGGCCGAGACCGGCCCCCCGACATAGACCCTCCCGCCCTGCTCGCGATGGGTCCGGACCAGGTCCCGGATCGTGGGATCGAGGAGGTGCTGGGTCGAGAAGAGGCTCGCGAGCAGAAGCGAGCCGGCCGGAGGTATGGGGGTCCGGGTGAGGGTCACCCGGTGGCCCGCGTCGCGGAGGACGCCGCCGATCAGCATGGCGCCGTAGGTGTAGATGCCGGGGGAGAGAATCGTGATATCCATGATACAGTATCGGCACAACAGTATACAAAGAGTGGGGCTCTGCCGGTCACCCGGTCAGAGCGGTGCAGGCTGCCTGAACCGTCGGGCCTCGGCGACGGTATGTGCGCCCCGGTCCGACGCGGCGATCAGCCGGGCCTGGAGCCGCATGATGTCGGCGATGATGGGCTGTGGGTGCCGCTCCAGTGTCTCCTTCACCACGGCGCGAGCCTCCCGGAGCCTGCCCGCCCTGCGGAGCAGGTCCGCGAGGAGCGCCTCGTCCGTCCCTGCCTGGGAGGCCAGCCGTTCGCCCTGTTCCCACGCCCGCCGCAGGAGGTCTGCGGCACGTTTCCGGCAGATCCGGGCGGGCACGTCCTCTCCCTCGTCGTCGCAGATCCACGCAGCATGGAGGGACGCCCACGCCGCCTGGGCCGGGACGCCGAGGTCTTCCTGGATTATCGACCAGCAGAGGAAGGTGTTTGCAATCTTCGGGAACTTGCGGGCGTCAAGCTGCCAGCGGTAGCGCGGGAGTTTCACCACGTCGGCCGCCCCATCCGGGGCCTTGCCCGGGTCGGGGGCGCAGTAGCCGCAGGACGGGCACCGTTTCACCCATGCGTAGATGGTGGACCGCAGGGGTTCGGCGGGACGGGTATCGAGGTCCCGCGACCCGACGCTGCCTGCGGCCTCGGGTATGGTGAACCGGCAGGACTCGCCGCAGACTGCACAGGTGGTATTGAGGTAGCGAAGTTGGGTCATCGATGGGCTGAATTGCATAACCATCGATATATATTTTACTCTGGATAGAATCCGGCGAAATGCCGGCTATGCCCGAACCCCTCCGCCATGACCCCGGGGGATGGTCCGGCGGGGGACTTCACCGGGCCGGCGGGGCGACTTCCCCGATTCGCCGGGCGTAGGCCGTCGTGGCCCATCCGAGAAGCACCGTCGCGCCCGCGACCAGCGCGAGGATCAGCCAGTGGACGGGGCCGGCGGTATCCACCGCCAGCCTTACCATGAGGTTCAAGGGGTTGTAGGGGACGGCCATGACGAAGAGGAAGACCACGACGAGCGCCGTCGAGAAGATGAACTGGGCGCTCGTCCGTTCGCGGTAGTGGAGCGCGACGAGAGTGCCGAGCAGGATGAGGAAGAGTCCGCCCGCCGAGGCGTGGAGGAGGATCGCGGCGGCGTTATCGATGGCGATGCCGTTGAACCCGAGAAGGAGGAGCCATGCTCCCGCCTGGACCGGGACCAGGACCTCGCAGGCGGCGATCTTCCCCCAGACCATCTCCGCGAACGTGACCGGTGTCGAGATGAGCGTCTCGAGGGTTTGGCGCTGGTACTCCTCGGTGATGAGGTCGATGATCAGGGCCGCCGAGACGATCGCCGGGAGAAGGACGAGCAGCGGGATGAGGAGGCCGTAGACGAACTCGAAGAAGTTCTCTCCGCCGCCGGATTCGGGGAAGTTCAGCCCGACGGGGAAGGAGGTCATCCGGTCGGCCCGGACCTCCCGGAGTTCTTTCTCGTAGCCCTGGAGGACCTCTTTTACCTTGACGTTGATGACGCTCGACTGCAGGTCGTTCTGGATGAGGTAGAGCGTGACCTTGACCGGTTCCTCTGCGTCGGGCGGCGTATCCGGGACATAGACCACCGCTGCGACCGCTCGATCGCGAAGCGCCGCAAGCGCCACATCAAGGTCCATCCGGTGGAGGATGAGGTCGTCTCTCTTCTCGAACTCGTCGATGAGGGCTGAGTCCGCTCCGGCGTAGCCGACGCCGTAGGCGACCGTCGAGTAGCCCTCGAGCGCCTCCGGGTCGTACATGGCGGTGAGCCCCACCATCAAAAACGAGGAGAACATCGCGATGAAGACCTGCAGGAGGATGGCAAAGACGATCGTCTTCTCCGACGAGAACCCGGAGAGTTCCTTTTTTGCGACGATACCGATATGGCGCGCGTTCACAGGAGCGCCCCCATGAGGAAGTGGAGGTTGTAGAGACTGTGCACCACGCTTGCCGCGACGAGCCCCGGCCCGTAGCCCTGCCGCCCCCAGAGCATGAGGAAGCCGCCGGTGATCAGCACCCCGGCGATGTGGAGGAGGAGCGGCATCCAGAGCACCTGCAGGGAGAGGAAGAGGACGCTCCCGAAGATAGACTCGGTGATCTGGGCGAGCGTGGCGAAGAGGAGGAGTTTTTCCCCGGCGAGGAACCCGAGGCCGATGACTGCCGCTGCGTACAGCAGGTTTTTCGGCGTCAGGAACCCGGGACGTTCCCTTGCTATCGCATACAGCCCTATCGACTTGGCAAACTCCTCGATGAACGCCGCAGAGACGGTCAGGAGGACGAGGGAGAGCGGCATCGGGATGTTGAAGAAGAGAACGAGCGTCAGCATCTGGACCATGAAGACGAACGGTATCGTGAAGGCGGAGAGAAGGAAGAGCGAGAGGTGCGGGTGGTCGCGGGAGACCCCGCCCGCGACGAAGTCGGCGAGCCTTGCCGTGAGGGGTCTCTCCGAGAAGAGCCGCTCCTCCCGGAAGTTCACGATTCCTGCGTAGAAGAGGATGATGCTCGTTGCAAAGAAGAGCGCGGTCGAGTAGACGTACTCCGCGGAGGTGAACCCGTCGCCCTGGATCTCGAGGACGACCAGGGTGAGGGGGGAGATGATGCTTATGACGTGGGTGTTTGCAAAGACCGTCGGGAAGAAGAGGTACGACGTGGCGAGGGTCGAGAAGAAGATCGAGACGAACGAGAGTTCCTTGAAACTCCGGGCGGCCATCCCGATGATCAGGGCGCTTGCGAGGAAGAAGAGGATGACCGGGACGAGCGGGAAGAGGATGGTTAGCGGCGCCCCGGCAAAAAGGGTGATCGCGGCCGCGACGAGCAGCATGATCGTGAAGTAGGGGAGCGCCTTGCCGATGATGATCGCGGACGGCCGGACAGGGGTGGAGAGGAGAGCCTCTCCGGCTCTTCCCACCCGCTCGTTCATCACGCTCATCATGAAGAACTGGGAGGTGAAGTAGAGGGGGAAGATGAAGACGAAGACCAGAACGAGGGCGTCGAAGGGGAGCGGCGGGGAGAGTTCCGACGGTGTCCGGAACCGGTCCGTCGCGGGGTCGCCCGAGATGATGCCGGTGTAGCGCTTGAGGGGGTGGCCGCTCCCTGCCTCCGCGAGGTGCTCCCGGAGGTCGTCCTCGGAGACCGGCATGGCCGACGGCGGGACGGTCACCGCCTCGACCGGGCCGGAGGGAGCGGGAGGCCTCCGGGCATCCGCCGGGGCGCCGACCTGTTGCCCACTCTGGGTGGCCAGGAAGTCGATCTCGCTCTTCACGTACTGGAGATCGATCCAGAGCGGGTAGGCGGCGAAGAGGTCGGGCTCTCCGGCGGCCACGTGGGAGACATAGGTCTCGTAGTCGCGCTCGAGCGCCTTTAAGGCCGCCCGCCCTTTATCCGTGTCTGCAGCGTAGACCTCGCCCTGCAGGATGACGATGTCGTATGCGAACCGGCTCTCCCAGAGAGCCGGGCCGTCGTCGAGGTAGGCGGCAAAGCGGGTATCCGGGGCGACGACGCGGGCGACGTCGGGGTCGTCGATGCCGATGCGATACATGCCGTCCTGCATATGGACGCCGCTCTGGGCGGCAAACGCCGTCACCAGCACAAGGAGGACGAGCAGCCCGGCCGCGAGCGGGAGGACGCTTCTCCCCATCGTGGTCATCGACCGGCTCATCTCCCAGACGGCGATCGTCCGTATGGAGGAGGCAAGACTCATGGTAATCCCTGAAGGCTTCGGAGAACCATATCTCTGTGCAGCAACCTATTAGTAGGCATCGGAGACATAAGGGATACCAGATGATCGCGGCCCGCTCTCTTGTCAAGCACTACGGCGACTTCCCGGCCCTCGACGGCGTCACCTTCGACCTCGACGACGCACGGATACTCGGGGTGATCGGGCATAACGGCGCCGGCAAGACGACGCTCTTGAAGATCATGGCCGGCCTGATCTCGCCGACGGCAGGAAGCCTCGTCATCGACGGGATCGATGTCGCGAAAAGGCCGCTCGACCTGAAACAGAACCTGGGCTATCTTCCCGAAGAGTCGCGGCTCTACGAGACGATGACCACGGACGCATACCTCGCGTTCTTCGGCGAGATCTACGGCCTTCCGAAGCCGGCCATCCGGACCCGGCGCGACGAACTCCTCACCTCGCTCGCGCTCGAGCCTGACGGGAAGAAGATCGGGGAACTCTCGAAGGGGATGAAGCGGAAGGTCGCGATCGCGCGGTCGCTGATGCACGACCCGGGACTGCTCATCTACGACGAACCCACCTCCGGCCTCGATCCCATGACCTCGCGGTCGGTGCTCGACTACGTCAAAGGCCTGCGCGACCGGGGCAAGACGGTGATCTTCTCGGCCCACAACCTCTTCCAGGTGGAGGAGGCCTGCGACCTCGTGCTGATCCTTCGCCGGGGGAAGGTGATGGCGAAAGGCACCATGCCCGAACTCCGGGAGACCTTCGGTTCGCTCACCTACCAGGTCTTCTTCCGGGTGCCCGATCCGGCGGCCTTCGCCACATCGGTCGGCTACTCGGCTTCCGACGGCCGGTACCTTGCCGAGGCGCGTTCCGTCGAGGAGTTGAACCGGACGACCGCGGCGCTTGCGGCCGACGGCGCGACGATAGAGCGGATCGAGTCGCACTACCCGACGCTTGAGGAGATGCTTTTAAAGATCGGGCGGTGACCCCGGGAACCATCGAGCCACCCTGAGAAAACGCGGTGTATCGCGAATCCACTCTTTTCGACCCTGCCGTCCTGCCTGCGGCAGGGGGTGCGGAACAGGGGGCCCCGGGCGATCTCTGTCCCCCGCACAGGGCTCTCCCGGATTTTTCGTCGGAGCAGGATTTATATAGCAGCGGCATACATGTGCCTTCGGAACCCCGTTACCATCGCAATGACCGGCCTTCCGTGAGAAACAATGGCGCGGGCGGAGGCTGATGGGGGTTGACCCGACGGCCGGGCGCCCCGTCTGCAGTGGAGGAACCTTGCTCGGGGGGCTATCGCGGGAACCGGATGGTCGTCACTGGAGAATCGATACCGGATGCAAACGATGGAGAGAATCGAGAGTTCGACGGGCCTGAAGGGATTTGAACCCTTGGCCTACGGATTAAGAGTCCGTCGCTCTGCCGAACTAAGCTACAGGCCCATGTATCTGACCTAAAAGTATGGCACGGGAAAGGGTATAAATCTTATGGAACCCTCTCGAAAATCGCCGAAATGGAATCCCTTAATACCATGAGAAGTTACACCATTGTACGCATGCCTGAGGCGGTCCAGAACGTTTCGAAAGAACGTATCAAATATATGATTTTTGGCTGCGGAAGCACCGGCTATAACGTCGCAGAGGAGCTCGAGCAGGAGAACGAAGATCTCATCATCCTCGATAAGGACGAAAAACGTGTGGAGGACCTCCGGGACCAGAAGTATGAAGCCCTCGTTCGCGACCTCCGGGACCCGGACCTCATGGAAGGGCTGCCCGTGCCGGAGGTCGCGTTCATCCTTGCGAACGACCGGGACGCCAACCTGGCCGCCCTTAAGACCGTCAAGAACCGGTACCCGGCGACCTACGTCATCGCACGCGCCACCGACCCGGTCAGCGTCGATCTCCTCCAGCAGGAAGGCGCCGATATCGTCCTCTACCCGCAGGAGGTGGTTGCAAGGACCGCCATCCACCACATCCGGAAGCTCCACTCGTCAAGGCTCGCCCTGCGGCTCTACGATATGCTTGCCGCCTGGGAGGGGACGCTCTGCATCGTCACCCACCTAAACCCCGATCCCGACTCGATCTCGAGCGCCATGGCGCTCTCGATGGTCGCCAGGCACGCGAGTCGCAACAAACTCAACTGCCGCATCCTCTACGAAGGGGACATCGGACATCAGGAGAACCGGGCGTTCATCAACCTCCTTGAGATCAAGATGGAGCGGCTCACCCCCCAGATCCTCGAAGAGTGCAACTACATCGCCCTGGTCGATTCATCTGCACCCGGCGCGAACAACGAACTCCCCAAGTCCACCCGGGTCAACATCATCATCGACCACCACAAGAACGGCGAGCATCCGGCTACCGTCGCCGACTTCATCGATATCAGGCCGGGGGTCGGCGCCACGGCGAGCATCATGACCCAGTACCTGATGGAACTCGATATCCCGGTGAGCAAATCGGTAGCCACCGCGCTCCTCTACGGTATCAGAGCCGATACGAGGGACTTCAAGAGGAACGTCACCCCTCAGGACCTCAACTACGCGGCGTTCCTCCTTCCCCTGACCGACTCGGATCTCCTCGACAAGATCACGTCTCCCTCCATATCGCAGGAGACCGTGGAGATCATCGGGAACGCCATCCGGAACCGGCGGCTCAAGAGCGGCTACCTCTTCTCCAACGTCGGCTACATCAGGAACCGCGACGCTCTCCCGCAGGCGGCCGATATGCTGATCCACCTCGAAGGCGTGAACACGGCGCTGGTCTACGGCATCAGCGACCAGAACATCGTCATCTCCGCCCGGAACAAGGATATCAGGCTCCATCTCGGCAACGTGATGGCCGAGGCGTTCGGTCCGATCGGCGAGGCGGGCGGACATGCCACGATGGCCGCAGCGATGATACCGCTCAGTTATTTCTCCATGGTGAAGGAGAAGGAGAACCTGCTCGATCTCATCATCGACCCGATTCTCAAGCGGTTCTCCAGCATCGTCGGCCTGGACAACGAGGATAAGCAATGAGGTTTGCGGACTGGGAACCTCACTACACTGCAATTCTTGAGTATTTCGGGTTTGAACGCGAGGCGGACGAGGCGGCCGCCCGGCTGCTTGCGGATCTTGTCGACGGCCGGGACGACGTCGGGCTGCTCGAAGCGCTCATCCGGGGGAGAACGGTGACGGTCTGCGGGAACGCGCCCTCTCTCCCGAAGGAGCTCGACCGGGTCGAGGGGACGGTGCTTGCCGCCGATGCGGCAGCCGGTGTGCTCGCGGACCACGGGATCCGGCCGGATGCCGTCTTCACCGATCTTGACGGGGCGACCGATCTCTTCATCGACCTCTCACGGCAGGGGACGGTGATGGTCGTGCACGCTCACGGCGACAACGTCCCGCTCCTCCGCCACTGGGTTCCTCGCCTCCCGGGCCCGCTCGTTGCCACCACCCAGGCGGCCCCCCTGCCTCGCGTCCACAACTTCGGCGGGTTCACCGACGGCGACCGGGCGGTCTTTGCCGCAGACGATCTCGGGGCGGCGACCGTCCGGATCGTCGGGTTCGATCTTGCCGACAAAAACGTCGACCCCGTCAAGCGGGGGAAGCTCTACTGGGCAGGGGTTCTCCTCCGCCGGATCGGGTATGACCTCTAGAGGACCATTATATCTGGCATCGCATATGCACCGCGGCCTCACGCGAAGCCGCGAAGGACCCGGAGGGGAGGTACAGGGGCTATCAATCACATGGTCTTCGCGCTCTTCGCGCTCTCGAAGAACTTCGTTCTTCTCATGCTCCGTTCGCACCTTGCGGTGCTCATGCTCCGGCTCGAAGCCTGGTGGCTTCTCAAGCTCCGGACGCTGTCCGTCGCACCCTTCGGCCCGTCGCATTCCCCTGGAACGTCGCACTTCGCGTGAGTCTATCAGGATGGGTGAGGTGGTAGATGCCGGGATCAACTAGCGCCCTCATCATCGACGGCTACGTCGACGAGCCTGCGTGCCTCGGCGTTGCGCCCTACATCTCGCCCTACGTGAGAGAGGTCGCGGGCGTCCTCGCCGGGCACGGCTACACTCCCCGCTACGTCACCATCGACCAGGTCCGGGCCGACCCCTCCCTCGCGGCCGCCCCCGGCAGAGGAGACCTCGTGGTGATGATCGCCGGCCTGACCGTGCCCGGCGCCTACATCGGGGGGAAGCCCGCAACCCTGACGGAGATCCAGCAGCTCGGGATCCTGCTCCGGGGACCGAACACCGCGATCGGCGGGCCGATCGCCTTCGGTTACGCCCCCGGGGGCGGAAAGAAGGCTATCCGGCAGGCAATCGCCGGATTCGACGTCACGCTCTCGGGGTCGCCCGCGGTCGCGCTGGATTCCTGGCTCTCGGGCGGCGAACCGGCCGGTGCGGGCGATTACTCCCTGACCGACCCCTGGTGCGTGGCGGGCGCCGGGATCGTGGGCGAGCATCCGGCGTTCCCGTACGTGATCTGCGAGCTCGAGACCGCGACCGGGTGCTCCCGGGCGACGGTCGGGGGCTGCTCCTTCTGCACCGAGCCCTTCTACGGGCTCCCGCGCTACCGCGGCATCGAGGGGATCGCGGAGGAGGTGGCGGCGCTCCGTGCGGCCGGCGCCCGCCACTTCAGGCTCGGCCGGCAGCCGGACCTCCTCGCCTACAAAAGCAGCGGCGGCGGGGAGTTCCCCGTCCCGCGCCCGGAGGTGCTCGAGGAACTCTTCTCGGCCGTCAGGGCAAGCGCCCCGGATCTTGCGACCCTGCACATCGACAACATCAACCCTGGTACCATCGCCCGGCACGAGGATGCGGCACGGGCGGCGCTCGCGGAGATCGTGGCCGGCCACACCCCCGGCGACACCGCGGCCTTCGGCATGGAGACCGCCGATCCGGCGGTGGTGGCGGCAAACAACCTCAAGGCAATGCCGGACGACATCTTCCGCGCGATCGAAGTCGTGAACGACGTGGGGGCGAAGCGGACCGGGGGCATCCCGGAACTCCTCCCGGGCCTAAACTTCATCGTCGGCCTCGCGGGGGAGACGCCGGCCACCTTCGACATGAACGGGGCGTTTCTCCGGCGGGTGATCGATGCCGGGCTCCTGGTACGGCGGGTGAACATCCGGCAGCTGATGCCGTTCGAGGGGACGGCGGCATACGACGAGAACACCCTCGGAAAGCACGATGCCCGGTTCCGGGCGTTCAAGGAGTGGACCCGGACGCACTTTGACGAACCGATGCTCCGTCGGGTCTTTCCCGCCGGCACCGTTCTTTCGGACGTCGTCATCGAGATCACGGGAAAGCCGTCGTTCGGGCGGCAGATGGGCTCGTATCCCATCCTGGTCGGGATCCCCCTCGAACTCCCGGCGAGGACCGTGCTCGACGCCGTCGTGGTGGACTGGGGAATGCGGTCGGTGACGGCCCTCCCCTGCCCGGTGGAGGTCAACACCCTGCCGGTAGCGGCGCTCCGGTGGATCCCGGGCGTCGGCAAGAAGAGGGCCGCGACCATCGCCGCCCGCCGGCCGTTCGGAAGCCTCGCGGAGTTCCGGGCGGTTGCGGGGGAGACGGGGATCGAGGACGTGATGAGGTTTTAGTTCGGGGGTGGTGGGGAGCACTTCCCGTCACGCTGGCACTCGCACCCGTTTGGAGTTCAACCGTTAAACGTCGTGCTCGTCGTTTTTGGTATATTGTCCTCTCGATGCGCGAACTCCGTCCTTCCGAGCATTGCATGCCCGTACACGGCTTTCCACTGGATATCGCCATGCACTGCCCCCGCCCCTGAGGGGCGGGGAACGACTTCCCCGAAGGGGAAGGAGTTTGAGCACCGAAGGTGCGGAGTGTGACGCTCCGCAGGAGCGGAGTTCGAGCACCGTCAGGTGC
Organism: Methanobacteriota archaeon; assembly: GCA_023436625.1. Lineage (GTDB taxonomy): Archaea > Halobacteriota > Methanomicrobia > Methanomicrobiales > Methanoculleaceae > Methanoculleus. Next base: position 12,848 of record JAEZIP010000037.1, on the reverse strand, counting down.
GGGGAGGAGGCCGAAGGCCGGGCGGGGTGGGGGTTGTAGACATCAACTGACAAGTAGAGACAGGGAAGGGGGGTGTGCCCCCCTCCCCGTTAGCCCCTCCCCAGACGCGATACCCCCTCGAAATCCATGCATGGGGTTATGCGATGTTCCGATCGGAACGACTGTTTGCAGGACAGGAGTTCGAGGTGCCTGGGGGCATTTCAAACCCCTGCCGTTCTGTCCGTCGCACCTTCAGCCAGTCACCGCTCGCACCTTCGGTGCTCGAACTCCTGTCCACCGGACAGTCGCAGGTCGCACCTGCGGTGCTCCTGCTCCGTTCCGTTGGAACGTCGCACCCTACACCTCCTCCCTCAACTCCATCACCCTGAGCACGTCCGTGCGGGTGACGATCCCGACCAGGGTGTCGTTCGCGACCACGGGAATCCTCCCGATGTCCTGGCCCGTTATGATCCTCAGCGCGTCGATGAGCGGTGCCGACGGCGGGAGGGTGGTCGGGGTCCGGGTCATGACGTCCTGCACCTGCATCGCCTCCCGTTCGACCGGGGATCGCTTGTGGACGTCGGCGAGGGCGATGATCCCGACGAGCGATCCCCGGTCTACCACGGGAAAGCCGAGATGCTTCGTCTCGTACATCATCTCCAGCACTCGCGAAAGAGGCGTCGTCGGTTCCACGGTGACGACGGGGCTGCTCATCGCGTCCGCCACGGTGACGTCCTGCAGCAGGATATTGTAGCGGAGGAACGTGGCCTCCTGGTTCGCCCCGATGTAGATGAAGAAGGCGATGATGATCAGGATGGGGTTCAAGAGCAGGAGCCCGACAATCCCGAAGAGGACGGCAAACCCCTTCCCGACGTCGGCGGCGATCCGGGTCGCCCGGGAGAGCGGCATCCGCCGGGCGAGCCACGCCCGCAGCACGCGCCCCCCGTCCATGGGGAACGCCGGAAGGAGGTTGAACCCGAAGAGCAGGACGTTCAGGAGCCCGAGGTAGCCGAAGGTGAAGATCAGGACTCCGGCGATGCCCGGGTCAAGGTCGACTGCCGCAAAGACGTAGACCAGGGCGCTGGAGATCAGGCCGACCGCCAGGCTCGTGAGCGGGCCCGCGAGCGCCATGGGGAGTTCTATCTTCGGGTCCGGCATCGTCTCCTCCATCTGGGAGACGCCCCCGAGGATGAGGAGCGTGATGCTGTGGATCTCGATCCCCCTGGCTTTCGCGATGAGCGAGTGGGCCATCTCGTGGATGAAGACACCGACAAAGAGGCCGAGCGCGACGACGATGCCGAGGATGTAGGGGTTGAACCCCTCCGTGATCAGCGTCGTGTCGATCGGCACACCGAAGAGAGCCTCGATCAACTCGGTCGTGAGCAGGATCTGGCTCCCGATGATCCAGGCAAAGAGGGGGATCACCAGGAGGAAACTCCAGTGCAGTTTGACCGGGATTCCGGCCAGCCTTCCGATCTGTAGCGACGCTTCCATGAAAAGGAGTATCTTTTTATCATTTATAGTAATATACCTTCAGAGGATACCGATGAGAACACAGATCACAGAGATGTTCGGACTTCGCGTCTATACCGACAGGGCTGTCTATATCGGGAACGTTGACGATGTCGTACTCGATGTGGACCAGAAGAAGATCGACGCCCTTGCCGTCGGCGAGCTCAACCCCGAGATCGGAGAGGTAAAGGGCTACGCAGGAATGCAGATCCCCTTCCGCATCGTAAAGAGCATAGGAGATATCGTCATCGTCCGCCATATCCCCGGGATCTTCAGATCGCCGGCAAAAGATGAGTGACCGCGATATCCGGCCTGTCCGGGGATCCTTGCCGATAGAATATGGATACCAGAGACCGTGAGATATTCTCGAATCTCACCATCTTTCCCCCCGTTTTTGTCAGGCTCGACGGGCGGGCCTTCCACCGCCTGGCCCGTACGCTCGATCTCAAAAAGCCGTTCGATCCCGCCTTCTGCACGAGCATGCGGGCGGTCTGCCGCTACCTTCTCACCGAGAGCGGCCTCTCCCCCACGTTTGCCTACACCTTCTCCGACGAGATCAGCCTGTACTTCCGGACGCTGCCGTTCTCCGGGCGGGTGGAGAAGATCGACTCCGTTGCCGCCGCGGTTGCGGCGAGCAAGCTCACGATCGAACTTGGGTGTCGCGAACCCCTTGCGTTCGATGCCCGGACCATCCCCGCAGCAGGAGCGTTTGCGGTCGATTACCTCACGTCGAGGCAGAACGAGGCGTGGCGGAACCACATCAACGCCTACTGCCAGAGCGCGCTGGTCGATGAGGGGATGACCGCGCGGGAGGCAGCCGCCGCGCTCCGGGGAATGCAGTCCGATGCAATGCACGAGATGATGTTCGAGCGGGGCGTCAACCTGGCGGCGACGCCGGCCTGGCAACGACGGGGAACGCTCCTCTACCGCGAAGAGTGCATAAAAGAGGGGTACAACCCCCTGACGGGGGAGACCGTCGAGGCTACGCGAACCTGCATCCGTGAACCGGAGGAGACGCCCCTCTTCTCAACAGAGGAGGGAGCGGCCCTGATCCGGTCACTCACCGGCGCGTGAGATGCCGATCTGCATCTGCACGCCTTCCACGTCCCAGTCCTTCTCGAGCGCAAAGGGTTCCGCCGCCCGCTCACCGTCGGTGCGGCGGACGGTGAGGGCCGCCGCCCGCACCTCCCCGGCGATCTCCTTCTGCCACTCCTCTTCCCCGATGAGCGAGGCCACCCGCTCGTCATCGACGTCCACGGCCGCGACGATGAAATCGTCGACGTTCAGGTCCAGCTGGCGACGCATCTCCTGGATCCGCCGGATCACCTCACGGGCATACCCCTCGGCCTCGAGCGCCGGGGTAAGGGTGACGTCCACGTAGACCGTTGCGTCCTTCATGGAGGCGGCAAAGACGCCCTCGGGGAGGGCCTCCGCGAAGGTGACGTGACGCGCCGTGATCTCGTAGCCGTCGAGTTCGGCCTTTCCGTCCCGTTCGATGGCGGCCTTCAGAACGGTGCCGTCCGCTCTCTCTATCAGCGCTTTGATCTTCGGCCCTTCCTTGCCGAACTCCGGCCCGATCGCCCGCATCACCGGTTCGGCCTGCCAGAGGATCCGGTCCCACGTCCCGGTGACGACCCTGACGGTCCGGGCGTTCGCCCGGGTCAGGGCAAGGGCGTTCAGGTCCTCGAGAGCCGTCTTCACGCCAACACTTTCGGTGACGACCACGGTCTCCGCAACCGGCCAGCGGAGTTTCCGTTTCCCGGACTGCCGGGCGGTGGCGACCGCGTCGTCGAACGACTGGATAGTCGCCATATCGGCCTCGAGGCGCGAGTCGATCAGGAGGTCGTCCTCCTCGGGCCAGTCGAGCATATGGACGCTCTCGGGGTCTCCCTCGAGGCGGAGGTTGCCGTAGATCTCCTCGGTGATGTGAGGGGCGAACGGTGCGAGAAGCGCTATCAGGCGGCGCATGACGTAGTAGGAGGTCTCGTAGGCATACCGCTTCTCCGGCGAGTCCTCATCGAGCCACATCCGGGGTCGGACGAGTTGCACGTACCAGCGGGAGAGGTCCTCGAGGATGAAGGCGGCAAGCGCCCGCGTCTCCCGGTGAAGGTGGTACTCCTGCATATCCTCATTCATGTCCCGGGCGAGCGAGTTTACCCGGGAGACGATCCAGCGGTCCTCCTCGGGCATATCCTGGATATGGGCCAGGATGAACGAGTCGTCCCAGAGGCCTCCGGCCTCCGATGCCGGCCTGAACGAATCGAGGGCCATGTACGGGAGCGGGAACCGGTAGACGTTCCAGAGGATGTTGAGCGCCCGGTGGATGGTCTTCACGCCGTCCCAGTTGAACTTCAGGTCATCCCAGGGTGCGTTCGCCCAGAGGACATAGAACCGGAGGACATCGACGCCGAACTGGTTCATCACCTCTTCGGGCGTCACCACGTTCCCGGTGCTCTTGCTCATCTTGCGCCCTTCGGCGTCGAGAGCGAACCCGTGCATCAGGACGCTCTTGTAGGGGGCGCGGCCGAACGCCACGGTGCTCGCCCCGAGCTGGGAGTAGAACCAGCCCCGGGTCTGGTCCTGCCCCTCGGTGATGAAGTCCGCCGGCCAGTAGCGGTCGAAGGCCTCGCGCTGCCGGGGGAACCCGAGAGTCGCCCAGGATGCGACTGCCGAGTCGAACCAGACGTCGAAGATATCGGCCACCCGGTGCATCTCCCCGCCGCAGGGGCACGGGATGGTGACCGCGTCCACGTAGGGGCGGTGCGGGTCGGCAACCTTCGCCCCGGACCGCTCCTCGAGCTCGGCGATGGTGCCGATGACGGTGTGTCCGCCGCACTGCTCGCAGTGCCAAATGGGGATGGGGATCCCCCAGTAGCGCTGCCGGGAGATGCACCAGTCGCGGGAATCCTTGACGAAATCATGGAACCGGGCGCTCCCCGCCCACTCGGGGTACCACTTCACCTTCGCGATCTCCTCAAGCATCGAGTCGCGTATGCCTGTGGCCTTCAGGAACCACTGTGCCGTCGCCCGGTAGATGATGGGGGTCTTGCACCGCCAGCAGTGGCCGTAGCGGTGGGTGATCGTCCGCCGGGCGAGGAGGTAGCCGCCGAGTGCGTCGATGACGACGTCGTTTGCGTCCCGGACATACATATCCGCAAACGCCCCGGCCGCCGGGGTGAAGCACCCGCCTGCATCGACAGGGCAGAAGGTCTCAAGCCCTTCCCGGATGCCGATCAGGTAGTCGTCCCACCCGTGCCCGGGGGCGATGTGGACGAGACCGGTGTTCTCGAGCGTGACGTAGTCGGCCGCAACGACCCGGTGCCGGATCTCCGCCTGGCGCGGCACGTGGCCTGCGAGCGGGGATGTGTACTCCATCCCGACGAGGTTGTTCCCGCTGACCCTCTCAAGGACCGTGTAGTCCTGGTACCTGCCCATCTTCAGGACGGGCTCGACGAGCTCGTCGGCGATCCAGAGGATCTCTTCGCCGCCGTCCTTCTTCGCCCGCACCCGCGCGTAGGTGAACGCGGTGTTGACCGCCACCGCAACGTTCGCCGGGAGCGTCCAGGGCGTCGTCGTCCAGATCACCAGGTACTCGTTCTCGCGCCCGACGATGGGGAACTTGACGAAGTTGGAGGGGTCGGTCTCGTCCCAGTACTACACTTCCGAATCGGCGATCGCCGTCTCGCACCGGGGACACCAGTTCACGACCCGGTGGCCGCGCTCGAGGAGCCCGCGCTCGTCGGCCCGCTGGATTGCCCACCAGGCGGACTCGATGTAGCCCGAATCGATGGTCTGGTAGGGGTTGTCGAAGTCGAGCCAGACGCCGAGCTGCCGGAACTGGTCGCTCATGATCTCCATGTGCGTCACGGCAAACGTCCGGCACTGCTCGATGAACGCCGCAATACCGTACTCCTCGATATCCTTCTTGGAGGTGAACCCGAGCTGGTGCTCCACCTTCACCTCGATAGGGAGGCCGTGCATGTCGTAGCCGGCCCGCTCGATGACGTTCGCGCCCCGCATCCGGTGGTACCGGAGGATGGCATCTTTTATGATCTTGTTCCAGGCGGTGCCGAGGTGGATGTGGCCGGTAGTGTACGGCGGCCCGTCGACGAAGAAGAATGCTTTTCCATCCTTCCGCAGCGCCTGGACGCGTGCATAGGTATTTTCACTCTTCCAGTGATCCTGGACTCGCGTTTCGATCTCACGCGGGTTATAACTGGCGGTGACTTCTTTCACCTCATATCCCTCATATTCAGCACTCTGAAGTACCGTTTGTTGTCGTGGGACAAAGTGTTTGTGTGCGCGACTGTCGGAACGACAGGAGCGGGAGAAAACGCGAAGCATTTTCGACTTGCGGTGGGCCGAATGGCGGGAGCGTGAGCCCCGCAGGTGCGGAGGGGGAGAAGTTCGAGCACCAAAGGTACGAAGCGCGGGTGAAATCTCACGCGAAGACGCGAAGAACGCGAAGGAGTTGTCAAGATCTATTTACTTTCGCGGCCTTCGCGTCTTCGCGTGAGGTAATGCGGTGAGGATGGCAAAGACATGCCGGGTGCCCCGAAGATCCGCACCCACCCCACCCCTTTTATCCCCCACCCCCCGACTTCTCCCCCATGCAGATCGCAGTCATCGGGAGAGGGAACTGCTCCGGGGAAGAGTACGAAGCAGCGGAGACCATCGGCTACCTCATCGCCGGCAACCATGAGACCGTCTGTTGCGGCGGCCTCGGTGGGGTGATGGAGGCCGTCTGCAGGGGCGCAAAAGAGGCCGGCGGAACGACCGTCGGCATTCTCCCGGACACCGGGGAGGGGAACGCCTACCTCGACGTGGTGGTCCGCACCGGGATGGGCCACGCGAGGAACGTCATCCTCGTCAACTCGGCGGACGCGGTGATCGCCGTCGGGGGAGGCTACGGAACGCTCTCGGAGATCGCAGTCAGCCTCAAGACGGGAAAACCGGTTTTCGGTCTCCTGACCTGGAAGATAGAGGGAGTGATGGCCTGCGCCACGCCCGAGGAGGCGGTCATCCTCGCAGTTCGCGCAGCACGCCTGTCTCGCCCGTCTCGTAGCCCCCGAGGTCCCGGAGAATCTGCCTGAACGCCTCTCCCGCGACGGTCTCGACGAGGGCCGCGATCCGGGGGTCGTCGAGCATCTCGCGGTGCATCACGAGTTCGTAGCGCTCCGTCGCCACCGGGACGAACGCGAGACCGAGCGCCTTTGCGGCGCTGTAGACTCCCATCCCCGCATCTGCCTCCCCGGTCCGGACCGCGAGGGCCACCGCAAGGTGCGTCGTCGCCTCGCGCCCGTAGCCGGGGATGGACGCCGGGTCGATGCCGTGCTCCGCGAGATGGTGGTCGAGGAGCATCCTGGTTCCGGACCCCTTCTGCCGGTTGACGAACGTCCGCCCGGGCAGGTCGTCGAACCCGAGTCCATCGCGCGAGATGACCCCCTGCTGCCGCTGTGCCACGCAGAGAAGGGCGAGGTCGGCTCCGGGCAGATAGCGCTCCAGGTAATGGGTGTTGTAGGTGCCGTCGGGGGCGAGGAGGTGCATCGGGGCCGCGTGGCACTCCTGCTTCTTCAGCGCGATCACCCCGCCCATGCTCCCGGCATGGGTGGAGTGGATATCGACGCCGCGCGGTCTCACCAGGTCGGCCAGGTAGTCGAGGGCCGGGTCGTGGCTGCCGGTGACGAGCACCGCCTCCTCCGCCTCCGTGCGGGGGACCGTGAGCCGGACGTCGAGGGTCTCCCCGGCCTCGGCGCCCTCTCTCTGTGACGGGATCTGCAGGTAGCCGTTCGCCCGCACCGCGCTCATCTGGACTCCCGCGCCCCGTGACTGGGGCACCGCCACCCAGCGGTCGCCGATCCTGCCCACCGAGATGAGGACGAACTCGTCGGTCCCGATATCCGAATGAAGGCTCGTAGTCAGCCGGGCAGCAACCTGCGCCGGTTCGCGAACCGGAAGGCCGTAGCGGGCGACGAGCGGCATGACGATCTCGCGGAGCACGGTTGCCGCGGCAAGGGGATAGCCGGGGAGACCGATCACCGGTTTTCCCTCGATCCTGCCGATGATCACCGGCTTTCCCGGCTTGATGGCGACCCCGTGCGCCAGCACCTCGCCGAGGTCCCGGACGATATCGGCGGTATAGTCGCGGGTCCCGGCGGACGAACCGGCCGAGACGAGCAGGATATCGTTCTCGGCGACGCCGAGGCGGACGGCGTCCCGGATCCGGTCGTAGTCGTCCGGGACGATGGGGTAGCGGTGCGTCTGTGCACCCGTCTCCGCGAGGACGGCCGCGGCCATCAGGGTGTTGCTCTCCACGACCTTCCCGGGCGGGGGCATCTCGCCTGCCGGCACGAGTTCGCTCCCGGTGGGGATCAGGCCGGCCCGGAGACTCATGACCGCAACCTCCGTGACCCCGTAGTTCGCGAGCGCCCCCACGTCGTGCGGCCGGATCCGATGACTGGAGGGGAGGATCATCTCGGACTCGCCGATATCCTCGCCGACCGGGCGGACGTGCTGCCAGGGGCTGACCGGTTTTCTGATGGTGTAGGTCTCGCCGTCGCGACGTTCCGTGGGAGCGGAGCGGGAGAAGTCGTCAGACTTCGACCCGACCCAGACATCCTCGATCATGATCACCGCGTCGTAGCCGGGCGGGACGATGTTCCCCGTATTGACCCTTGTCGCATCCGGGAGGGTCACCGGGCGCTGCTCGCTTGCCCCGATAGTATCGGTGCTCCTGACCGCAATCCCGTCCATCGCCGAGATGTGGATGGCGGGGACCGAGAACCGGGCGAATATCGGTGCGGCGGTTATCCTTCCCACCACCCCGGCGGTCACCGGGATCCGGACGACTCCCGGCACCGCCGAAAAAGAGCGCTCCACGAGTGCCCGGGCTTCAGCGAGCGTTATGACCGAGAGGTAGCGTTTCACCACAGGATCACCTCCACCTCCTCGCCGACCTCGAACCCCTCGCTCGACGCCGGGACACGCACCAGCCCCTCGCTCTGCACCAGGGTGTTGAGGAGCCCCGACTTCCCGAAGACCGGCACGGCCCCGCCGTCCCTGAGAGCGACCCGGACGTAATCTTCCCGCCCGCGGGCGGAAGGGACGTTCTGCGTCAGCCGTGCGCGGACGGTCCGCCGGGAGACGGCGGTCTGCCGCATCGCCGCGAGCAGGTGATCGACGACGGCGACGAGCACGACGAAGGCCGAGGCCGGGTGGCCGGGGAGCCCGATGACCGGCTTTCCCCGTGCCGTCCCGATGATGGTGGGCTTTCCGGGCGCGAGGGCGATCCCGTGCACCAGCACCTCGCCGAGTTCCGCGATGACCGCTGCGGTGTTGTCCCGTTCATCCTTCGAGGACCCTCCCGAGACCAGGACTGCGTCGCACCGCTCAAGCGCCGAAGAGACCGCTCTCTTCAGTACCGCCCGCTCATCCCTGACGATCCCGAAGTAGACCGGGTGGCAGCCCCGCTCTGTTGCGAAGGCGCCGGCAAGGTAGGAGTTCGCGTCCCGCACCTCGCCCGGCCCCGGCGTCCCGACGACGGGGACAAGTTCGTTCCCCGTAGATATGATCCCGATCCTGGGGCTCGTCACCACACATACCCGGTCGGCGCCGACCGCCGCGGCGACGCCGATCTCCCGGGGCGAAAGCACGCGGCCCCGTGCGAGGACTCCCTTTCCGGCCGCGAAATCCTCGCCCCGGAAGACCACATTCTCACCGGGTGCCACCGGACGGTGTATCAGGATATCGTCCCCGATCTGCTCGGCGTGCTCGATCATCACCACCGCGTCGGCACCCCCCGGGAGCGCGCCGCCGGTAGGGACGTACCGGCACGATCCCGGGGATATGCTCCCGGCATCCGCGCTTCCCATCCCGACCCGGCCCCGGCACTGGAGCATCGCCGGGATGGCCTCGGAGGCCCCGGTGGTCTCGGCCGCGGCGACCGCGTAGCCGTCTACCGTCGAACGGTCGAACCCCGGGATGTCGATATCGGCATGGATGTCCCTCGCGAGGACACGGTGGAGGGCGTCTTCGAGCGGGACCTCCTCGCACCCGGGTGGAGGCGCGATCCTCCGCACGACCTCTACGGCCTCGCTGACGGGTACAACCTCAAGAAAGAGGCTCATCTGAAGCAGCCCAGCTGACAGCCCCGGATCTTGATCCTCGGTTCGCGCTGGTTGCAGTACCGGGCGATATCCATCTTCGGGATGCTGTACTTCTCCGATATCTCGAAGGCCTGGGGGCAGGTGATCTCGTCTGTTATACCGTACGCCTCGAATGCTTTCCGTATCTTCTCTTCGTCCATAGTACACACATGATCTGCCTGCAGAGAGATAGGATTTACTGTGGAGGGTCAATCAAGCACTATCATTTAGCATGCATCCCGCCCATGTACGTACCCGATGCGGATCGCGCTGATCAACTCAAAACAGGACATTGCCGGGGCGGCCATCAGGCACCACCTCCGGACCCTGCTCGCGGCAGGCGGGCGGTGGCCGCTTGCGGAACACCATCTGCTGACGTTCCACGAGATCGACGGACGACTGATCTACCAGGAACGGGTCGACGAGGAGGTCGATGCCGACCTCATCATCTTTATCTCCCGGCACTCGAGTGCGCAGCCGACGCCCGCCCTGACCGTGCACGTAACCGGCAACTACGAGGCCGCCGATCTCGGGGGGGAACCGGGAACGCTCGCGCCGGCAGCCCCCGCCTGGATGCACGCCGTCCTCGGCAACCTCGCCGCCCGGGCCCCGGAGGGGTACCGGGTCTCCTACGAGGTGACGCACCACGGCCCGACGGCGCTCGCGACACCGTCGCTCTTCGTCGAGATCGGGTCCACCGCCACGGAATGGGCCGATCCGGCCGCGGGAAGAGCGGTTGCGGAGAGCATCCTCTCCGCGGCGCCGGAGGAGACGATCAACCTTATCGGCTTTGGTGGGACCCACTACGCCGTGCGGCAGACCGGGATTGCCCTCTCCTCCCGGGGCGCCTTCGGCCACATCGTGCCGACGCGGCAGATCGGCGCCATCAATCCCGGTCTTCTCCGGATGATGCAGGAGGCGGGTTCTGCCGTGGCCGCCTACATCGATAAAAAATCGCTCTCTACCGACCAGATCGGGCGGATCGAGCGGATGCTCGACGACGCGGGGATTCTCCTCCTCTCCGAGTCGGAGATCCTCGCGGCCTCGGGCCTCGAGTGGGCCACCTACCTTGCGGTCCGGGCTCTCGCCGAAGAGATCGCCCCCGGGTCACGCATCCATATCCACGATCTTACAGGAGAGGGAACCCCCGTTGCGGTGCGGATTATCCCCGATCTGATTGAAGAGACGGTAAAAACCGACAAACTCGGGTTTCTCAACGGTCTCGACCCATTGCCGGCCGTCCATCTCTCGAATGGATCCACGGAAGTTTTATCGACGTTCATCTGCTTTGAAAATGAGTCGTCCCGACTCGCAAGTGATATAACTACCCTGTGTGTAAAACTCTTACTTATCTGTAAAAATGCTGTTATCGACGGTGATCACCTCGTCCTCCGGAAGGTGCGGTTCGACCCCGAGAAGGCGCGCAGACACGGGGTCCCGAAAGGGCCGCTCTTCGCCATGCTTGCCGGCGGGAAAGCGGTTGAGATCGAGGGACGGAAGATCACACCCGATGCAGTGCAGACAACCAGCGCAAAGAGGATACATATCCCGGGATTGGAGAGATACATATGAAATCCATCGTAGAAGAGGCACTTTCACGGGCGCGAGAGGAGCAGCGCTTTGCTGAGCCCATAGAGGTCGACAAGGATCTTGAGGACATCCTCATGGAGCTCCGGACTGAGATCGCAGTCGTCGGGTGCGGAGGCGGCGGTTCGAACACGGTGACCCGGATGGCGGAGGAAGGCATCAACGGGGCGAGGCTGATCGCTCTCAACACCGACGCCCAGCACCTTATCCGGACACGGGCAGAGACCCGTATTCTCATCGGAAGACAGAGAACCCGCGGACTTGGTGCAGGCTCGATCCCCCAGGTCGGCGAGGAGGCGGCCCTCGAGAACGAGGACGACATCAAGCGGGCCGTCGAAGGGTGCGACATGGTCTTCATCACCACCGGCCTCGGGGGCGGCACCGGCACCGGCTCCGCACCCGTGGTCGCGAAATCCGCCCGGGAAGAGGGCGCATTGACCATCGCCGTGGTCACCCTGCCGTTCACGGCCGAAGGCGCTATCCGGGGTCAGAACGCCGAAGCGGGCCTTGAGCGGCTTCGCGAAGTGGCGGATACCGTCATCGTCGTCCCCAACGACCGCCTGCTCGAGGTCGTGCCCCGGCTTCCGCTCCACGCAGCCTTCAAGGTCTCCGACGAGGTGCTGATGCGGGCGGTCAAGGGCATCACCGAGCTCATTACGATGCCCGGGCTCGTGAACCTCGACTTCGCCGATGTCCGGACCGTCATGGAGCGGGGAGGCGTCGCGATGATCGGGATGGGCGAGAGCGACAGTGAGGACAAAGCCGCCGACTCGGTCAAGAAGGCGCTGCGCTCCCCGCTGCTCGATGTCGATATCTCCGGAGCGACCGCGGCGCTCGTCAACGTGGTCGGTGGACCCGATATGACGATGTCCGAGGCCGAAGGCGTCATCCAGGAGGTCTACGACCGCATCGATCCCGATGCCCGTATCATCTGGGGGGCCCAGGTCGATCCCGATATGCAGGGCAAGATGCGGACGCTTCTCGTCGTCACCGGTGTTCGGTCACCACAAATATATGGGAGAAACGAAAAGAGTATGCCACGCATGATGAAACAGTTTGAGATCGACTTCTTGAAGTGAGCCGGTATGATGGATTATAAAGAGACGCTGGAGGAAGTAAAGTCGTTCAAGATCGAGGAGGAACTCTTCAAGAAGTACTGGCGCGTGCTGAAGCTGGCACGGACGCCGACTCGCGACGAGTTCTCCAAGATCGCCATCGTGGCGGCGGCCGGGATCATGCTCATCGGCCTTGTCGGCTTTATCATATACGAGATCCTGCTGGTATTGCCCAAATGATGGATATGGCTGAGAGCGCAAACAGAGTTTATGCGATCAAGACGACCGCGAAGCAGGAGCGGACGGTAGCCGACAACATCGAGAAGGTGACCCGGGAGCAAAAAGACATCCACGTGATGGCCGTCATGGTTCCCGAGGAACTGAAAGGTTACGTCCTCGTGGAGAGTCCTGACTCCATCGCCCGGATAGAGCAGCTGGTGGAGTTGATCCCCCATGCGCGCGCGGTGGTGCAGGGCTCGACCGCTCTCTCCGAGGTAGAACACTTCCTGGTACCGAAACCGGTGGTCAGCGGCATCACCGAGGGCACCATCGTCGAGATCATCGCCGGCCC
>JAEZIP010000036.1:0-16322 GCA_023436625.1 Methanobacteriota archaeon | reverse complement strand
GGGCACTTCGGCTCCTTCACGACCACCAGCATCTTCGGGATGCTGTCGGCCGCCGTGATGGCAACGCTGCCGACCGATGAGACGCTGATGTCCGAGAACGTGAACGTCTCGCCGCTCTTCAGGTTCTCACAGGTCTTCGCAGAGAACGTGGGGGGACTCCAGCCGCCGCCGTCACTCTGGGGGCGTTTGGTCGGTCCGTCGTTGTTCCCGGGATCGGGTGTGGGTTTGGGCGTGGGATCGGTCGTGGGCGCCGCCGTGATGGTGACCGACGCCGTTCCCTCGACGCCGCCGGCACAGGCCGTCACGTCCGCAGATCCCTCTTCGAACGCTGCAAAGAGGCCGGACCTGTCGATCGTGCCGACATCGTCGGCGGAGCACGACCACCTGACCCTGACCCAGTTCATCACGTTCTCGCACTGGTCGAATACCGTGGCCGTGAACTCCAGGGCTTCTCCGGTCTGAATCGTGGCCGTGGCCGGTTCGACCTCGATGCAGGCCGGGACCGGGAGCGAGGGCTCGACGGTCACGCAGGCGGAGCCCGAAACCCCGTCCGCCGATGCGGTGAGGGTCACTGCTCCGGCCTCGAGAGCGTTGAAGGTGCCGCACTCATCGATGGTCCCGACGCACGGGTCGCTGCTCTCCCAGGTCACCTCGACGTCGGGCATTTCGTAGCCGTACTGGTCGAATGCGGTTGCGGTGAGCGTCAGGCTGTGGCCTGCGGGGATGCAGAAGTCAGACGGGCTGATCTCGATCCGCGCAAGTTCCGGCGACGTCGACCGGACCGTCACGGTCGCGGTTCCGGTACAGGTCTCGTTGATCCCGTCGACCGATGCGGTGACGGTCGTGGTCCCTCCGCAGACCGCGGTGAAGAGGCCGTCTGCGGTGATCGTGCCGACGCCTTCGTCGTTGCACGACCAGGCCACCAGGGAACCTGCGTTGTCCTGCAGGTCATACACGGTCGCGGTGAACTGCCGGGAGTCCCCGGGATCGAGGATGATGGCCGACGGGGAGACAACAACCCCCGAGCAGTCATCGGTGACCTCTACGTCCGCCGTCCCGGTGATGCCGTCTGCCGATGCAGTGACGGTCGCCGTGCCGCACTCAAGGGCGGAGAAGAAGCCGGTGCCGTCGATGGTGCCGACGGCTTCGTTGCTGCAGGTCCAGTCGATCGCGACGCCGGACATCTCGCAGCCGTCCTGGTCGAGCGCGGTCGCGGTGAACGTTGCGGTGTCGCCTGCAGCGAGCGTGATCGCCGACGGCGTGACGACGATGCAGGAGAGGTACGGCTCGTCACAGTTCACGGTGACGGTTGCGGTTCCGCAGGCGTCGTCTCCTGCTGCCGTGATGGTCGCCGTGCCGTCGTCGAGGGCGGTGAAGACACCGCACCCGTCGATGAACCCGACGCACGGGTCGCTGCACTCCCAGGTTATTTCAGCGTCCTCGACGATGCTGCCGAACCGGTCGAACGCGACGGCGCTGAACTCCAGCGTGTCGCCGACCTCGAGCGTGGCCGCGGACGGCAAGACCGCAATCTTCGCGAGCGCAGGCTCATCTGTGCAGACGGTGATGGGTGCTTCCGCAGAGCAGGTGCCTGCGGTTGCGGTGACGCTCGCCGTGCCCGCGGCGAGGGCGGTGAAGAACCCGTCCTCATCGACGGCGCCGACGGCTCCGTCGCTGCAGGTCCAGTCGATCTCACCGGCGGGCATGACGTTGCCGTTCTGGTCATAGGCTGTCACGACGAACCTCTGGACATCCTCGATGTCAAGGGTGGCCCGGGGCGGCGTGACCGCGATGCTCGTGAGCACCGGTTCGACGGGGTCTTCTGCGTTGACCGTGACGGTCGCGGTCCCGGAGACGTCGCCCGCCGACGCGGTGACGGTCGTGGTGCCCGCGGCCTTCGCGGTGAAGAGGCCGGTGTCGTCGATGGTCCCGACGGTCGTGTTGCTGCACGACCAATCGACCGTAACGTCGGTCATCTCTTCGCCGAACTGGTCAAGAGCGGTTGCCGCGAACTGCTCGGTGCCGCCGATCTCCAGGGTGGTCGCGGCCGGTGTGACCGTGATATCCGTCAGTTCCGGCTCTATCGGAGCTTCGTCCGTGACCGTGACGGTCGCAGTCCCGGCGACGTCGCCCGCGGATGCGGTGACGGTCGCGGTTCCTTCGGCCTTCGCGGTGAAGAGGCCACTGGAGTTATCGATGGCTCCGACGGTCTCGTTACCGCACGACCAGGTGACCGTAACGTCGGTCATCGGGTTGTTGAACTGGTCAAGAGCGATTGCCGCGAACTGCTTGGTCTCGTCGGTCGCGAGTGTGATCCCGTCCGGTTCGACCTCGATGCGATCGAGGACCGGCTCATCAGCGGTGACCGTGACGGTCGCTGTTCCGGATATGTCGCCCGCCGACGCGGTGACGGTCGCGATTCCTTCGGCCTTCGCGGTGAAGAGGCCGGTGCCGTCAATGGTTCCGACGGTCTCGTTGCTGCACGACCAGGCGATCTCGACACCGGTCATCTCGTCCCCGAACTGGTCGAAGGCGGTTGCAGAGAACTGTTCCGTGCCGTCGATCTCCAGGGTGACCGCTCCCGGTACGACCTCGATCGCATCGAGAACCGGTTCTTCGGCGTTGACGGTGACGGTTGCGGTCGCGGAGACGCCGGCAGTCGCTGCGGTGATGGTCGCGGTGCCTGCTGCGGAAGCGTTGAAGTAGCCTCCCGGGTCGATGAACCCGACCGTGACGTTATTGCAGGACCAGGCGACCTTCAGGTCGGGTATGACGTTGCCGTCCTCATCATAGCAGGTGGCGTTGAACTTGAGTTCCTCGCCGATCTCCATCGTGGCCGTGGACGGTTCGATCTCTATCTCCGTGACTGTCTGGACCGGGTCGCCGGGCACGTAGGTGTAGACGCAAAGTTTTGCGTTCTCGTTCCGGTTCTTCTGCCAGACGATCGTGTTGCCGCTGACGGCGGGGTAGAGCTGCTCGCCGCCGGTGGTGGGCACGGACATCTCCTCCTCCCCGTCGACGAGGTCGTACATGTAGATGCTCCAGAGTCCGTCCCGCTTGTCCTCCCAGGCGATGATGCTCTCGCTGAGCGTCGGCGAGACCTGCTCGTAACTCAACTCCGTCAGCTGGCTCTCGTCACCGGTCTCAAGATCCTTGAGGTAGATCGCAGACTCCCACGCCGCTCCCCACCGGTAGTCCTCCCAGGCGATGAGGTCCCCGCATATCGAGGGCCAGGACTGGTCCATGGTGCTCGGCGATACCTCCCACCTGTCTCCCGTGGCGATCTCGTAGAGCCAGACCCCGTCGTTCTCCTCTTCCCAGGCGACGTACTCGTCCGAGACCGCGGGTTTGAACTTGGTCGTGTCGGTGCCGAGCTCCGGGTTACAGTCGATGGTGGCCTTCACGTCTCCGGCGCCGATGTCGTAGAGGACGATGTTCGTGTCGCCCCCGCTGTCGTCGTACCAGACGACGTAGTTCCCGTGGATAACGGGCAGCCACTGCTTGCCCGTGTCGCTCGTGAGCTGCGTGGTCTCTTCTGTCGAGAACGAGTAGAGGTAGATGTCCCAGTTGCCGTTCCGGTCGTCCTGCCAGACGACGTGGTCTCCCGATATGGACGGCCTCTCCTGTGAGGCGTCGTCGTCCGTGATCGGACGCCTGTCGCTGCCGGAAGTGGTCATGCAGTAGATGTCCCTGGGGCCGTTGAGGAGGCTATACTCCCAGACGATCATGTTGCCGTCGATGGCCGGATGTTCGTTCCCGCCGGGGAAGAGGAATTCCTGCGGTGACCCCGGTGCCATCTCTACCGCCATAACCGGCGGCATCAGCAGTCCGATGGCGACGACTGCGCACAATAGTATCAGATATGCGTGCTTTCTCATTTTTTCCCCCCTTGTTGGTCGCTCTCCGCCTGCGAGACCGCCGTTGCATACCTCACGGTAGCACAAACGGACTGGCTAAAGCAGGTGCTCGCCGGGGCGTCCGGCAGGCGGATTGCGAAATCCGATTTAAGACCCGGTCATAGGGTAGCCGGTGAATGGGTGGATAGCGGTATAAATATATATCTTTTACGGTGATTTATTCTCAAATTTTTATAATAAAAACGGGGATCTCTTATGAGTCGGTAGGGCCGGAGGGAGATCCGGACGGGCCTTTTTCCGACCGCCCCCTGCCGGGAGACGGGGAGGCCGGCGGCGGCGCATATCCTCCCGGGGAGCGATACGGCCGGAGGGTTTTCACCTTAACCGCCGGAGAAGGGCCGGGTGCCCGGCAGGTCAGCGCATCGCGGCGAGGTCCCGCCGGATCCTCCGCCTGGCGACCCATTCGACGATTCTTCCCACGGCATCGTAGAGCGGGTTGACCGGGACGCTCGTGTAGTAGCGGGCTTCTGGATCGAGCCAGCCCCGCTCCCTCCAGTAGGCGTGGTCGGCCGGGAAGGCGTCGCCGAGCTCGTCGAACGTCGCCCGCTGGCCGTGGAAGATGATGACGCTCCGGAGCCCCGGCCGCCGCTCCCTCCCCTCCGCCAGGGCCCGGAAGAACTCCCGTGCAGCCGTTTCGAGTTTCCGGTCGTTCTCCTGCGCCTTCTCTGGCGTGGTGCCGGGGGGCGTGACGATGCCGGCACGGGAGACGACGTAAAATCCCCAGATCCCGGCGACGTCCTCGAGGTAGTCGAGGACGTCTTTCTCGCCCACTGCGCCGGCGGTGGTGAGGAGGAGGGCCTTCTTGTCGAAGAACCGGGGGCGGTGGAAGATGTAGGAGAACCGGTCGATGAAGGTCTTCATGAGGCCGGTGACATTCAGGCCGTAGACCGGGGACGCGAAGATCACCCCGTCGGCGTCGTGCATCTTCTCCTCGACGGCGGGGGCGTCGTCACGGACGGGGCAGCGCTCCTCGCCCCACTCGAAGCACGCATGGCATCCCCGGCAGGGTTCAAGTTTGACGCCCGAAAGCATGAGGTACTCGAACTCGACGTCGCCGAGGGACCGCATCACGTCCTCGATCCTCTGCGCCGCCCGGTAGGTGTTGCCTTTCCGGGGGCTTCCCATGATAACCAGGATCTTCATGCACAAGGCCTCCGTGCGTTCTCCGGTGTACAGGCGGAGATTCTGTTGCGCGATACGATAAGAGTTGCCGGGGCGGATTGAATTCAAGATGGTGTGAACGGCTCACTCCATCTCCAGGTCCCGTTTCAGCGCCTCGTGCGTCACGAATTCGCCCCGTCGGATCTCCTCAAGCGACGCCCGGATGCCGGCGAGTATGCCGGGACTCAGCGGCTCGTTCTCTTCCAGCAGCCGGTGCACGACAACCCGGCAGGGTTCGCCGGGATAGCGCCGCAGGCTGTCCAGCCGGTCCCGGTCGGACTCGAAGATCTCGATCGTGGTCGTCCTGTCGGGCATACCGGGTAGTATGCCGCTACGGGGATTTGAACATGGCGCTGTGAATCGCCGGCGACAAAAAGAGTGTCTGCTGCCGGTGCACCGGTCAGCTGGCCCCGGAGACGAGCGCGGCCACGATTGCGGCCAGGAAGAAGAACGCGGCGATGCCGAAGACCCAGAGGAAGACGAAGAGGATCATGTGAAGGACGCTCGTCGCCCGGTAGGGGATCTCTCCTGCGTTCATCCGCTTTGCCGTTTTATATGCGTCGTAGATGCCGTAGATTGCCACGATCAGGCCCGGGATGACGAAGAGCAGCGAGCCGATGAAGGTCCCGATAAGGATAACGCAGCCCCGGCCGAAATATCCGTTGTACACCTGCCCGAGGCCAAGATGATGGAGCAGAGTGCCGCGATTAAGGGGCTCTTCCCGGGATTCGTCTTCAGCCTGACCCCGCACCGTGGGCAGATCTCCGCGTTCCTGCTGATCAATTCGTTTCTGCATTCCGGACAGAAGTTCGGCAATTCCACCACCACGTAATACGGACAGCTGTTTCGTCACGGCAACGATATGTTTTCCGATTTTACCGTGCGGCACGGCATTGAATGCCTGCAGCAGAACAGAGCGCAGGTATACGGGCCGTTCGTCCTGTCCGGTGCGCCCGATGCTCTCCCGGTGGGTGCAGAGCGCCAGACGGATTCTGCCCCCGGCAACATCATTTCCCGCCGTTCTCCCCGGACGGGAACGATTCGTGCTTTCCTGTGCGATATAGGCAGTCTTTTATGAGAATGCCGGAGATACTCCCTTCTATGGCGGATACGGACTCCGGGGTCTCGGAGGTGGAGAGCGTGCTCCTGATGGTGGCGGTCGTGGTCATCCTCGCGGCGATCACGGCGTCGATGGTCTTCGGGATGCAGATGCCGGAGGAGCCCAAAACCGTCGTGGTGACGGCGACGCGGTCGGGGGAGACGATCGCGTTCACGAATTACGGCGGGATGAACATGGACCGGGTCACGGAGATCCGGTGCTGGATCGGCGGGACGGGGCCGGGAGACGAGAACTTCACGCTCGATACACGGGCGGGGGCGTTTGAGACGCGCATCGTTCCGGACGCGGCGCGGGTTGTGGTCGTGGGGAGGTTTGAGGATAACGAGTCGTGGATACTGTTTGATGAGACGGTTTAATGCGTCGGGGGGTCTTTATCTGCGCGACTGGCGCTCGCTTGCGAGTGGCAGGAGCGGGAGAAGACCGAAGGTCTTCGACTCGTGACTGACCGGAGCGGGAGCAGGGATATCCTACCCGGGGCAGGACGCCTGACGGCCGTACGGAGCATGTCGGTGATGCCGCAGGCCTTCACCGCAACCTGTAGGCGTGCCGGCGATGATCAATTGCTATCAGGTACACCGTTATTTCTCTTTCGTCGGGGAGGAATATCAGCCGATAACGTTTTGCAATCCGGGTTGCCTTCTTCCCGTGCAATGCACCCGAAAGCCAACCGCCTGTATTGAGGGGGTCCTGTTTCAGGCGTTGAAGTTTTTTTCCGAGTTCAATTATTACTTCTTTATTGCCTTTGACCTTTGAGAGGCTCTCGACAAATGTATCGGTCCTCCGGATTGTCCATTCCATCAGGACAGCTCGGCGAGCAGGTCGTCTATTGAGGATATCTCACGGAATCGTCCGGCTGCGATGTCTTCTTCGCTCTTTTGTATCTGCGCCATAGTTTCGGGGTTGCTGAGAATCTCAACGGTATCGAGAAGGGCGTCAAGATCTTCCCGCCGGACCATTGTCTCCTGTATCTTTTTGATTTCAAGATAGAGTTCATCGATGGTGACAGCCGGAGTCATGAGTAGTAGTAACCGTCTG
Organism: Methanobacteriota archaeon; assembly: GCA_023436625.1. Taxonomy (GTDB): domain Archaea; phylum Halobacteriota; class Methanomicrobia; order Methanomicrobiales; family Methanoculleaceae; genus Methanoculleus. The sequence goes on along the minus strand of JAEZIP010000036.1, from coordinate 9,089 downwards.
GTCAAATAAAAGTATTCTGGAGGTGGTGAGCGCCTTTCTCATGGTGGCGGTCGTGGCCGCCTTTGCGGGGATTGTGGGAGTGATGGTCTTTTGGGTGCAGGTGCCGGGGGCCGTCGCCGGGAAGTTTGTTGATAGTGGGCACCGAGCGATTTCTATCTCGCGGCCCGGACCGCCGGTTTCCGGTGCGGCCTTCCGCGTCTCGTCTACCCGTATGGGTTGGTGACCGTGATCCCGGGGATGCGCCGGAGATGTGCATCCTCCGTGATGATGCTCTCGATGCCGGACTCGATCATCGTTGCGGCAAGGAGGGCGTCCCAGAAGTGGACATGGTAGCGGTCCCGGATCTCGTGGGCGGAGAGGATGGTCCTGCTGCCGTAACTGACGACGTTCCAGCCGTCAAAGTCCTGGACGCCCCTGATGAACCGTTGCACCTCCTCCACCGGCATCGGGTTTTCGACCTTCTCGGTCACGACCACCGAGAACTCCGCGAGGTTCTGCACCGAGACCGAGTAGCACCTCTCCGACTTCCAGCATGCCGTGACGAGGTCCTTTGAGATGCGCCGTTTTTCGGGTGCGTCCGCATCGAAGAGGTACACGAAGACGTTTGTGTCAATCAGCGGCGGGTTGCCGGTCATAAAGGTCCTTCCTTGACGTATACTTCCTTGCCCCGAAGTGGTACGCCTTCCCGGTCAGCTCGAGAGCGTCCTGCGCGATCTCCTCCTGTGTCTTTGCCCTGATCCAGATCTTCATCGCCTCGGTCGCCGCCTCGCCGAGCGCTCCCTTCCGCTTCCCGAGGATCTTCTCGACCAGTCCCCGGAACTCCTGCTCGGTCCGATCATCGATGCTCAGGGTTATCGTGCCCATGTCAGTATGTGTATTTTATAAATATTTAAATATTTCAAATATGTAAATACAACCGCGGTGTTCATCAATCGTCCCTCGCTCACCTTGACGTCGGGGATCGTGGGGCAGGTAGAGGAAGGGAGGCCTCTATCGGCATCGATATGACGATTGTTTTGGAGTGCCACACGGCCGATTACATGCCCGTTACATCCCTTGAAAGGTGATATGGGAGGAGTTATGGCAATTTAGTGTCCGATCAGGGGTTTTACGAAGAGGGGAGAGCCGGCTCTGTGAACCGTGATGTACATACCGGTGGTAGCGCGTGGATTACATACCTCATGCCCGGTGATGGGACATATCTTCTGAATCTGTTTGATCGAGCGTCCAGACCCAAACATGAAGGGAGCAAGCAGTACCGGCACTCGGAAACCCCTAAATGTTTCGTTCCGGTCATACAGGAAGATTATAAGAGAAAGACCGTCGATGTATCATTAACAGTCAACCGCATCCACCATGATCGAGAGCCAGAACGTTGAATTCAAGGAGTCCTGGAAGGACGAATATCTCAAGACCATCTGCGCATTTGCAAATACAAGCGGCGGGGTGCTTAAGATAGGCATCGATGATGCCGGAAGACTGGTCGGCATCCATCAGGTGAAGCGGCTCTTGCGAGAACTGCCCAACAAGATCCGAAACAAACTTAGTATCACCCCCTCCGTTGTCGTTGAAACGGTCGCAGGAAAAGAGATCATCAGCATCACAGTCTCCCCTTCCCCTGTCCCGGTCTCGTGCGACGGTCGGTATTATCGGCGTAGCGGAAGCAACACATTCGACCTTGCGGGACAGGAGCTTGTTCACTTTCTAATCAGCAAATCCGGGATTACCTGGGATACGGTCACCGGCGACTACTCCATCGACGATATCGATCCCGAGGTGGTCAGGATGTTCGTTCGTCTGGCGAAGCGGTCGAACCGGCTTGATACTGCGGATGAAGAAGAGCCCGTGGACTCGATTCTGCGCCGCTTAGAACTGACTGTCAATGGCAAATTGACCAATGCCGCCATTATGCTCTTCGGCAGAGAGCCGCAGCGGTTCTTTGTCAACACCACCACCCGGGTTGGCCGATTCAAGGGGAGAGATACCATCATCGGCGATGAAGAGTTCTCCGGGAACCTCATCCAGCAATTCACGAGGGTGGAAGAGCGGGTGAAAAGTTTCATCGATGTCCGATATGAGATTTCGGCGGATGCAATGCAGGAGTCCTTTCAGCGCAAGGAGATCTGGGACTATCCGTTACTGGCAATTCGTGAAGCGCTCCTTAACGTGCTTATCCACCGGGATTATTTCAACACCGACATCCAGACCCAGATCCGCATCTATGATGACGCTATACGGTTCCACAACCCGGGCTCTCTGCCTCAGGGAATCACGATTGAGATGCTCAAGACCGAGCACTACTCGTTCCTGCGCAACCCTCTCATAGCAAAGATATTTTACCTCGCCGGGTTTGTCGAGCGGTATGGTTCCGGCATCGGGCGAATTGTGGATGCACTCGCAGAGGCCGGACTCCCGGAACCTGAATTTCAAAGCGATTCCTTCGGGTTCATTGTGCGCATGCGAAAAGACCTGCGGTTTACCGAGAGTTCTCTGCGGGCCATCGGCCTGAACGAGCGGCAGCTGCAGGCGATGTCCTTTGCCAGGGAGCACGGCGCTATAACCGCTGTAAACTATGCATCGATTGCTCCGGGGGTATCGGAGAAGACTCGATACCGCGATCTTCTCGATCTCGTCCATCGTGGCTTGTTGGAGGCAGTCGGTGTGAGGAGGGGCAGAAAGTACGTTTTAGCCCGGTTGCCTCCCTGGAACGCCCGATGCGATGACAGGGCCTGATAGATAATGGACATTTATCGGACATTTATCGGACATATCGGACATCTTCCGTTTTGAAGTGTCCGACATTTGCCACCTGAGATTGAGAGGATCGGTGTTTCGTGGGGGTTGAAACGCCACGGATTCGCCGCAGCCTCGCGGTGCTCAAACTCCTGCCTTCACACCTATCGGTGCTCAAACTCCTGCCGTTCGCTACGCTCCCGGCAGTCGTTCCCCGCACCCCCTTCCTCGCATTATTCGAGGGGGGAAGCCCACACCCGGTCGACGTAGCCATTGAGGGGCCGCCGGGTCTTCTGGCAGAGGCCGCCCGGGAGCTTACCGGACAGTGAACGCCTCCCGCCCCGTCCGGGCGATGGTGGCGGGCGCCGCCGCCTCGTTCTCCGCCGGTTCGGTCTCCCGGCCGCCGGGATCTCATCGCTTAGAACGGAAAGATCGTGTACTGGATGTACCAGATGTACTGCACCACCGGTATCCAGAAGTGGTAGCCCTCCCAGCAGCTGGTGGCGAACCGGAAGTCGACGACGAGTTCCCAGGCGAGCGGGAAGAACATCAGCACCGGGACTGCGTAGGCGAAGAGCAAGAGCGGCGATACCTGGAAGAACGCGGCGGCCCCGGGCGGGGGCGTTTGAGGCGCGAGTTGTACCGGACCCGGCGCGGGTCGTGGTCGTGGGGAGGTTTGAGGATAACGAGTCGTGGGTTTTGGTTGATAGGGTGGTTTGAGATAGATTGATTGTACTTTTTTGGTGATGGGGTGTTGGGTGTCCCCGCCCGTGACCGGTTCTCGGGGGCCGACGGCTTTGCCAGATCCTGAGAGCGGGAAGGTTTTTGATCGCGCTTGATGGGATGGTAGAACGAGGAGAATAGCCCGGTGCAGTGGACCGTGGGGATATCACCACGCACTGCCCCCGCCCCCGGGGGCGGGGGAGGAGGCCGAAGGCCGGGTGGGGTGGGGGTCATAAGTTAGTCTTACGGGGTAGAGACAGGGGAGGGGGGATGCTCCCCCACCCCCCCTAGCGGTGGTCGAGCTCCGGTTCTACGAACCGTCGCACTCCCCGTCAGCCCCTCCCCAATGGCGATATCCCCTCGAAATCCGTGCATGGATTGTGTTGTGACCGAGGGATGCATGCCACACTGTACATGTGAACAATGGCAGCGGATAGGGCGAACCAGAGAAGTTCCTATCAGAGGAAGAGGGAGGAGTGTTACTCCTCCCCATCCGTCTCCTCTTCCCCGTACCCCTCCTCTTCCCCCTCATACTCCTGCTCATCGTCGTCCTCCACCATCATGACGTACCCCGCCACAGTGAGGATGAGCGGCACCCCCACCGGGACGGCGAACCCCGCCGGCCCGTGAAGGCCGTGGCCGTACTGAGCGATGCAGGAGAGGAGGTAGGCGACGGCGCCGCCGGCGGTGAGGAGATCCGCGCCGGGAAGATGATATGCGGAGGGTAGTGCAGGTGCTTGAGCACCGGAGGGCAGAATTTGCAGCCAAAAGATCGAGATTCTGCGGGTTCTGTGTGTGCCTGGATCAATGGATGCACAGAGTACTCGAGAAACAAACTGCAAGATTGACAGTAATTTTTGTGTCGCTGATAAATCGCAGAATAGCAGGCTTATGCTTCAGCCGGAGTGAACGTGTAACCACTTGAGATAACGTCTCTTAAGTTTACAAAAAAGGGATTTTAGTAGGTGCGGTCAAGGATAATCTGTTCAGCACCATCGCTCCACTTGCCGACTACAAGGAGTCTACCAGAGTTCTCCCCCTCGATTGTCAGCGTATTTCCAACGTGGAACTTTTCGTCCGCAATGGGTTCGATACCTCCGGCTGTAGTCTCATCGAGGTTACTAGGATAGAGAATAGCCCCTTCAGCTGGTGCAGCTCCACCCACTGTAATGTTTATACATTGAAGCGTGGACAGGTCCGCACCACCGTTGACAATGAGATCGATATTAGAACCGTTAATCTGCGAACCAAGAGATACCGTCTTCGTCGTCTGCACGTTCCCCGTCATTCCGAACACAAAGGCTGCGATGACCGCAGCGAGGATCACCGTGATGGCGACCATGAGAATAACGCCGATGACCGGCGATACTGCATCTTCATTCTGCCTGAATTTCATCTTACACCTCTCCCGACTCTGAGCCCCGATGGGGCTGTCGGTCGATGAAACAAACTGATTTTCCATATTATATATAGATATCGTAGTGATCCGTTCCGGAATGATTTAATATCGTCAGACACGCATGGTCGAAAGGATCTTTCATAGCATAAACGAGTTGCCGAAGATAACGGACGGACTGGAAATGCCATTTTGAGGATAATGCGCGTTCATCGCTCCCGGCATATAAAAACAGGGGCCGTACGGCGCTCCCGGAGTGCGGCAGGCGGGCGCGGATGGGGGAGCGTGCGCGGCACCCGCGGGTTGCTGCCCCGGAGGCCGGAGAGATGCCTGCGGGCCGTGGCACGGGTGAGCGGAACGGTGCCGGAGATCGGCCGGTCGCCCCGGGGCTGCCGGGCGTTGCAGGACGATGATGAACATCAGTAAGAAGCGAGGAGATGTCCGGGTTCAGGACTTCGCTAATTCTGGCACCCGGCAACGATGCGGTCTCGCGCGACGCCTTAACGTGCGACGTTCCGGTAGGAACGACTGTCCGCAGGATGCGATGGCCCGCAGGGCCGGAGCTTGAGAAACCCGAAGGGTTTCGGACAGGAGTTCGAGAAGCCATCAGGCTTCGAGGAGCGAAGCTTGAGAAAACCTGGAGGGTTTTCGAGTTGCGACTGCCGGGACGGTTTTACCGGGCCATCCCCGCACCTGTTGGTCGGGAACTTCCCGCTCCGTCCCCTTCATCCAGCACGATAAAGACAGCAAATATTTTATTTTTCAAGTTCCATACTCGTTTTGGGAGTTCACATCATGATCATCCGATTTGAAACGGTCTACGAAGACGGATGCTGGTCTGCTCACGCAATCGGACATAGCATCTTCACCGACGGGAGAGACTTTGAAGAACTCCTCAAAAACATCGCAGAAGCCGTACTTTTGTATTTTGAAGATGAACTCGAACCAGAAGAAGAGATCACAATCCTGACGCAGACAGAACTACAGGTGCATTCCGTTGCCAAAGCTTCCGGTTGTTAGTAGTTCGGATATCGTCAGGGTTCTTGAAAAACTCGGCTATTCTTTTGTTCATCAACGCGGAAGCCACATCAAAATGGTCAAAGACACTGACAACAAAAGACACATGATCATCATTCCCCTTCGAAAAGAACAGACCCGGCCAACGTTGAACAATATTCTGAACGATATAGTAAGTCATAACGATATCACAAAGGAAGACCTCATCGCTCTATTTCGTTAATTTTCAGATTTTATCCGGCAATGTGAGATTGCGGCGCCAGCGACCCCGCTTACGTGAGCCGCTACTCCAGGGTCCGGGACAGGAGTTGTCTCTTCAGTGCCGGCAGGTCACGTTCGACCACGTTCCAGACAGCAGCCCGGTCGATTCCGAAATAGTGGTGGATAAGGATATTCCTCATCCCGATGATGTCCGACCATGGGATGTCCGGGTTTGCGGCCCTGAATTCCGGAGAGATCCCCCGTACGGCTTCCCCGATGATCTGGAGATGGTGGATCACCCGAGACGCTGTGCCATTTCGTCGTTGTAGAAGTACTCGCGGCCCCGGTCTGATACTCTTTCAATCCGGTCGATGGCTTCGATGATATCCAGTACCCGCTCGCGATCGTCTCTCATAGCGGCCGCGCTTCCCGCAAGACTCTTGAGCGGATACGTTCCCGGAGTCCCGCTTCTGTCACGACGTCGACCGGACGATCGAGCAGGAGGGAAAGATCCATCGCAAGACCCCCCACATCAAGAAGACTCCGGTCGGGTTCGAGGTCGATCAGGAGATCGATGTCGCTGTCAGCCCGGGCTTCGTTCCGTGCAACCGACCCAAAAACCCGGACGTTCTTTGCTCCCCTCCGGTGTGCAAGAGAAAGGATCTCGTCCCGTTTCTGGATGAGGAGGGTGTAGATGTCGGTTCCCGGGTTCATGTCCTGTAGTAGTTACATTGACATCGGGTCTATAAATGTTATCCCGGGTCCTACTCCCGCCACCTCGGCAGCGTCGAGAGGTACTGCCGCACCATCTCCGTTGCTCTATCGGCCGGCATCCCGAGGTGCGAGGCCATCATCGGCGCGTACTTCCCGACCGCCAGCTCCCTCGTGAGATCGGGCTCGGTGAACCTCCCGTCCCGGTAGCAGTAGGTGCAGTACGCCGTCGAGAGCGACCCGTCCGCCTCCGTCCCGGCATCCTCGTCGCGTGCAAGGGGCATCCCGCAGCTCCCGCAGAGGGGAATCTCCCTCCCCGCCCACCTCTTCAGGCACGAGAGCTGATCCTTCGAGAAGGTCTCCGCCCTCTCGAGGGGAATCGCGTACAGCTGCGACATCATCGCCCCGCCGATCTTTGCCATCTCGTCGATGGTGATCCCCGGTTCGGTGAAAGCGCCGTTCCGGTAGCAGTAGGTGCAGTAGTCCTTCGAGAGCGTGCCGTCCGCTTCCGTCCCGAAATGCTCCTCTGCGCTCATCGGCATCCCGCAGCTCTGGCACGCCCGTATTCCGCCCGTCTCCATACATGTCCTCCGAAATGCTCTGGATAAACGAACGAACCTGACAGTAGATAAATATTTTCAAAATGGCCCCGCGGAGGGAGCCTCCGAAAACCGCCGGCTCCCGGCCTACTCGCCGTGGGGCGGGAACCGGATCGTCATCATGCCGCCGGCGCCGGTCTCGAGCACCGCATCGGGCTGGAGCGCCCGGACGTAGCCGGCGAGGTAGGGCCCGGCCACCCGGACGTCCGCGAAGGTCTCCCGGATCGCCGCTGCCGAGCCCTCGCAGTCGATGGCGATCGTCACGCTCCCGTCGTCGGCTCCAGCGGGCTCGCAGGGGATCCCCCATGTCAGGAGGAGCCCCTCCATCAGGGTGGGAGGGTCGAACCGTTCCTCGGTATGGGCGAGGAGTGTCTTTCCGTTCTCTTCACCGAGCCGCCCGGCGATGGCAGTGACCCGCTCCGTGAGGCCGGAGGGGGCGTCCTCCAGGAGTCTCCGCACCAGCGGGCCGGAGACGTCGTGCCGCCGCAGGGACCGGGCTACCTTGATCAACTGCCAGTCCCGGGCAAACGAGATACCGGTGCGCATCTTACCCTCTCAGGATACCGTAGGCCATCACGCAGAGACCGAGAATCACCACGATACGGGAAAAGACCGCCGACCAGGCGATGATGAACGCGTCGGGCGTGAAGATGCTCACGATATCGGCAAACGTGATCCCCACGACCAGCGTGAAAAGCCCGTAGACGAAGAGAAGCAGGGTCGGCTGCCTCACGATCCGGTAGGCGTTGTAGATGACGCCGATCAGGAGCGCCCCTAAAAGAAGCGTCACAATCGCGAGCATCTGCTGCATGGTTTCAATCTGCAATCCGTTCATGTTTGTTCCTTGACCTTCCTCACCGAGATGATCGTCTGGATATCCCTCACTCCCGGAAGACCGGAGAGCGGGACGAGCACGCTCCGCTTCAACTCGGATATGTTCTGCACGCGGACCTTCACGAAGAAGTCCCCGGGCTCGAGCACCTCGTAGAGCTCGAGGATGCACGGGAGGTCCCGCATGAACTCCTCGATCTCCGGCTTTCCGTCCGGGTGGACCCTGACGTTCAGAAACGCGACCAGGGTATGCTCGAAACACTTCTGGTTGATGACGATCGTGAACCGCTCGAGGATACCGGCGCCCTTCAGTTTCTCGATCCGTTTGAAGACCGTCGACGGTGCGATGCCCAGCATCGAGCCGAGCTCTGCCATAGACATCCGCCCGTCCCTCTGCAGCTCCCGAAGGATCGCATCATCGATCTCATCCATTCTAACAGTAATTACAAGCACTTGGTTATTAAAATTCCGTATTTGTTTTATATCATGAATTGGTCTTTTTTCATTTCTACTGAATAATGCCAGCTGTATTGGAAATTTGCCGGGATTCTGTATGACTATGAACAAACGGAAATATCCCGCGGAAACCGGAAACAATCGTCACGGCGTCGCCCGAATCATGAAATATTCTTTCAGCGTCGCCGAAGGATCGTTCCCCCCGGGTTGACGATCCTCACGGGCCCGGGACCTCCCGCCGCCTCCCGGATGGCCGTATCGATGAACTCCCGGGCCGCGGCGAACCCCTCCCGCGCAGGCATTCCCCGGGCAAGGTATGCCGTGAGCGCCGCGGAGAAGCAGCACCCCGATCCGTGCACCGAATAGGGATACCGCGTCCCGGAGAGCCGCGTCTCCCCGTCCCGGTCGACCAGGAGGTCGAC
>JAEZIP010000028.1:0-2927 GCA_023436625.1 Methanobacteriota archaeon | reverse complement strand
GTCCAAGCCAACCCCGTCGCCGCTGCCGGGCAGTGATGGTGTGACCGGGAATGGCGGTCAGGCCCCGTTGACCCCGCCCGCCGCGCAGCAGGAAGCAGTCGGCGGCGAGAGTGAGGGGGTAACGGGTGCTCAGGATGCTGGCGCATCGGCGCTGGCGCAGGATACGCCGGTCGTTGGCACGCCGCCGGTCGGCCAGCCAACCCAGACCATCACCTTCAACAGCGGCGCGTCCCTGCCACCGGAGCTTGACTCGATCAAGAGCGAGATGGTGCTCGTGACCGGCGGCAGCTATATGATGGGCACCAATCTTGAAGAAGCCAACCAGGCAATGGACGAGTGCGCGCTCTATGGCAAGACGTGCGACGACCTGAGCTGGGTCTCGGACTCCACCCCGGCGCACCAGGTGACGGTTGACAGCTTCAATATGGACCTCTTCGAAGTTTCGATCGCACAGTATGTCGCCTTCCTGAACTGGATGGGGCCGAACAGCCATCGCAACGAATGCCAGGGCCAGCCCTGTATCAAGACCACCGTCGAAGAGCCGAACAGCTATATCGAGTTTGATGGCACGACCTATTCGGTGCGGAATGCGTCGTTCTACAGTAACCACCCGGTGACCTGGGTCACATGGTGGGGGGCGGACGCCTACTGTCGGGCGCTCGACCGCCGTCTGCCGACCGAGGCCGAATGGGAGCGCGCCGCACGCGGGCCGCAGAATTATACTTACCCATGGGGCTTTGAGTTTGCCGACAACGCCAACTCGTCGGTACCCGCTGCAGAAGGCACTGAGCCGGTCGATTCGTATCCGAATGGCCGCAGCTCGTTCGATATCTACAACATGGCCGGCAACGTCGAAGAGTGGGTCGCGGACTGGTATCAGGCGGACTACTACACTCAGCAGGCGGCCAGCCAGAATCCGGTTTCGGATCCGCAAGGGCCGCCCAGCGGCGCACAGAAGGTGTTGCGCGGCGGCAGTTGGGACACGATTCCGCTGTTCCTGCGCACGGTGCACCGGCGCAGCGCGGCGCCCGACCAGCCGACCGCCAGCATCGGGTTCCGCTGTGTCTCGGATGACGTGAATATGGCCGCTCCACCTGCGGCACCTGCCAATCAGGGCGGGGCAGGCGGCGCTGATTCAGCCGAGGCGACCCCCGGCGGCGCTCCAACGATGGCCCCTGTGCCAACCCGCCAACCTGCCGGTCCAACCGCGACTCTCGCACCCGGATAAATCGAGTTGTGCCAATTTGCACAAAAAAGCCCCGCCACCCAGCGGGGCTTGTCCTTTTTGGGATTTGATTGCGGTATAATGGCACAGAAATGCCAGCGCGAGAGAAGAGGGCGTTATGAAACTTGCAATCGGGGCCGATCACGCGGGTTTTCCGCTCAAGGAATATCTGATCAAATATCTGCGCGAGCGGGGACACGAGCCGGTCGATGTGGGGACCGACAGTGAGCAGCCGGTGGACTATCCCGACTTTGCCGCCGCCGTCGCCCAGAAGGTGATCAGCGGTGAAGCGGAGCGCGGCATCGTCGTCTGTGGCAGCGGGGTAGGGGCGAGCATCGCCGCCAACAAGATTCCCGGCATCTACGCGGCGCTGTGCCACGACACCTATTCCGGGCATCAGGGCGTCGAGCACGACAATATGAATGTGCTGTGCCTGGGCTGCCGGGTCGTGGGTCCGGCTTTGGCGGTGGAGATCGTCGATGCCTTCCTGGGGGCGCACTTCCAGACCAACGAAGAGCGGCATGTGCGCCGTCACCGCAAGGTCCTGGCGATTGAGGAGTCTGGCCTCAAGGCGCAGCAGTAATGCTTGAGTGGTGTGTTGGACTTTGAACCTTTCAATGCTTGTTTTGACAAATGCTTTAGGAGGACTTTTTAGATGGCAGCGAATCCGCTGATTGAAGTACAGCGCTGTGGGCAAAGCATCTGGATGGACTACATCCGGCGTAGCCTGATCACGACTGGCCGGCTGCAAAAGCTGGTCGAGGACGGCATCGTCGGGATGACGTCGAACCCGACGATCTTTGCCCAGGCGATTGGAGATACCGAAGAATACGACGAAGCCATCTCAGGCATGCTGGACCTGGAAGCGTCCGAGATTTACGAGGCGCTGGCGGTGGCCGATATCCAGGCGGCGGCGGATGTGCTGCGCCCGGTCTATGACCGCACCAACGGCGACGATGGCTATGTCAGCCTGGAAGTCTCGCCGCTGCTGGCCTACGATACCGATATGACGCTGAGCGAGGCCAAGCGCCTGTTTGCGCTGGTGGACCGCCCCAACGTCATGATCAAGATCCCCGGCACGCCGCAGGGCCTGCCCGCCATCGAAGAGGCGATCGCCGCCGGCGTCAACGTCAACGTGACGCTGCTGTTCTCGGTCGCCAACTACGTCGAGGTCGCCCAGCGCTATATTCGCGGGCTGGAGCGGCGGCTGGAAGCGGGTCAGGATGTCTCGCATATCGCGTCGGTGGCGAGCTTCTTCCTGAGCCGCATCGATACGGTGGTCGACAACATCCTGGAGAGTAATATTCGTGTCGGGCGGCTGCGCGGCAAGGTGCTCGAAAACGCCGAAGCCAACCGCCAGATGGTCGGCAAGGCCGCGATCGCCAGCGCCAAGCTCGCTTATGCCTACTTCCAGGAGATATTCGGCGGCGACCGATTCGCCCGGCTGCGCGAGGCCGGGGCGCGCGTCCAGCGCCCGCTGTGGGCCAGCACCAGCACGAAGAATCCCAATTTCCCCGATACCTATTACGTCGATACGCTGATTGGCCCGCACACCGTCAACACGCTGCCGCCCAAGACCGTCGAGGCGTTCCGCGATCATGGCCAGGTGGCCGAAACGCTGACGCAGGAGATCGATCTGGCGCGCGAGATGATGGAAAAGCTGGGCGAGCTGGGTGTGCGCATGGACAAGGTTGCCCAGCAG
>JAEZIP010000008.1:0-14086 GCA_023436625.1 Methanobacteriota archaeon | reverse complement strand
CCCCCCCCCCCCCCCCCCCCCCCCCCCCCCCCCCCCCCCCCCCCCCCCCCCCCCCCCCCCCCCCCCCCCCCCCCCCTGTCTCTACCCCGCAAGGCTCTACCTTTGACCCCCACCGCCCGCGCTTCGCGCTCCTCCCGCCCCCATGGGGGCGGGCAGTGCGTGGCGATAGGCGATGTCCCATGGGGACATCGCTGGAGAAGACCGAAGGTCTTGGACTAGCGGCTGGCCGAAGGTGCGACGTACCGAAGAAACGGAGCTTGAGCACCATTGGGTGCGGGGGTAGGAGCAGGAGAAAACCAAATGTCTTGAGCCGACGACTGGTTGAAGGTGCACAAGCCAGTGGAAATTCGTGTATAGCTTACATAACGTCGCAAAAAGAACTGGATTTTAGTGCCGGCTGGGACTCTGCCCTTCCCCTCCCTACCGCATCACAAGACATCCGCCGGTCACGTCGGCGAAGATCTCCATGAACTGTTCGGGGTGGTTCAAGAACGCGACCGACCGGGGCCGCCCGATGAGTTCGTAGAGCGCGACCTCTTTCTTGATCCCGAAGTCCGGCACCTCTACCGGGTCGCAGTAGCGCACCGGCGGGGCGTCGCGGTAGCGCGGGTTCTTCACGAGCGCCCCGCCCTCCATCTCGTAGTAGGCGGCGCCCTGCAGTTCCGCGTAGGGGCCGTAGTTGCTCGCGAACTCCGACGAGACGAGGTTTGCCATCACGAGATCCTCCCGTGCAGGGTTGATGGTCACGTGGCCGTACCCCGGCGGGATCAGGATCTTGTCGCCGGCGGTCCCCTCGATCATCACCACGTCGTCGGCATCGCGGGTCTGGAGGAGGTAGTGCCCCGTCCCCTCGAGCACCTCATAGATCTCCGGGTAGAGTTCTCCCGCCGGGTTTTCGGTGTGGTAGTGCCCCTTTGTCTTGACGTACTCCCCGCAGAGGGTTCGGGCGGGAATGACGGTGATATCGTAGCGGACGTGGTGCTGCCGGAGCCAGTTTCGGTCGTCATCGCTCCGGGCGAGATCCCGGTACATAAAATAGAGGGGCTGATCGGAGGTGCAGCCGGGATCTGCGAGAACATCCCGCATTTCCTCGATTGTCCTTGCCTGCGGCTCCGGTTTAGGGCCGTCCCAGTACCCGTTCATCTCTGTTTCTTACGGTACACGAATATATAATACCCTGCTCCGATGATGACGGCCGCAAGAACGGCGAGGAAGGCCGGATTGGTGAAGATAGTGCCCTCTCTCCTCTCAAGCGCGACCCGTACCTTCATGGTGTCCGATATCTTGCTGTTGTCGAGGTCGTCGCGGTAGCGGATCTCGGAGTCGATCCCGTACTCCTTCTCGGTGCCGTCGCCGTCGACGTTCATCTCGAACCGTGCCGTCGCGGTCTCGCCCGGGGCAAGGTCGCCGAGGAAGGCGGTATCGTCGCTGCTGGTGAAGGGGTTGACGGCGCTGATCCGGGCCTGGGCGTTATAGACCGTCGCCGCCCCGGTATTCCGGTACACGACCTCGAGGATGCTCTTCTGCCCCAGGTAGAGCACCGACGTCGGCGAGACGACCTCGAAGGCGATCTTGCCGCCGACGGGAAGACCGATCGTCGCCGACCGCGAGGTCACCGTCTTCCCCTCGTAGTCTTCGTAGGTGACCGCGACGTCAAGCGGGTACGACTGGGGCTCGGCGGTATCGGCGACCGAGACCTTGAACTTCACGTTCACCGTCTCTCCCGGCTCGAACGTCCCGACGTAGGCGCTGCCGTCGGTGGGGATGAGCGGGCTCGCGCCGCTTCTCGTGACCTTCGCGATGGCCTTGTTCGCCGTGTCGTGCCCGATGTTCTTCAGGGTCAGGTAGACGTAACCTTCCGTGCCGACGTTCAGCGACTCGGATCGCACGTCCAGGACCTCGACGTGGAGGTCGGGCGTGACCCGCACCTCGAGAGGCAGGGTCTCGGTCTTCTTCTGGTAGTTGTAGCGGAGGACATCGCTCCCGTACTCTTCCGCATCCGCGAGGTAGGTGTAGGTCACCTCAAGCGGCAGCACGTACGTGCCCGGCTCCGCGGAGTCGGCAACCTTCACGTCGAACGTGGCGGTTCCTGAGGCGCCGCCCATGATGTCGCTCAAGAACTGGGGGTCCGTCTTGATGGTAAACGGCGTATCGGTGCTCTTGAGCGCCACGGTGACCAGTTTCGCGGTGTTCGGCAGGTCGTCGGGGGTGATGAGCGTCGAGCCGACGATCTTGTGGGTGTTCAGCCCGCTATTGGATATGATGACCGCAAGCTGGGTCTCGGCACCGGGTGCGAACTGGTTGGTGCCGGAAATTGTTGCCGATAAATCGGGACTTCCATAGAGATATTTGGTGCCCTGCGCCGTCCCCGGCACAACCAGAAGTGCCAGCAGGAGCATCAGTACCGGTACGTATTGCCAACGCATTTCTTCACCTTGTTGTTATATTAGCAACAACATTTATTGCTGAACTGTATATATACATGATGGAATGAAGGCTCCCCGGAATGTTCCAGATGCTCTCCTCGAATCTCTTAAATCACTGGGGCTCACGAGATACGAGGCCCTTGTATATATCGGGCTCCTCAGGGTAGCCGGGGCGACCGCGACGGAGGTCCACGAGATCTCCGGCGTGCCGCGCGCGTCCGTGTACCCCGTTCTCGACCGGCTCGTCCAGAAGGAACTGGTCAGCGTCTCCCACACCACGCCCAAACGGTTTGACGCGGTCCCTCCCGACCAGGGCGTCGAGAACCTGATGCGCCGGATCGAGAGTGACGCCCAGAGTGCCCGGACAGCCCTCGATGCCCTCTACCGGGAGAAGAGGCCGGAAGGCCGGGGCGACCGGGAACAGATCTGGACCCTCTACGGGGAGGAGAACATCCGGACCCGCCTTGCCGATATGTTCCGGAGCGCGGAACGGAGCGTGGAGGTGCTGGCGACATGGGATCTCCTCCGGGAGAGCGTGCTCCCGCTGCTCGAAGCCGTCCCCGACTCCATGCCGGTCAAGATCGTCACCGAGCACTGGGAGGGGGAGCAGCCTTCCCGGTTCCGGCTCCACATCCTTCCCCTCGCCGCGCTGCACGGGACGCATTTCCCGACGGAGAACCTGCTGCCGTATGAGAGGTCCGGTGTCTTTCTGGTGGACGACGCCCGGGCGCTGCTCTGGATGGGAGCGGTCGACGAGCAGCCTTCAGCCCTCTACTCTGAGTCCGCGGGGCTCGTCCTGTTTGTGCGGCGGCATATCACCAGCGTCACGGAATGGGCGAAGACCGCCGGTCAGTAATCCTCCAGGTAACTCATCTCCCGGATATCGATCAACCCTTTGAGCGCCCGTGTCACCACAGGTCTTCCTGCCTCTTTGACGGCCGCCATTGCGTTGGTGCCCCCGACCATCGCCACGCCCACGTACTGCGGGCTCACCGGAACCCCGAGCAGGGGGAAGTTCGGCGCGCCGATGTCCAGAATGCCGGAGAACCCGATGGCCGTCAGTTCGTCGAGCACCGCGCCCATGAGCGGTTCGGCCTCCATGTGGCATTCCCGGATGTTTGCGAGGATATTGCCGTTCCGATGACGCATGACGTCGAGGATCGATGTGGCCTCCTGGGAGATCAGGACCTCAAGGGGGTCGAGCGTGGTATCGCGATAGAGGATCATGCTCGTGAACCGCCGCGGAACCCTTCCTTCGACCTCGACGATTCCCCCCCCGATCGGATTGATCGGGATGCCGCGCCGGAGGAGGAGGGCATCGAGCGTGATGCTGCACATCGTGCAGACGGCATGCTTGCCGTCCGGCACGATGTAATCGCCGACCTGCTCCCCGGGCCCGGCGACCAGGATCCTGTCGCTGATGGTGATGCCCGCTTTGTGGGCTTCTTTCATGATGGAGAGCGTGAAGTCGAGGTCCGGGCTCTCGATGAGCGAGAGGTTGTAGATGATCGTCCCGGCGTCCTCCTCCGGGCGGTAGGTCACCCTGAGCGCGTACTCCTCGATACGGTGATTGGTGAACTTCAGGGGGACATGCATTATCAGATCTCTCGCACGGCAGGGGAAAAAGTGTTGCCTTCGGAGTCCGGCATATGCGCCCGGCAGGAGGTTCCGGGGCGACCCGGTGCAACCCGGTTTTCGCCGGTTGCGGCTCACACCCGGCGAACTCCCGGGACCCGCCCCCCCGGCCCGACCACCCCGCAGAAGGGAAAAGTTGTTCTACCTCACTGTGGTATTGTACGGTGAATGGAGAGTGGGACTCGGGAAAAAGCCCGGAACGTGCTGAAGCGGATCCTGATTGCGGCCTCCTACGACGTCGAGGAAGTCGGCGACCCGCTGGATCTCTCCGCAATCGGGAGTGAAGACGCCCTGGTGGTGCTCTGCTCGGACGACCCGGAGACGATTGAAAATTTCGATTCGATGACCTATCGCCTGCGCACCGGCGACGACGACTGGGTCTGCAGGAAACTACTCTTCGCCCTCGACCCGGAGGTGCAGACGGAGGACTGCATCCGGTGGGGCGCGGACGAGTTCGTCCGTTACGCGGGCAGGGCCGCGCTTGCGGAGGTGCTCGGGCAGAGCCTCGTCCTGGCGCTCCCCGGACCGGTCCGGGCGATCCGGCGCGAGACGGCGGAGGCCCCGCCCGCGACGGTGGAGGAGGGGCCGGCAGAGGGGCCGGAGTTGCCCCACCTCCCGGTACGGGTCACCGAGAAGCGTGCCTGCGGCATCGCCGGGCTGCACGGGTCGGCGAAGTGCCGGTTCATCCCGTACTGGAACTACCGCTACGTGAGCAACGGCGAGCGCGAGGTGAAGGACCGGCTGGTCTCATTCGACGCCGAAGGAGCCGGAGCCGTCAACGCCATCAACGGCATAAAGATGGAGATCGACCCCGGCACCATCGAGCGGGGACCGGTCCCGTTCGGCTCCGAGATCGTGCCCGCCCGGCTCGTGCGGGAGGACGTCGAAGAGCAGCTCGTGCGCGATGTCGTCGACCGGCTCACCCAGCGGGTGCGGTTCCGCTACGAGAAGGGCGATGCCATCTTCTACGAGGAAAAGACCCTCAAACCCGACCGGAACAACATCAGGGTCGACCTCGAGACCGTCTACGTGCCGGTCTGGCAGGTGCGTGGCGGGAGCAAGATCGTCGAGGTCAACGGGTTCACCGGCGAGATTCTCTCGATGCCGATGGACGAGGGTGTCGAACTGCTGTAGGTAACCATGATCGTTGTCATCGGTGGCGGGCCCGCGGGAAGGCTCGGGGCGATGCACCTCGCGCAGGCCGGGGCGGAAGTCCGACTCGTCGAGCAGCGCAGCATCGGCGGGCAGTGCCTCCACGAGCGGTGCATGACCATCTGCGCCTTAAACGACGTCGCCCGGCTCATCGAGTATGCCCGGACCCAGAAGGACCTCGGGATCCTCGACTCGGTTCCGGCCGTCTCCTACCCGGCAATCCGGAGACGGATCTGCGAGGTCCAGGAGAAACTCTCCTCGGTCCTCGACGTCGAGACCCGCCGGAGCGGCGTCGAGGTCGTCTACGGCGCCGAAGGCCGCCTGGAAGGCAACCGGGTCTTTATCGACGACGAGGAGGTCCGGGCAGACGCGGTCCTCGCGGCCACCGGATCGCGGCCGGCCGTCCCCGGGTTCCCCGGCACCGATATTTCGGGCGTCTACACCTACCAGACGCTCCCCGCGATGCCCGACCTCCCGCGCCGCATGGTCGTCGTCGGCGGCGGGGTGGTGGCGGCGGAGTTCGCCCACATATTCCGGGCGTTCGGGTCCGAAGTCGAGATCGTCGCCCGGCACAGGCTGCTCGGGGACCTCGATCCGAAGATGCGCTCCGCCGCGCTGCGCGACCTCGCCGGGGTCGGCATCCGCGAGCAGGCCGCCGTCGCAAGCATCGAGGGCGGCGCCCGGGTCCGCTCGGTTCTCCTCGCCAACGGCGAAGAACTGGCGGCCGATGCCGTCCTGCTTGCCACCGGACTCATCCCCCGGTCGGAGTCGCTTCAGGGCCTCCGGAAGGGCCCGGACGGTGCAGTCATCGTTGACTCAAGGATGCGCACGAGTGCGGAGGGTGTCTACGCCGCCGGCGACGTCATCGGCCCGCCCTACCTCACCCCCGCGGCCCGCCGGGAGGGCGTGGTGGCGGCCGAGAACATCCTCGGCCACGAGACCGTCATGGACTATACGGGGATTCCCCAGGCGATGAGCCTCCGCTACGACTACGCCTTCGCCACGGTCGGCGCCGACGGGGGCGTCACCCTCTCGGCGCCCGCCCCCGCAGGCCCCGGCTCGTTCTGGGACGTAGCCGGGGGCTGGGCGGGGCTTGCGCAGATCCGGGTCGATCCCGGGAGCGGCCGGCTCATCGGAGCCTCTGCCGGTGTTCCCGGAGCATCAACCCTCCTTTCCTACCTCGGCTACCTGATGAAACGGGGCGTCACCGTCGGCGACTTCGACGATATCGTCGAGGTTCACCCCTCGACCGACGGCGTCTACGGACTCGCCCGCTACGCTTCCGGGCTGCTCAAAAAGAAAAACGAGTGAGCCGGTAGTAGAGGGTAACGATAGAACCTCACGCGAAGTGCGACCTCCCCTGTGGGGAGGGAGCATGAGCACCGTCAGGTGCGAAGTGCGACGTTTCGAGGAAACGGAGCTCGAGCACCGTCAGGTGCGAAGGGGAGTTACTCTCAGCTAAACCAATCTTCGCGTCCTTCGCGGCTTCGCGTGAGTTGACAGTTTATGAGCAATGATACGGCTTCACGCGAAGTGCGACGTTCCAGGGGAATGCGACGGGCCGAAGGGGGCGACGGACAGCGTCCGGAGCTTGAGAAGCCACCAGGCTTCGAGCCAGAGCATGAGCACCGAAGGTGCGAACGGAGCATGAGCACCGGTAGGAACGACGTTCCTAGAGGAACGGAGTTCGAGCACCGAAGGTGCGAGGTGCGAAGAGCGCGAAGCCGCGAAGGGGGTTGGGAAGTATCAGGTGCCCCGGCGGCGTCAGAGTTGCCGGAACATCTGCCCGAATTTCGGGATAAAATCCTTTTTCCGGGACATGACGCCCTCGAGCCGGACGGGCTGGTCCCGCAGGTCCAGTTTGGTGATGCAGGCCTCGTCTCCGGCGGCGAAGAGGTCACTTGCGTTACCAAAGACGTTCGTAAAGAGGGCGAAGAAGCAGTCGACCCCCATCGTCGTCCGCAGGCGGTCGAGTTCGGCCCGGATCTCCTGTGCATGGGTCTCTGAGAACGCAAACGACGACGTCATCACCTGCGAGACCATGATGCTCCGGCCGAAGAGGTTGTAGCGCTTCATATCCCGGGTGAGGAGTTCTTCCTTCGGGAGGGCGTCGAGGTCCATGCCCTTCCGGATCAGTTCCGGCCCGAACTCGGCCGGGTCGACCCCTGCGATATTCGCGAGGTGGTCCGCCGCCCGGATGTCCGCGGGCGTGGTCGTCGAGAGTTTCATCACCATCGTATCCGAGAGGACCCCCGCGAGGAGAACCCCGGCGGTCGACGGCGTCGGCTCCACGCAGGCCTCGATGAACTTGTTCGCGACAATCGTCGAGGTCGACCCCACGGGGTCGTTGAGGAACCGCACCGGTTTTAAGGTGGAGATCGCGCCGAGGCGGTGGTGGTCGATGATCTCGAGGATGTCCGCCTGCTCGATCCCGTCCACGGCCTGCGAGTATTCGTTGTGGTCGAGAAGGATCACCGACTTCTGGACATCCTGCATCAGCGTCGTCCGGGATATGAGCCCGATGTGCCGCCCCCCATCCCCGACGACGCAGGCCGTCCTGAACTTGGAGTTCGAGACGACGCCTTTTGCGTATTCGAGCGAGTCCTCCAGACGAACCGTGGGGACATCTGTCTCCATGATCATGCCCGCAGGAAGAGAGAGGCTGATCATCTTGCCGACGCTGAACGCATCGAGCGTCGTCGCGAGCACCGAGGCTCCTCTCGTCCGGGCGGCGTCGATCACCCGCTCGCCCACCGGCGCCCCTTCGGCGATGATGAGCGCGGCGACCCCTGCCGATATCAGGGCGAGCTGGGCCGGTTCGTTGTCCCCGACGATCGCGATATCGTCGGGCGTCATCCGTGAGAGGGTGACGTGCAGGGCGTCGATGACGGTGTAGACCCGGCCTTCACCGAGCACCTCGCGCGCTGAGACGACCGTCCGGGCATCGAGGATGCGGGCGAGGGTCGCAAGCGGCATCGGAACGAGCGAGAGTTGCTCCCGGGGGTTCTTCCGGACGTAGGCCCGGGCGAGGCCGTACTCGCTGACGAGGCCGACCAGGGTCTCGTTCCCGTCCGTGATCGGCATGTTCCGCATGTCGTAGGTGTCCATCAGGGCGGCGACGTCGACCGTCGGGACGTCCCGCCGGACGCTCCGGGTGTCGAGCGGTATATCCGATACTGTGGGCTCGACGCTCGCTACGTAGACCGGCGCTTCAACGTTGAACGTCTCGAGCGCAAACCTCGTCTCCGGGCTCACCTCGCCGCACCTGGCGGGGACGTACTTCCCCGGTTCGGCGCGGTTCAGGAGTTCGGCGTAGCCGATGACGCTGCAGATGCTGTCGGTGTCGGGCTGCCTGTGGCCGATGATAACGATCTTGTTCTGTCCCATGCTCTCCTCGGATTCCCGGCGGGGGAACGGTTGTCTCCAGAGGTATCGCCCTCTGCCGTCAAAGGTTTTATGCCGGCCCCCGGAGGGTGCGGGGTAATGTTGAAGTAGGGGCTCTCTCCATTCTTCTGCGTGGGATCCGATCGCCCCGGGCCTGTTTTGGCCCTGCTCATCCTGGCATGCCTCCTCGTCTCCCCGGCACCGGGTGCCCCGGGAGACGTGACGGTGACGTCCGTTGCGGTCGACCCGGCGGTCCTGATGCCGGGCGACGCGGGGATCGTCACGGTCGCCGTGCAGAATACCGGCCCCTCGACCGTCCTGCTCGGCAGGGCCCGCCTCTATGAGGACGGTGTCGTCCCGACAGGCGAACCCTACCCTTCGGTCGGGGATATCGGGGCGGGCCTCAGCCGGACGTTCACCTTCGCCGTCCGGGCGGACGCTCCCGACGGGACCTACTACCCCCGTTTCTCCCTCGACCTCCGGGAGAACGGGACTCTCAGCCACCCGGTCCCGGTCCGGGTCGACGGCACCCCGCTCAGCGCATCGGTGGCCGATAGACCGGATGCCTTCGCTGGGAGCCGGACGGCCGAGATCACCGTTCTGGTGGCGAACCCGCGGCCGAACGCTGCCTCCGCCGTCCAGGTCGTCCCGCAGGGGCCCGGCTTCTCCGTCCCCCCGTCGAGCGCCTTCAGCGGCATCCTGGAACCCGACGGCTCCGGGACCGTCGTCTTCAACCTGACACCCGATGTGGAGACGAACGTCACGTTCCGGGTGGTCTGGCGGAACGGCATCAATACCCATACCGCCGATCTCGTCCTGCCGGTCACGTTCGGCGAGGACAGACGGCAGGCTGACCCCATCATCACCAACGTCGAGATCGCGATGGAGGGCGACATATACCGGGCGACGGGCGATGTCATGAACGCGGGCCTCGAGCCCGCGCGGTCGGTGCTGATCACCCCCGGCGCGCCAGCGACGCCCACCGACCCGTTCCGGGTCTACGTCGTCGGGACCCTCGACCCCGACGACATCTCCTCGTTCGAGGTGACGTTCCGCGCCGATGCCGGCGTGACCGAGGTCCCGCTCGTCGTCGAGTACCGGGACGACGACGGCAACCCTTATTCCATCGCACGGCCGATCTCGCTCGAGAACCGCACCGGAAACGAGACATCCGGTGCCGGAGTGCCGGTCCCGGTCGTCGCCGTCGGCGTGCTGGCCGTCGCCGCCGCACTGGCGGTGCTCTGGTACGTCAGGAGACGGCGGCGATGAACGGCGAGCCCATTCTCAGGTTCGAGGATGTCACCAAGGTCTATCCCCTCCCGGCCGGCGACGTCGTGGCGCTCGACCATGTCTCCCTCACCGTTGACGCGGGCGAGTTCATCGCCGTGATGGGGCCCTCGGGCTCCGGGAAGTCGACGCTCCTGAACATGATGGGCTGTCTCGACGTCCCGACCGCCGGGAAGATCTATCTCTCCGGGCAGGAGATCTCGAGAATGAGCGACGACGACCTGACCCGGCTCCGGCGGGACCGCATCGGATTCGTCTTCCAGCAGTTCAATCTCATTCCGCTCCTCTCGGCGGTCGAGAATGTCGAATTTCCCATCGTCCTCACCACCGGCAGGGAGGAGAGCCGGCGGCGGGCGATTGAGGTCCTGCGGATGATGCACCTCGACGATGCTCTCTTCTCCCACAGGCCGGGCGAGCTCTCGGGCGGCGAGCAGCAACGGGTGGCGATCGCGCGGGCGCTCGTGAACGACCCCGACCTCCTCCTCTGCGACGAGCCGACCGGGAACCTGGACTCGAAGACCGGCACCGCCATCATGGACCTTCTCGCGGAAGAGAACCGCGAAGGGAAGACGATCGTCATGGTCACCCATGACCCCAACGTCGCTGCATACGCCCGCCGCACGATCCGGATCGTGGACGGGAGACTGATATGATGTTCTTCTCGTTCGCGGTCAGGAACCTCCGGAGGCACTGGATACGCTCGGCGCTCTCGATCATCGGGATTGTCATCGGGGTGATCGCGATCGCATCCCTCGGCATCATGGGCAACAGCATCAACCTCCTCGTCGCGAACATCATCACCGATGTCGGCGACACCATCGTGATCACGCCGCACACCGCGATCGGCGAGACCTTTGCCGGAGACCCGCGGACGGCGGTTGACGCCGCCATCCCCGCCCGCGAGGTCGAGGAGATCCGGCGAGCGGCAAACCCGCATCGCACGATCCCGGTGCTCCAGGGAGCGGATGAGGTGGAGTTCGGCCGCGGCGAGAGCGGGTATACCCAGATCATCGGGCTTGCATCGGACGATATCCCCATCCTGCTCGACCTTGAGGGGGGGCAATATCCCCGGCAGAATCAGGCGGGCGCGCTCGTCGGGACCTACCTTGCCGCGGAGTACGGCATAGCCCCGGGTTCGAGGCTCACGATCGGGAACGAGAGCATCCGGGTGGCCGGTGTGCTTGCAGAGCGCGGGTTTGCCGCCGATATCAACCCGGATTATGCGATCGTCGTCCCCGATGGCTGGTACGAGAGCCACTTCGGGACCAGAGACGCCTACCCGCTGGTCATCGTCCGGGTCGGCGATGTGGAGCAGATCGACGCGGTGAAGGAGGCGATCGAGAACCGGATCAATCGGCGCGAGGAGATCGTGGACGTATTCGACTCGCGCGACATGCTCCGGCAGTACGAGGAGATCTACCAGCAGATCACGGCGTTTCTTGTCGGGATCGGGGGGATATCCCTCATTGTCGCCGCCGTCAACATCTTAAACGTCATGTACATCTCGGTGACCGAGCGCATCCGGGAGATCGGCGTCATGAGGAGCCTCGGGGCGCTGCGGCGGGAGGTCCTCCGGATGTTCCTCTACGAGGCGATGATCCTCGGGTTCACCGGGAGCGTCATCGGCGGCATCGTGAGCGCCGTCTCCGGCTACCTGATCAGCCTCGCCGCGGTCGAGGTCTTCACGGCCGGGACGACCTTCGGCGAGAACTTCACGGTCTTCGACCAGAGCGCGGTCGGGTTCATCGTCTTCGGGATGGCGTTCGGCATCGGGACCAGCATCGCCGCAGGGTTCTACCCGGCCTGGATCGCCTCGCAGCTGGCCCCGGTCGATGCGATGCGGAAGAAATGAAGAGGCGTGACGGAGCATGATCTTTCTCGATCTCGCGGTGCGGAACCTCAAGCGGCACAAAGTCCGCTCGGTCCTCGCAACGGTCGGCATCATCATCGGTGTGATAGCCATCGCCTCTCTCGGCATCATGGGAAACAGCCTCTCGGTGCTCTTCGGTGGGCTGGTCTCGGACGTGAGCGACACCGTACTCGTCACACCGCACCTCGCGGCATCGAGCGGCGACCCGTTCGACCCCAGAAACACCCTTGCCGCACGCATCTCCGAGAGAGACCTGAGGCTGATAGAGAAGGCCGCCGGGCAGCACCGCGTCATTCCCATGATTCTCGCGTCGGATCGAGTGCAGGTGCGGGACACGGGGGGCTACGTGACGATGTATGCCCTGCCGGCGGCCGACATCCCCTTCCTGCTGGAAGAAGAAGCCGGGATCTATCCGCAGGGAAGGTCTTCGGGGGTGATGGTGGGCTCGCTCCTTGCCGATGAACTCGACCTGCACCCCGGGAGCCGCATCGAGGTAGGGGGCGAGAGCGTCCGGGTCGTGGGGATCGCGGCGGAACGCGGCCTGGGCATCGATATCAACCCCGACTATGCCCTCATCGTCACGGAGGACTGGTACACGGAGCGGCACGGAGACCAGGACTACAGCCGGGTCGTCGTGAAGGTCAGCGATCTCTCTGAGATCGAGGGGGTGAAAGCCGCCATCGACCAGCAGATCAACCGCAGAAAAGAGGTCGTGGACGTTTTAGACTCGCGCGAGATCCTGGAGATCTACTACGAGACCTCCGACGCCATCAACATCTTCCTTCTCGGCATAGGCGCGGTATCGCTTCTCGTCGCCAGCGTGAGCATCTTAAACGTCATGATCATATCGGTCACGGAGAGGACGGGGGAGATCGGGCTGATGCGGAGTATCGGGGCACGACGGAGGGAGGTGCTCTTCATGTTCCTCTACGAGAGCCTGTTCCTCGGGATCGCGGGAAGCCTCGTCGGCGGAATCGTCAGCATAGCGGTCGGCTACTACGTCAGCACCTCCGTAGGGGAGTTCCTCACCGACTTTGCCGTGTCGGGAGGGGCCGGGATCCCCATCTCCGTGGTGATCGGCTACGTCGCCTTTGCGATGGCGTTCGGGACGGCAACCAGCATCCTCGCCGGGTTCTACCCTGCATGGAAAGCGGCGCGCCTGAACCCCATCGAGGCGCTCCGCTACGAGTGAAGGGTTTTTGCCAGGTGCGGTCCGGGAGTGAGGGGTCGCCTCCCCGGTGCAGGCTTTTTATACCCGGAGCGATATGGCGGAACCGGTGAAGACGATGCTGTTTGTCCTGTGGTACCAGTTTGAACCGGAACACGCCCATCAGGTCCTTGAACTCTGGAAGCACTTCCAGTACCCCTCCGATGTGAAGATCCATCACCGTTACCTCCTCATCGGGAGGCACATGTCGGTTGCCGTCTTTGAAGCGCCGGACGAGCGCTCCATCCTGAAGGTCACCGCGCCGTTCAGCTCGTACGGGGTTGCCCACGTCGCACCGGCAATGCCGCTCGAAGAGGCGATCAAGACGGTCTGATCGGGATGCCGGGCGGCACCGCCGCCCCACTATTTTCCGGCCCTGCAGGGCCGCTGCATGGTTCCCGTCCGGGTCCTTCCGGAACGCGACCGTTTCCCCCGGCAGGGTTGCCGCCCCCGGTCCCCGGCACGATCCCCCGGGGTCCGTCGCGGAGGTGGCCACGGCGATGCCTCTTGTGGTGATGAGACCATGCGTAATTTCATAGTCCAGGAGACCGGAAACTCTATGAGCACTTGTGGGATGATAGACTTCCCTGTCAGGAAGTGCTCTGACCTCCATCCGGTCCTCAATACGATAGCAATACCCAGTTGTGTGAAACGAATGTTGCAGATGATTACCTGGCTCGACAAAAACTTCAGCTCGCTTCAGCCGACGCGAGCGGTCATCATGAGAGCGCTGCGCCACCTGCGCCCTGCGGATCGAAAGAAACTCTTCTCCGAGGACATCCCCGAGATGCGGACCGCCGAAGGGCGATGGTTCGAGGCGATCGTCTACGAGATGATCCTCGACCTCTCGCTTGAGACCGACCTCATCCTCTCCGTCGTGGCCCGGGGGGCCGACGGGCCGGGAAAGGTCCGGCGTGCGCAACTCGGCCAGAACGGGATCTTCTACTCGAACATCGGGGATATCAAGGTCCGGGGAAACGGCCAGGACCTCGCCGAAGTCGACATGATGCTCGTCGACCACACCGGGGCACTGACGTTTGGAGAGATCATCACCTCTCCTGCCGACTTAAAAGAGTTCGAGGCGGAGTTTCACTACAAGAAACAGCTCTTCGGCTACCTCTACGG
>JAEZIP010000082.1:0-10286 GCA_023436625.1 Methanobacteriota archaeon | reverse complement strand
GGGTTTGAGTCTGAGTCGGCGTTACGTTGACCGTCGGAGTCGGGGTCGCAGTCACTGTCGGGGTGGGCGTTTGGGTCTGGGTCGGCGTCACATTGACCGTCGGGGTGGGGGTCGGGGAATGAACGGTTATATACCCGGGCTCTGCCGCCGTGCTGCTTCCGGCGGTGTTCCCTGCGGTCAGGGTGACGTTATAGACGCCCGCGTTCACGTAGGTGTGCTCCGGGTTCTGCTCCGAAGAGGTTCCGCCGTCCCCGAAGTCCCAGAGCCATGTTTCAGGCTCACCGGCGGAAGTATCCGTGAACCTGACGGTGAGCGGCGCGGTTCCGTTCCTGGTGTCGGCCGAAAACGAGGGATCGAGTTGCTCAAAGACGGTGATGTAGCCGTACTCCGTATGCGTCGCGCTGGCTCCCGCGTTGTCACAGGTCAGGGAGACGTTATAAACACCGGGACGATCGTAACGGTGATACGTGTCCCGGTGTGGCGATGTCTTGCCGTCACCGAAGTCCCAGAGCCAGGCTGTCGCGTAGTCCGGCAAATCACCGTAAAAACCAACCTTGAGGGGCGCAGGCCCTGACAATGGCACCGCCCTGAAGCTGATAACCGGCGGTTCCGGGGGACCTACGTGGATGAGATCGGTCTTCGTGACGGTGTCGGACCCGAACTCGCTACTCACCGTGAGCGAGACGGTGTAGTTCCCCGGGATCTCGTAGAAGTGCCACGGGTTTGCCGTGGTCGAGGTGTTCCCGTCGCCGAAATCCCACTCCCAGGTGTCCGGGCCGCCGGCCGAAAGATCGGTGAACCGGACGTAGAGCACCGCCCCTCCTTCGGTCGGGTCTGCCGAGAACTCCGCTACCGGAGCCGATCCGTTGAAGTAGATGAAGGCGTGGATGTCCGAGCCCTCGCCACGGCCGTTCTGCCAGACGACCCGATCACCGCTGACAGCAGGGTAGAGCTGTTCGATCGCGGAAGGAAGGACCGGCATCTGCTTATCCTTCCCTGCGGCGAGGTCGCAGATGTAAACGTTCCAGATCCCGCTCCGCTTGTCCTCCCAGGCGATGAGGTCGCCATCGATCGACGGGGAGACCTGCCAGTCGGGATTGTCGGTGATCCTCTGCTCTCCGGCGGCAGGGTTGTCGAGATCAAAGAGGTAGATGTCGGGAGCCATGTTCCGGTAGTCCTCCCAGACGATCCGGCTCCCCGATATCGACGGGTAGGTCTGTCGTTCACCGTTCCCGGTGATCTGGTGCCGCTCCCCGTTCCGGATATCGTACAGCCAGATATCTCCTTTCCCGGTGTCCTCCTCCCAGACGACGTACCTCTCCGAGAGCGCGGGCTTCCAGTCGGTCACCGGCGAGCAGGAGAGGAAGGTCTCGCTGCCGGTCTCGAGATTATACAGACAGATATCCGTGCTCCCGCTCCGGGCATCGTACCAGACCACATGCTCCCCATGAACGACGGGCATCCACTGGTCGGCCGGGTCGTCGGTGAGCGCCGTCGTCATGCCGGTCGAAAACCTGAAGAGGCTGATATCCGGGCTCATGTTCCGGTTCTCATCCCAGACGACGTAATCCCCCGAGACGGACGGATACCTCTGCCCCGTCCCCCCGCCCGCAACCCTCTGGCCATCGCTGCCGGGGCCGCTCGAATAGTAGATCGACTTTCCGTTCCTGCCGTCCTCCCAGACGACCATATTTCCGTCGATGTCGGGGTGCTCCTGCGATCCTCCAGCGATACAGACCGCAACGGTATCCCCCGGGGCCTTCTCCCCGGCCATGGCAGGCGATGCCAGCAATCCGACAACAATGACGGCATAGATGATAATCCGCGCATTAGATTCAGCCATTCTTGTATCACCACGATGAGAACGCCCCCTTCGTCCCATACGATGGTGTCTGTACGCGCGCCGGGGAAACGGGGCTTCCCCGCAGGCGTACAAACGGAGATCCTGTGGAATTCCGGAGAATAACCGGGACTCCTCAGGATAAAGGGTTCGCGCGTTGCAGGATAGAATCACCATTATAAATATCTTACCATAAATGCAGGCGGACGGAGAGGGAATGTCAGATTATTATAAAAATTGTAAAATATTATTCGCCCGGGGCACCGGCGCAGCATAACCGGCAGCACGAAACCGCCGGAGCAACGTCCCGGGGCGCTCAGGCTCCCGCAAGTTCACGGACCTTCGCGATATTCCCCGTATCGTCCCGCCGCCCGTCAACTGGTGTCTCGCAGATGAGAGGGAGGCTCCGGACGACCGGGTGGCGGAGAATATGCCGGAACCCCTCCTCCCCGATGGACCCGAGCCCGATATGCTCGTGCCGGTCAAGCCCGCTCCCGAGAGCGCCCTTGCAGTCGTTGAGGTGGACGACCCGGAGGTGCCGCCGGCCGATCCGGTCATCGATCTCCCCGAACGCCGCATCGACCCCCTCTGCGGTCCGGAGGTCGTAGCCGGCGGCGAACGCATGGCAGGTATCGAAACAGATCCCGACCCTTCCTCCCGCGTCGACCCCGTCCAGGATCCGGTAGAGGTCCGCGACGGTCGTTCCCACGCTGTTCTTCTCCCCGGCGGTATTCTCGAGGAGCAGCATCACATCGCCCTCCCCGGCATCGGCAAGCGCCCGGTTGATGGCAGCGATAACCCGCTCCTGCCCGACTTCTATCCCGGCACCCCGGTGGTGCCCGAGATGGGTCACGAGGTAGGGTACCCCGAGAAGACTGCACCGCCGGAGTTCCCCGGTGAGTGCCGCGACCGATTTTTCGTAGATCTCGGTATCAGGCGAGGCCGGGTTCGGGAGGTAGGGCATGTGGTCGACGGCGGGGCCGAGCCCCGACGCACTCACCGCCGCCCTGAAGGCATCGGCCGAGCCCTGGTCGAGGTCCTTTGCCCTCCAGCCCCGGGGGTTCCGGGAGAAGATCTGAAACGTGTCGCAGCCCACATCAAGGGCCCGCCCGACCGCGAGGTCGATCGAACCGGCGATTGAGACGTGGCATCCCACCAGCACCATAGCGTAACTCTCGACCCTGAAGCGTTTAGGCCTTCCTCTGGCCGACCTCGCGGAGCACCGCCGCCCCGAACTCCCGGGTCCCGGCGACGCCGCCGAGGTCGCGGGTCCGGATGCCCGCGCAAAGCACCCGGTGAACGGCCTCCTCCACGGCCGCCGCGGATGCAGGGTCCCCGAAGTGGGAGAGCAGCATCGCGGCGCTCCTGATTGCCGCGACGGGGTTTGCAACGTTCTGGCCCGCGATATCGGGGGCGCTCCCGTGCACGGGCTCGAAGAGAGCGGCACGCTTTCCGACATTCGCGCTCGGGAGCATCCCAAGCCCCCCAACCAGGTAGGCGGCGGCGTCGGAGAGGATATCTCCGAACATGTTGGTGGTCACGACCACGTCGTAACGGTCCGGGTGCATCAGGAGGTCGAGGCAGAGCGCGTCGATGTAACTTGCCCTGCAGGGAACTCCCGCCCGGGCAGCCTCCGCCGTGCAGATCTCGACGAAGAGGCAGTCGGATTTCAGGACGTTCGCCTTGTTGCCGACGGTGAGGTGGCGGCGGGACTTCGCGAGGGTGCAGGCATACCGGGCGATCCGCTCGCTCCCCCGCCGGGAGACGACCCGGACGGTGCAGGCCCGGTCGGCCTGGGTCCATTCGATGCCGGAGTAGAGCCCCTCGGTGTTCTCCCGAACGATGACGATATCGACTCCCTCGCCCCGGATCGGGCGGATGTTCGCGTAGAGGTCGAGAGCGTGGCGGATCTGCAGGAGGACGCTCCGGTATCCGGGGTCAGGCGGCGTCGTGACGGCCCCAAAGAGGATGGCGTCCGCCGACCGGAGATCGGCCATCGTCTCCTCCCCGCAGGCGCTCCCGGTTCGCTCCCAGAGCCCGTAGCCCACCTCGACGTCGAAGAACTCGAAGTCCGGACGTACGGCCGCGAGGATCTCGCGGGCGACCGGGACGACCTCGTGCCCGATGCCGTCGCCTTCAACGACCGCTACCTTCGCCATCCGGCCCCCTCCATGCGGCCGCGACCTGCCGGACCGCCTCCGCAATGTCCCACGACGACGCGCCCCAGTGAACCACCGCGCCGAACCGGCCGTTCCAGCGTCCGAGACCGGCCCGCTCGCTCCGGCAGCACCTGGCAACGAAGGGTTCGCTCTTCACCGCCTCGAGCGGGCAGATGTTCTCCACCGTGACTCCCTCGCCGTAACACTCCCGCACCAGGTCCCTTGCCGTCAGGCACCCGGCGACCCGGTCGCCCGGCCGGAGCGGGTCCGCATCGAGAGTGCGGGGGAAACCAGCCGCATGGCAGGGGTAGACGTCGGCGCCGATCTCCCGGATGTCCCGGACGTGATGCTCGAAAACGACCTCGAGGTCGCCGAAGAGCCCGGTTCTCTCGAGATCAAGGAGCGTGGCCGAGAGGTGCGGGCGGGGCGGGGTGATGTCGTAGACGTGGATGCGGAGGAAATCCGATAGGTCCGGATCGAGCACGAACGTGGTCTGCTCGCCGTGTCCGGTGAATATGGTGCAGCGGTACCCGGACCGCATGGCCTCCTGTACTAAGAATGTTCGATCCTGGACGTTCACGCGATCGGGGTAGCGGTAGACATCATCGCCGCTGGCGAGCACCCGGGCCGAGAGGACGTTGCGCATCAATCCGGTCCCGTTCGGATTGGTCTCCACCTCGAGCACCTCCATGCCGCCGGCGGTCTCGCGAACCAGGTAGTGCGAGAGGAAGTAGGCCCGGTCCCCGTACGGGGTGGTGGTCGCCGATCCGACATATTTGCAGTGTGGAGGAAAGATCATCGGCACGACCTCCAGTAAGGGACCAGCCCTCCGGCCCGGAGGATGGCGACCATCTTCGCCGAGAGCGGGCGGGCGGGATGCCGCTCTCCGTCAATCTCCACCCACCCGGCATCGAGATCGAAGGCTACGTGAGCGCCTTCGGTGCAGGAGACCGGGGCCTCGATCACCGGCAGGCCGACGTTGACGGCGTTTCGGAAGAAGATCCGGGCGAATGACGGGGCGACGACCCCCACCACCCCGGCCTCCCGGAGGGCGACCACCGCCTGCTCCCGGGACGACCCGCACCCCATGTTCCTCCCGGCGACGATGATTGCGCCGGAAAGACGGCCGGCGAGCGTCGGGTCCAGGTCCTCGAAGGCGTGCTCCGCCCAGACCGAGCGGTCCTTTGTCCGGAGGTAGCGTCCGGCGATGATGATGTCGGTGTCGATGTCGCTGCCCAGGCAGACCGCCGGTCCGGCTCCCTGCATCATACCACCTCCGGCACGGCGATTACGCCGGCGATGGCGCTCGCAGCGGCAGTGGCGACCGACGAGAGGTAGATCTCGCCGCCAACGCCCATCCGGTTCTTGAAGTTCCGGTTGGCGGTGGAGAGGCAGACCTCGCCCTCCCCGAGCACGCCGGCGTGCGCCCCGAGGCACGGCCCGCACCCGGGCGGCGCTACCATGCACCCCGCAGCCACGATCTCGGCAAGGACGCCGGCGGCGATCGCCCGGGCAAGCACCGTCCGCGAGGCGGGGACGACCAGGGTACGGACGGCCACTTTCTTTCCCCGGACGATGCGGGCGAACCGGGCAAGATCTTCGTAGCGGCCGTTCGTGCAGGTACCGACGAAGACCTGGTCGAGGTGCGTGCCCGCGACCTCCTCCGCCTCCCGGACGGTATCCACCCGGTGCGGGACCGCGACGAGAGGCACGATGTCGGTAAGATCGATATCGGCGGTTCGTTCGTAGCCGCAGTCCTCCGGCACCTGCGGTGAAGTCATAACTCCGTAGTCCGCAAGGTAGCGGACGGTGACCGCGTCGGCGTAGAAGATCCCCGTCTTCGCCCCCGTCTCGACCGCCATGTTACAGAGGGTCAGCCGCCCGTCCATGGAGATCCCTGCCGTCCCGTCGCCCACGAACTCCAGCGCCCGGTAGGTCGCTCCTTCCATCCCGAGTTTCGCGACGCAGGCGAGGGCAACGTCCTTCGGTTCCGCGGCGCCGGAGAGCCTGCCGGTGAAGTTGACCGCGATCGTCTCCGGGACCCGGAACCACGTGGACCCCGACGCCCAGATCGCCGCCATATCGGTCGCCCCCACCCCGGTGGCAAACGCACCGAAGGCGCCGAGGGTGCAGGTATGGGAGTCGGCGCCCACGACGACCATGCCGGGCCGGACGACCCCTTCGCTCATCACCTGGTGACAGATCCCCCCTCCGGCGTCCGAGAGTTCTATCCCCGAGGACCGGGCATACCCGCGGAGTTCCGCCTGGAGCGTCGCCGTCGTCCCGGTGTTCGCAGGGACGATGTGGTCGAAGATCAGGCGCAGGCGCTCCGGATGGGGGAGCCGCTCCACTCCCATCTCCCTGAGCGCCTCCCGGGCAAGGACGCCGGTCCCGTCGTGGGCAAAGGCGATATCGACCTCGCGGTCCACGTATGCACCCGCCGGTGCGCCGAGGATCCGCTCGGAGAGCGTGCTCACTGGTGGCTCCCCCCCTTTGCCTGCCTGATGATCCCGCAGAGCATCTCCGGGGTGACGCTGCACTTTCCTTCGCTCTTCTGTTTGACCTGTTCGAGCACCCACCGCGCCTCCCCATCAGAGAGGTCGAACCCGTAGGCCTTTGCGACATGCTCGAGCGCCCGCTTCCCCGTGTGCTTCCCGAGAACGAACCGCCGCTCGCCGCCCACCAGCTCCGGGGGGACGTACTCGTAGGTCGAGGGGTCCTCAAGGATGGCGGCGATGTGAATCCCGCTCTCGTGGGCAAAGGCGTTCTCCCCGACGACCGGCCGGATCCGCTCCGGGGCCACGCCCGAGCACCGGGCGACCAGCCGCGAGATCTCCTGCAGGCGGGAGAGGTCGTAGCGATCGACGCCGCCCTTCATCCGCAACGCGACGAGCACCTGCTCGAGCGCCGCGTTCCCGGCACGCTCGCCGATGCCGTTGACGGTGGTGTGGAGCTGGAACGCCCCGGCGGCCGCGGCCGTGATGGTGTTTGCGGCTGCAAACCCGAGGTCGTTGTGGCAGTGGATGCAGAGCGGAAGGGGGGCCGCATCGAGGAGCCCGGAGACGACCGCGTGGACCTCGAGCGGCGTGAGGCACCCGACCGTATCCGCAAAACTGACGAGATTAGCACCGCACTCGACGCCCCTGGTATACATCTCCAGGAGGAACGCCGGGTCGGTTCGCGAGGCGTCCTCGGCAGCGAACCGCACCTGCAGACCGTGGTCGGTGGCGAACTCCACCATATCGAGGGCATCCTCGAGCACCTCACCGCGGGACTTGCGGTACTTGTGCCGGATGTGGAGGTCTGAAGTGGCGATGAAGATGCTGACCATGTCCACGTCGCAGTCGAGGGCCGCCTCGACGTCGGGCTGGAGCGCCCGTGCCAGGCAGCAGACACGGGCAGAGAGACCGCTTCGGGCAATGGCCGTGACGCAATCCTTCTCCGCGGCGGAGACCACGGGAAACCCGGCCTCGATCACTTCCACGCCGATCTCGTCGAGTGATTGGGCGATCGTCATCTTCTCATCACGGGTAAACGAGACGCCGGGAGTCTGCTCCCCGTCTCGCAGCGTTACATCACAGATCTCGATATGCCACGGTTTCATGGATTCCACCTTCAGGGCAGGTGCCTTCGATCACCACCGTCCGGGGCCCCCCCTCGGGAGGAACGAGGGCCCGGCGAAGTGCCGCGGTGTCGTCTGCGGCGCAGACGAACGGGTTCGCCCAGGGGATGTAGCGAAGGATATCAGGGACGGGGTGACCACCGGTCATCCCCATCCGCGTGTTCGCGAGGACGATACAGAGGAGTGGAAGTTTGCGTTCGTAGACGTCGATGAGGGCATTTAGCCCTGAGTGCAAGAGCGCGTAGTCGCCGGTGAGCGCGACGCCGGGGCCGGTCGCCGCCACGGCAACCGACGAGCCGAGGCCGTAGGTGGCGATGCCGACCCGGTAGGGGGGGTTCGTCGCGAGGATCGCACACCCGGCGTCGCAGACGGCCCGCATCCTGCGCTCCGAGAGGATGGAAAAGACCGGGTGGAACGGGCAGTCCCGGCAGAACGTCCGGCAGTAGCCGCGAGCAGAGAACCGCTCCGGCTCCCCGGCGGGGTCGGGAGGGGCGAGCAACCGGTGCTCCCGGAGGAAGGGGCGGCCGACCTCGCGGGTCAGGGCAAGCACGTCCGGGTCCGCCGGGGGCGGATAAACGGTGACTGCGCGGTGTTCGCCGCCGGCAAGGCGGTTCAGCGGCGATGACCGCGACCAAGCAAACATCGCGGCCGTCCGCCGGTCGCTCGCCAGCGCCCGTCCGGCCATCGTGAGCCCGGGGTCTGCGAGGCTCCCCTCCAGGTCGCTCCGGGGGGCGGGGAGGTCCGGCACGTCCGCGTCGAGGAGGTCGGGCGTCACCCTGACGATTGCCACCCGCGAGAAGGTCTCCGAAGCCTCGAACGCCGCTTCGACGGCCTGACCGATCGTCTCCCCGTCGGGCTCGAGAACCGGCACCCGGGCCACCTCCCCGTAGTAGCGGGAGTCCTGCACGACATCCGATGCGATCGGGCGCACGTCGTCGCCGACGACCACCACGACGCCGGCCCGGAGGCCCTGGGCAGTGGCGTGCACGAGCGGGTCCGCACAGGCGTTGAGGCCGACGTGTTTGACCACCACGGCGGCCCTCCGCCCGGAGAGCGAGTCGCCGAGGGCATACTCGAGCGCCACCTTCTCGTTTACGGGGATCACGGCCCCGGCCGAGGCGGCGATCCCCGATACCGGGTAGCCGGGGACGGCGTAGCAACGGTCTGCCGACCGGAGGATGGCCCGGGCGAGTGCTTCGGTGCCCTTCATGTATCCCTCCCCGGCGTAAGATCGCACCCGGTGCACGCCGAACACATCGTCAGCGCCCGGCGCGGATCGAGCCCTGCCCGCCGGAGGATCTTCTCGTGCGCCTCGCAGAGCCCGAGCAGCCGGTCGGCGGACGGACGGGGCCGGGCGGCAAGAGATGCCGCCGGAGTGAGCGGACGGAGGACGGGGATGACCCCGATCGCCGCGAGGTCTTCCATCACCCGCTCCAGATCTCCGTCGGTCTCCCCGAGGCCGACGATGACGTTCGAGAAGACCCTGTCCCGCCCGAAGAGCGCCACGGAGGACTGCAACGCTTCCCAGACCGCATCCCACGAGAGACCGTGGCACATCTCGGCAAAGA
The DNA here is from genome assembly GCA_023436625.1 of Methanobacteriota archaeon. Lineage (GTDB taxonomy): Archaea > Halobacteriota > Methanomicrobia > Methanomicrobiales > Methanoculleaceae > Methanoculleus. Next base: position 1,097 of record JAEZIP010000082.1, on the reverse strand, counting down.
GCGCCTCCGTCGCCGCCTCGATGTTGAACTTCACCTCGACGACGCCGAGGGCATGGAGCCGTGCCGGGGTCAGTGGCCCCGGGTAGATCGAGACCCCGATCGGGAGACCGAACGGCAGGAGCGCCGCCACGACGTCGAGGACGTACGCCTCCTCCTCCTCGATCGAGGAGGCGACACCGCTCGTGATCGCGATGGCGTCGACCCGGTCGGCCACGCTCCCGACCATCTCCACGATCTCCGTCACCTCCTTTCGCCGTCCCTGGAGACCCGGCACCGGGCAGTAGCGGCAGTGGAAGATGCACGTCCCGCTGACCGTGATGTAGGCCTGGCGGGGGCAGTGGAGAGCGGCGGGTTCGAGACGGCCGGAGACCACATCGCCGTCGATGACGAGGTCAGCCCCGCCTTCTCCCCGGTGGACGACCTCGATGGGGCTTGCCCCGTCGATACCGGCCCGGAACCGCCGGCCGCCGGAGGAGAAGAAGAGCGAGCCGGAACTCCCCGCCGAGGGGCCGGCGGCTGAACGGGATACGTAGGCGTCTGCAGGTTCGCCGGAGAGGCGAACCGAACCTGCCTCAAGCAGCCGGGCCTTCAGCCGAGTCCATTCCATAACGCCAGCGCCTCCTCGTATCGCGTGGAGAACGGGATCGCCGCCACCGCCCCGATCGCGCCCCGGCCTTTCATGACGATGGAGAGACGTTCGTCATCGAGGGCGGCAAGGTCGTCGGGCGAGACCTCGCCCCGCTTTACGCGCCCACCGAAATCCTCGAGCGGGGCGGGATCGAATCCGCGCCAGACCGCCATCCCGGTCTCGTCCGAGAGCGTGTACTCCTCAAGGTAGTCGCGGTAGCGCCGGACCAGCCCCTCGGGGTCGGAGGTGGCGAACTCGCAGGCGATGGCGACGCAGTTTTTGGTCCGGTAGGGGACAGGAAAGAGCTGCACGATGGTATGGGAGAGGTAGCGGGAGCGGTCGTCCTCGACGGCCCGTGCGATGTTGTGGGTCAGCGTCCAGGTGGCGCCCTCCTCCGGGGTATCGGTGTCGTCGACACCGATGATCACCCGCTCACGCCGGGGGAGCCAGATCGTCGAGCCCGAAAGAC
>JAEZIP010000055.1:0-59318 GCA_023436625.1 Methanobacteriota archaeon | reverse complement strand
ACGATCTTGCTGCCCGGCACGCCGCCCATGTATTCCCTGCGTGTATATGCTTTCTTTGCGAGATTCCTGTACATCTTCGCTGGTTTTCGTACCATTGTTAAAAACTCCTGCCGATCTATGAGTGCTTTATAAAATGGAGATCTCCGCTAATAAACCTTACTGGGTGTTTTCGGTCTCGTCGATCATCCGGAGCACCCTTCGGCGGACTTCCGCGAACTCGGCGCTGGTGCGGTCCCGCGGTCGGGACCAGGGGATCTCGATGATCTCCCGGACCGACCCCGGCCTTGGTGCGAGGACGACGATCCGGTCGGAGAGGTAGACCGCCTCGTCGACGCTGTGGGTGACGAAGACGATCGTCTTCTTCGTCTGCTCCCAGAGGAAGAGGAGCTCTTTCTGCATCCGGTTCCGGGTCTGGGCGTCCAGCGCCCCGAACGGCTCGTCCATGAGGAGGACGTCGGGGTCGTTTGCAAGCGCTCTCGCTATCGCCACCCGCTGCCGCATCCCGCCGGAGAGCTCGAAGGGGTAGGCGTCCCGGAACGAGGAGAGGCCGACCATATCGATGTAACGGTCCGCCGTCTGCCGGCGCTCCTCTTTTGCGACGCCTTTCATCTCGAGGCCGAAGGCAACGTTGTCGATCACCCTCCGCCAGGGGAAGAGGGAGTATTCCTGAAAGACCATCCCCCGCTTCGGGTCCGGGCCGGTGACCGGACGGCCGTCGACGGTCACGCTCCCGGCGGTCGCGGTCTCGAGCCCGGCGATGATCCGGAGAAGCGTCGTCTTCCCGCATCCGGACGGCCCGACCAGGCAGACGAACTCCTCATCGCCGATCTCGAGGTCGACGCCTTCAAGCGCCTGCGTGGTGGTGCCGTCCTCCTTCGGGAAGGCTTTGCCGAGGTTTCGTATCGATACGCCACTCATTCTAGTGCTCCAGTGCAGATATGATTCCACACGCAACGATGATTCGCGCGAGGTGTCGGTCGGCCTCACACCTGCAAATGGAGATGCCTCGATGCACTATGCCACCTCCCCTGCATGCCACCGCAGGAGCTGTCTGTCGACGTAATTCCTGAAGATGCGGTCGATGATGAGGCCTGCAAAGCCGAGGATCAGCATGTAGACGACGACGTTGGGCATCTGGTGGAGGTAGTAGTTATGCCAGAGCTGGTACCCGAGGCCGTACCTGGAGACGCCGAACATCTCGGCGGCCACGAGACACATCCACCCGACGCCCATGGCGATCCTGATACCGGAGGCTATCGCCGGGATGGCGGCGGGAAGGGCGACGTAGCGGATCAGCTCAAAGGAGGTGTCGCACCCGAGGACCTTGCCTGCTTCAACAAAGACCTTCGGGACGGCCCGGAACGCGGAGTAGGTCGCGGTCAGGATCGGGAAGAACGCTCCTGCGAAGATGACGAAGCCCGCTGCCTGGGTGGTGAGCCCGAACCAGATGATGGCGAACGGGATCCAGGCGAGCGGCGGGATGGGACGGAGGATCTCGATGATCGGGTCGAGCAGGAAGTCGGCCACCCGGAACCACCCCATGATGATCCCGATGGGGACGCCAAGGAGGAACGCCGCAATGAGCCCGATCCCGAAGTGTTCGAGACTGACCATCGTGTCCACAAGAAGGGTGCCGGACCCGAGGAGGTTGACGAATGCGCCGGCGACGTCGGTGACGCTCGGGAGGATGAAGGATCGTCCTACCACGTATTCGGCGATTATCTGCCAGATCACCGCTACAGCAATGAGCGCTGCGATGCCGAGTAGTCGTTTCTGTGTCTGTAGGTTCATGGCTCTGTTCCATTGCCCGGTTTACTTGCCGGAAGGCGGGGGAAGACCGATCCGCTCCGGAAGGTTCTCTCTTATTCCATCGACACTTCCCTAAAAGATACTTTTGGAGGAAAAAACGGTAGGGTTCCCGGGTTATGCCCGGGCTTTCTCGTAGAAGGATAGGTCGAAGAGGTCATCCTGTGTGAGAGGTTTGCTGATGTAGCCGAGTTCGTACTGGAGCTCTGTGTATTCGACCACCGACGACGTGATGACCTGCGGGTCGGCAGTCCAGGTGCCATCCCAGTCTCTGAACGATGCCTTCACGGTCTCGACGTTCTGTCCGGTCTTCTCTGCGTAGAGGGCTGCAGCCTCGTCCTTATGTTCGAGGTTGTACTCCGTCGCCTTGATGTGAGTCTTCACGACCTGCTCGACGATCTCGGGGTGCTCACGGATCAGCGAACCGCTCGCGACGAGAACGCAGCATGCGTGATCTTTCAGCATCTCTCCCGACTTCACCACGGTTCGCCCCGTCCCCTCCGCCGCGATGATGGCCGGAGACGGGTGGGGCAGGAAGACGCCGTCGACCTGGCCCGCGGAGATGGCGGTCGTTGCGGCGCCGGGGTCCATGGGGATGATCTCGACGCTTGCGGGATCGACACCGTTCTCCTCGAGCCAGGTCCGCAGGATGGTATCCTGGATTGTTCCCGGCGGGAAGGTTGCGATCTTCTTGCCCACGAGGTCGGCGGGGGTCGAGTACGGAACCTCGGTCCTGAGCACCAGGTCCGATCCTTGCGTCTGCACCGCTGCAACGATCTTGGCGTCAAGCCCGCTGCTCACGGCCGCGACGAACGGGGCGGCGCCGACGTAGGCGACATCCAGGTCCCCGGCAAGCATCGCCTGCATCTCGGGCGCGCCGGTGCCGAACTCGTAGTCGGTCACCCGGGTGATGCCGAGCGGCGCGAGGTCTTCCTGCCACCATCCCTTCTCCATCGCGGTAACGTGGGCGATCTGGTGGGTGCTCGGCTGGTAGCCGATCCGGAGGTGCGTTACATCGCCGGTGCCCGTTCCGGTGCACCCGCTCACAAACGTGAACGCCGCGACCAGGGCCACGGCCAGAAGAATTGCGGTAATCGGTCTCATGGATATATCCACCTGTATGAGTAACTGGTATACGGTGTAATCTTCACGCTATCGATATATAGTATTGTCGAAAACCCGGGGCATTGCTATACTTTAGTAGAAATCACTGCCCCTATTTTTTCCTTATAGGTATGATCGGATGCCGGATATGGAGGCCGACCGGGGATGCATGAGTCCTGAGGGGTCCGGCTGCAAGAACGGTGATCGGGAGGGGTCGACCGCGTCGCCACCGATCACGGGACCCCCGGTCGGCTGCCTTGCGAGAGCCCGCCCGTAATCTCCGGTGCCTGCGGGGTGTGGTTTTAATCTCTCCCCCGGTCAAACGGTACAGACAGGACTGTTGATAGGATGCGAACGGATCAGATTCGGCAGGGCCGTCTCGCCGGCGAGCGGTCGGGCGATCTCGAGCACTTTCTTGCATCGATGGACGCCGACCGGTGGATCGCGAAGGCGGACCTCCTCGTGGACATGGCGCACCTCCTCGGCCTCCGGCGGCAGGAGATCATCGACGAAGCCCCGGCACGGGCGCTGATGGCGGCGCTCCTCGACCTCCACGACCACGGCCTCCCGGAGGAGGCGTTCGACGAGCGGTTCGAGGACGTCCACGCGGGCAAGGAAGCCTACCTTATCGACCGGGTCGGCGAGGACGTCGGCGGCCGTCTCCACATGGGCCGGTCCCGGAACGATGAGGTCGCCACCTGCATCAGGATACGGCTTAAGGAGGAGATCATCGCCCTCGTACGGTCGCTCGCCGACCTGCGGCGGACCCTGCTCGACGTCGCCGCCGGGCATACGGAGACGGTGATGCCGGGCTTCACCCACCTCCAGCACGCCCAGCCCACGACGCTGGCCCATTACCTCCTCGCCTACGAGCAGGCCTTCTCCCGGGATACGGCCCGGCTGCGGGAGGCGTATGCCCGGGTGGACGTATCGCCCCTCGGTTCGGCGGCGTTCGCCTCGACGGGTTTCCCGCTCGACCGCGACTACACCGCCGCTCTCCTCGGCTTTTCCCGCCCGGCGCCAAACAGCATGGACGCGGTCGCCGCCCGCGACTTCGCCATCGAGGTGCTTGCCGCCGCCGCCGTCAGCATGACGACGGCAAGCCGGTTCTGCGAGGAGCTCGTCCTCTGGAGCACCGCGTTCTTCGGGTTCGTCCAGCTCGACGATGCCTATTGCTCCTCCTCCTCGATCATGCCCCAGAAGAAGAACCCGGACGTCGCCGAGATCATGCGGGCGAAGGCGGGGTCGGTCGCCGGGGAACTCGCTGCGGCGATCACCATCACCAAGGGCCTCCCCATGAGTTACAACCGCGACCTCCAGGAACTGACCCCGCACCTCTGGCGGGGCGTGGAGGCGGCCCGGCAGAGCATCCCGCTTCTTTCCGGGATGATCGGTTCTGCGACCTTCAACACCGAACGGATGGCCGCCGAGGCGGGAAGGGGCTTTTCCACCGCGACGGAGCTCGCCGACGTCCTCGTCCGGGAGTACGGACTTCCCTTCCGCACCGCCCACCGGATCGTCGGGCGGGCGGTCAGGCACGGCTCGCTCGACCTCGCCACGCTCGAGGCCGCCGCCCGGGAAGCGGCCGGTATCTCGGTCGTGGACCTGGGGATAACCCCGGAGAAGATCGACGCCGTCCTCGACCCGCGCCACGCCGTTGCCGTGCGGAGCATCGTCGGCGGCCCGGCACCTGCGGCGGTCGCGGTGCAACTTGCAGAGCAGAAGGACCTCCTCGCCCGGGACACGGCATGGGCGGAGGAGGCCCGGACGGCGCTCTCGCGCACGTTTGAAGACCTTATCCTTGAATCACGGAGGCTGGCAGCATAATGGAGACACTTCAGACCGGAGACCTGGTGCGCTATGCGAACGGCGGGGCCGCGCTCACCGGCACCTACATCACCGAGCGTGACGGGATGGCCGTCGTCAAACTGGACAGCGGCTACAACATCGGAACGTCGCCCGAAAAGATCGAACTCGTCGGACGAGCGGCCCCGCAGCCGCCGGCAGGCGCGGGAGTCGTCGTTCAGAACCCCGACCTCCCCGACCTCGCCATCATATCCACCGGCGGGACGATCGCAAGCAGGGTGGACTACCGGACCGGGGCGGTGATGAGCCAGTTCTCGGCGAGCGACATCCTGCGGGCGATCCCGGAGCTCGGCGATATCGCCCGCTACCGCGACCGCCAGGTGGCGAGCATCCTCTCGGAGAACATGCGTCAGGCACTCTGGCAGGAACTCGCCCGGGCGGTCTACGACGAGATCCGGGCCGGCGTTGCCGGGGTGATCGTCACCCACGGCACCGACACGATGGCCTACTCGGCGGCGGCGGTCAGGTTCATGCTCAAGACGCCGGTGCCGGTCGTCTTTGTCGGGTCGCAGCGGTCCGCCGACCGCCCGAGCTCGGACAACGCCATGAACGCCCTCTGCAGCGCCGCCGTCGCCACCGGCGATCTCGGGGAGGTGGCGGTGGTGATGCACGCGACGACGAACGACGACCGGTGCGCCGTCCACCGGGCGACGAGAGTCCGCAAAATGCACACCTCCCGGCGCGACGCCTTCCAGAGCATGGGGATGGAACCGCTCGGCTACGTCGATTACCCCTCCCTCTCCGTCACCCTCTCGGGCGAGGCGGTCCGGCGGGGAACAGAGGAGCCCGAGCTCCACGATGCGCTCGAGGAGCGCTGTGCTCTCCTCCACTTCTACCCGGGGATGCCTTCCTGTGTCCTCGATGCCTTCGAGAACTACGCGGGCCTGGTCATATCGGGGACGGGGCTCGGCCACGTGGCGACTGAGTGGATCCCGAAACTCCGGGAGATGGTCGAGGACGGGACGACCGTCGTCATGACGTCGCAGTGCCTGCACGGCCGGGTCTGCGACCGGGTCTACAACACGGGAAGGGACCTTCTTGCCGCCGGCGTCATCGAGGGCGAGGATATGCTCCCCGAGGCGGCGCTCGTGAAGTTGATGTGGGTGCTCGGGAACGAACCCGACCCTGATAAGGCGGGCGTGCTGATGCAGACCGACCTTGCGGGCGAGATCCGGCGGAGGTCGGTCTGATGGACTACCAGGAACTCGGCTTGAAAGCCGGGATCGAGATCCACCAGCAGCTCGACACGGCCGAGAAACTCTTCTGCCGGTGCCCCACCTGCCTCCGGGATACCGCCGAGCGGACCGGGGAGTTTCACCGCTACCTCCGGGCGACGGAGAGCGAACTCGGGGAGATCGACCGGGCGGCACGGGAGGAGATGAGACTCGTCCGGAAGTTCTGCTACTACACCTACGACACGGTCTGCCTGGTGGAGCACGACGAGGAGCCCCCGGCCCCGATGAACCCCGAAGCGCTCGAGGTCTGCCTCACGATAGCAAAGATGCTCGGCATGACCCCCGCCGAGCAGGTCCACACGATGAGGAAACTCGTTATCGACGGCTCGAACACCAGCGGGTTCCAGCGGACGGCGCTCGTCGCGCTCTCCGGCGCCCTCCCGGATGGCTGCCGGATCGAGACGATCTGCCTCGAAGAGGAAGCGGCGCAGCGGGTGGAGGACGAGACCTTCTCCCTCGACCGCCTGGGGATCCCGCTCATCGAGATCACCACCGCTCCCTGCATGCACACCCCCGAGGCCGTCCAGCAGGTCGCGGGGCATATTGGGATGGTGCTCCGCTCGACCGGCCGGGTGAAGCGCGGGCTCGGGACGATCCGGCAGGACGTCAACATCTCTATTTCCGGCGGCGCCCGAGTGGAGATCAAGGGCGTTCAGGAACTCGACCTCATCGCCGAGGTGGTGCGCCGCGAGGTCGAGCGGCAGGTCGCCCTCCTCTCCATCCGGGACGCCCTCCGGGAACGGGGCGCCCGGGTCGACCACACCGTCGTCGACGTCACCGCCCTCTTCTCCGGGACGGCGTCCGCCATCTTAAAGAAGGCGAAAGCCATCCTCGCGGTCCGGCTCTGCGGGTTTGTGGGGCTCGTCGGGCGGGAGATCCAGCCCGGGCGGCGTCTCGGGAGCGAGATGTCGGACTACGCGAAGAAGTGCGGCGTCGGCGGGATCTTCCACACCGACGAACTCCCCGCCTACGGCGTCACCGCAGAAGAGGTGGCGCGCCTGCGAGAGTTCGTCGGCGCCGCGGAGGAGGATTGCGTCGTCATCGTGGCGGCAACCCGGCAGCGTGCCGGCTGTGCGGCCGAGCAGGTGATGATCCGCGCGGAGATGGCCATAACCGGCGTGCCCGAGGAGACCCGGAAGATGCTCGAGGAAGGGAGCACGGCCTACATGCGCCCCCTCCCCGGGGCCGCCCGGATGTATCCCGAGACCGACGTCTTTGCGGTCGAGATCGACGCCGCCCGCTGGGAGAGCATCGCGGTGCCCGAACTCCTCACCGACCGGGCGGAACGGTTCGTCCGGGAGTTCGGTCTCGACGAGGCGCTGGCACGCCAGGTGGCGTTCTCCGAACGGCTGCCGACGTTTGAAGCGGCCGTCGCCGCCGGCGTCCGCCCCACCGTCGCGGCCAGAACGCTCCTTGCCACCTGCCGTGAGCTCGCCCGCGACGGCGTGGCCGTCGGCCGGGTGAGCGAGGACGAGATCCTCGCTCTCCTCTCGGCAGTCGAGGCCGGGCGGGCTGCAAAGGAGGCGATCCCGGACCTCCTCACCGAACTCGCACGGACCGCCGGCGAGGGGGCCGGGGCGCCTCTGGACCGGGTGGACGCGGCCATCGAGAAGATGGGCCCCGCCGTCTCGGGGGCGGATGTGGAAGCGATCGTGCGGCGTATCGTGGCCGAGCGCGAGGCGTTCGCGCGGGAGAAGGGCATGGGCGCGCTCGGCCCCCTGATGGGGGTCGTCATGCAGGAGATCCGGGGGAGCGTGGACGGGAAGGTCGTCAGCGAGGCCCTCCGGCGCGAGCTCAAGCGGTTGCTCTCCTGATTGCGGGCACGCTCGCTCCCGGACCCGGGCCTGCCCCGGGTTACTTTTATCTGCGGGTCTGCTCATAAATATAAAGGAGTTTCATCATGGGAAAGACAGGAAGTGTCCAGTGGGCCCAGGTCAAGGGCGTGAAGGGGCAGATAAGGCTCGTCCCTGCAAGTGAAGGCGAAGTGAAGAAACCCGGCCCGAACCAGCGGTTCAAGGCTATGGCGGATATCCAGAAGCGGGCGAACAGGGAGGGGCAGGACTCCCGGCGCGGCGGACGCGGCGGTCCTCGCGGCGGCCGGGGCGGCCGGGGCGGCAGAGGAGGGGGAGGCACCCCCACGATGGACGTGCGGGTACGCCGGAGCGTGCGGCGCGCCAAGGTGTCGGCTCTCGGGACCAAGCAGAAATCGAGATAAGCCGTTCCCCTCTTCTCCTTCAATACTTTTTATACTAGCGAGTTCCAGTATGTGGTATGGATCTCAAAACCGCCATCAAAACCTATCAGTTTGCCGAACGGGCGAAATCCGAACTGATTGTTGGGTCACAGCTGACGACAGCCCTGATCCAGTTTCCGCTCCAGGAGAAGCCCGGCGGAAAGCGGATGCTTTTGATGGTGCTCGAGTCGATCCGCTCGGAGCTTGAGTTTGCGTATGGCGATACGGAACTTTCTGAGTTTAAGAAAGCCATCGATCACCTCAACGAGGCGATCAGCCTGACCGAGAGCATGGAACTGGGCGCAGCGTCGGAGCGGATGAGCAGAGCCGTCAGCGCCGTCACGACCGCAGCCCAGGCAGCGTGGGATACGCTCAAAGAGCATGAACTCCTCTGAACTGCTTCGCTTCCTGAAAGCCCGGTCGTCGGTCCGGGAATACTCCGGGGAGCCGCTTGATCCGGAGGATATCGACTATATTCTGGCCGCTGCGAGTACGGCGCCGAGCGCCGGCAACCGCGAGGCCTGGGACGTCGTCGTCGTCACCGATGAGGACGTCAGGGTGGAACTTGCGCTCGCAGCCCTCGAGCAGGTGCATATCCGGGAGGCGCCGGCGATCTTCGTGGTCTGTGCGAACTACGTCCGGTCGATGTCGCATTACGGGGAGCGGGGTATCCTCTACGCGCTCGAGGACGCCACCATCGCCTGCACCTACATGATGCTCGCCGCCCATGCCCGGGGCCTTCACTCGTGCTGGACCGGGGCGTTCAACGAAGACGAGGTCCGCGAGGTCCTCGGCCTCCCGCAGCACCTCCGCCCCGTCGCGCTTCTTGCGGTCGGCAGGGGAACGCCGCCGCTCGAACCCATGGAGCGGATGCCGGTGGAAGAGCACGTACATCGTGAGACCTGGTAGGATACTTATTTCGGAGAGATTATGCCGGACTATTTGGTTACGCTTGAATCAGCGTGGATAATTAAAGACGTCAAGTCTATGGACGACGCGGTGAGCATCGCGATCAGCGAGGCCGGGAAACGCCTCAACCCCTCGGCGAAGTTCGTGGAGATCGAGGCGGGGATGATCGCCTGCCCCTACTGCGAGGGCGAGTTGAACACCGCGCTCGTGGTCGCCAATACCGCCCTCGTCGGGCTCGTGCTCCAGATGAAGGTCTTCCGTGCGGAGTCCGACGAACACGCGGCCCGAATAGCGAAGTCGGTCGTCGGGAAGGCGCTGCACGACGTTCCGCTGAAGGTCCAGGAAGTGCAGGCATTATGATCGCCGTCGTCGGGCATACCGCCATCGACCATCTCTTCCGGGTACCGAAACTTCCCGGGCGGCACAACTCGACGTACATCGCCGATCATTCGGTCTACTTCGGCGGCGGGGCGGCGAACATCGCGGCCGGTATTGCGACGCTCGGAGAGCGGTGCCGGCTGATCTCATCGGTCGGCGGCGACTTCCCGGGCAGCGATTACGACCTCTGGATGCACGATCTTGAGATCGTGCAGGACTTTTCCGTTGTCAGGGATGCCCGGACCGCAACCGCCTACGTCTTTACGGACGACACCGGCGACCAGGAGACCTTCTTCGAGTGGGGTGCGTCCGCCGCGTTCTCCCGGGCGGAAGCCCCCGCTCTCGACTTCGTCCACATGGCGACGGCCGACCCCGACTTCAACGTCCGGGTGGCCGAAAAGAGCAAATTCGCCTCCTTCGACCCGGGCCAGGACCTCCTCCGCTACACCCCCGCCCAGCTCGAGATCATCCTTGCGAAGATCGACATCCTCTTCTCGAACAACCCCGAGATGGACCGGATGTGCGATATGCTGGGACTGGAGCGGGATGCGCTCGTCGCGTCGGGCCCGATGACGGTCACGACCCGGGGAGCGGAAGGGAGCGTCCTCTGCATGGACGGCGAGGAGCACCACGTCCCGGCCGTCACTGTCGAGGCCGTCGACCCCACCGGCGCCGGCGACGGCTACCGGGCGGGGTTCCTCACGGCGTTCCGGAAGGGCTACGCACCGCTCGACTGCTGCCGTGCGGGAGCGGTGGTCTCGTCCTTCGTCGTCGAGCGGACGGGCACCCAGACGAACCTTCCCGACTGGGACCGGATGCTTGCACGCTACCGGAAGGTCTTTGGTGAGCCCGGAGAAATAATTGTCTGAATTATGGGGTGTACAGCGCTGATCGCCGGCGGGAAGATGCCGGCTTCTGCTCCCGGCCTGCAAACGGCACCCGGGGGCGCCTGATGGAGTCCGGCCCCGACGTGCGGGTCGAGCGGCTCACCCGCTATATCTTCTCCGCCCCGTCCTGGCCGCGATCGCTTGCGATCCTCATCGTGCTCGGGCTTCTCATCGATGCCGCTACATACCGGGCCGGGCCTGAGTTCTTCCTGATCGGCACCCTCGGGTTCACGGTCCCGGCACTGGCCGCCTTCCTGCTGACCGTGCCGCTGGTGGGGGTCTCCGGCCGGCATATAACCTGGAACCGGTCGGCTCTCCTCGCCCTGACCTGTACGGTTCTCTCGGTGATCCTGAGCCTCTCGCCGGTCCTGGTCTTCGGCCGGGAACTCTTTCCCACGCTCTACGCGGGCGCTCTCGGCCTGGTCTTCGGCCTCCGGCTGCTGGTCCTCGTAGCCGTCGCCGACTACCGGATCACCCGGATGATCCTCCCCGCGTTCATCCAGGGTGCGGCCGGGATAGCGGTAGGTGCCTGGTACTTCACGCCCGGTTTCGTCCCCTACGCCCTCCTCCTCCAGGCGGTCTTCGGGCTGGGTTTCGTCTCCCTGATCTGGCTGATCGAGCGCCCGCTGAAGCGGGCGTTCCAGATCAGCGGGCTCAACTTCCTCAATACCTTCATCGCCCACCTGACCGACGGCTCGAAGAAGATGGAGGACTTCTTCCGCGAGATCGGCGAGGAGGTCTACGTCCCGGAGGTCTCGCTCTTCTTCTCCCGCGATTCCGGGAGGGATGTCCTCTTCACGGTCCCGAACGTCCACCCCGGCCCGATGGGCGACGTCGGCGGCGGCAACCTCCCCCGGCTCCTCCACGACACGTTTCCCGAGGAGACGCTGGTCGCGCACGGCTGCGCCACCCACGACTTCAACCTGGTCTCGGAGAGCGAGATCGAGAAGATCGCCTGCGCCGTCGAGGCGTCCCGGGAGGGGCTTACCTTCTCCGGAACCGCGAGCCGCCCGGTCCGGGTGGTCTCCGGCTCCGTGGCGATCCTCTGCCAGCGGTTCGGGGACGCCCTCCTGATGGTGAGCACCCGGTCTCCGGAGCGGACGGAGGACCTCGATTACTCGATCGGGATGGCGATCATGGCGGAGGGGCGGGGTTCCTTCTCCCATGTCGCCTTCGTGGACGCCCACAACTGCATGACCAGCGTGGGTTCCCCGGTCCTTCCGGCGACGCGGATCGCGACGGAGTACATCGCCGCAGCACACGAGGGGTTCGCCGTCGCGCGGGACCTCCCCGCGGAGCCGCTCGCGATCGGGGTCTCCCACGTCCGGGTCCCGTTCTCCCGCGAACAGGGGTTCGGGTCGCTCGGGGTGCAGGTGCTGGCGACGGAGGTCGGCGGGAAGAAGGCGGCCTACGTCCTGGTCGACGGGAACAACATGGCCCGGGGCGTCCGGGAGCACCTGCTCGCGGTGGTGCTCGAGTACGTCGATGAGGCCGAGATCATGACCACCGATACGCACACGGTGAATACCGTCAGCGGCAAGAACCCGGTCGGCTACGTGGTGCCCGCGAAGGAGATCGTCCCGTATGTCGAGCAGGCGGTCCGGGAGGCGGTCGCCGACCTCGCTCCGGCACGGGTGGGGGCGGCAACGGCCTCGTGCGAGGGAATCGTCGTCTTCGGGTCCCAGCGGGTCTCGCAACTCGCAAGCACCGTCAACGCGATGCTCGCGTTCATCGCCCCGATCAGTTTCATGATCCTCGTGCTCGCGTTCCTGCTCTCGGTCTTCGCCTACCTCGTGCTGCAGTAGGGCGGGATGGCATTTTTTCTTTTGAGACGTCTAACACTGGTTCATGGAGTACCGGTTTTCTTCCCGGATGGGGCGGGTCCCGGAGTCGTTCCTCAAGGAGCTCTTCCGGGTCTCGGCGGTCCCCGGAGTGATATCGTTCGCCGGCGGCCTGCCGGGCTCGGCCTACATCGACGTCGAGGGGATCCGGGAGGCGGCCCGCGAGGTCTTCGCCGAAGAGGGACGGACGGCGCTGCAGTACACGACGACAGACGGCTACCTGCCGCTCCGGGAGTTCATCGCCGACCGTTATCAAAGAAGGCTCGGTCTGTCGGCGACGCCTGAGGAGATCCAGATCGTGAACGGCTCCCAGCAGTGCCTGGACCTCGTCGCGAAGATCTTCCTCGACCCCGGCGACGCCGTCGGGATGGAGCGGCCCGGCTACCTCGGGGCGATCGAGGCCTTCTCCCTCTACGAGCCCGACTTCTATTCGGTCCCGCTGGAGGAGGGCGGGCCGGATCTCGCGGCGTTCGAGTCGGTCGTCCGTGGTCACGCGCCCAAGTTCTTCTACGGCATCCCTAACTCGCAGAACCCCTCGGGGACGACCTACTCGCAGGGGAAGCGGCGGGCCGTCGCGGAGGTCCTCGAGGGGACGGATACGGTCTTTTACGAGGACGACGCTTTTGGAGAACTTTTCTTCGACGGGAAGCCGCGGCCGCCGGTGAAGCGTTACCTCCCGGAGCAGACGGTGATCTCGGGGTCGTTCTCGAAGATCGTCGCCCCGGGGATGCGGATCGGCTGGCTATACGCCCCGGCACCGGTCCTCCGCGAGTTCAACGTCGCGAAGCAGGCGGCCGACCTCCACTCGAACTTCCTCTGCCAGGTGATCCTGCACCGCTACCTTTCGACTCACGATCTCGACGCCCATGTTCGCCGCGTTGCGGCGGTCTACGGCGAGCACTGCCGGCTGGTCTGCGAACTTCTCGACGACCTGATGCCGCAGGATGTGACCCATACGAACCCCGAGGGCGGGATGTTCATGACGGCGACCCTGCCGGACGGCGTCTCGTCGATGGAGGTCTTTTCCGAGGGTGTCAAAGAAGGCGTCGCGGTCCTCCCCGGGGTGCCGTTCTACGTCGACGGCGGCGGGGAGGACACGATCCGCCTGAACTTCTCGGCGGCGGGCGAGGAGGAGATTGAGGAGGGGATCCACCGGCTGGCGAGGGTGGTGCGGCGGCTGGCGGCCTGAACCGGAGCTCCCGGCAGCACGCTCCTTCCTTATTCGGACAGGCAGGGCCGGCTCCGTGCCGGGCCCCGCTCCACCTGGACGAGCATCAGCACCGCGGGCTCGTCGCCCACGGTTCCCGAACGATGGCCCCTCTGTCCCCGCTCGTCGGGCCGGGTGTTCCGGTCGTTCCCGAACGAGAGGTCGCCCGGCCCCATCTCCACGCGGGTGCCGTCCATAGTCTCGACGAACCAGCGGCCCGAGAGCGGCACGATCCACTGCGGCTCCGGGTTCTCGTGCCACTCGCCGACCCAGCCCGCGGGGAGGACCAGGACGACCACATGGCGAGCCGGGTTGCTCAGCCTGTCGATCCACGACGGCGCCGCACCGCTCGATATGCTCGCGAACTCAAAGTCGCTCATCCGGCAGCGGTCCTGGCGGCTCACGCCGTCTTCGTCGGTCCAGACGTGCCAGTAGGGCACTTCGGGCCTGTCCGGGTTACGGTTCGTCTCCATGGCGCTTTCCAGCTTTCCGGGCCCGGCCTCAAATACCTTTGGGCCCGGGGGTTGCCCTGGAGAACGGTTGCCGGATCCGGTTTTCGTCGAAACCCGTCCGGGCGTCGGACTTAATACGTTCCATTGACAATAGGTATTGGTTCTCTCCTTGAGCGAGGGTAGCCAAGCCCGGCCAAAGGCGGTGGACTTAAGATCCACTCCCGCAGGGGTCCATGGGTTCGAATCCCATCCCTCGCATTCCGTGAATTTAATTTTTGGCATTATTTAACTGGAGAAGCCACCTCCGGCAAATGAACGATGATATCCGGAGATTGTCCGAAAATTTCTCCTCTCAAACAAAGCTCGCCCCACATTTTCCAAGGTTTGAACATTCTTAACCTTGACGTGATCGCCTTAATTCTATATTCCTTTCGAAGCGGAAGGGCTTTATTCCAGTGCTGGAAAAACAGGGTGCATGGAACCACTTGATGGCGAACAGCATAGACAACTGCTCAATATTGGAACTCAACGGGTAATTGGGAAAATTCTCCTCCTCCAAGAGCTCTATGGACACGTAAGAATATTGGAACAGGAAAACCAGAACCCTGACCAGATGACTCTTGCGCGAGTTGTGCTGAAACAGGTATCTGAAAACGTGTGCAAAGACTTAGAGGAGTTATTCGAGCGTTATCAAGATCCAATCTTCCGAAAAGCACGGAACGCCATCGGCAGTGCTGGCACATCCCTTGACGACGGAAACTATGTTGCCGGAATAAAAGCGACATACGAGGGTTTTGAGGATCTAACCAAAATGGTTGAAAAGAAAGTGTTCAACTATTGATCTGCTGGATCTCCATTTCATTGACGATCTCAAAAATTGTCTGATCCCCGTCGATGTAGAATGAACATTCCTCTGTATCTTTTTTTGGACTTGCTGGTGTAAATACCGGTTTTCCACCACGCATCGTGGTAGCTAAGCCAGAAGGTTTGACAGAATAATATGTCTTGATCACAATCGGCGGTTGTATCCCCCATACGCCCAAATGTGGTAGTATCTGTGCTTTGATTCTCTCTGGTGTCATCATGCCTTCGCCTCGCTTGTCTGCCGAGCGCTTAGCCCGCACTTTAGAGCCCTCTCGTTCAGCGTAGTAAATTGACCACTTCAAGCGTGCTTTCCCCATGAAATCCCTCTTTGCTCAATATGTCTCTCCATCTGGAGCGCTCCTTTGATTTGTCCTCCAACTGACACTTGAGAATTGACATGATCACTAGTAATATTGCCGGATGTAGGCATAGGCCCGGTCGAAGAGTTCCTGGTCGGTATGGAGTTTGTACTTGAGGAGGGTGCGCCGGAGTTCCTTCTGTACCAGCCGTTCGCCTTGTGAGGTATGCTGCCAGTCGGGGAAACGCATTTTCTTCACGATCTCGTCGATGTCGGTCACAATTCGCTCGACGATGATGTGGGTGCCTTTGTTCTTTGCCTCGTTGAAGAGCTCGGTGAGCGCTTCTTTTGCCCTGTCGCGTTCTTCCTCCGGATCGGTCTCCCGTTCGGCCTCGACGACGTCTCTCGCCACCTCGAGGATGGCTTTGAGGAACTCCAGGCTGGTGAGGAAGCCCTGCTCGTGGCGTTCCCTCACTTTTTCCAGTCGCTCGCCCAGTGCGATGAATGTCGGATTTGCTGCATGCCTGCGCAGCCGGGCGATGAGTTTGATCTCGATCTCGCGAGCTCTCTTCTCCGGTTCGGCGTCGCCCAGGATCTCGTCGAGCACCTGCGCATCCAGCACCAGTGTCTCGACATCGTCCCGCACCGACTGCACATGGACGTTCTGGTTGATCAGCTCGACGGTCTTCGCGCCGAGGGCGTGCCAGAGCAGCCTCCCGTGACCGCTCGGGGGCCTGACGGATTCGTAGACCTGCGTGAGCCACCGGAAGTCTCTCTCGTACGGCCCGAGCACGGGGTCGGGGGAGAGTGCTTCCCAGATGGTACCGAGCACAGAATACTCCGCCGCAAACCTGTCACGGACCTCGTTGTCGGGCAGGCATTGCTGCGCTTCCATAAGCCCTTCATAGCCGCCTTTTGTCCGATCCACTCCCGGGAAAAAGGCAAGACACTTCTGTACCCGGACGGGCAGCGCTTTTCGCAGTTCATCGATGTTTGTGATGACCTGCTGCACGGCTTTCTCATCGAAGTCGAGTGCACGGGCCACGTCGTCGAAGATGCCGATGTAGTCCACGATGAGGCCGTGGGTCTTCTTCTGGCCGAAGGTGCGGTTTGTCCGGCAGATGGCCTGCAGGAGGTTATGGTCCTTCATCGGTTTGTCGAGATACATCGCCTGCAGGATCGGCGCATCGAAACCGGTCAACAGCTTGCTGGTGACGATGATGAACTTGAGCGGATCCGCCGGGTCGCGGAAGCGGTCGAGCAGCTTCTCTTCGGCATCCTTGTCACGGGCATGGGTTTTCCATTCGGGCGGATCGCCGGACTGGCTGATCATCACGATGGCGCTCGCTTCAGGATCGATCAACTCATCCATCACCTGCTTGTAGAGCACGCAGCACTCGCGGTCGAAGGTCACCACCTGTGCCTTGAAACCGTTCGGTTCTACCTTGGTCTGGTAGTGCCTGACGATGTGGTTCACCACGGCACGGACACGTTCGGGGTTCTTCACGAGCACTGCCATCTTCGCCGCCCGTTTGGCGAGGTCGTCGCGGTCCTGCTCGCTCAAGCTGCCGGTGATCTCCTGGTAGGCTTCGTCGATCGCCGCCCTGTCGATCTTTAACTTCACCTCCGGGGCCTCGAAGTGCAGCGGCAGGGTGGCGCGGTCACGGATGGACTCCTGGAACGAGTAACGGCTCATGTAGCCCTTCTCGTCTTCATCGGCGCCGAATGCCCAGAACGTGTTGCGGTCGGCCCGGTTGATAGGCGTCCCGGTAAGGCCGAAGAGGAACGCGTTCGGCAGCGCCTCGCGCATCTTGCGGCCGAGATCCCCTTCCTGGGTGCGGTGCGCCTCATCGACCATCACGATGATGTTGGAGCGTTCGTTCAGGCTTCCGTCGGTCTCGGCGAACTTGTGGATGGTGGTGATGAGCACCTTCCGGACGTCCTGCGCGAGGAGGGTCTGCAGTTCCTGTCGCGTGGCGACGCCCACCATGTTCGGGACGTCGGCGGCGTTGAAGGTGGCGGTGATCTGGGTGTCGAGGTCGATGCGGTCGACGACGATCATCACCGTGGGGTTGCCGAGTCTCTGATGCAGGCGGAGTTTCTGCGCCGCAAAGACCATGAGCAGTGATTTGCCGCTGCCCTGGAAGTGCCAGATGAGCCCTTTCTTCGGGTAGCCTTTGACGACCCGGTCCACGATCTGGTTGGCGGTGGTGAACTGCTGGTACCGGGCGATGATCTTGATCCGCCGGTGTTTCTTGTCGGTGGCAAAGAGGGTGAAGTACTGCAGGAGGTCGAGCACCACCTCCGGCTGGAGCATGCTCTCGACCGCCCGGCGCACATCGGCCAGCGTTCCCTCCGGTTCGTTCTCCTCCGTCCGCCACGGCCCCCAGAGGTCGATCGGCATCCTGATCGAGCCGTAGCGGTAGACCCTGCCCTCGGTGGCGAAGGAGAAGACGTTCGGTACAAACATGGCCGGCACCTGCTTCTCGTAGATCTCGTTGATCTGGAACGCACCGTCAAACCAGGTCACCGCGCTCCGGGTGGGGGTCTTTGCCTCGCCGACGACCAGCGGCAGTCCGTTGACGACGAAGACGACGTCGAACCGCTTCTCTATCGGGCCGATCTGGTAGGTCCACTGGTTGGTGACGACGAGGTGGTTGCTGCCTGGGTTATCGGCGTCGACGAGGCGCACCGGGACGTGCTCGCCGTTCTTCCCGAAGGGCATGGTCTTCTCGCCCCGGAGCCAGGCCATGAAGTTCTCGTTCGCCCGCACGAGGCCGTCGGCCTGCACGGCGAGGAGGATGGCGCGGAGGTTGTAGATCACTTCGTCGGCCCGGTCGGGCTCGGCGGCGATCTCGGGGTTCAAACGGATGAGCGCGTCCCGAAGCCACGACTCTACCATCACGTCGCCGGACCTGCGCGGGATCTGGGCGGGGGGCAGGTAGTCCCAGCGGGCCGGGTGGAGGTCGCCGTCGAGGGACGCGGCCCGGCCGGGAAGGGGTTCCCGGACGGTCAGGCGGTCAGCTCGCCGCTTTCGGGTGACGGTGTCGAGGATCATCTGCTCGACGGTGGAGGATTCGGTGAAGATAGCGTTGCCACCGAGTCTACTCATTGAATGACCCTCCTTGCGCTTCCCGTTCCGAGTCCTGTTGGTATAAGGATGCTAGCCTTCTAAGTGCGTCCGCTAAACGATGATATCCATGAATTTCTATCTCCTCTGCCTTGATTCGATATTTTTCTGCGATGACCTGCTCTTCATCCCCTGATGAGGAAAAATGGGCGCCACGTGAGTTATAGAGGGCAGTCGTAAACCCTTCCCGCATGGACTTTGCATCTTTAGCGTTTAGTATCTTGGCAGCAGTGTGATGAATCCAGAGTCCATCTGGATCGTGTGGGGCATGGATGAGGACTTGACCCACCATACTCATAGCGATCTCTGTATGGCCGGATTCCTTACATCTTTCTTTGACTTTTCTTACCCAAGACTTCAATGCGTTGCCATCAAAAGTTCCATCTTTTTGAGTTCCAGGGGTAGTACTACACTCGTAAAGTAACTGGTATGCACTTTCTGCAATCCTCTTCTGCTCTTTAGAGGGTTCTTTGCTTGTGGGCCCTTCTCTATCGGAGCGGAATACCGCTTGAATTAATTCACAGAAGAAGTCAGGTTCATCAACCAGCCTTTGCTCCAGGGTTTTCGGGGAAACATCGAGGTACCCATCCAGAAGAGTAAGGTATCTCCATTCGACTCTGAAGAGGTCATCAGGTTTTGCACTTGAATCATTCTGCAATGCTTTGATAAGTTCCGTGATCTCGTACGTGTCTACCGAACTAACGTTTTCTGAAGAGCCTGGCACTGCGAGCAATGCCCGGACAGCTCTTTCAGCATCAAGCAGCTGGTTGTCATCCACGCTTCTCTTGATACATCTAATCGCAGCAAGGGGCCTACCATACTCAATCAAGCGATCGACAGCATATTCAAGACACCTGTCGATCTCAAAGGGATTTGCGTGTGTCTTCGTCCAGTATGGGGATTCGTCTTTTCCGAGAAACCGTTTTGCTCGCTTCCATGTATCGGGTATAAAAGGCAAGTAGGCCAAAAGTTGTCCTGTCTGTATTGGTTTCCACTGCGAAGTTTCTAGTTCGTCAACCCACTTCCAACCCCACTTTTGAAACCGTCTCCAAACAAACCCGCCAGCAAACTGTACAAGTGACTTCTGATTTGTAGTCAGCAACTCGGGCAAAATCGCCACATCTGCCTCGCCGTTTGCGACCATCCCAAAAGCTAATCCAACCTCCCAAGTTGACTCAACAGTTTTGGCAAACTCAATAACTCCTTGAATGCCTTCGTCCCTGCAGATCTCCTCGATGGCTTCCTGACGACGGATCTCCAATTTTTCCTGCTGCTCTTTGTAGTTGCCCTTCTCTTCATAAAGATCTAAACCTCCCTTGTTGAAGAGTCGCTGGTGACGATATTTTGATGCTGCGGGTGCCAATTTTTCAGCGATGGAAGCAATTGTATCCACCAACTCTGGCTTCATAGCCCACTTGGCGTCTGCATATTTCCTGTGCTTTAGAACTAGATTTACGAGTGCGTTCCACAGTGCAAGTCTTTCCACTTCCGGCAGCGATGTGGTTGCAGCAGAGCTAAAGTGTTCCAAAAGCTGCTTTTGTGCTGACGGCGGGAGATGACCGAGATAATCAGCGAGATTGGCGAGTATCACGGGGTCGCTTTTTGCCATGTGTAATGCAAGTTCTGCGTAAATGGCTACCTGCTTCCAATAGTCCTCGTGTGTAATGTCCTTTGAGCAGTTGTCGGGCGTTCTCTCCCACCATGTTGGTTTGCGGGAGCCAGAGGAGGTTTGGTGTTGTCGGGGTAGGAGAGACACCAGAAGGTTCCATGCCACATCTGGTTGTTCATCGATCAGTGTTTTTACAGCAGTTTCTCTCTTTGTAATTGAGGCGCAGGTCTGTGGGAGCCACGGTAGTAAAATGGTCGTTAATGATTCTGCCGGGCGATTTGCCCATTTACCTCCAGGGTCTCGTGCAGCAAGATCCCCTAGGAGACTGACCCCTTGGATGAGATACTCTGGATCCCAAGCCAGGGTTTCCAGCGCCCAGAGAAGACCACTTATGTAAGTGGTTCCCATGACTCCAGAATTTTCTTGTGCAAATAAGGTGTCGAATGGGCACGGTTCATGAATCAATGCATTTTCAACAGCATCCAAGAATTCCCTGGGGGCTGCTTCTGCCAGAAGAGGCAACAGATCATTGAGGCTTGCCCACAGCACCCAGTCGGCGTCTTTCAAGATCTCCCACACGGCAAAAACCGCGATGCCCCTCACCGTACCAAGTGAGGATGATGTAAGCGCGTCGGGGTGATTCCCAAGCAAGGCTAGACTTTCTGCAAGGCCTTTCCTCAAGGCGTTCGAATGCGATAGTACTTTCCCATGGATATTAGCTGCAAATCGCTCTTCAGATGGCAATTCAAACTTGGGATCACGTTCTTTCAGAACACTTATCACAATATCTTTGAATATTTCTAAATGGTCATCAAACACTCTTTGCCCAAGCGCGTTCCAAACCTCAAGACGCCCAGTGACTTCCCATTCAGCGTTTTTATGGTTTAATAGCGCTCTGTTTTGTAAAAAGACATCACGTAGGTTGCTGATCCAGTCTGCATACCTGCTTCCGGAAAGTTGTTCAACAACTTTCTTGTCACCGCTTAAAGCTTCATTCCATCCACCCAACAGCATCGCCATTGCCAGTTCCTGGGTGGGTGGTACCGAAGCATAATCTGATTTCGCGACGCCAGTCTCCTCTGGAAGAAGATCTTTGGGAATTACTCTTACCGGCCTTTCTCTGAATGCATCACGGATCTCTCTAGGGAATTTCTCAATGTCAAGAGTGCCTGCGTTTTGATTTGCCGATTGAACCTCACTTACAACTTGGAGCCATAAATTATGAGCATTTTCAGGTGAGTATTGTCCGATTAATGAATGAAGGAGCGATAGAGTAACCCCCGCTTTGATATCCAAATCGTAGCCGAGAAGATGAAAGGCTTTCATGAATCTCCAGAGCTCATCCTCGGAAATATCTATTCCCTTTGCCTTATTCAACTGAACTCTAAACGCACTGAGTTTTGCCCTCTTCTGATCGCTACTGAAATTGGATATTTCTACCTTTGTGAGAAAGTCGCGGGCGTTTTCAGAATGTCGTGCCATTTCAAGTAATTCTCTAACATATTTTATGTCATTAGCACTCAAAGGTCCAGTAACCAGCGCGAGGAAATCTCTTCCTGAATTAAACAATTGTGGATTTGAGAAATCCGACCATGCCGCATAGATGACCTCACCAAACGTTTTGTTATCCTCTGTAATTTTGATTGTGCGCTTGACTTGAGCGAGTATCTTTGATTCAGAGTCACTTATCGGATCCTTGGTGAAAATAATCAGGTCATCTGTATTGAAACCAGTATGCTTCGCCTGAAGTTTGATTTTACTGATCGGCCACGCAGGCAAACATGGCGCAAATCCTCCGGCTAACATTAATACAGCAAATGCAGCCTGAACATGTGTTTCAAAAATAACTCCACCGCCACCAGAGGAGATTGGATTGCTTACCTTTTTTGCCCGCGAACTCATTCAAACGTTCATTACACGTTCTGAGGGATTACAGTTGCTATTTGAGTGTACGACGTTTAGGTTAGTTTTGAGAAGCAGATGTACGATCCAAATATAAATGAGCAAAATCTCGTGACATTTCTGGAGGGAAAAAGCCTATTGTGAACCACCCTAATTACGTGTCGGACTAATCGCCTCAATATGGCTTAATCCTCGACACCGCTGCCGCGTGTTGGGTGACGGTGTCGATGACCCGCTGCTCGATGGTAGTAGATTCGGTGAAGAGTGCAACTATCAAAGTAATACTCCTGTGCACTCCATTAGCAATTTGGAGAAATTGTTTGACAGCCTTTTCGTAGCAGCAATGCCCGATTCAAATGAATCGAGATTATCAGCAATTTTTTTCTGCTCTTCTAATGGGGGAATCGGAAGATCTAATCGGAAAAACTCGTTCAAAGAGACCCTTGATCTGGTACCTCCCTTGATTAATTTGCTCACCTGAATCTGTATTGTCGAACTATTATACAGGTATTTAAGGAATCGAACATCTGCCTTTGATTCATCGATAGTAGCCTTGATGACGTCAGGGGTTACCATAGCAACTGGACCGTCGCTCGGATAGATGCATGCTATGCCTGGTGGTTCGCCCATTTTTGTTATGAGAAGATCCCCTGGACGAACGGTATATGGCTCATGAAGGCGATGATAGACATCTAAATCCATGTAGGTCTCATCTTCGTTCCACACGAAGCCCTGTTTTGTAATATGGCGAATTTGTATTATCCGGACGCCTTCCTTTCGGAAATCCTTTGCTTTGAATATCGTCCCAAATGGTCCTGCTAAAAGTGAGTGTTTTTCTGTCTTAACGAGGTCGCGGATACCTTTAATCGACCATATTGAAGATTGGGATCCAACTTCTGTATGCTTTAGATCAGCCCCATTTGGCCCGCACGAGAGCAAAGCCCTCTCTTTAGATTTTTGAGCACGCCGCATCGATTCTACGAAAGTCAATGTTGTTTCGCGACACATATCCACCGCCCACAACACCTCCGCAATACGGCGCTGCTGGTCGAGCGGCGGGAGGTCAAACTCTTCGTTCTTGAGCGTTTTCCAGTTGATGGTGGGCG
The DNA here is from genome assembly GCA_023436625.1 of Methanobacteriota archaeon. Classification (GTDB taxonomy): domain Archaea; phylum Halobacteriota; class Methanomicrobia; order Methanomicrobiales; family Methanoculleaceae; genus Methanoculleus. Next base: position 36,491 of record JAEZIP010000055.1, on the reverse strand, counting down.
AGAGTGAACCGACCGAGATCTCCACTGCACGGTTCATGAACCTGTCACTCATCATCAAAAACGGCAGAAACTCCGGCAGCACCACTTCCGGATTTGCCCGCACGACCATCGCGTGCGCCGAGCAGATGCCGTCGAACTCTGCAACGGCCAACTTGCGTTGGTAGGCTCGGCGCCGTCCAAAGATGATGTCGCCTTTACGGAAACGGAGTTTGGTGCCGATGACATCGCTACCCTTGCCCCACCGGCGGATGTGCAGGTTCACGGGGTCGAGATGTTCCAGCCCGACGTAGATCTCTTCCGCCGCATCTGCCGGCTCGACACGCTCGTTGATACTTTCGGCGAACGCACCAAACGGCAGCCGTTTCCACTCAGTCCGATCGAATATTGGGAGTTTTTCCCAATCTGGGTTGAGTTGGAAGTTCACGGTCTGTCATTCTCCTGATGGACTCTTCTTTGCCATGCAAGAACTAACGATCTGTTACCCTTAGACACTTTGTAAATCATAGTCCTCAGTGCGTTAAAAGCAACTCGATGTGTGCCAATATATCCGGAACGAATGAGAGATATGATGTCCGATTCCCTAAGATATGTGCCCCCAAGAGCTTGGTAGCTCACCCGAATGCCCCCCCTTGATCCTCTTGCACGAGGGGATCGGATAAATTGTTTCAGATGGTCAAGGGACATGAGAATAGACTGAGGGGACTCGCCTGTTACTCTTCTCTTTATGAATTTGAAATAAAATGGATTCGGATTAAGCCTGTAATCATCTATTTTAACTCTCACTGGGGGAAGCCGCATTCGCAAGATCTCTATTTTTGCTTGATTATCAGGCCTGAAAACCCAATCCGTTCTATCCTCACTATTGTTAGATGTTTCTTCGAGCATTTTATATTGAATCATGACTATATTGCCTCGTGCTTCGTTTAGATAAATCAAATCGACGCCGAGCATTTCTTCAAGTGGACCTCGATTTGCTGTGTAAACTTCAAGATACTCAGAACCTTTTTTAAAGATAGCTCGCCCTGTCAATTCCTTCTCAATCAACGAAAATCCTGGAATCTGTGAAGCATCTCTGTTGATTACATTGTCTTCAAGAATATAGGCACCAAAGTTTCCTAAACTGGTAGATGCACCCTGTTGGACTGCGATTTCACTAGGATTGGCGTTTTTCCCTAGCCCGAAAATCGCTAAAGCAGTATGAATGGCGTTTTCTTGGCTCCATTCGGCGTCAGATATCGAACGCGATCTGGAGAGTTGATCGGCTGCAGTTTCAAGAGCGCTACGATTTTCTTCATCGGATGCGATAATTTCGATAATATACGAGCTCAACTTTGGTGAGAGCACCGATATTTCTTCACCATTTGGTAACCTACTCTCAAACAGTGCCTTAAAGCGGTTATCGGTAATACTATCACTTAGAGATTGTAGTGAAGGAATGGTAATCCCTTGAAGTTTGTGCACCGTCGCTCGGGACTCAAAAGTAGAGACAGCTGTTTTTTGCGTTATGACTCCAATGTGACATTTAGCAGGAATAATGTCCAGACAGCAGCGGTCGAAATCACATTCAGATGTTTCAACTATGCAAAGCGTAGGGACACGAATATTTTTGAACTCCCTATGGGGTCGGATAAATGTGAAACGATTCAGGCCATTCCGGGAGTTGTATAGAGATTCAGAATCATCTGCATCAAATCTCTTGAGAATGAGTGGTCTTTTCTCAACCCAGGAAGCAAGGTTCTGGATAACTTCATTCAACTTTTCTGGTGAGAAATAAGTCGAGTTAACCATGCAGCTCTTCCTCCTGCTCTCTTAAAATGTTGCCAATTGTTTCTCGCAACGTCTTTGAGCTTTGTTGCCACTCAACAAGAGCCTGTTTTAGGCCGTAAGTTTCGGGATTGCCGCCATCATTTCCGTTAATAGATCTCGTCTTCACATAAAGTGGAAGACTCAAATTTCCCTCAAGATCCCGAATTTTCTCGATTGTTGCAATATGGGCGAACTCTGATTCGTTCCTGAACGCCCGATAGGCCCCGACGATCCGCTCAATGTGCTCTTCCGTGAGGAAGCTCTGCGCCCGTTCCCGGGTGACTTCGCCCACAGCGTTGATGAAGAGGATCTTACCCTGTTTTTCCCTGGGCTTTTTCGTCCGGCAGACGACCACGCAAGCCTCCATCGGGGAGTTGTAGAAGAGATTCGGCCCGAGGCCCAGCACGCACTCGATCAGGTCCGCCTCGATCAACTTCCGGCGCATCTCCGCCTCCTCCTGCCGGAAGAGGACGCCGTGCGGGAAGAGGATGGCACACCGGCCGGTCTCTTCATCCATGCTGGCCAGGATGTGCTGCCAGAAGGCGTAATCGGCTCGGCCCTGCGGTGGCGTACCAAAAACATTGCGCCCCCAGAGGTCTGCGGCAAAGGCAGAACGGTCCCACTGCTTGATGGAGTAGGGCGGATTTGCCAGCACCACATCGAACCGCTGCAGGCGGTCGCCTTCCACGAATTTGGGCTCGGAGAGGGTGTCGCCGCGCACGATGTGGAAGTCCTCGATGCCGTGGAGGAAGCAGTTCATCCGGGCGATGGAGGAGGTCATCAGGTTGCGCTCCTGCCCGTAAAGGCGGACATTGCGCCACTCCAGTCCCCGGCGGCGGAGGTGGGCGATGGCGGAGAGGAGCATGCCCCCGGAGCCGCAGGTCGGGTCGTAGATGGTCTCTCCCGGCTGCGGCTCCAGCAGCTCGGTCATGAGGTGGACGACGGTCCGGTTGGTGTAGAACTCGGCCGCAGTATGGCCGGAATCGTCGGCAAACTTCTTGATCAGGTATTCGTAGCCGTTGCCGAGTTCGTCCTCGGGAAGATTCGCAATGGTGAGTTCGAGCGAGGAGAAGTGCTCGATGAGGTCACGGAGCATGGCGTCGGAGAGGCGGTCTTTGTTGGTCCACTGCGCATCGCCGAAGATGCCGTAGAGTTTATCGGGGTTCGCCGTCTCGATCGCCCGCATGCCGGCCTGGAGGACCTGCCCGACGTCCCGCGCGGCCTTCCGCACCTCACGCCAGTGTGCCTCGGGCGGGATCTGGAATCGGTGATTCTCCGGGAACGCGGCGAAATCGACATCTCCACCCGATTCCGCAAGTGCCGTCTCTGTCTCTTCGTCGTAGACATCGCAGAGGCGCTTGTAGAAGAGCAGCGGCATGATGAACTGCTTGTAGTCACCGGCATCGATGGTTCCGCGGAGAAGCACGGCCGCCCCCCAGAGGTAGGATTCAAGCTGCTGCTGCGTGATGCGGGTGGTCACGGTGTCTCCCTCCCGGTAAGGAGTATGAGTTCGGTTACGGGTCCTGCCATGCAGGCACGTAGCGCCTCAACTTGGTCCCCACTTAGTCCCCACTTGGTCCTCATGCGAGAAGGCCCTCCCGCTTCAGGATAGCGATAAGCCGCTCTTCCGCCGCAAACGCCGCCTCCGCGCTCTCGCGGAGTTGCTGCAGCGCCTCTTCGACGGTTGGCACTTCCACCTCGATCTTCGGCTCGACGTAACGGGGGATATTCAGGTTGTAGTCGTTCGACGCGATCTCCTCGAGCGCCACCACCCGGGCAACACCCTCTACGTCCGCGAAATCCCGATACCACCTGTATATGCGGTCGACATGCTCGGGGAGCAGTTCGTTCTGGGCGCGGCCGGTTCTGTACTCCTTCGAAGCATCGATGATGAGCACCTTCTTCTTCCGGCCGTCGCTTTTGCGCTGGCGGAAGACGAGGATGCAGGCGGCGAGACCGGTGCCGTAGAAGAGGTTCGGACCCAGGCCGATCACCGCTTCGAGCAGGTCCATGCCGAGGATCTTCTTCCGGATGGCACCTTCTTTTCCCATGCGAAAGAGCACCCCGTGCGGCAGCACAACCGCCATGCGGCCGGTCCCGGGTGCCATCGACCTGATCATGTGCTGCACCCAGGCGTAGTCGCCGCTTTTCGCCGGTGGCATTCCGGCGAAATTGCGGCCGAAAGGATCGCTGGTCCAGACCTCTTCGCCCCATTTCTCAAGCGAGAAGGGGGGATTCGCGATGACACAATCGAAGGTCGCGAGATTGTCGCCCGAGAAGAACGCCGGGCGGCGGAGGGTATCGTCACGCACGATCAAGAAGTCCTCCGCGGCATGCAGGAAGAGGTTCATTCTGGCGATGGCCGAGGTGGTGAGGTTCCTCTCCTGGCCGAAGAGTTTGCCCCAGAGTGTCCGGTCGTCGCCATGAGCCTCGCGAACATGGTGGATTGCCTCGAGCAACATCCCCCCTGTCCCGCAGGCCGGGTCGTAGATCGTCTCGCCCTCGTGCGGGTCAAGGATGTTGACCATCAGCCGCACCACCGCCCGTGGGGTATAGAACTCTCCCGCTTTCTTGTTTGTGAGGTCGGCAAACTTTTTGATGAGATACTCGTAGGACTGGCCGAGAATATCGGCTTTGGCGGCCTCATTTCCGAGGTTGATCCGGGAGAAATGCTCGATGAGGTCTCGTAGCAGGGCGTCGGAGAGGCGGTCCTTGTTCGTCCATTGCGCATCACCGAAGATGCCGTAGAGCGTATCCGGATTCGCCGTCTCGATGCACCGCATTGCTTTCTGAAGAGCCTGCCCGACGTTTGTCGTCACCTTGCGGACATCGTTCCAATGGCACTCATGAGGGATCTGGAATCGGTAGTTCTGCGGGAACCGGGCATACTCTTCATCACCTCCAGATTCGGCGAGAGCTGCCCGATACTCTTCATCGTGAACATCGGAGATCCGTTTGAAGAAGAGCAGCGGAAAGATGTACGTCTTGAAGTCGGCCGCATCGACAGGTCCACGAAGGATATTAGCGGCTTCCCAGAGATGAGATTCGAGTTGAGCAAGGGATGTTGTCGTGGGGACCATTGTTTGACCTCAAGAGAACTTTGCAAGGACTGCGGGGGGAACGCGGGCTGTCTCTCTGTAGATTCCATCCAGCCTTCCCTCTCGGGTCGTTACAACACGTTAAGTATCAATTTTGGATCGGGACTATATTAACTTACCAATTTCCATATTCCGGTATCTCTTGATTTTTCCCAATTCTAAATTTGTAAGATGCCTTTTCGTTTTATGTTTGGTGGCAAATCGAACAGTTATAACCCGGGTATAACATCGCCCACATATTCCTCGCACCGCCCGTGCGAGTTTTCTGAAGGCAGTGTGTGCCTCAAAAATGACTTTCTGCGCTGAAATTTGAAAGAAGAAAGGCTTCTGACGCCAGAACTCGCTGTGTAAATCTCCAACCCGTTGTTGGAGAATTGACATGCCCCTGGTAAATCGCCGTAACCTTCAGGACGGAGTTCGGCGAGGTGTAGCACTAGTACACCGGAAGGGCAATTTATTATACTACTTTTATAAATGAGGTGCCATGGCTCCTACATATCGGGATGCAACCATAAATTCCGTCGAAGCAACTGCCACGGTCAGCGGCAGCACGGGCGGCGGCCGTGACGAGAAGGGCAACGTGTATTTCTTCCCGAACGTCTCGGTGAGCATCGGCTACTGGTTCGACAACGAGGGTATCCCCTCTTCGGACTGGAACACGCACTTCAAGGCGCAGTTGTGGATCAACGGCGAACAGGTCGGCAAGAAGCAGGACCTCTCCGCCGGCGGCCCGCAGACCTACACGTTCTTCGCGCACAAGTTCCCGGCGCCGGGCACGTATAAGGTGGAGGTTCGCGGGAAGAATTCGAAGTCGATCGATGTTACGATCAAGAATCCGCCGGTGCAGGAGAAGAAGGCGGCACAGTGATGTGGGGGGAGAGCGTCTAATTTTTTCACTTGCCTATAACGGCGTATTCTGGATTTGTTAGACACCAAAAACCTCTTATGAGATTGTACAGCATGTGTACCTGTTATACTCGCTACCGTCCTCGTTTGGGACGGTAGTTTGTTCTTTTGTTTTACTCCCATGTTACGTTTCAGCCGGTTCAGGTAGCCCGGGCAACATCTCCTCACGGAGCCGGTCTTTCCCCTCGATCATGTCGGCGGCTCACCTATCCCGGGGATGAGGCTTGCTTCGGTGAAGGTCATTCCAGTACCTCCCAGTGGCCGCCCCGGGCAGGGCCGATGCGACGGAGCCGACCATCTTCGCGAAGTTTGGCGATCTGCTTTTCAACTGCTCTCTGCGTGATTTCCAGCCTTTCTGCGACCTCTCTGGCTGCCAGCCGGGGTTCGGTCTTCAGAAGCACGAGAATTTTCTCCGAACTTTTCTCCGAACTTTTCTCCGAACTTTTCTCCTCCTTTCGGTGAACTGTGACGGTGAAGAGGCAACCGTCCCGGTCGTCGGCAAAGTCGATCTCGGGCCAGTCTTCGAGAGCACGTTTGATACCGGAGCCGAGGCCGCGGTACGGCAACAGCCCCTTTGCGACGTACGATGCCAGGATCGGATTCCTGATATTGGAGTTACCTGCCCGGATTTTTGCCACTGTCAGGTTGTTCGGGAGATGGCCGGGGCTGATGATCTCGATGCGGTTATCGAAGACGAACAGCCGGATAGGTGCACTGACCAGATAGTCCCGATGCACCAGGGCATTGACCAGCAGTTCCTCAAAGACAACCGGTGGAATTTCCGGAACCCCTGGTGCATTGATTCCCTTGCCTGCCTGGGTTTTCCTGAGGTTGCGCATGACAAACGCCATGGCACCTTCGAAGACCTCAGGGAGCGTCCCGGAGAAATCCTCGCTGTCGAGGTACTCGCTTACGTGAATGGCGTTGCCGGGATAGCGGATGGCCTTGATGATGAACTGCGGTTTGATCCACTCGGGCTTCTCAGCAAAGAGGAGCACACCGGCCAGATTCAGCATGCCGTCGTCCGCGGCCAGGTTCATGTTCTGCAGGAGTTTTATCAGTTCTTCAGGCGAATCCGGGTAGGATTGATTATAGGCGTCCCGCAGAAAGTCCCGGAAGCGCAGTCTGTCCAGTTTGTCGATGCCTGCTTTGGTCGGCAGTTCGTCACCATGGAACTGATCGACGCTCTGGAAGAGGCGGCGGAGTTCCTCCCTGGAGTTCACCCGTCGTTTGTCCGCCCCGTTTTTGAGCCAGATCACGCCGTTTCTATCGAAGTAGGGTTTATCCTGCCCCTTCGGAACGGTGAGCACGATGACGATGCGATCTTCATCCACCTGAACATTCTCGGTCTGCACCGTCAACGGGCTCTTCACATGCTGCGAGGCCGCGTTGCTGATGAGCTGGTTGAGTCGATTCACATCCGTGCGTGAGAGGCCCGGTACGGAGCCATCGTCAGCAACACCGAGAAAAAGCGTGCCCCCTTCGGCATTGGCAAATGCCGCCATCTCTGCAGCAAGGGCATCGGCATTGGTGGCGTCGCGCTTGAACTGGCGGCGGCTGTCTTCACCGGTGGCGAGCCGGGCTCGGAGGGTATCAGGGATCATGGGGGTGCCTCGTTGCGGAGGGGGCAGAAGGCGGGCTGTCTCTGCAGATCCCATTCCCATCTTCCCTCTCCGGTTGTTGCGATACGATAAGTATCCATTTTGGATCGGGGCTATATTAACCTACCATTTTTCTGTATTCAGTTAGCTCATGATTTTCCCAATCCTGAATCTGCAGGAGGCATCTTCGATTTTTCCTCTATCTACGGTGATAAACCGGAATACTATGGTCCGGAGTTTTTTTTCCTTCGCCACTTCAGGCACTCCCGGGCGAGGTATCTCGCTATCAGCATGTTCCAGTCGTCTCTTTTTATATGTCGGGTCTGCTGAGATCTACAATATGAGCGGCAAGATATTCCTCCTCAAAGACGGTGACGAATTACTAGAGATGGTCGAAACCCCGTATGATTCTGAAGACCTCCTTCAGCAGCTCCTCAAGAACCATCCTGCACTTCTTGCCGGCGACCAGATCGATCCGACCGAGCCGAGGAGGTGGCTGTTGATCACCCGTGAAATGGGTGTTCCGGATAGCGATGACGGTACAGGGCGGTGGGCGCTCGACCATTTGTTCATTGACCAGGACGGAATCCCTACCCTCGTCGAGGTGAAGCGGAGCTGCGATTCCCGAGCTCGCCGCGAGGTGGTTGCCCAGATGCTGGACTATGCAGCGAACTCAGTGCAGTACTGGAATATCGAAGATATCATCAGATCCTTTACTCACACCTGTGAAGAGAAAGGGGCTGATCCTGAAGAGGTGCTTGCAGCCTTCTTGTCAGGTTCCACTGACCCGGACGATTACTGGAATGCGGCGCTGGCGAACCTTCGGCAGGGTAAGATCCGACTCCTCTTTGTTGCCGATACAGTTCCCCCCGAACTGAAGAGGATTATTGAGTTTCTGAATGAACAGATGAATCCCGCCGAAGTACTTGGCGTGGAGGTAAAGCAGTATACCGGCCGAAAGGAAAAAACCCTCGTTTCCAGGGTCGTCGGTCAGACCATGAGGGCAGTAGACACCAAGAAGGTCCGGTCTGGAAAACCACGGCAATGGGATCGGGAGTCTTTCCTTCTGCAGGTGCAGGAAGAAGCAGGTGAAGACTCTGTACGTATTGCAGATAGTATAATCGAATGGGCGGGATCACAAAATTTCTCATTGAAATATGGAAGAGGTGCAAACTATGGATCGGTGAGCATCGGGCTCAACATGCCGGATGGAAAATACTGCAAGATCGTTTCGTTGGGTGGAGGAGGTGACATCTCCCCTACCTTCGACTATTTACTGGGATTTCCTCCGTTTAACCGGAAAGAAATGCGTCAACAGATGTTTGACCGGCTGAACCGCGAAAGTGGCCTCTCGTTTAACCCGGACAAAATTGATACCTGGTCGAGCCGCCCCCTCTCTCCACTCGAGGATGAGAACCGCTTCCATGCGTTTTGCAAGACACTTGAGTGGGTGAGAGGTGAGCTGGAAGAGCATCACCGACTTGCAGGAGCGCAATCGGGATAAAATCCTCTTTGTAAGGGCATCCAATACCTTTTTCGAGGGCATAACTGTTGTCTGGAGAAGCACCTTAATATCTCCCCGTTTTGGCCCTGTGCTAGGAGCCACCTCTAAAACTCCATGCCCGCCCGCCCCTATTGATAAACATCTATCAACCTCTCCCTCCATATTCGCTATGGAGATTCGATGCCTGCGATACGAATAGGCGAAGGGAGCGAGCTGGCCCAGCAGCCGGAACCCTTCAGGAACGAGTACGAACTGCAGGAGATCCTTGCCGGGCACCCGGTCCTCCTCGTCGACCGTGGCGATTCCGCGCTCGTCACGATCAGCCGGGAATTTCCGTTTGAAGCCGGGTTCGCCGATATCTTTCTCATCGACAGCAACGGGCTGCTGGTTATCGTCGAGGTGAAACTGGCCCGCAACGAGGAGTCGCGGCGCGAGATCGTCGGTCGGTTATGCGACCACCTCTCTGCAATGCGTAACCTTACGCCTGATGAGGTGAACAAGAGATCTGCGGATCGTCTCGAAGAAACACTCCAATCTATGGCCGGCGCCGAGGGGGAAGAGAATCCCGGGGAACGGCTCGCCCTGCTGAAGAGCAACGTTGCCTCGTATCTGAGAGCCGGGCAGATCCGGGGTATTGTCGTCCTCGACGCTGCCCCGGACGACCTTATTCGGGAGTTCAGCTACCTCAACGAACACAGCGATCTCGATCTGCGGTTGCTGGTGGTCGAGCGCTACCGGCTCAGCAGGCATGAGTATTTCTATCATTCCCGCTTCCTGGTATCGGGAGAGGCGGATCCGGAGATAAAGAGACAGAGGCTACGGCTTCGATTGGTCGTCGAGAAATTCTCGAAGTTAAAGCCGCCCATATTCTCGACGCACGCGACCAGGGAGAACGTCTGCATATACCGCGAAGGATGGCCGGGAGCGGTGCACTACGAGTTTGGCGACTGGAAAGATTCGATCAGTATCGAGATACAGGTCAGACACAAAGAGTACCCAAAGGTTGCGGACTTCCTGCCCGGACTCCGCGAGCACCTCTCCACGGTCATCCCGGACACGCAGCGGGTCGAGCTCGCTACCGACTCTTCTGGGTGGACGAGGCTTCAGTTCTTCTTCGGGGAAGAGATCGACCCTTACCGGATTGCACAATCGATGGTGCGCCTCTGCAGGACTGAGAAAGATATCTCCACCCTGCTGCAGGAAGGGAATGGATAGAAACCGGTCGCCGCTCTTTGACTCACCTCCAACCCCTACCTTAACCATCCCTGACCCGGCTCTATCCTCTGAGTTTCCCCCGGATCCCGTTCCTCGCCGCCCTGCCCATCCTTGCCGGAGTCTCTGTATGAGCGAGGACTCAGCGGTATGCGACGACGTGAAGGCGCGGGTGCCTGCATACGCGGACCCGATCGCCGGCAACCTCCTCGCGGGCTGCAACGAAGGCAAATTTATGATGGCTTCATGAACCGAGCCGAAATCCGATGCAACCCCGGAGCCGAACGACCCCGGGCGAACAGTCGCAAAAAAAGATCGACCGGGGATCATCCGATCCGCTGGTTGGTCGACGGGTCCATGTAGAGCGGGTCGCGCATTTCGGAGGCGGCTCCCAGCTCCGCGGTCGGGAACGGGAACTTCTCGTAGAGCGTCGTGAAGATGTACTCGAAGAGTTTGTCGGCCGCTTTGATCGGGTCTATGAAGACATACCAGTCGATCTCCCGGTCCGAATCGGGGACGCCAACCTTCACCTTCACGTAGAGGGTCTCGGCAGCCGCCGTTCCTAACTCCTGCGTCACGTAGGACGCACCGAAGCCGAACAGCCCCTCGACGTACTTCTGGAGGATGGGGCCTACCGCTACGTCTTCCGTGAGGGTGTTCACGCCGGGGACCGCGAGTTTGCCCTCCGGCATCATGTCCTCGAGCATCCTGGCCGCCGACGAGTTCAGGAGCTTGGAGATGCTCGATTTCGGGTCGTTGACCTTGCTCTTGAGGAAGCCCGAGAACTTGTTCGAGAAGAACTCGAGCGAGATGTCGGAGAACGACGAGATGATCGCATTGTACAGGCTGCGTTTGCCGTTCTCATCGAGATCGAAGGTGTAGTGGCGCACCAGGTTGAAGACGCAGAGCCCCGCGATCACCTGGGCGAGCTTCTTCGGGTTCGCCGTCGCCAGGTCCTCGAAGCACGACTTGGTGTAGTTCTCGATCATCTCGGAGATGTGCACACCGACCTTGATCTGGTCCCAGCTCACCCCGTTGCCCATGAAGAGGTCGGCCGACATCTCGCCGATCAGTTCGACCGTAAGCTCCTTTGTGGGGGTGAGGATCGCCTCTCCCGCAGGCCCCGTGTAGATGGTCATGAGGTACGAGAACGCCTGGTCGCCGAACCACTTCACGACGGAGAGGAAGGTGATCCAGTCGTCCATGGTGTCGGCGGTCTCCATGAAGTCCGCCGACTCCTGGGTGTAGTAGACGATCGAGTCGTAGACGATCTTCTTGCTCATCAGGCGGAGCTCGGCGGCAGTGAAGTTCTGCACGTTCTCCCGCAGGAACCGGGCGGTGTCCGGATTGATGCCGAACTTCTGGATCCTCTTCTTTAAGTTCGCAAGTTCGGTCTCGCGGTCCTTGCGCACCCCGAGTTTGTCGCCGATGAGGCGGATGGGGAGATCGAGTTCGTAGGTCTCGTCACCGTACTCGCAGGTGATCGGGAGTTCCAGGAAGTACGGGTTCCTCTCGTCCTCGCCGATCTGCTGGGCGGGGGTGAACTTGTAGGCCTTGTTGGTGTTGTCCGGCTTCTTCTCGATGGTGTACTTGAACTTCGAGGCAAGGACCTCCGTTCTCGGCTCGGTTCCCTTGATCTCGCCGAACTCGGGCGCGTACTCCGTCCCGTCCAGGAGTTTCACCACTTCCTTCCCGTTCTCGGTCACCCTGACGGCGAGGTTCACGATGAACCCGGTCACTGCAACGTCGTCCTCTTCCGTGTCCCGATCGTCGTAGGCCGCAAACTGGGCGTGCCCCTCGTCGTCGTAGACGACGTCGGTGACGCTGATGCCCTCGGGGTAGAAGATCACCGTGAACGCTTCTTCGACGACCTCGTCATCCTCGCGGGTGGCGATGACTCTCGCACCGTATCTCGTCACCTTGGCTCCCTTCTCGGGCAGCGGGCTCGTGTTGACGATCTTTGCGATGTAGTGCGTATCGTCGATCTTCTCTAACGAGCTCGTGAACGGCGCCTCGTCGGCCTGGGTGATCGTGACCTCCTTCGGCGGCTCGATGAAGTCGACGAGTTCGACCTCGACGTCGTAGGTCTTGCCGTCGCCGTAGAGGACGTTCAGCCGCATGTCCATGGCCTCCCCCTGCTCGGGGAACTTGATCCTCGGCTCGCCGATGATCCGGAAGTGGATGTTGTTCGTGAACGACCCGCCCTTTCCGGTGTAGGCCACCCTGACGATGCCTTCCTCCGCGAGCTCGTTCTCGTCCGCAGATACGAACGCTCCCATGTAACTGCCGGCGAGCGTCGGGTCTTCGACCCGGAGCCCGCCGCCGGAGGTTATCGAGAGCGTCGCGGTGAGGTCGTCGCGCTCGATCGTCTCGCCTTCCGCGGTGATCTCGATCATCTGGGCGTATATGGTCTCGGGGCTCTTCCCGCAGACGATGTAATCCTCGAAGTCTTTGCGGATCCTCATCCGGTAGGTGCTGGTACGCTCCGTTTCGCTGCCGCCTTTGCCGCCGCCGGCTGCCGCTGCAGCGCCTGCAACTGCGGCTCCCGCGGCACCGATCCCGGTTACAACCGCAAGCGGTATGCCGTAATCGCTCTCACCGGCACCCCCGCCCGGGGTATCGATGGAGAAGCTGCCGCCGCCGTAGCCGCCGAAGACCTCTTCGTAGTTCCCGACGATGAGCGTTCCCTTTGCGTTCGCCGCATCGGCGATAACCGAGTCCACGACCTGGTTCGCGGCCTGGTAAGCCTTACTCATCTCGGAGCGTGCCGTAGCCACCTGGCTCTCCGAAGGCATCGGATCATACGTCAAACTCCGACCGTTGTCATGCTCGAAACCGACATGGCCCCGTATCCTGATGTGGGCAAGCCCCGAACCCGCCGGGTAGAAGTCCTCACGGATCACGTAGTAGGTGAACGTGTTCTCCAGGTGGTTGTCCGAGGTGTCGCCGCCGGCCGCCCAGTTGGAGTCGTCCGTCAACTCGCGCACGCCGACGACGCGGTGTCCGTTTATGGTCGTATCCACGTACTCGATCCTTGCGCTGGAAGTTGCGACCGATTTTTCGAGTTCGGTCTTTAAGTAGCTGGCATAATCACCCACTGTTTTGTACTTCAGGTTTATGCCGAACTCGGTGAAGATGTAGCGGCTGGCGGTGACTCCTCCCGTAATCTGCCTGATCTCGCCGCCGCCTGCGTCGCCCTGATAGGTGTAACTGTAGACGTCTGTCGGGATCTCGGTCAGGACAAGCCGTTCTCCCTCGGGGTCAATCTTTCCGAGGTTGCCGATGATCAGCAGGGTGTTTTCGGTTGCAAGAAGGTCGTCCGTCCCTTTCCTGTAGACATCGATCGGCATCTCGACGACGTATTCGTCGTCTTCCATGCTGTGGATGTACTTGCTCGCCAGTTTGTAGTCGTAGCTGTTGGTATCGGTGAGCGAATAACTCGCAGCCGCAGTTCCGGCAAGGAAGAAGGCTGCAAGGAGTACAAGCAGCAGTTTCGCCATCGGCCTCATGCCGGGACGCCTCCTGCCTGCTTCTGAACGGTGACCATGAGGACGGCACCGACCGCCAGGAGGACAAAACCGGCGATGTAGCAGGTGTATCCCCCGAAGACGGAGAGGACGACGCCGAGAGCGAACCCTCCGGCCCATCCCGCCATCACCTTCGTAACCAGCCCGGAGTCGACCCTGCCGTTTTTCGCAAAGACCGCGGCAAAGACCTGCCGCACGCATCCCGCTCTGTTCGCCAGCGCCCGGGCAGCGATGAGGAACGCCACGATTCCCACCATGCAATTCATGATCGTCGACGTCCCCGCGAGGAAGTTGTAGACGAAGAGAGCCGCCCCGCCGCCGACGAGAAGCGGGGAGATCGCCGCCAGATCCCACTTTCCTCCGGAGAACTGTCCGGCAAGTGACCGGACATTCGACACGATGCTCTCGCCGGAGATCCCTCCGACGACGAGCAGCGTCACGAAGTAGGCGATCAGGCCCTTTCCGATGAGGCCGCCGATAAACCCGGGCACGCCGCCGGAGAGCCCTCCCCGCGCGAAGGTCAGGAAGGAGAGGGACTGTACGGGCGCCGGATTGAACCCTATGGCCGGCAGTATGGTCAGCGCCAGCCAGACCAGGGCCATGGTTCCTGCGGTTATCAGAAGTTTTTTATTCTGCAAACCGCTCTTGAATCCGTCGATCCTCTTTTGCACGCATCCTTTCACGACCTCGCCCGCAGAATGCTTGACCTTTATCTCCGCTGCATCGTCCGCTGCACCGGAGACGGCCAGCTCGCCGGAGAGCACGCACTCGCCCGCCTCCGCCGCTGCGCAAGCATCGTCGTCCCGGGAATAGTTGCCGTCGTCCTTACGCGAAGATGCAGCGGATTCCTCGCGCATCTCCTTGATGCCTGCTGAAACACTGGCTGATGCGGAGTCGGCTATCACGGTTGCCTTATCAGCGGCGACAGACGCAACATCTTTGCATCTATCAAGAATTTTGTTTAGTTTGTCGGTATCTGTCATTGTAACCTAACACCCCCGGAAATCCGGCTGTTTTAACAATCTGAACAATATTTCGTTTGGAATCAATGATCGCACTGAATCAAGAATTTTTCCAAATGGAAAATATTATATAATCAATTTTAACCTATATAATTCATCCGAAACTGTTGTCTGAGATCCGGTTAACCGGGCATTCCACGATAATCAAAGCACCGGGTATAGAGATGAAGGTCCGGGGGATAATGCCCTGATTGGAGAGCGATGCCCTAAAAGCGCCTGATTCAAGAAGATTCGGTTTGCATGGCCATCGTATTTTTATGAGTCCCCGATCAATTCGTTGAATAAGCGGAGACCCTTTACTCCAGGTCGAATCTCACGCCTTTCTGAGCGTGAACCGGAATGCCGCGCCGCACTCCGGGTGCCCGGGCACCCGGTCCTCGACCCAGACTCTGCCGCCGTAGCGTTCGACCAGGATCTGCACCAGGTAGAGGCCGAGGCCTTCGCCGACGCCCCGCTTCTTCTGCTCGTAGCGGTGGAAGATCGCCTGCTTGTCCGCATCCGGTACGCCGGGGCCGGTATCCGCGACCGTCACCCGCACGAACCCGTTCTCCTCTTCCGTCCGGACGATGATTGCGACGTCGGGACCCCCGTGCTTGACCGCGTTGCCGATCAGGTTTACAAAAACTTCCGGCAGGAGGTCGTCGGCCTGCACCAGGTGCGGAACACCCTCGTAACGGATGCTGCTGTTGGGGTAGTGGCCGGTCTCCTCCCGGATGACTGCATCGAGTTCGGTCGCCCGCAGTTCAGGCGGTCCCCGGTAAATCCTCCGGATGGTTGAGACTGTGCCGAGGATCTCGATGCTCTTCCTGACGCTCCGCCGGAGTTTCTCTGCATACCCGGCCGCCTCCCCCTCCACGGAGTCGATGAGCAGGTCGGCGTAGAGGTTCGAGACGTTCTCGGTGTTTCCGATGTCGTGGGTCAGGATGTCCAGGTACAGGTTTGTCTCCCGGTGAGCGGACTCGAGATCCCGGTTCAGCCGGGCGAGGTTTTCTGTCTGACGCTGGAGAGCCTCCTCGGCCTGCTTGCGCTCGGCAGCTTCTCGTTCGAGATCCGCTTTCGAAGCGGTGATCCCTTTGAGATCCGCGGCCATCCGGTTGAACGAGCGTGACAGTTCACTGATCTCGTCATCGGCGGTCTCGACGATGGCGTAATCGAGGTTGCCGGACCCGATGATCCGTGCTCCATTCTGGAGACTCTCGATCGCCACCAGAGTGCGACGGTAGAAGAGGAAGTAGCTGGTGAAGATATACGCGGCAAAAGTGCCCATCAGGGCGAAGATCAGGAGATTGCTGGCCTGTTCCAGTTGCACCCTCTCCTGGTGAAGGATGCGTGCGAGCTGCGTGGCGTCGGCACCCATACCCTGCGTCTGGACGGCCATCCGGCTCCACAACATCTGCAGGACAGGGTCCGCTGCCGGATCGGACGATCCGGAGGAGGTCGTATAGGCCGGGATCACGCTGTCAAAGATATCCTTGAGCCGGTTCTGATTACTCTGGATGTTGGCGACCAGTGCCTGCTGTTCCGGAGTCTGGGGGTCGAGCTCCGAGAGATCGGATGAGAACGAGGTATACACCGATTCCCATCGCGTGCGTTGCAGGTCCTCACGGTAGAGGAGGTATTCGGTTGAGAGGTAATTGAGATCGTTCGCTCTCTGGGCCAGTGTGCTTGCGATCTGCTCCTGCCGGTTAAGGTGATCGAGCTGCTGGGCCGTGATGACCACCGAAACGGCGATGATGAGCAGAATCAGCCCGAAGACCACGGTGCTGATGATCAACTGTGTCCTGATCTTCATGGCCGCTCACTGTAGTCCGATGATGTTCACCGATGCCGGTTTCACGCTTGAAAGGCTTTCTGTCGCGATGTAATCGTGGAAATCCGGGATCGTCGTTGCATTCGTGAGGTTATTGGCGATCATCCACCGCGCCTCGCCCTCCATCGCGGTGATGAGCGATTGGTCAAGCGAGAGTGTGAACTGGTTCTGCTGCCAGACCGTATCCATGTACCCGGCATCGAGGTTCAACCGGTTCTGTACGATAGCCCGGGATTCGGCCGGATGAGTGTGGATGTACTCCTCAGCCTGTGTCAATGACATAAGGAACCTGGCCGCGATGTCGGGATGATCTCTTATCCAGTCGTCGGTGGAGACGATCAGCCCGAAGACGGGCTGGCTGCCCTGCGCCGGCAGGACAACAGCGTTCGCGCCCAACCGGTCTCTGGCCGCATCGGCATACGGCTGGGCGGTTGAAATGGCATCGATATCTCCGTCCGCAACAGCGTTCACCCATCCTGCCGGAGTTTCGACGTCAACGAGGGTTATGTCCTGCATCGTCATGCCATGCAGCCTGAGAAGCCTCCCGAGATGGAACTCCGATACGGTTCCTATCGTGGTCCCGACCCGTTTACCCTTAAGGTCGGATACATTCGTGATTCCCCGGTCTTGCCGCGCGACAAGATAGATGAACTCACCCTTGTCGATGTTTCCTATCGCGCTTATGTTTGCGTTCTGGAACGCCTTCCGGACAAGGGGGAACTCGGATACCCCCACGGTGATGTCCGCTTCGCCGTTCATCACTCCATCAAGCGAAGCCGCTCCGGAATCGTATTCACGCAGGGTTATATCGATGCCGTTCTCCTCGAAAAAGTGCCGGTCTTCGGCGATCCAGAAAAGCGCGGTCGGCTCGAACGGTGCATACGCCACGGTGACGGAGTCCATCTCTTCCGGGCCGGCCTCCCGGAAGCCCCAGAACCATGCACCGGACCCCACCAGCAGCACAATCACGGCAAGTATACCGGCGATCTTCTTCATGGCCGTGCTCCGGAGGTGTCCTTCATGACACCTCCCGCCGGCGAGTGATCCGCGCTGCCTTCATGACTGTCTCAGTACCGTTCGTGGAGATGGAAATCCCCGGACCGGGGATTGCAGTTGCATTCGTCGGGCTATCCGCAATCATCCACGGTCCCGATCTGAGCGGTCTCAAGTGCTTTCCTATCGTCGTCGGATGAGCGCCAGCCCGGCCGTTTCTACAGATCGTCACGTTGCACGGCAACTGCCCTCTTCGCGCGGGCCGGATGCGCCCACCGTCGTTCAGGCGCTCGTTGATCCGGTCGGCCCGGATGGAGTTGACGGCTCTGTCATGATGCTTGGAAGATACCATAGAGTGATCCTGCGCAGAAGATTGCGATTGACACCTATTGGAGCGCCAATTTTTCACAGGTAGCCCCTGGTAAAACCAGGGCCGATCAGTACCGCTGATTGCTACTGTATCTAAAAACACTGATGGGTATAATATAGTTACTCCATGGGCTCCGGCCGACCATCAGCGCTTCGGGATGAACCCGACCGAAGATTGCCATAGCAGGGACTTACATCGAGATGGCAGCCCACCACAATTATTAAGATCTGTTCAGGAGTGATGCCAGACACCTGCCGTTTCTTATTTGCTTTTTGTTCAGCGTGTAAGTATGCGGGCGCATGCTTTTCATCCTGTCTCCCGGCACCAGCCCCCCGCTCTCCTCCAAAGGTATACGTTCCGGCGCATCGAACACCTCATATGGACGCTCCGGTCCCGGGCAGGCAGGATAGATAGGTTATGGACGGCAGCACGATAATCGCGGTTCTTCTTTTCGTATGCGGCCTCCTTGCAGGATTCGGCGTATACGCGATCGTATCCTCCGCCCCGCCCGCTCCGGTGCACGCAGCTCTCTACACGGAGAACGCGCCGGAGCCCATCGGGCCGTACAGCCAGGCCGTGCAGTGCGGGGACTACGTCTTTATGTCGGGGCAGATCGGTCTCGACCCGGCCACCGGCAACCTCTCCGGCACCGCCGCCGGTGAAGCGAGGCAGGCGATGGAGAACCTGCGGGCCGTGCTCCTCGAAGCGGACCTCGACTTCCCGGATGTCGTCCAGACCCGGATCTATCTCGTAGACCTCGCGGACTTCGATGCGGTCAACGCCGTCTACGCCGGGTACTTACAGGAGCCCTACCCCGCACGGGCGACGGTGCAGGTCGCCGGCCTCCCGAAAGGGGCGAGGGTTGAGATCGAGATGGTCGCAAAGGTGCGGTAGCCCGGCCGATGCCATCTTCGTCATGCTGCCCCCACCATCCAACCCCCACCTTAATCACCCCGCAATCCGACTCTATTCTATGAATATCCCCCGAATTCCACTTCTCGTTGCCCTGCTCATCCTCGCCGCGGTCGCTGCATCCGGCTGCATGAGCCAGGAGACCGTGGTCACCGGCGAGGAGGCGGCAGAGGTGCTTGCATACGCCGACCCGATCGCCGATAACGTCATGCAGGGCTTCAACGAAGGCAACTACACGATCTACTCCCGCGATTTCAGCGCAGAGATGAGACAGGGCCTCGACGAGGCCGCGTTCGAGCAGAACCGCGAACATGTTACATCCCGGATCGGGCTCTACGAATCCAGAAGGGATCCTGTCGTCACAGAGACCGGCGACTACATCGCCGTGACCTACCGGGCGAAGTTCGAGCAGGAGGACGGTGTTGCTCTCCGGTTCGTCTTCAGAAAGGGCGACGAGTCGCACCAACTCCACGGGCTCTGGTTCAACTCGCCGAAACTGCGCAGCTAAAGCGTTTTACCTGAACGGAAAAAGAATCTCCGGGGAGGCCTTCCCCGGCTCTTCTTGCAACAAACTGTGTCAGGCGGGCACCTGCTCCTTCTTCTCCCGGTCCCAGTGGCGGTGCCGGGCGATGGCCGTCTTGAACTGCTCGGCAAACGAGTTCACGTCCCCCTGGCCCCCGCAGGTCACGACCCCCATCTCGGAGACGGCCTCCCCTCCGGAGCCGGCATCGACGAAGGCCACGCCCGTGATGCCGGAGGCCTTCAGCAGCTCGATCCCCTCTCCTATCGCCCCGATCGGCTTGCAGTGCTTGAAGGCCTCGTTGACGAAGTGGATCGCGTAGCCCTGGTTCTTCAGGTTCCCGGCATGCATCCCGCCCGGGACATACACGGCGTCGTACACGACGGAGGTGGTGGTGACGTAACTCTTGTCCACCTCCATCTCCTTGCCGTCGGCGGATCTGACCTTGCCGAGGAACCGGGAGACGATCTGCGGATGGGCTCCCGCATCCTTGAGCGCTTTCTTGACCTGCATCACCTCGTCGTGGTTGTAGCCCTCCATCGCGAGGATCGCGACCTTCCTGCTCTTGACGGTGTCCTTGACGGTCCTCTCCTGGCTGAGGTTCGGGGACTTCTTCGTGCCGGAGGACGCGCCCTTCTCTGCCGGGGGCGGCACCCCGATCCCTTCCGCGATCCGTATGGCAAGATCGCCGTCGACGTTGTTCATGAGGTCCACCACCCGCGACCTGACCTCCTTGTCGGCGACCTTCCCGAGCTCGAAGTGGAAGGCCTTGACGATATGCTCCTTCTCCGCGTCCGACATGCTGTTCCAGAAGAGTTTCGCCTGGCTGAAGTGGTCGTTGAACTTCTCGCTCCTTGCACGGATCTTCTTGCCCTCGATCTTCTCCTGGTAGTGGACGAACCCGCCCTCCTTCGCCGTTGCCGGCCGGGGCTTGTTCCCGCCGAGCGCGTTCGGGAAGTAGCTGCTCTCGCCCATGTTGATCGTCATCCGGTTGTAGCCCTCCCGCTGGTTGTTTGCAACAGGCGCGATCGTCCGGTTGATCGGGATCTCCTGGAAGTTCGGGCCGCCGAGGCGTATCAGCTGGGTATCCAGGTACGAGAAGAGCCGGCCCTGGAGGAGCGGGTCGTTCGAGAGGTCGATCCCCGGCACGACGTTCGCCGGGCAGAAGGCGACCTGCTCGGTCTCCGCGAAGAAGTTGTCCGGGTTTTTGTTCAGGGTCATCTTCCCGATCCACCGGATCGGCACCTCCTCCTCGGGCCAGATCTTCGTCGCGTCCAGGATATCGAAGTCGAAGTTGTGCTCGTCCGCCTCCTCGATCATCTGCACCCCGAACTCGAACTCGGGGTAGTCCCCCATCTCGATCGCCTCCCAGAGGTCGCGGCGGTTGAAGTCCGGATCCTTTCCGGCAATCTTCTGCGTCTCGTCCCAGACGAGCGAGTGGACGCCGAGCAGCGGCCGCCAGTGGAACTTGACGAACCGCGCCTTCCCCTCGGCGTTGACGAACCGGAAGGTGTTGACCCCGAAGCCCTCCATCATCCGGTAACTCCGCGGGAGCGCACGGTCCGAGAGGACCCACATGATCATGTGCGTGATCTCAGGGAGGTTCCCGACAAAATCCCAGAAGGTGTCGTGGGCGGCGGAGGCCTGCGGCATCTGGTGGTGCTGCTCCGGTTTGATGGAGTGTACGAGGTCGGGGAACTTGATGGCGTCCACGATGAAGAAGATCGGCATGTTGTTGCCGACGAGGTCGTAGTTCCCCTCCTCCGTGTAGAACTTCGTCGCGAACCCCCGGACGTCCCTGACCGTATCGGCAGACCCGCGGAATCCGACGACGGTCGAGAACCGGACGAAGACCGGCGTCTTCTTCCCCGGGTCCTGGAGGAAGGCAGCCCGCGTGTACTCGGTCATCGGTTCGTAGACCTGGAAGTAGCCGTGAGCGCCCGATCCCCGGGCATGGACGACCCGCTCGGGGATCCGCTCGTGGTCGAAATGCGTCAGTTTTTCGCGGAAGTGAAAGTCCTCTAGAAGCGTCGGCCCCCGTTCCCCCGCTTTTAACGAGTCGTCGGTATGGCTCACACGGACCCCCTGGTTCGTCGTCAGGTACTCCTGCTCCGGGTCCTGACGGAACTCGTCGAGTTGCTCCTGCTTGCTCTTCTCATCTATCTTTCTCCTCTGATCCATACGCCCTCACCTGCAATCCTCTCGCCCCGGCCGGTCAAACATCGCTGCCCCCCGGCTGGCGTGCCCCCACATCCCGGTCGGGCATCATAAAAGTAACTGCGTGCCGCGGGCGGACGTGCAGAACGGCCATCTCAGTCAAATATGCCTTAAAAATAGATTTGCGGGGAATCGGGTGTCCCCGTTCACGACCCGCCCTCGCGGCGGACGGGGCAGAGCGGGTCTTCCGCCCAGAGATCGCCACCGTCGGCAAACGCCCGGATCCTGCACCCCCCTCCGCAGCGGTCGCGGTAGGAGCATCGCCCGCAGGAGCCCCCGACCAGGTCCTTCTTCCTCCGGAAGTCGGCGAGGATCCGGTTCTTCGGGTCGTTCCAGATGGTGCTGAATGGCTCCTCCCTGACGTTTCCTACCCTGAGTTCGTCCATCTGGGCGAACTGGCAGGGGTAGACGGTACCGGACGGATCGATGTTTGCGATGCGGTCCCCTGCGCTGCACCCGACACCGGAGCGTGCGAGGAGCGTGCACATGCTCTCGTATGCCGGCTGATCATCCTTCTCCAGCCTCTCGAGGAGATATACGGCGTCCTGGGGCGCGTCGACCGTGAGAAACTCCATGGCTGACGGGTCCACGTCGCGCGCCCTCTCGATGAGCAGGTCGAGAAGGCCGGCAATCTCGCAAGGTCCAAGCTGCAGGGCGCCGTAGCCCTCGCCTCCCCGGCCGCTCGGGACCAGCCAGTAGACGCAGAACCGTTCCGCCCCGACGTTCAGGGAGAGGTCGATGAGGGCGGGGATCTCGGTGCGGTTCTCCCTGGTTGCGGTCACCCGGACCCCGCACTTCAGCCCGGCGGACCTGCAGTTATCGAGCGCTGAGACAGCCTTATCAAAGCTCCCCGGGACGTTTCGCATACCGTCATGCGTCTCGGCGGTCGCCCCGTCGAGCGAGACCCCTGCGTACTCCACCCCCACGTCGCGGAGCCGCCGTGCAACGGCCGGCGTGATCAGCGTGCCGTTGGTGCTCAGGGCGGTGGTGAGACCACGCTCCTTCGCGTGCCCGGCGAGTTCCCAGAAGTCCTCCCGGACGAGCGGTTCCCCCCCGGAGAAGAGCAGAAGGGGGACCCGCATCGCTGCAAGGTCGTCGATCAGATCGAGTCCCTCCTCCGTCGTCAGTTCGTCCTCCCGCCCCCGCCCCGGCCCTGCCCGGATGTAGCAGTGGGAGCAGAGGAGGTTGCACCGGTTCGTGATGTTCCAGAAGACGACCGGCCGGCGGAGTTCGGAGAACGCGAGCATGCCGCTCGGTCTCTTTTCAGCCGCACGGTGCCGGATGACCTCGCTGACCGTGCCGGTCGCGTGGATATACCTCGTGATCCGGTTCATTGCAGATGCCCCGGCTCTTGTCGATGTTCGATCCGGCCGCTCGGCTGCCGCTTGAACTCCTCGGTGCTGACGAGAACCCGGTGGTCGGCGGCACCGGCCGCCCGGGAGAGGGCCGCGACCCTGCGGTGCAGGTCATCGCGGTCGCGGCAGTGGAGCACGGTGTAGAGGTTGTACTCCCAGCGACCGGGGATGGTGCGGCGCTCGTAGCAGTGGGTCACGTCGGGGCTCTCCGCCATCGCGGCTCCGATCCCGGCGATGCGATCCGGAGGAACGCTCCAGACCACCATGGCGTTCGCCATGAGATCGGCCTTCCGGGGGTTGATCCTCGTCCCGAACCGGCGGACGACGCCGGTCTGCCTGAGCCTTCGCAGCCGGGCGACGACCTCCTCTTCGCTGATCCGAAGTCTCCTTGCCGCATGGAGAAACGGCCTCTCCTCAAGCCCGATGCCGTCCTGTGTCAACCAGAGGATCTCCCTATCGATCTCGTCCATCATCGTCTTCCTCCGCGAGAAACCGGAACCGGACGTCGAGTTTGAACCTCCGCACCATCGGGAGGTTCAGGACGTCCCCGGGAGGGATCATCGACCGCCGCATGATCTCGTCGAGCGTATCGAGCAGTTCCCCCTCGCCCGCAGCGGCGATGGTGAACCAGAGGTTGTAGTCGTCGTCGCGGCGGTAGTTGTGGGACACGCCGTCGTACTCGTTCACGATCGCCGCGACCTCGTGCATCCGCTCTTCCGGCACCCGCATTGCAACGAGCGTGGAAGCGCGGATGCCGACGCTTCCGGGTTCGAGGATCGGTGCGATATGCTTGATCACCCCCCGGCGGGAGAGGCCGGTCAGCCGCCCCATCACCTCCCGCTCCGGCATCCCGAGCGCTTCGCCGAGAACCCGGTACGGCCGGGGGTCGAGGGGGAAGTCGTCCTGCACCTGCTGGAGGAGAACCCGGTCGAGCGGATCGAGGTGCATTCACCCCACCCCCGATCCCGGTTCGTACAGGCACCAGGGGTCTTCTGCCAGGTAATCGCCGGCCTGCGATCCCTCTTGTGTAAGCCCGTATGCCCGGGCACGGCACCCCCCGCAGGCAGAACGGTACTCGCACGCGCCGCATTTGCCCCTCAACCCTTCGCCGGAGCGGAGATTTCTAAAGACCTCCGACCCGTTCCATATCTCCGCAAACGTGGTCTTGCGGATGTTCCCAAGATCCAGCGGAAGGTAGGGGCAGGGGGTGACCTCTCCTGCCGGGTTTATCCTGCAGTAGCGGATGCCCGCGATGCATCCCCGCTCTCCCTCTGCAGTGGGAAGGCCCATCTCGGACGCAATCCGCACGTACTGCGGGGCACACGTCGGGCGGATGGAGAGATTCTTCTCCGCCCTCAACCGGAGAATCTCCCGGATCAGGGCTTCGTACATCTCCGGGGAGATGTCGATGACCTCCTTTCCTCTCCCCGTGGGGACGAGGAAGAAGAACTGGAAGTCGTGCACCCCGAGTTTTTCCCCGAATTCCGCGATAGCCTCGAGCTCGCGGTGGTTCTGGAGGGTTACCGTCGTGTGCATCTGTACGGGGATACCGGCATCCCTGCAGGCCCCGATGCCCGCGACGGCGCGCTCCCAGGCACCCCGAACCCCCCTGAACCGGTCGTGCGTATCCGGATCCACAGAGTCCAGGCTTATCGCCGCTTTCCGGATGCCTGCCCCGGCGAGCCGCACCGCGGTGCGGCCGTCGATCAGGGTCCCGTTCGTGCCGATGACCATCCGGAGCCCCCGGCGCGTCCCGTATTCGGCGATCTCGAAGATATCGTCCCGCAGCAGGGGTTCTCCGCCGCTGAGGATCATCACCGGGGAGCCGACCTGTCTAACCTGGTCGATGAGCATCTTTGCTTCACTGGTGGAGAGCTCCGGAGCCCATCCCCCGTCCCCGGCATCCATGTAGCAGTGGGCGCACCGCAGATTGCACCGGTACGTGACGTTCCATGAGATAAGGGCGGGTTTATATCCGCTCTTCCCGCCGTCTCCCTCGCTATGCCACATCAAGCGATCACCAGAATCCCGATATGCACTCCTCCGGGCAGAGAGAAGAGGGCTATACCCGGATAATTCTATATCAATGTGTCGGGAATCCCGGCAGAATAGTGGGTTTTCAGACTATCTCGCCTGTAGGGGTTTTTGTATGGTCAGGGAACGTTCCCTCACATCCTCGCGTTCGCTCGTCTCGCCGGGGCCCCGGGGAACACCGCTCTCGCGTCGACAGAACGGTTAACTATCGCCTCGATCGTATAGTTCCCGACGGTCGTGAGCAGGACGTATGGCAAAGACCCCGCGCGGCGGAATCAAGGCAAGCAGGCTCTCGCGAAGACTGAATACGGGGGATGCCGTCTTCATCGGGCTCGGCTCCATGATCGGGGCCGGGATCTTCACGGCTCTTGCACCGGCGGCGGCCGCGGCCGGGGCAGGGCTGCTCTTCGGCCTCGCGCTTGCGGCCGCTGTTGCGTACTGCAACGCCTCCTCGTCCGGCGAGCTCGCCCGCCTCTACCCTGCATCGGGGGGCACCTACGTATATGCACGAGAACGGTTGAACGGGTTCTGGGCATGGGTGGCGGGCTGGGGTTTTGTGGTCGGCAAACTCGCCAGCTGCTCTGCGGTCGCGCTCACCTTCGGCTACTACCTTGCTCCGGAATATGCACGATTCCTTGCTGCGGGGGCGGTGATCGCATTCACGGCGTTGAACTTCTTCGGGATAGAAAAGACCGCCAGCGCCACGAAGATCATTGTCGTGGTGGTCCTGCTTTCTCTTTCTGCGATTGTTGCCCTCATCTTCGTCGGCGAGCCGGATATCGGTAACTTAAGCCCGATCCTCGGACCGAACGGCCTCTATGGGATTCTGCAGTCGGCAGGGATCTGGTTCTTCGCGTTTGCGGGATATTCGAGGATCGCGACCCTGGCGGAAGAGGTCGAAGACCCGGAGACGTCCATCCCCCGGGCGATCGTGCTTGGTCTTGGCATCACGCTCTTCGTCTACGCCGCCGTCGTCGTCTCGGCGCTGCTCCTCGTCGGGCCTGCTGCTCTCGCCCGGTCCGACGCGCCCCTGGTGACGGCGCTCGCCGGGTCGGGCTTTCAATCGTGGCAGTGGATCATCAGGGTCGGTTCGACCTTCGCGACCCTCGGGGTGCTGCTCTCCCTGATGACGGGTATCAGCCGGATGCTCTTTGCCATGGCGGCGGACCGCAAAATGCCTTCATACCTGGCCCGGGTTCACCCGGTGCACAGGGTTCCGCACCTTGCCGAACTGACGGTCGGCGTAATCCTGGTCGCGGTGGTGCTGCTCGCGGACCTTCGTGCGGCGATAGGGTTCAGTGCTTTTACCGTGCTGCTGTACTACGCAGTCACGAACCTCTCTGCATACACCTTAACGGGGCCGGAGAGGCTGTACAGCAGAAATCTCGCGATACTGGGACTTCTGGGGTGCCTGCTGCTTGCTTTCATGCTGCCGGCCATGGCCGTCGGTATCGGGAGTGCGGTCATGCTGGCGGGCATACTGGTATACCTCGTACAGAGGCGGCGCAGTTCGTGACAGGACCGTCAACCCCAGATCGGGTCGTCGCCGAACCGGTCCATCCAGTAGTCGGTGGGGCTCTGCGCCAGGTCCTTTTCGAGATCTTCGAGTCTGAACGAGACGGGACGGTTCATGCAGTAGTCGACCAGGAGGTCGTAGGCCTCTTTTAAGCGTATCGTCATCTCGTGGGACTCCGCCGGGTCTTTTCGCGACACGTCGGGATGCCACTCCTTGATCCTCTCGGAGTAGCGCATGCGAATCTCACTCTGGCTGGCCCGGTCCCGGATGCCGAGCAGCTCAGCCGCCTCCCTCACACGTCCGGCGGTTACTCTGGCCATCAAAGATGCGTGTACAGTGCCCGCAGGATAAGCGTTGCGAAGTGCCCGGAGCGATCTCTTTTTGGTCGCAGACGATAGATTCACTGAAAACGAGTCTTATGGCAGATAACCCGCCGATCATCTACTTAAACAACGCCGCCACGACCTGGCCGAAACCCCCGGAGGTGCTGGAGGCCGCGAGACTATCCCTTGCCCTCCCCGTTTTCGGGTCGGGGAGGACCACCGGGAGCCAGGGCGAGGACTATGTCACGCTGGCGCGGGAGGCGCTCTCGGACCTCCTCGCCGCAGATCCGCCTGAGCATGTGGTCTTCACCCAGAACGCGACCGATTCCTTAAACATCCTCATCCAGGGATTTCTTGCCGGAGAGGCCGGATGCCACGTCATCACGACCGAGCTCGACCACAACTCGGTTCTGCGGCCGCTTCACGAACTCGAGCGGCAGGGACGTATCCGGCTGACGGTCCTCCCCTTCGAGAACGGCGCTGTTCGCCCCGACGCCGTCGAAGCGGCCGTCACGCCCGAGACCCGGCTCATGGTCACGGCCCACGGGAGCAACGTGCTTGGCTCCGTACAGGACGTCGCCTGGATCGGGGAACTCCTGCACGATCACGGGGTCTATTTCATCGTCGACGGAGCGCAGACCGCCGGTCACATACCCGTCGACCTCCGGAAACTCCCGGTCGACGCCTACGTCTTCACCGGCCACAAAGGCCTCCTCGGCATCCCCGGTACCGGCGGATTATACCTGCGAGACCCGGAATCGATCGCCCCCGTCCGCTACGGGGGGACCGGGACGGACTCCTTCTCGCTCTTCCAGCCCCGGGAGATGCCGGAGCGGTTCGAGACCGGAACGCACAACTATCCCGGCCTTGCGGCTCTCGCTGCCGGGGTGGACTACATCGCCTCCATCGGGGTAGAGGCCATCGCAGAGAAGGCGGAACGCCAGACGACGTTTCTTATCGGGGAGTTGAAGAAAGAGCCCAACATCACGGTCTACAACGAGTCGCCCGCCCTTCCGATCGTCTCCTTCAATATCCACGGCATGGAGAATGACGACGTGGGGTTCATCCTCGCCCGTGCCTACGGGATCGTCGCCCGCACGGGGCTGCACTGTGCACCCCTCGTGCACCGGGCAATCGACGGCGGGAAGGGCTCCGTGCGGCTCAGCCTCTCCTGGTTCACCACGGACGACGAGTGCCGAACCGCCGCAAAAGCAGTAAAGGAGATTGCACAGAATGCGAATTCTTCGTTCGGTTCGCCATAAATCCTGCGCCGACGGCTCGTTCATGAAGGAGTTCCTCCTCAGTGAGCCGGTACCGGCGGGGTTCTTTGCCTATCTCGCGAACTTCGGGGAGGTTGAGGCGCTCCCGAAGATCGGCGAGGGGTTCTACAGGTTCGAGAAGCCCGACTGGTTCTCCATCAAAGGTCTTGCCGGGGACACCACCGTTGAGGTCAGGTTCAAAAAGGAGGTCATGCACCTGACGGTGAATCTCCTCTATCTCCTCTTCTCCTCCTACCGGGAAGGACCGGTGGATCTCTCGGTGCTGAAACAGCGGGAGCAGGCTGTCGGGAAACGGGTGAGCGAACACCTGTATGGGCATTAAGGGGGGAAAATGCCCTGGGACGTGTTCGAGCGATTTGCAGAAGATTACGACCGGTGGTTCGAGGAGCACCGCGCCGAGTACCATGCAGAACTCGCCCGGATCCGGCGTCTCCTCCCGTGCCCGGACTCCCGTGCCGTCGAGATAGGGGTCGGGTCCGGGAGGTTTGCCGCGCCCCTCGGTGTCCCGCTCGGGATTGAGCCTTCGCTCTCCCTTGGGCGGATGGCGCGGCGCCGGGGGATCGAGGTGATCCGCGGGCGGGCGGAATCGATCCCCCTCAGGGACGGATCGTGCTCGTCCGTCCTGATGGTGACGGTCATCTGTTTTCTGAACGACCCGGTTACGGCATTTCGCGAAATCCACAGGATCCTCGCCCCGGGAGGAATGTTCGTCCTCGGGTTCATCGAACGCGAAGGAGAGGTTGCCCGGAGATACCTGCACGAGAAGGGAAAACACAGGTTTCTCTCCCGCGCCCGGTTTTACTCATCGGGCGAAGTCCGGGAACTCCTCGAGCGCACCGGGTTTCGCGTGACGGAGGTCGACTCGAGGGCCGGGTTCTCGGTTATCGCCGCACGGAAGGATTGATAGACGCCTGCCGGGCTCCGCCCTTCTTCTCACGCCTTTTTCAGTGTGAACCGGAACGCTGCGCCTTCCCCCGGGCGGCCCGGTACCCTGTCCTCGGCCCAGACCCGTCCTCCGTAGCGCTCCACGAGGATCTGCACCAGGTAGAGGCCGAGACCTTCGCCGACGCCCCGCTTTTGCTGCTCGTACCGGTGGAAGATGGCCTCCTTGTCCTCATCCGGCACACCCGGTCCGGTATCCTCAACCGAAATTTGCACCTCACCGTTCAGATCTTCAACCCGGACCGCGACCTCAACACCGGGACCGCCGTGTTTGATGGCATTGCCGATGAGGTTGTTGAAGACCACGGGGAGGAGGTCGTCTGTCCGGACCTGATGGTTAGTCCCGGTATAGTGGATGGCAGTGGTGGGGAACACTTCGATCGCTCCCCGGATTGCCCTGTCGAGATCCGTCTCTTTGAGCTCCGGCGAAGCCTGGTAAATCCGGCGGATGGTTGAGACGGTGCCCAGGATCTCGATGCTCTTGTTGATGCTCCGCTTCAGTTTCCCCATGTATCCGGCGGCTTCACCGTCGAGTGTCTCGAGCAGCAGATCGGCATAAAGCCTGGAGACGTTCTCGGTGTTGCCGATATCGTGGGTGAGGATGTCCAGGTAGAGGTTCGCCTCCCTGTTCGCGGCTTCCAGTTCGCAGTGAAGCCGGGTGAGCTCCTCAGTATGGCGTATGAGTGCTTCTTCCGCACGTTTGCGCTCGGTGATATCCGTGAGGATGGCAATGGCCCCGACGATGGCACCGCTGCCATCGCGGATAGGAGCTGCCGACGTGTCCACCCAGAGCGGTTCCCGGTCCAGGCGGGTAACCATCACCTCTTCTCCCTGCACGGTCTCTCCGTGCAACGCCCGGTAGTAGGGGGTCGCCTCGAGAGAGAGCGGCGTCCCATCCTCCTGCAGGACTCCAAAACTCGCCTGGCGTTCCTCGAAATGGATAGGATCAAGAGATATCGACGCTCTGTCGATCATCTTACGCACCGCTTCGTTCACCCGAACAATAGCCCCGGTGCTATCGTAGATGATGACGCCCGATGCGATCGATGCAAGGGTCGCATCCAGTTCGGTGGCTCTCAAATGCTCCCTTTCCATGACGGCACGGAGTTTCGCCTCGGCCTGCTTGCGCTCGGTGATATCGCTGGCGGCACCAAAGAACCGGATCGGTTGGCCCTGGTCGTCCAGCACGACTTCCCCCTCGGAATGGATGAACCGCACCTCTCCGTCTGGACGGATGATGCGCCAATCTATACTCAACTTGGTATGTTCCGTTATCGCCTGTTGGACCGCCTCTTCGACCATCTGCCGGTCCTCAGGGTGAGTCGAATTCAGGAACACGGTGCTGTCCACCTCGGAACCGCTCTTTTCGGCACCAAATATGTGGACCAGTTCCCGGGAAACGACTGTTCTGTTCGTCCGCAGGTCCCAGGTCCAGTTCCCGATATGGGCCATCTCCTGGGCTTTTTCCAGCGTCGCCCGGCTCTCCCGGAGGGCATCTTCGGCCCGCTTCCTCTCGGTGATGTCCCGCATGATCACCTGGACGACAGGGGTGCCGGCAATAAAGGTCATCACGCCTCTCCCCTCCACCCAGAAGGCGGTTCCATCCAGCCGGAGGATCTGGAGCTGGGTGATTGGCGAAGATTCACCCAGGAGATCAATCGCAACGTTCTTCCGGATACGGTCGCGGAAGTCGGGATGGACGATCTCGAGGAAGTTCCGGCCGAGGATCTCATCCGGACTGGATGCGCCAAGAAGGTTCACCCCGGTTGGATTGATGTAGAGAATCTTCTCGCTGTCGTGAATGAGGACGATGTCGAGAGCGGTCTCCACCAGGGTTCGGTACTTGGCCTCGCTCTCCCGCAGGGCTTCTTCAGCCTGTTTCTGCTCGGTGATGTCGGTGAAGCTCTCGAGCGCATGTGTTACCCGGCCGGATGCATCTTTCACCGGCTGGGCAACGATGTTCATCCAGCGCCCACGGCGCGGGACGCACTTCTCGACTCTCGTAACCTCGCCCGTCGCAAAGACGCGCCGTGCTGCACACACTTCGCACGGTTCGCTCAGCCCTTCGAAGTAGCGGTAACATTTCTGGCCGACGGGCTCCTGTTCGGGAAGTATGTCACGGGCCTTCTGGTTTACCCAGACGATCGTCATATCCGGTTCGACAAGGGACTGCCCCGTATCGAGCGCGGAGAGGATGGCACCTACCCTATCCTTCTCCTTGCGCAGCGCCTCCTCGTCTCTCCTGCGTTCGGTATCGGCCAGCCTGAGTCCTTCATTCTCCCGGCGAAGGGCATCAATCTCTGCCTGGAGTTCCCGGATCCGCTCATCGGGGAGCCTTTCGGTCTCTGCACGGTTCTCCGGTGGAACCTCATCCCGCCCGGCGGGATCAGGCCTTCTCCGTGGAGCTTCGGTGGGCGCTGGCATCTGATGTGGGGACTCCTATTTAAAGCGCTAACAATGCATTTACCATAGGCGGTAATAACCGTAGCGCTTCCGGACTACGCATGGCCTCCTGGAGTACGGTGGCGAAACGTGTCTACCCGTTAACAGAGGTTCGCTAACGGTGAAATGCCTTTAACCGGGAAATGTCACGCGGGATTGTGGAGCGGTCCGGTGAACGGCAGGCGGGTTCTCTCGCTCCCGGTTGCTTCGGGACAGTTGCCCCTCCCACAGCCGGAACAGGTTCTCACCTGCCTCTCCCCTGAACTGGCCGTACCGTCGCCGGCGTAGCCGTCCCCCCGGTGCTCCCGACTCTTCTCGGTCCCGCGCGATCGTCGGCAGTCGGGGACGACCCCCGGTACTTTTATAGGATCTCCCCCTCACACCCCGGTTCGAAAGAGGGGTAGAATATGAAAGGCCTGGCAATGCTCAAGATCGGCGAGATCGGGTGGATAGAAAAGGAGAAACCGATCTATGGTCCGAGAGACGCCGTCGTCAAACCGCTGGCGCTCGCACCGTGCACGTCCGATGTCCACACCGTCTGGGAGGGAGCAATCGGGGATCGGCATAACCTCATCCTGGGGCACGAGGCGCTCGGGGTGGTGGACGAAGTGGGAAGCGAAGTCCGGGACTTCAAACCCGGCGATCGGGTCATCGTACCGGCGATCACCCCCGACTGGGAGACGGAAGCAGCACAGCGCGGGTATCCCTCGCAGACCGGCGGACCCCTCGGGGGCTGGAAGTTTTCGAACTTCAAAGACGGTGTATTCGGCGAGTTCTTCCACGTGAATCTGGCGGACTACAACCTCGCGCACCTGCCGGAGGGCATGTCTCTCGAAGCGGGGGTCATGCTTCCCGATATGCTCAGTACCGGATTCATGGGCGCCGAGAACGCTAAGATCGAGTTCGGGGCTACCGTGGCGGTCCTTGGGATCGGGCCGGTCGGGCTGTCCGCCATCGCCGGCGCAAGACTGAGAGGCGCCGGGAGGATCTTCGCCGTCGGCACGAGGCCTGCCGCCGTCAGAGTGGCGAAGGAATACGGCGCGACGGATATCATCAGCTACAAGGAGGGAGACACCGCAGAACAGATCCGGAACAAAACAGGCGGAGCGGGCGTCGACGCCGTGATCATTGCCGGTGGAGGCCCGGACATTCTGATGGATGCGATCCGGACGGCCAGACCCGGATCGGTGATCTCGAACATCAACTACTTCGGCCAGGGAATGGGCGACGAGGATACCATACCCCTTCCCCGGGTCGCCTGGGGGTTCGGGATGGCGGACAAGAACATCATGACCGGGCTCTGCCCCGGCGGACGGGTAAGGATGGAGAGGCTGGCCGAGGTGGTGATGCACGGGCGCATGGACCCGTCGCTCATGGCAACGCACGTCTTCAGGGGTTTCGATAAGCTGGAAGAGGCCCTTCTCCTGATGAAGGAGAAGCCGAGAGACCTGATCAAGCCGGTCGTCATCGTGGAACAGTAGGAACCCGGGTATCTTTTTTTGTTCGGTAAGGCGGTTTCGTTCCGCCGTGCATACGTTAGTTACCAGAGACCTTCGCAATCACGCTGTCCAGGTGCTTCCGGTAAAGCTCCTGCGGGTCGAGTTCCTGCAACCCGTCCGGTGTCCGGACCACCACCTTGCCGATGCCGGCGTTCACCAGCATCTTCGAGCACATCAGGCAGGGGGGGTCGTAGGATGGCGCTCCCGTCAGACGCTCGAACCCGGCCAGGTACATCGTACAGCCGGCCGCGGCCCGTCCTGCCTGCAGGAGCGCGTTCATCTCCGCGTGCACCGAGCGGCAGAACTCGTAGCGTTCGCCGGAGGGGATGTTGTACTGCTTCCTTATGCAGGTGTTCAACTCATCGCAGTGCGCCTCCCCACGCGGCGCCCCGTTGTGCCCGGTAGAGACGATCTCTCCAGCCGAATTGACCACGACCGCCCCGTAGCACCGCCGGATACAGGTCGACCGCCGGGCGGTCTCGACCGCGATGTTCATGTACCATTCTGTCCGTGAGGCCCGGGGCGGTACGGGTGACGCATCGGACGGGGCGGTATGCCCTTTTGTCATGGCCGCCTCTCCTCGTGCGGCAGATATAGGCCTGCGGGAACCGACGGCCTGCGTCCGCTCAGGTTTTCACTCATAATAGATCTTCCACGGTGATGGATTAAATAGAGGCGCTTTGGTGCTCTCCGTGGCGGTGCCCGGACCACTGATGATCTCCCGGGCGTCAGTATACGCCCTCGCCCGCCACGAGAATGCCCCTCACCGGGTAGGTGCCGTTGCACGGGCCCGTAAACTCGTGGCGTAATCTCTCGTTGTACGAATTCGACTGCCAGCCGAGAATCCACCACTGGTTCGCCCCCTGGAACCTGGAGGAGATGGTGAGGACGTTATCGTCGGCGGCGTCGAACGAGAGGATGAACGGCACCTCGACGACGTAGCCGGACGATCCCGGGCTCACGTAGTAATCGTCGACGGGTCCGCCGGAACCGGTGAGATTGCCGACGATCCGGTAGGGCGCAAAAAGGGGCTCGGTTCCTACCGGCGTTCTGGTGTCGATCTCGCAGTCCGGATCGGCATCAATCATATTGTACAGTTCCATATCGACGAGCACCGGCGTCTCTTCCGAATACCTGTCGGAGTAGACGTGGGTCGGTTTTGGAAGTTCCGACTCGTTCTGCCCCGGCATGATCGGAATCGGCTCGATGCGGTTTTTGTAGACGGGGTCGATCAGGCCGGCCGAGAGGTTCAGCATGGGAACGCCGTCGACGTGCTCGATCCGTACCGATATGTCGCTGTCGAAGTTGCTGAAACTTGCCCGGGAGAGATCGACGGGCGTAACGTTCGTCCCGGTCTCCGGGTCGTAACGGGAAGGAAGGGGGATCAGAAGAACCGCGTCTTTGATGGGCCCTGTCGTCGAGATCGTCAGCTCGTAGTGATACGTCGACCTGAAACTCTCCGCTGAGGACTGGCCAAGAATTACTGCGGTCAGCGCTATAAATACGAAGAGGATTGCAGCGAGGATGCCTGCCGCGATGAGCAGGTTCCTGAGAACTTTTGCCTGTTTCACCATAACTCAGTATACCGGGATCAGCCCGGGGTTCGTCCCGGTGATGCACCTGCCGCCCCCGGGGGCGACCACGAAGGTGTTCTCGATCCCGACCATCCCGACGCCCCGGACCCCCTTCTTGGGTTCGAGGGCGATCACCATCCCCTCCTCGAGCGGCTCGTCGAAACCCCGGGCGATCACCGGCATCTCGTCCACCTGCAGGCCGACGCCGTGACCCAGGAACTGCACCCGCCGCTTCCCGTAGCCCATGAAGTTCTCGAGGAACGCGGGCTCCAGGCTGTCGATTATGGTCGCGTAAATCTCCGAGGGCGCGATCCCGGGCCGCAGCAGCGATGCCGTCTCGTCCTGGACCTCCACACACCGCCGATGGGCCTCCATCGCATCTTCGGGGAGCGGTCTTTTGAACATATATGTCACCGTCTTGTCGGTATGGTAGCCCCGCACCCCGCACGCACAGTCGACGAAGACTAAATCTCCGATGCCGAGCTTCCGGTCATGGTTGCCGAGCACCGGTGCGCCGGGAGCAGCTCCGAGGCACCCGCCCGGCCCGTCGAAACCGGTCGGGTAGATGGAACTCTCTCCAAAGCCGAGCTGCCCGAGGATCATCTCCGTCCCGAACATCCCGAACCGGGCGATCCCGTGGTGCCCTTCCCGGACCAGGAGGGAGAAGACCTCGCCCCCGAGTTCCGCCTCGCTCATCCCCTCGCGGAGCATTGCAGGAACGCAGTCCTCGAGCACGTGGCGGTGAATCTTCCCGGCCTGCTCCATGATCGAGAGTTCGTAGGTGCTTTTGACCGACCGGACCTTCGCCGCCTGCGCGTCGAGCGACGCCGTCGCCGTGAAGGGGAAGTACTTCCGGAAGCGTTCGAGCAGCGCAAGGGGCACCGTCTCCGTCTCCACGTGAACCGTCTCTGGGCATGCGCTCATCCCGGCGGCTGCATCGCGGAAACTCTTCATCGGCCGGATGTCGGGGAAAAGCGACTCGTCCTCTGCTCGTTCGAGACTCCGGCGCACCCAGAGCACGGCCTCGCCGCTATGGGGGATGAGGAGGACCCCGTCCTGCATCGTCCCGGTGAAGTAGAACTGGTTTGTCCGCCCGAAGATTGCTGCAAGCTCCCACGACGGGTTCTCCGTGTCCATACGGAGCCGGAACCGCTCCATGCGGTCCCGGAGCTCTGAGGCGGGGGTCTTATGCTCCATACGGATCATTGGGCGGTAGTGGTATTTAGCTCTGGCGGGATGCAGGTTCTGGCAGTTGGGGCCGCCCCGATCCCCTCCCGGTCATGGGGATGGTGGCCATAACCCCGGGTTCGGCACGGACGCAATCTCGCGATGATTGGAAACAATTCCGACCGTATGGGTTATAGAGCCGCACGATGCATTATCCTGTCATGGAAACCCCTTTCATTTTTACCATGCACGAGGGCCTGCCCCGCCAGGGGCCGGGGAGCAACGAGTGCACCCGGAAGGCCTTCTCGATGCTCGCCGACCTTCCCGCCCGGCCGGAGATCCTGGATATCGGGTGCGGGGCCGGGATGCAGACGGTCGAACTTGCCAGGATCTGCCCCGGCTGCCGCATCACCGCCGCAGACGTCCACCAGCCGTTCCTGGACGACCTCGCCCGGAGTGCGGCATCGGCCGGGGTGGGCGAGCGGATCACCACGATCCGGGCCTCCATGGACGACCTGCCTTTTGACGACGCATCGTCCGACGTCCTCTGGGCGGAGGGCTCGATCTTCATCGTGGGATTCCGGGAGGGGCTCGCCTCGTGGAAGAGGCTTCTCCGGCCTGGGGGATACCTCTGCCTCACCGAGGCCGCCTGGTTCACCGAAAATCCCTCGCCGGAGGCGGCGGCGTTCTGGAACGACTGCTACCCGGCGATAACGACGGTCCCGGCAAACCGCGCGATCGCCGAAGATGCCGGCTACGAGGTCGTCGCGACCTTCCCGCTCCCGAAGTCCGCGTGGTGGGAGAATTACTATGTGCCGGTCCTCAAGCGGATAGAAGACCTGCGGCCGAAAGTCGCCGGCA
>JAEZIP010000070.1:0-51336 GCA_023436625.1 Methanobacteriota archaeon | reverse complement strand
CCCCCTCACCCCTTCCGCTTTCTCCCCACGGAGTCCATGGCAGGCCCGGGATTTCCCCCTGAGGTCGACTCCGAGCGGATGCGAACGGTATCGGCGGACTCCCAGGTGGCCGTGATCGTCTCTTCGGCCTCCCCTCCCTCCCGGGCGCCTCGCCAGTGGAGCTCCAGGGTGTCGGCGTCCTTCCACCTGCCGGTGTGGTCGTGTACGCTTCCGTCGGAGCCCACCCCGAACATGTGTATCGTCCCCCTCGAGCGGTCGTAGCTCCAGAGATCGGTCTCTTCGTAAGGCATATCGCCGAGGGTGTACGCGAGAACGCTCTCGATGCCGTACCCGCGGGAGACCTCCCGGACGGTGGCCGTACCCCGGCCCGTCAGGGCACTGCCGTCCGGCATACGTATGGTCATGTCCAGATCCCATTCACCCACGAACCGGTCCTTGAGCCGGTTCAGTTCTTCAGGCTGTTCCATGCCGTCCCCCCTCAGGAGGCTCCTGACTGGTGCCGTGCATCAAATATGTTTCTGTTCATGCCGGACGGGAGGAGAGCAGCGGCTCACCGATCGCCTGATTCGCCGTTGTAAGGAACCGTAAATGCGGCAGCGGTTGCCGGGACGGGAAGGCCCTCTACGGCTGCAGGGCACCGATGCCCTTGAGCGTCGTATAGCCCTTCTCGGTGATGATATAATCCCCCCGCTCGTGCCGCTGCAGGATCATCCCGGCATCCTGGAGTTTCTTGAGGTGAAAGAGCAGGTTGCCCCCCCTTAGACCGATCAGGTTCGAGAGAGCCGAGAACGTCTGCGTCCCGGCGGCAAGCGACTGCACGATCCGGAAACGGTGCCGGTTTGCAAGCGGTTCGAGGATGTCCTTGACCAGGATCTCGTCCGAGAGATCCGCGATGGACGAAGAAGCCTCTTGATCACACCGGTAGATCCCGAGCGAGCGCATCAGCTCGATCTGTTTCTCAAAGAGGCGGTTCGTCTCGGCAAAACAGGTGGAGCAGTTCTCGAACTTCCCGCCCTTCCGCATCACCGCGAGCCGGTCGCGGTATGACCGGACGACCGCTTCGCTTACTTCGCCGTCCCGGATATGCTCTGCAGAACTCTTGAGAAACTCGTAGAATGCAGCATAACATCTCTCGCGC
This sequence comes from Methanobacteriota archaeon, assembly GCA_023436625.1. GTDB lineage: Archaea > Halobacteriota > Methanomicrobia > Methanomicrobiales > Methanoculleaceae > Methanoculleus. Next base: position 50,198 of record JAEZIP010000070.1, on the reverse strand, counting down.
ATCGGACAATCCCGGATCATCCGCTCCCGGAGCCTCTGGTCCGCGTCGGAGAGGTGCTGCTCAACAAAGACCCCCGCATACTCCCGGCGGAGCCCGTCGATGACCGTATCGACGTGCTGCCTGTTCGCGTACTCGATGAACCACCGGAGTTCGCTCCTGAGTGCCGCAATCTCGGACTGGACTTCTTTAATCTCCTGGCTGTAGCGTTCTGTCCCGTCAGTCATTGGATCCTCCATCGTTGATCAATACCGTACTGTTACGGTTATGAGAGTGTAGCACGAGATTCTTGTATAGTTTAATGACGAGCACCTATATTATTATAACCGTCCAACGGGAGGATTGGCGAAACACGTCCCCGAACGGCGTCGCGCCGGAGCGTTCGTACCGGATGAGAACGCAGAGTAGGCAAGTGGCCTGTAAGAGCGCACGTTTCGGTTATGCCGATCACGGCAAAGGCCGCCGGGGACATCGCCGAGATGCTGGAGGCAAAGAAATGGACGTTAAAGAAGAGATCCGTGCCCAGATTGCCGGCGCCCTCATCGGCGCAAAGTTCCCGATCAGGACGCCCGAAGAGCTCCTTGCCGCATTCCCGGCGGGAGCGGCGACCAGGTGCAAAGCAGGCGATGTGGAGATGACCGCCGGTGAAGCCGGCACCCTTCTAAAGCCTGAGGACTTCCCCTTCACAAGCCCCGGACAGGTGGCCGACACCATCCTCTCCCGGGCGGGAATGTAACCTTTTTTCGTTGTTGCCGGGTGGACAGCGCCCCGTCTACGATAACCTGCTCACGGTGTACAGGTCGGCGGCAGGATCATTCCGGTTGCCCGGGGAGAGCTCCTGCAGACAGGACATACTCCCCGTCGATCCGCACCTGCCCCCGGCCGCCGAACATGAGCCCGCCCTCTTCCGGCCGGAGCAGGCGGACGATGTTCGGGTTCTCCCGGTCCGGCCCCTGCTCGATGACGAGCGACCGGCCGGTCCAGAGGTTCTGCCGGATAAGGAAGTTTCCGAGGGCGGCGTTCCCAGAACCGGTCGCCGGGTCTTCCAGGTAGCCGAACGGCGGGGCGAAGACCCGGGTATGCAGGTCGTGCTCCGGAAACGCCGTCTCGCGGGTATAGACGACGACCACGTCGACGGCGTGAGCGAGGGCAAACGTGCGCAGCGTCGTGTAGTCGGGAGAGCACCGGATGCAGGCGTCGAGCGAGGCGAGGGGGACGAGCAGGGTTTCGAGGCCGGCGTTTACGACGCCGAGGGGTATCGCGGGATCGATATCCCGGACGTCAAGACTGAGAGCGGTAGCGGTCTCCGCGGTATCCGGACGTGCACCGGAGAACTCCGGCTCGGGAGCCCGGATATACACCATGCCGTCCTCGCCCGTCCGGTTCAGGACCGTGACGACACCTCTGTTCGTCCGGAGGAGCAGGCTCTCCCGGTCACGGAACCGGTCGTCGCTATGCACCACGTCGTCCATGATGGCTATCGTCGCGTGGCCGCAGAAGTCGACCTCACGCTCGCAGGAGAAATACCGTATCGAGAGGTCGCACTCGCCCGGCGTGCCCTCGCGGAGAAAACCGACCTCCGAGACGAAACCCTTCAGTTCGCGGGCGATCCGCTGCATATCCCCATCGGCGATCTCCTCCCCCGGGGAGAGGCGGACGTATCCTGCGGGGTTCCCCGTCGATCCGGCAGATGCAAAGGCGTCGATCTTCTTGAAACGATAGCGTTTCATGACGCCACCTGCGCTGCTCGCCGTGGGCCTGAATGCCGGTTCCGCCTGTTCATCCAGCAGTTGTCCTCCTCCGGAAGGGAAAAAATTTGCCATCTGCTCCGGCACGATAACGAAGGCAGAATGCTCCGCTGCGAGGATGACGGGCAGGGTGTTCTGCCCGGGAAGAAGGACGGACTGTTCCGCCGGGTGTCGGCAGGAATACCGGCCACGGCCTCTCTCTCGCGCGGGTTCCTCGCCCTCCGGGAAGGTTATATGGCTGTCTGTCCTCTTTCTGTAAGATAGCAATGAAGCCGTGGAACGCAGCAATCATCGGAACCGCGATCATCTGGGCGGGAGTCGTCATCGCCACGGGGATCGTGCTCGCGGGAACGGGTTATTTCGGCCAGCTCATCCCCATTCTCGGCGGCGGGGCGGCGGGGAACCTCATCGTCCTCGCGGGAGCAAGAAACATGCGAGAGTAAGATGTATGACCACCCTGCCGGTCAGAAGTTACAAAAAAGAGTGAGGGTTAGTTCTTTCTCCCCGCAACCAGCAGCAGCCCGACGATCAGCAGGGCACCGCCGGCCAGGGCCGGAGAGAGGGGCGCCTGCTGCGTGGGAACCGGCACGGGGTTCAGCGTCACGTAGAGGTCGACCGTCTCACCCTTGGCGGGGTACCGGTCGATAGAGCCCGTGTAGGTCTGGTAGCCTTCCTTCGTCACGGTGTAGGTCTGGTAGGGTGTTCCGGTCGTGTAGACCTGCACGGAGAGGACTCCCTGGCTGGTGACCCCTTTGACCTCATTGTCGAACTGGACGGTTGCGCCGTCAACGTTGGCGTGGACGGTGTACCAGCCGACATCTCCGCCGATCAGCGGGGCCTGGGTGGGCTGGACCGGGTTGATGGTGGCGTAGAGATCGAACACCTCGCCTTTGCCGGGAACGGATGTGACGTCACCGTAGTAGGTGGTGTATCCGTCTTTCTCGACGCGGAACGACTGGTAGGGCGTTCCGGTGGTGTAGACCGGGACGTACAGCACGCCGGCCTCGATCGCTCCCTTATACTCGTTGTCGAAGTATACCTGTGCTCCATCCACGTTACAGTTGACTGCATACCATCCGTTGTCTCCTCCCAGGGGTGGCTGAGCACTCGAAGGAAGGACGATAAGACAACAGGCAACAAGAGAAAATACCAGAAGATTGCGTACAACGCTCTGCATAAAAGCCTCCGCTTTCATAAATAAATTGTCTTGGGACTTATATATATTCCTCTATTCAAACGTCGGAAATACGGTATTGAATGTAATTCAGGGAGAAATACGGGATCTCCTTGCTCGATCACGACTTCTGGCGCTGCCTGCTGACGGTCCCGGCATGAACGCGCCCATGCACGATCTCCCGGTATACCGCGTCCTCATGCTGAAAAGGGATTGAAGGGGATTTTGTATCCGGGACGGGCCGGCCGATCATGCGGGAGTCGTCCGGTTCATGCCTCCGGGCAGCCGGGTACTCCTATCGGGGGCAACCTGCCCGCCGTGGCGTCATGCCGAAGAGACCCTGTTCACGGGGATGATGCCTGACGGCAGGTCCGGGGAGCCCGGGGGCGACGAGCAGGTGTCCGCAAACAGGCAACCATCCCGGGAAACAGCAGCCCGGAACATCTTCCGGTGACATTTATTGCATGGAAAATATAAAAATAAGGCCTGCATGGGGAGGGTCCTATTGTGGCACCACTGACCGAGACCACCCGTATACTCGTCATCGGCATCCTGCTCGGGATATCGGTCTTCCTGACCTACTACTTTCATGCAGTCCTCTCGGTAGGGGCGGTCTTCTCCCACTTCTTCTACATACCCATCATCCTCGCCGCGCTCTGGTGGGGGAGAAGAGGCATCAGCGTGGCGTTCTTCCTCGGCGGGCTGGTCCTGATCAGCCACTTCCTCCTCAGGACCGACGTCGGGACCTTCAATGACTACGGGCGTGCGTTGATGTTCGTCGTGGTTGCAATCGTCATCGCCTGGCTCTCCGAGCGGCTGAAGAGGCAGCAGAAGGACACCGAGAAAGAACGTGACCGGGCGCAGGGCTACCTGGACGTGGCTGCCGTCCTGCTCGTCGTCATCAACGCGGACCAGACCGTCGCCCTCATCAACCGCCGCGGCTGCGAGCTTCTGGGGTACCGGGAGGACGAACTCGTCGGGAAGAACTGGTTCGACGTAGCGATCCCGGAGCGCAACAGGGAGGACGCCCGGCGGGAATTCGCACACGCGGTAGCCGGGATCTCCACGATACCCGAAATGGACGAGAACGTCATCGTGACGAAGGACGGCGATGAGCGCACGCTCATCTGGAAAGAGGCCATCCTGAGGGACAACGGCGGCCGCATCATCGGGGTCATCGGGTCGGGGAAGGACATCACCGACCGGATCCGGGCGGAGGAGGCGCTCCGGAGCAGCGAGGCCCAGCTCCGCACGATCGTCGAGAACCTGAACGAAGGGCTGGGTGTCTTCGACCTCGAAGGCAACCCGCTCCACTGGAACCGTGCCGCCGCCGAGATCTTCGGACTGCTGGGCCTTGAGAACGTCCCCGCGAACGTGAGCGAGCTCGGCGATATCTTCGAACTTGCAACGCTGGACGGGACCGTCCTTCCGGTGGAGGAGTGGCCCCTGTCCCGCATCCTGTGCGGGGAGCAGGTCCAGGATGTGGAGGTGCGTACCCGGCGCATCGGGGCCGAGCGGCAGCGTGTATTCAACTACGGCGGCACCCTGGTCCGCGACGCAGACGGCAACCCGTTCATGGCGGTGGTCACGTTCACGGACATCACCGGGCGCAAACAGGCGGAAGAGGCCATCCTGGCGGCGAACGAGGAGGCGAACCTCTACCTTGACATCATGGTCCACGACATCAACAACGCCAACGCGATAGCGCTCGGTTACAGCGACATCCTCGGTGAAGACCTCGAAGGGAAGAACCGGGAGATGATGCGGAGGATCCGGTCGGCCGTCAGCCAGAGCATCGAGATCATCCAGAACGTCTCCACGATCCGGCGTCTCCGCCCGCCGACCCCCCCGCTGAAACCCGTCGAACTCGATGCGGCGATCCGGGCAGAGATCCGGCAGCACCCGGAGACCGACATCAGGTACGCCGGGAGATCGGTTGCAGTCCTCGCCGACGACCTCCTCCCCGAAGTCTTCACCAACCTCGTCGGCAACAGCATCAAGTTCGGGGAGCCCGACGTCACGATCGAGATCCGGGTCGATGAGCGGGACGGCGAGGTGCTGGTCTCGGTCGAAGACACGGGCCCGGGCATACCCGACACGACAAAGGCCATTCTCTTCTCGCGGTTCCGGAAGGGGAAGAGTTCGAAGAGCGGCAAGGGTCTCGGCCTTTATATCGTACGGATGCTTGTTACGCGCTACGGGGGGAGCATCCGGGCGGAAGACCGGGTGCCCGGCCGGCCGGAGGAAGGGGCGGCGTTCCGGTTCACGCTTAAAAAGGCGGTGCGGGAGGAGCCGGATGGTTCGACCGTGCCCGAAGCCCCGCTACAGATGTAGAAAGGCCCGGACGGCCCTGCCGGCCTCCGCGGTTTCCGGCATTCCCGGGCACCGCCCTGTAAACAATGGGAAATCGCCTGTAATCAACGGGAAAAAGTCCGTTTAAATAAAAAGATTTTTCATGGTTCCGAATGTTCTTTTTACTATGAGAAATCGTGCGATCACCGCTTTCCTTGTTGTATCTGCCCTTCTTGTCATCTTTGCGGCCGGATGCACCGCCGCAACGGAAGAAAAGACCGCCTCGCCGGCCGACGAGGCCTATGCCCTGGGACTGGCCGATTACGCGAACGCCAATTACCGGGTTGCAGAAGAACACTTTGCGGAGGCCTACGCCCTCTACACGGACGCCGGCGATCCGGATAAGGCCCGGGCCGCGAGGGACGCCATGTTCCGGGCGAACAGGACGTACATCGAGTACTCGTTCAACAGATCGGCCGCAGAGGCGGCACTGCGGGAGAAGGTCCCCGGCATCACCGACGAGGCGATAACCGACTGGCTGGAGAACCGCGCCCAGAAGATCGTCTCGGAGAACGAGACGCTCTACTTCTACGACGTCGCCGGGAACTACCTCTACGCCCACTTCGACGAGATGCGGAAGGTGACCGCGACGACGCTCGACTTCGACTACATCGCCCGGTACGCCTGGTCCGAGAATCGTTCAGGGCCCGGGCCGTACGTGAACCCGGTGCGCTATACGGGAGTCGAGCGGCTCGAGATCCCGTTCGAGATGCTCCCCCCATCGGGAGTCCTGAAGATCTGGCTCCCGCTTCCGGTCGAGACGGAATCGCAGAGAAACGTCACCGTCACGAACCTCTCGTGTCCGGACTACATCGTCGCCGGCCCGGTCACCACCGGCGCTATCGGCTACGTCTACTACGAGATCCCGGCCGGGGCGGTCAACGGGAACCTCGTCCTCACGGCGGATATCGCGTTCACCTCCTACGAGCAGATCTTTGATGATATCGACCCGGCGAAGGTCGGGGAGTACGACACGAGCGACCCCGAGTACCTGCTCTACACCGCGTCCGAGAGGAACATCGAACTCACGGATGCAATCCGGGAGAAGGCACTCGAGATCGTCGGGAACGAGACGAACCCGCACCTCCGGGCACAGATGATCTACCACTACATCATCGAGACCTACCCCTACAGTCACGTCCCGCACGCCTCACTCGATAGCCGGGACCCGAAGGTCGCCGAGTCCACGCACATGTTCGAGACCGGTCACGGCGACTGCGGCACGCAGAGCATGCTCTTCTCTGCATTCTGCCGGTCGCTCGGGATCCCCGCCCGGGCTATCGGGGGCTACCAGATGATCATGGCCGAGACTCCCGGCACCCACTTCTGGGCGGAGTACTACCTGCCCGGCTACGGCTGGGTCCCGAACGACGTGACGATTGCCGAGGCGGCAGACTGGGTCACTATCCCTGAGGAGAAGCGGACGGCGTTCAAGGAGTACTACGCCACGAACCTCGATCCGGCTCGCCTCGTCATTCAGAAGAACGTCGATGCCCCGATGGACCCGGCCCTGCCGGACGGCGCCGCCATCTTCAGGGTAGTCAGACAGTACCCGGCGATCGTCTCCGATACGACAGGGGACGATCTGGATCTCTTCATCTCGGAGTTCTTCAGTATCGGCCTTGCGGCTGTTGACTGATACTATTCACTCGTTTTTTTCGGACGGTGCAAAAACCGTCCCGGCTCCCTTCAGGTCTGCCTGAGACGGCAACGCCGACGATGATGCCGTCCTGCGTACGATACGGCCAGGACGCGGGAAGTATGATACGGTAACGGCAGGGACGACGCAGGAATTTCCACGCGAGATGTCCAGCTTTTGTACAGAATTCAGTTAACGGCGTGAATTCGCCGGATGTAATACCAGAATGTATATTAATCAATTGTGACGGTTCGCCAGGTATATATGGATACGGCTCCGTATATTTGAGTGGAGCCGCGCTTCAATCGCCAGAATACCGTCGGGTTGAATCATGATCCAGAGAAGCCAGCTTGACCTGAGAAAATTCGTAGCTCCCGAGTTTATCTGCGGACACGGGGCACTGCAGCTTGCAGGCCAGTATGCCCGCAACTTCGGAATGAAGCAGGTGCTCCTCGTCACCGACCCGGGTGTCCGGGCCGCGGGCTGGGCCGGGGCCGTAGGGGAGAGTCTGGCCGAAGCGGGGGTGTCGTTCACCGTCTTCGATTCCATATCCGTAAATCCCCGCTCCCGGCAGGTGATGTCGGGTAAGGAGGTTTACCTGTCTGAAGAGTGCAACGGCATCGTCGCCGTCGGCGGGGGCAGCCCGATGGATTGCGCCAAGGGAATCGGGATAGCAAGCTCCAACATGCGGGATATCCTCGCGTTCGAGGGCGTCGACCGGGTGCCGGTGCCTGCCCCGCCGCTCATCTGCATCCCGACGACCGCCGGGAGTTCCGCCGACGTCTCACAGTTCGCCATCATCACGGACGAGGAGAGAAAGCGAAAAATTGCCGTCATCTCGAAAGCGCTCGTCCCCGACATCTCCCTGCTCGATCCCGAGCCGCTGACGACGATGCCTCGGGACCTGACCGTGGATACCGGCATGGATACCCTCAGCCACGCGATCGAGGCCTACGTCTCGAACGCCAGTTCCCCGATGACCGACGTGCATGCCCTCGAGGCGATACGGCTCATTCACGGCGCACTGCCTGCGGTCGTTGAAGAGCCCGACGATTTGAACCTGCGGTTTTCGACTCTCCTTGCCAGTCTCCACGCCGGACTCGCGTTCTCCAACGCAAGCGTCGGAGCCGTGCACGCGATGGCGCACAGTCTCGGGGGGGCCTACGACCTTGCGCACGGGCGGTGCAACGCGCTGCTCCTCGAGCACGTGATCGCAGCGAACTACGAGGCGGCACCGGACCGGTACGACCGGATAGGAGCGATCGTCGGACAGGCGCAAGGCGAACGAACACCCCCGGCGGAGGGGGTGGCGGCGTTCAGGAGGTCGCTTGGCGTCACGGAGACCCTCGCCGAAATCGGCGTCCGGAAGGATGCGATTCCCGCCCTTGCCCGTGGGGCGCACGCCGACCCCTGCATGGTAACGAACCCGCGCAGCCTCGCCTGCGAAGAGATCGAGCGGATCTATGAGCATGCACTCTGAACCCCCCAACGGCCGGGATGCGCTCCGGGAGAAGATCATCGGTCTTGGGGAGACGTCCCTGCACAAGAGCTACTACCCGGAGCTGCAGAGCCGGCTTGCGGAGCTCGAACGGTTCCGGGCGCTGCTCGACCAGACCTACGACGCGATATTCCTGATCCGTGCGGATACCGGGATGCTTGCGGACGTCAACGCATCCGCGAGGGCGTACCTCGGCTACTCGAAGAAGGAGCTGCTCGCGACACCGTTTGCAAGCCTGCTTGCCCCGCAGCACAGGGCCGGGTTTATCGAGCTCACCCGGAAGAAGAGCGATTTTCCGTCCGAATCCCGGCAGACCTTCACCGCGCCGCTCGTATCACGGAGTGGAACGGAGATCCCGATGGAGATCACCGTCCGGTCGGTCATCTTCGGCAGCGAGCGATACGTCGTGGCGATTGCGCGGGACATTACCGACCGGGTTCGCACCGAGCGGGAACTCAAGATAAAGGAGAGCGCTCTCGAATCGTCGACAAACAGCATCCTCATCGCCGATCCCACCGGGGCCGTCATGTATGCCAACCGGAGTTTTGCCGCGATGTTCGGGTACGGGGAGGAAGGAGCGGTCACGGGGAGAAACCTGGAGGCATTCTTTGCGGATCCTACCGTCGGGGAAAAGATTACGGGCGTTCTCCTTGACAACCATGCAATCGTGCAGGAGACGATCGGGCTGCGAAACAACGGGGCTCCGTTTCATATCCAGGTTTCGGGCAGCGTCGTGCAGAACGATGCCGGGCAGCCGCTCTGCATCATGCTGATCGTTATGGACATCACCTGGCGGATCCTCACCGATCAGATGAAACGGGAGACCTACACACAGCTCGGAAAAAACATCGAGCAGTTCGCCATCCTCGGGGACCATATCAGGAACCCGCTCCAGGTGATCGTCGGGTACGCGGAGATGATCGAAGACCCGCTTGCCGGGAAGATCCTCGAGCAGTCGAGCAGGATTGATGAGATCATCACCGAGCTCGACCGGGGATGGGTCGAGTCGGCAAACGTCAGGCAGTTTCTGCGAAGGCACGGGGACGGTGCGGAGCCCCCCGGGAAGACGTTTTTCCGATTCTCAAGCCCGAAGGAAGAAGACTCCTGATACACGCTTCTTTTACCGGGTAAACGCGAGTTCCGACGAACGAGATCGCCGCTCTCTGTTCTTTCGGAGCATACCGCCCCTTCCCTGCGTTGAAAAGATCGGCTGCGCTGGCGACCGTAAACGACGGGGACTCATCCCCAAAAACAAGAAACGCCCCGGCCGGGATTCGAACCCGGGTCGAAAGCTCCGGAGGCTTTCAGGATATCCACTACCCTACCGAGACTGCCATATGATGTTGTCCTGTATGGTATAAAAGGCCAGCGGAGAAGAGGGTTTCAAGCCCTCCTCGACTCGTAGAGCTGCCAGATCTTGCACGCGCCTTCGTGGCTGACCATGCAGGGACCGACGGGAGTGCGCGGGGTGCAGGCCTTCCCGAAGAGTTTGCAGTCGGACGGCCGTGCGATGCCGCGCAGCACTTTGTCGCAGATGCAGGCGGAGTGCTTGTCCACGTGCCGGATCTCGATACCGAACTTCTTCTGCGCGTCGTAGCCCTCGAACTCCGGTTTCAGGCGAAGGCCCGATGCCGGGATCACCGGAAAGCCGCGCCACTCGACGTCGAACGGCTCGAAGACCTCGTACATGAGGCGTTTTGCCTTGACGTTCCCCTCCCGGGTGACCACGCGCGGGTAGGCGTTGTCCACCCGGTGCACGCCCTCGCGGACCTGCCTGACCGCCATCAGGAGGCCGAGGAGGATGTCCTCGGGCTCGAACCCCGCGACGACCTGCGGAACAGGGAACCGCTCGTACTCCTCGTAGCCCATCACCGCGCAGACGTGCCCGGGGAGGAGGAACCCGTCGAGCGATGCCTCGCCCTGGGCGAGGAGCCACGCCATCGCGGGCGGGACGAGCCGGTGGCATGAGAGGATGGAGAAGTTTTCGGGCGGGCGGGAGAGGATGGTGGCGGCGACCGTCGGCGCGGTGGTCTCGAACCCGACCGATACGAAGACGACCTCCCGTTCGGGCTCCCTCCGTGCGATCTCCACCGCCTTGTGAACGCCCTGCACCACCCGGATGTCCCCGCCGCTCGATTCGAGCGAGCCCTTCGTCCCGGGAACCCGCAGCAGGTCGCCGTAGGTGGCGATGGTGCAGTCTCGCTCCACGAGATCGAGTGCGGCGTCGATCTCGCCCTGCGGCGTGATGCAGACAGGACACCCCGGCCCCATCACGATCTTGAGGTTCGGGGGGAGGATGCTCCGGAGCCCGGCGCGCGCGATCGCCGCTTCGTGGGTGCCGCAGATGTGCATGAGCGTGATATCCCGGTCTACAAGGGCGTGGAGCGCATCGAGGATTTCCTTACCAACCGCCATAAATTCTCATATTTATATTTCACTAAAAGCACATATTAGTACCGGAATGAACAGCATCCTGTATGGAAGCGCGATCGTCCTCTGTGGGATCGTCGCCGCATTCGTCGTGCACGAGGTGTTCCGGTGGCTGCAGAAGCGGGCCGACCTCACCGAATCCAGACTGGACGACATTATACTCTACTCGCTCGACAAACCCCTCTGTATCGCCATAATCCTGGGTTCCGCCTGGCTTGCCGTAACGCTCTTCGTCGACCTCGAGGCCCTCCTCGGGGAGTACGCGTGGCTCTTCTCCGGGCAGTACTTCACCGCGGTGGCAATCCTCATCGCGGCATGGGCGGTCTCCTCATTTGCCTACAGTTTCGTCAACCTCTACGGCAGGTGGATGGCGTCGAAGACCGAGACCGACCTCGACGACCGGATCATCCGGGTGCTCGAGGTCTCGTCACGCTACGTGGTCTGGTTCGTCGCCATCCTCATGGTCCTCCAGACGCTCGAGGTGAACATCACGCCGCTCATCGCCGGTGCCGGGATCGCCGGCCTGGCGGTGGCGCTCGCGGCCCAGGATATCATCTCAAACTTCTTCGGGGGTGCGGTGATCCTCATGGACAGGCCGTTTGCGGTCAACGACCGTATCAAGGTCGACACCTACCTCGGGGACGTGATCAGCATCGGCCCCCGCAGCACCCGGATCAGGACGATGGACTACCAGCTGGTCACCATCCCGAACTCAAAGGTCGCGAGCAGCGTCATCGTCAACTACGCCATGCCGGACGTCAAGTTAAAGATCAAGGTTCCGATCTCGGTCGCATACGGCAGCGATGTCAAGCGCGTAAAAGAGATCCTCCTCGAGATCGCAGACGAGGCGGCGGCCCGGTCGAAATATGTCCTCTCCGACCCTGTGCCGACCGTCTACTTCCTCGAGTTCGGGGCGTCGAGCCTGGACTTCATGCTCGTCATCTGGGCGCAGGCCTTCAATATGGCCTGGGACGTCCAGGACTACGTGAACACGCGCGTCTGCGAGCGGTTTACAGAAGAGGGGATAGAGATCCCGTTCCCGCAGATGGATGTTCATATGCGGAACTGATTAGATCGCCCGGTAAAATACTCCTCTTTTTTCCCGGACCCGTTCGACCAGACCCCCTGCTTCGAGGACACGGAGGTGCTTTGCGACCTCGGCCGGACGGATGCCGAGAAGTGCGGCGAGATCGCCGGGCGTGCAGGGCCGCCGCCGGATGGTCGCGAGGATGATCTCTCCGGCATCCCCGATCTCCGGCGGCATCACCCGGCCTGTACACGCCGCCCCGATCACCTCCGCGTTTCCGCCGAGCATCGACGCGATCCGCTCGAGAGCCAGGCGCGATGCCGGTCTCACCCCTATCTCGGTGCCGGGCCGATCGAGGGTGTTCACCTGGACGCGGTCGGGGCTGATTGCCGCAACGGCGTCTTTCAGCCGGAGGAGTTCCTCCTCCGTGTCGTTCTGGCCCGGGACGATGAAGACCTCGAGCCAGATCTCGCCGGGGAACTCCCGGGCAAAGGTCACTATCCCTTCAAGCACCCGGCCGGCGGTGAGGCCCGGGCAGGGGCGGTTGAGTTCCAGAAAGACCTCTTCGGAGACCGCATCGAGCGACGGCACCACGAGGTCCGCCGGCATGAGGGCGGCCCGGACCTCCGGGTCCGCGAGGAGCGCGCTCCCCGTCAGCACCGCGACCCGGTAGCGGGGATACCGGTCCTTGAGGAAGGCGATGACCTCGCCGATCCCCGAGTGCAGCGTCGGTTCCCCGGAGCCTGCGAACGTGACGTAGTCGAGGTCGGGCGCTCGTGCAAGGAAGTCGTCGAGTTCCGCGATGACCCGGTCCGTCGGGACGTACTCGCGCCGCTCGCAGGTGTGGTCGGTCGTCCGGCCGCACTCGCAGTAGACGCAGTTGAAGGCGCAGGTCTTCTGCGGCACCAGGTCGATACCGAGCGAGGTGCCCAGGCGCCGGGAGGGGACCGGGCCGAAGAGGTGACGGTATGCCATAGGGTCTGTCCGGAGTACTATCCGCACGAGGAGTCATCAGGGTTGACCTCTCTGCAACGACCTTCCGGAGGAGGGCTGCGCCGGAGGCCCCTCCGCGTCCCGGGCGTCTTTCGACCGGCAGGCCCGGCGAGGCACGATGTGCCGGGAGGTGCCTATTCCGAACCTATTTATCGTCCCGGCCGGAACATTCTGTATGTTCGGCGTCTCCACCTACTGCCTTCACCGTGAGCCGCTCTCTCGCGCGCTCGAGAACCTTGCTCCCATAACCGATTGCGTGGAGGTGATGGACGAAGGGCTGCACTTCCTCGAGAGCGCAGAGCCGCTGGAGAGTTACTCGTATCTCTACTTCATCCACGCGCCTTCCCGGGGGGTCAACATCGCAAGCATCCTCGAGCCCATCCGGCGGGCGAGCGTCGAGGTCCTGACGCAGACGTTCGCCGTCGCCGCCGAGGTCGGGGCGGACGTGGTCATCCACCCGGGCTATTATGCGTGGATCGAGGAGCGGGAGCGGGCGGTGGAGAGGTTCCGGCAGTCGCTTTCCGAGCTGACGGCGGCGGCCGACGACCTCTCGGTCACGTTCTTCGTGGAGAACATGGGGAACTGGGAGTACTTCTTCCTGCGCTCCTGCGAGGACCTGCCGCTCATCGACGGGATCGGGCTTGCGCTCGACGTCGGCCACGCGAACCTGAACGGGTGTCTGGACTGCTTCCTCGCCCACCCGGCGGCGCACTTCCATCTGCACGACAACAACGGTGACCAGGACACGCACTCCCCGGTCGGGGCCGGGACGATCGATTTCTCGGCCGTGATGGAGGCCGTGCGCCGGAGCAACGTCATCCCCATCGTCGAGGTGGAGACCTTCGACGGGGTGACCGCCAGCATCGGCGCGCTGGAGGCGATCGATGCCGCCGCGCGGGGCGAATAAGGGCGGTCCTGCCCGGTTCCCCGCCCGGTTTCGGCCGTAACCTTTTATAGGGAAAAACTCCAACATAATTGGTGCGTCACGCCTCAGTGGCTCAGCCGGTAGAGCGCGTCCTTGGTAAGGACGAGGTCGCGAGTTCGAATCTCGCCTGAGGCTTGCTTTCTTCTGGTTCGAATCCTTGGGTAAACGTTTATATCCCTGTTCTCTGGTTCGTCGATTGTAAGAGTTGCTCCCGGAGTTGCGCATAACCGCCTCTTGGCTGGAGTACAATAGGGTGTGGCTTCCCTGCGGGCAAAATCTCATATCCTGTGGTGGTAAAGAATTATCATCGGTGAATCCTGGAGGCGATTGGCAGTGGAAGAATATCGATCCATCAAGCCCAGAGTTCTGGCCCTTCTTGAGCGTGAGCTGCCGACCCTCCGGGAGAAATACGGTGTCGAGACAATCGGTATCTTCGGCTCCATATCGCGTGGGGAGGATACACAGGAATCGGACGTGGATATAGTATATTCATTCCGCCCGGAGATGGACACTTACGAGAATCTGCTGGATTTAGGGGATTTTCTTGAGAACTTGCTCGGGAGAAGGGTGGACCTGGTCTCCGAAGAGTGGATGAGCGAGAGATTCCGCGTATGTGTGATGAGTGAGGCTATCTTCTGTACACGCGTGAGAGGCACGGTATGACGGAATTGCGGTTGCGATCCTACCTTGCAGATATTTGCGAGCAATCTGAAAATATCATGAAGGCAACCGAACGAATGAGTTATGAGGAATTTCTCGGAGATCCGTTGTACAATGCGGGTCTCATCAGATTTTTTGAGATTATCGGGGAAGCAGCAAAACATGTTCCGGATGACTTCCGGGACGAATACCCATACGTGCCGTGGAGAAAAATATCAGGACTTCGTGACAGGTTGATTCATGGTTATCCAGGTGTGAATTTGAAATATATCTGGACTCTTGCGACCGTGGAAATACCTATTCTGCATCGACAGATTAGAGATATTCTCACTGATTTGGAATAAAATCTTTCTTCGCCAATATCATTCATTTCTGGTAATCCTTAATTCTTTTAAGAGGAACATTCCCGAATTTCACTGTATTTCCAATGGCTTAAAGCACCGCCCCGACAAACCGATCAGGCACCTATGGCACCCGTGACGGACGGCGACACCCTGCTCCTGCACTTCACCAGCACCCGCCCCGACGGCGAGATCTTCGAGGATACCCGGACGGGCGAGCCGGTGCGGGTTACCCTCGGGGCGAACCAGATCAATCCCCTCTTCGAGGAGGCGCTGATCGGCAGAGAGCCGGGCGAGACGGTGACCGTGGTGCTGCCCCCGGAGAAGGCCTACGGAAAGTTCCGGAGAAAACTCGTGGTTACGATAAAACGCAAGAAGCTGACCCTCGACCACGAACCGGTTCCCGGGGAGCTCCTCAGGGTCGAGGTGATGGGAAAACCCTGCCTGGTGACCGTACTCGACGTCGACGACAAGAGCGTTACCGTCGATGGAAATCATCCCCTTGCTGGCGAGACGATCACCTACGCGATCACCGTCGAGGCAATCCTCCCCCGGAACGGCTGAGCCCCTGCCCGGAACCGCGAGGGAGCCGTTCATTCCGGTGAACACGAACGGGAAACCCGCGGCGCCCGGCCTGCGGTTATGCCGTATCGGCCGGATGTCCGCCCCATCCTCCCGTTCCAGCCCGGATCTGTTCCGGCTGATATTTATGCCGTCCGACGAGAGTTCTTTTAATGGCAGCCGGTTCATCCACAGGCGGCAGGTCGCCCCGGCGGCAGACGATCGTCGGCTTATTCGTACTCCTGCTCATCGTTCTCGCCCCCATTGCGCTCTCGGGTTACCTCTCCCCGGACCGCGAACCGGTGCACGTCAAGATCCTCGCGGTCAACGACTTCCACGGGCAGCTGCCCGACGGGCAGAACCTCAACGGCGAACCGGCCGGGAGCGCACCGGTGCTTGCGTCCTATCTCAAATGCGCGATGGCGGATGCCGGCGAGGCAACCACGTTCATCGCGCTCTCCGGGGATGTCGTCGGCGCGTCGCCGCCGGAATCCGGGCTGCTGCGGGACGAACCCACCCTGCTCTTCTTCAACAGTCTCGCGGACGACTGCCCGGAGATGATCGCGACCTTCGGCAACCACGAGTTCGACCGGGGCACGGACGAACTGCTTCGGATGGTCCGCGGCGGGAACGGGGCGACGACCATCACCCACCTGATAGACCCCTACCCGGGTGCGGAAGCGGAATACATCTCTTCAAACGTGGCCTGGAAGACAAACGGCACTCTCCTCGCCGCTCCATACACGATCCGCGACGCCGGCGGCGCCAGGATCGCGTTTATCGGTGCCGATACAACCGAAACGCCCTTGATCCAGAAGGCGATCAACATCGAACCTGTTGCCTTTGAAAACGAGACCGAATCGATCAACCGCTACGTCCCGGAGATCCAGCAGAAGGGCGTGCACGCGATCGTCGTCCTCCTCCACGAGGGCGGGTGGCAGGACCCCTACGACGGTCCGACCCGGGAAGGAGGCAACGTGACGGGCAGGGTCGCCGGAATCGTCGCCGGTCTCGACCCGGACGTGGACGTCGTCCTCTCGGGCCACACCCATGCATTCACGAACGCCTACCTGAACAACGCCGGCGGAAACCCGGTATTGGTGACACAGGCATACAGCTACAGCAGGGCTTTTGCCGATGTCGATCTCGTCATCGATCCCGCCACCGGCGAGATCACCCATAAATCGGCACGGATCGTCCCGGCATACAGAAACGGCACCACGCCCGACCCGGAGGCCTTGTCACTGCTTGAACTGAGCGAAGAGACGGTCGGGCCGGTGACGAACCGGGTCATAACGACTACGTCTGCGGAGATCACGCGGCTCCAGACCGATGCCGGCGAATCCGCACTTGGCAACCTCGTCGCCGACGGCCAGCGGGCGGCGATGAATGCCGATATCGCGTTCATCACCACCGGCTCGCTCCGGGCGGAGATAGCGAAGGGGAGCGTCACATGGGGCGACCTTTATGCGGTGCAGCCGTTCTCTGCGACCGTGCTCTCGATGACCATAACGGGAGACGAGATCAGGGACGTGCTGGAACAGCAATGGCAGACCCCGTTGCCGCCCCACAACCTCGCCGTCTCCGGGCTGGTCTACACATTCGACGATGAAAGACCCGCGGGCAGCAAAATTACCGATATCCGGGTGAACGGCATCCCGCTGGACCCGGACGCGGAGTACACGGCGGCAATGGTCGATTTCCTCGCGACCGGCGGCGACGGGTATACCGGGTTCGCGAAAGGGACGAATGCGGTCGGCGGCCCGTTCGACGTCGATGCACTGGTCGCGTACATGGCATCTCTTCCGGAGCCGGTGGACGCGAAGACAGAGACGAGGATCACGATGATCGCGTGAAGGGGTTCCCCGTGCGCAGGCGGGCGCCCGGCCCAACCTATAAATAACGCCCCGCCACATGAGCCCCCGGAGGTCATCCGACATGCCCGATTTTACAAACCCCTTTGCCGGGAATCACATGGAGCGCAAACTGGACCGGGGAGAACTCATCAGGACGATCCGGTTCTCGATCGCCGCCGAGTACGAGGCGATCCAGTTCTACGACCAGATCGCCGAATCGACCGACGATCCGCTGGTCCAGAAGGTGATGCGTGACATCGCGAACGAGGAGAAGGAGCATGCAGGGGAGTTCCTGCGGCTTCTCCGGGAGCTTGATCCCGCCGAAGAGGGATTCTACCAGCACGGCTACGAAGAAGTCGAGGAGATGATCGAGGAATTGAAGAAAGCTGGGAAGTGATTCTTGCGGAAATTCGCACGGGTTCGCCGGCGATCGCATCCGACGCCGGAAACCCGCTTGCCAGAGCCGGCTGGCACGACGCTTCCCTGAATGCATACACTCAAATACGACTTCGGGTGAAACTTCATCGATGGAGCCTCACACCCTAACGATCACGGAGAGAGTGGTGCAGAAATGTGAGATGCTGATCGACCGGGTGGAGTTTATCGAGTTGCACTTCTCTGATGAGATCCTCACCGATAGGATACTCAGGAAGGCAATGTACAAAGAGTTCCAGGAAGCGGTCGAAGCCGCGGCCGACGTCTGTGCCCTCACGAGGCGTAGTCTGGACTCTTCGGCGCAGGACGACTACAGCAACGTCGATTATCTGGTCGAGCAAGAGATTGTCCCGGCAGATCTCGGCAAAGCCCTGAAGGAGGCAAACGGGCTCAGGAACAGGCTGGTCCATGAATACGACGGCGTCAACGACCGGATAGCGTATGCTTCAATTGCACGGCTCATCGAAGCCCTGCGCGAATTTTCCGGGGTGATACTCACGTGGTTCCAGAGGTAACCGATACAGCATTCCTCGAACACTTCCGTGAGGTGCTGCCGTCCATCAGGGGCATCCTCGTCTACGGGTCGCACGTCAAAGGCTACGCAGACGAACTCTCAGACATCGATATCTGCCTCATCCTGCACGAGGGTGCCGACCGCGCTCCGGTTTACAGGCGGATACTTACTGCGGGGGAACGCTATGATATCGTCATCTTCGACGAGATCCCCTGGTACCTCAGGGGCGCGGTTCTTGAGGCGCATACGGTGCTCTACGCCGACAATCCTGACGATCTGGACTACTGGCTTTATCGGCAACGTGCCGTCTGGCGCGACATGAAGCACCGGCAGATGCCGGTCTCGCCCGGGGATCTGCTCCGCCGCGTCCGGTCCTGACCGTCTGCTTAAACGAGGTCTTCCCGCCGTCCTCCGCCGATCCCGGAGACTGCCCGGGGGGGCGGAGAACCTCCCGCCGGCACGGCTATGAGAAGACAAGGAGTCGAAGAAGGCCGGGAATTGATCTTCCCGTCCGTCACTTGATCCTGCAGGACTCCTCGTAGGATTTCCTGCAGCCCGGACAGAGCGTCCGGGCCTTCTCGAGGTCCGGGTAGTTCTCTTCGGTGATCTCGTCGCAGGCCGCTCCGCAGATCTCGCACCAGTACTCCTTCGTCTCCGCTTTCTCTTCGCCTTTGATGCTGCGTTTGGTCATGCTACTCTCCCTCCGGGTGGTGCCGTTCCACCTCATCGGGCATATGCTTTCGGGTCGGCCCACCGGCCCGCCCCGGTGAGACTGCTTCCCATCTCCCAGAACCGTTCCTGCACCTCTGCATCGAGGGCGAGGGACGATGGACGGGTCCACCGTGTCTCCTCGAAGTACCTGCCGTTCATCGCCCCGGTGTCCGGCGAGACGGCGAGGTGCGCCTCCACCTCCGCTCCCTGCTCCGGCGGGGCGCCGCCGTCCCTGCCGTGGGTATAGGCCCGGAGGAGTTTGGTATCGATCACCCCCGGGTGGAGGCTGTTCGCCGTCACCCCCGTCCCTTCGAGGGATCGGGCGAGCCGTGCGGTGAAGGCGACGACCCCGAGTTTCGATACGGCATAGGCATCGTAGGCGTCGTAGTCCGGAAAGCCCGGGAGGTTCTCCCAGTCGACCGACCGCACGCTCCGGTGGGCGATCGACGCGACATTCACGATCCTCGCCCCGGGGCTCCGCTCGAGGAGTGGGAGAAGTTCGTGGGTGAGCAGGAACTGCGAAAGAAAGTTCACGGCGAACGTCGTCTCGATCCCGCCGGGTAGAACCTCCTGCTCCGGCATGAAGACGCCGGCGTTGTTGACGAGCACGTCGAGCCGGTCGCACGCCCCCCCGATCTCCTCCGCGAGACCCCTGACCCGATCCTGCACCGCGAGATCGGCGATGAAGAGGCTCAATCGGTCGGAACCGGTGGCCGCCTCCAGTTCCGCGAGGACTCTTTGGCCCTTCTGCCGGTCCCTGCCGTGGAGCAGCACCCGGTGGCCCTGTCCGGCCAGAGTGCGTGCGGTCGCCTTCCCGATCCCGTCCGTCGAACCCGTAACGAGGATAGTCCGCTCCATACGCGACCCGGGTGCATGCCGCCTCTATTTGAATGTGGTGATGACGGTCCCGGCTCAGGCCCGGTGCGCTCCCCCCTCCCTGACCGATAGGCCGGATCGTCTCCCGGGCAATATATGGGCCGGACGCACCGGGGATGTGCCTTTTCCCGGAATTGTGGTGCGCGATAAATCAAAAAGGTGATATGGTGCACCACGGACCTGTATGTATGGTGCGATATTCGGTCACGATGGATGACGACCTCGTGAAGACAATCGACAGGATGCGTGAATTCCGGGGGATGTCCCGGTCGGAATGGCTCAATGAACTCTGCACGAAGCACCTCGACGGTGCAGCCGGGAGCGGGGTGCAGGCCGCGGTCCCCGCGGGGGTACCGCCCGCAGACGTTCCGGAGCCGAACATGACCGATTACGAGACTGCCTGCGCCAACTTCACGATCGACGTCCCCGAGCACTTCAACTTCGGGTATGACGTGATCGACCGGTGGGCAGAGACCGACCGGAACAAGCTCGCCATGATCTGGGTGGACCAGGAGGGGAACGAGAAGAAATACACCTTCCGCGATCTGCGGTATCTCTCCAACGGTGCCGCGAACATCCTCCTGAAGTACGGCATCAAGAAGGGCGACCGGGTCATGCTGATGCTCCCGAGGATCCCGGAATGGTGGATCTTCGTCATCGCGCTCATCAAGCTCGGGGCGGTCTTCTGTCCCTGCCCGACGATGCTGACTCCTAAAGACATCAAATACCGCGTGCAGGCCGGGAAATTCCGGATGATCATCACCAACTGCGAGAACGCCGAGAAGGTCGACGAGGTCGCCAACGCCTGCCCGCTGCTCGATACCCTATTCCTCGCGGACGGGGAGCGCGAAGGCTGGGCGAGTTACCCTCACGAGCTCAATTACCCTGCACCGGTATCGCACCATAAGGTCAGCATGCCGGTCGCGAAGAAGACGAAGTCGACCGATCCGATGATGATCTACTTCACCTCGGGCACCACCGGCGAGGCCAAGATGGTGCTGCACGACAACAGCTACCCGCTCGGGCATATCATCACCGCCTCGCTCTGGCAGGACGTCACGGGAAACGACCTTCACCTGACCTTCTCCGACACCGGGTGGGCGAAGTGCGCCTGGGGCAAGATCTTCGGCCAGTGGATCGCCGGAACCTGCATCTTCGTCTACGATATCCGGGGGAAGTTCGGCGCGACCGAGCTACTCCCGCTGATTGAGAAGTACGAGGTGACCACGTTCTGCGCACCGCCGACGGTCTACCGGATGCTGATCCTCGCCGACCTCGACAAGTTCGACTTCCGGGACCTCCGGCACTGCTGCAGCGCCGGCGAACCGCTCAACCCCGAGGTGATCCGCGTCTGGCAGGACGGTACCGGGCAGCCCATCTACGAGGGATACGGCCAGACGGAGACCGTCTGCTGCATCGCCACGTTCCCCTGCATGAAGCATAAGCCCGGCTCCATGGGAAGACCCGCTCCGGGCTGGCGTATCGAGCTCCACGACGACGACGGGAAGCCGGTCGGCGCCGGCGAGGAAGGACGCATCGCCGTCAACCTCGACTCCAGGCCGGTCGGACTCTTCGTGGAGTACCTGGATAACCCCGAAGCGAACCGGGAATCGTTCCAGAACGGGTTCTACTACACCGGCGACAAGGCGCGTATGGACGAGGACGGCTACTTCTGGTTCATCGGCCGCGACGACGATGTCATCAAGTCGTCCGGCTACCGGATCGGGCCGTTCGAGGTGGAGAGCGCGCTCATGGAGCACCCGGCCGTCCAGGAGTCGGCGGTTGTCGGGTCGCCGGACCTCATCCGGGGGATGGTCGTCAAGGCGTTCATCGTCTTGAAGCCGGGCAACCAGCCGTCCGAATCGCTGGTCAAGGAACTCCAGGCCCATGTCCGGAACACCACCGCCCCGTACAAGTACCCGAGGCTGATCGAGTTCGTCGGGGAACTCCCGAAGACCATCTCCGGCAAGATCCAGAGGAACATCCTCCGGGACCAGGAGATGCGCAAGCACATGAACGGGAACTGAACGGGGTTCCCGCTTTTTTCTTTTATCTGGGCTTGATGGTGCGCAGCTCGCGCCTGCCGGTGCTCGAATTTCGTTTAGCCACATGCTCATGTACGGATTTCGTGGGATATCGCCGTGAGCGGGGTGGGGACAAAGGGGAGTGCGAGCGCAGCGAGCATGAGAAACTCGAAGAGTTTCGAGGGGGGAAACCCCCCTCCCCGTCAGCCCCACCCGTGTGGCGATATTCCCTCGAAATCCGTGCCAGGTATGCTATCCCCACAGCAAGCGTGTATCCGAAAAAAAGCACCGCCCCCATCGGGGACAAAAAACCGGAACGCCCCGCTCGAAGAACTTCGTTCTTCTCATGCTCCGTTCCTGCGGAACGTCGCATTCAACAGATCCGCTCGATGAAATTCTCGAGGATCTTCAGCCCGACCGCACCGCTCTTCTCGGGGTGGAACTGGACCCCGTAGGTGAGCCCGTTGGTGACGGCGGAGGCGAAGGGGCTGATGTAGGCGGTGCTTGCGAGGGTATGGGCCGGTGCGGCCGCCGCGTAGTAGGAGTGGACGAAGTAGACGTATTCCTCCTCGTGGAGCCCGTAAAAGAGGGGTGTCTCCCGGTCGATGCGGATGGTGTTCCACCCCATGTGGGGGACCTTCTCCCCGGCGGCCGGGACGAACCGTTTCACGTCCCCCGGCACGAGGCCGAGCCCCCGGTGGACGCCGTGCTCTTCGCTCGAGTCCATGAGCATCTGCATCCCGAGGCAGATCCCGAGGAGCGGCGTATCGACGGCGGCGGCAACGACGGTCTCTTGCAGGCCGCCGAGCATCTCCATCCCCTCGCGGAACGCCCCCACACCGGGGAGGACGATGCCGTCGGCCGACGCGATCGCCTCCGGGTCCGCCGTGATCGTCGCCGCAGCTCCCGCCCTCTCAAGGCCCCGGAGGACGCTCCGCAGGTTGCCGAGACCGTAATCAATTATAACTATCTTCTTCTTCATCCGCATCTCCCCGCTTCCGCCACAACCCGCGTTCGATCCAGTCCCCGGACAACCCCTGCTTCTCCTGCCACCAGGCGAGTTTTGCGAGCCACATCTCCCAGAGTCCGGGGCAGGAGTCCCTGATGATCTCAAACGTCGCAAGGTCGCTTGAAGGGCACATGAAACACCCGATGCGGTCGAGCCCCCGCTCGTAGAGGCGGTTGTAGGGGGCCTTCTCGCGGAAGATGTAGAGCCAGACGTGCATCGCCGTCCACTGCTGGATGGGGGCCGCCGAGAGTTGCTGCGGGACGTGGGAGTTTTTCCAGACCCGCCTGCTCTGCATCCGCCGCACCGACTCGTACTTCCGCTGCCCGATGAACGAGAGGCATTCTCCCCAGTGCTCGCCGATCAGGCGGCCGACAGGGTGGAGCTTGCAGACCTTGCAGCACCAGCGGTTGTCGACGGCAGGCGGACCGTTCTCCTCGAAGACCTTCCAGAAAGTCTCCTCGTCGCAGACCCGGAGGACGTCGAGCCCGTAACGTTCTGCCACCGCATTCACGTTCTCGCAGGTCTCCGGGAACTCGAGCCCCGTGTCGGCGAAGAGGAGCGGCACCGGGCCGAGCGCCTTTAAGACGACGAGCAGGGTTGCGAGGCTGTCTTTCCCGCCGGAGTAGGAGACCGTGGGCTCCTGTGGGTTCTGCTCCGCGACCTCTCTGACGAACCGGATGCTCGCGGCCTCGTAGTCCGCGAGGACCGGTTCGTTTGCCTTGACGGCATCATCCCACGTCGCCTCGCCGGGTACACAGATCGAGGGCACGTTTTTGCGGGTCCGGACGACAAGCCCGCGCTCCATCGTCGCGGCGGTGGCGGCGTCGGCCTTTGCCCTGCCGACGCCGATGCACTCGCCGGCCCTCGTCAGGATGAAGACCTCGTCGCCTTCGGCGACGGCAGGGTCGATCGAGACGAGCCCCGGCGCGAGGACGCTCGCCCCCGAATCACGGATGGACGGGATCGCGCCGTCGTCGACGACGACGAAGCGCTTCGTCGGCCGCAGGTAGGCAGCGGCGGCCGGGCGCGGAAGGGGCTCCCAGCGCCGTTCTTCGGGGATGTAGCGGACCGCGCCCACGACCGCGCCGCCGAGGACGATCTCGTCCATCCGGTCCTCGGCGGGGACCTTGTTCAGGAGCGCGATATGACCCTCAGGTATCAGCGGCGCTCCGAAATGCTCGCTGAATATGCGGTTGACCCGCTCGATGTCGTCGGGAAACGCAGGGCGTGCGTCTCCCGGCGGCGTGACGGCTACCGGGCGGGTCGGGGCACCGCAGGCGCAGACCCCGGAGAGCACGGGAGCGTGACAGGAGTCGCACCAGCGGAGCAGGATCTTTCCGAGGTAGATGCGAGGCATTCTTATATCCGTTGGGGAGAAACGGATAAAAATCTTGGTGTATTCCGGATCTTCCCCGCAGTATTTCCCTGAAACGGAAGTTTTGCCCGGTGAGAGGTCGCCCCCATCCTGCGGCGGATGAAACGCCGGGTGCGCATTCCCTTGCCCGGGAACGCAGCTCTCCGGGTGCAACGGACGGCATGATGCGTACCATTAAATACATCCTCTGTCTCATAGTATTGTCATGTTCAATCATGTAGAATTGTGCCCGCGGCTTCGGCATCGGTGCGTCAACGATTCTACACTGGTGAACGGAGAGATACCGAATGTATCGGGTGATTCCGTGACCTCCCGTCTGCTGGCTGCAAGGACTGCAGATACAGCATCAGCCCTCCCTGTTATGGCGATTGACGTCAGAACCCCGGCCGGAACCGTAACTACCGGCCGGCGGGTTCCGTGCGCCGGACTCACTCCACGGCGTACGCTTGAGGCACGTCCTGCAGAGACGACTACATTCGGGAAACACCGGGCCAGGTGTGCATGGGGTGAACGATATGCATGAGAGCAGGGGTGCAAAGATGGCATCAGTGCGCATTGCGGGAAAACCGCTACGAAAGACCGAGGTCATGGGGCTGCTCATCTTCATCCTCATGGCGGTCGTCATGTTTGCGGTCGGTACAGCGCTCTTCTGCGACTGGCTTGCCGAGCCGGGATCGGCGCCTGCAGGAACACCGGCCGAACTCGGGCCGATATCCGGGGGCCTCGCGGTTGCCGGCGCGATCCCGGTCGTGGCCCTCGTGATAGGCGTCGAGATGATCGGGGGATTCTCCCTGATCGTGCTCTATATGCTCTCCGGCGTCAGGCGCGGGACGTAAGGCTCCTGCCCCCGCCTTCACCCGCATATCTTCCCGATCCTGCGCCCGACCCGCTCTCCGGTGCGACACCCGTTCTCCCCATGCCCCGGCGGCGATTAAAATCGCCCTATTTCGCCTCATTTTGAGAAAAAATGGCAGATCAAGCATAAAATATATATCCGGAACGGTTGACATCAGATATATCCCTCCTCGGGAAGGAGGTGTGTCATTCATGGCAAAGGACAAGAAGTCGCAGGATAAGAAGCAGGAAAAGAAGGCGGAGAAGGTTCAGGACAAGGCTAAGAAGAACTAGGCCCCCAACCTTTACACACCCCCTTTTTGGCCGGATATCCGGTCCGGCATACTATCCTCTCTCGTTACGCCGTATCCTCAACGGAGTCCCGCGGATTACAGCCTCCGCGACGCCCCGGCCACCAGAGCGATGACGGGCACGATCTCCAGCCTCCCCGCCCACATGACGATGATGAAGAGCCACTTCACTGCGGGACTCATGCCGGGGTTCACGAACCCGGTGCTGATCCCGACGTTGGATGCGGCGGAGACGACCTCGAAGATGACGTCGGCGGAATCGAACCCGTCCTGCGGCGCAAGGTGGAGCAGGAGGAGGGTGGCGACCGCGACCATCAGGACGAAGAGCATGACGACGAGCATGCTCTTCGAGACCTCGTACTCCGGGAGGTGCTCAAGGATCGGCCGCCCGTCGTGCCGGAGCGGGGTGATCGCCCGCCAGCCGGTATGAAGCCTCCGGAACCACCACTTGAGGAGCTCAAGGCCGAGGATGACCCGGCCGAGTTTGATGCCGCCGGCGGTGCTCCCCGCCGATCCGCCGATCAGCATCAGCGCGGCGAGGACCATCACCGTCGTGCCGTACCAGCTGCGGGGATCCCCGTTCTGGAACCCGGTGCAGGTGATGCCGCTCACCGTCATGAAGATGCCCTGTCGGAGCGCCTCCGCGGGAGTCAGGGATGAGATGGATACGAGATCGAAGGTGACGACGGCGCACCCGGCAAGGATGAGCGCAAAGAGGAGGATCGCCTGCCGGTCCGCGAGGAGACCGAACCTTCTCCGGTAGTAGAGGAGGAAATAGAGTTTGAACGGCAGGGCCCCGGCGATCATGATCGGGACGACGAGCATCTCAAGGAGCGGGCTCTCGTAGTAGAGGATGCCGGCCGTATGAACCGCAAACCCGCCGGTCGATATCGCCGTCATGACGATGTTCGCGGCGTCCCAGAAGGGTATCCCCGAGAGGAGGACGAGCCCGATGCCGAGGGCCGTGAGGACCAGGTAGATTCGCCACATCTCTATGGCCGTGGCCACGACGCTCGGCATGAACGTCTCGGACCGCCCTTCCGAGCGGTAGAGCCGGAACCGCGTCAGGCCCGACCTGCCCGCGAGAGCGATGGTGAACGCGACAATCCCGAGCCCGCCCATCCACTGGGTCAGCGACCGCCAGAAGAGGATCGTCCTTGGCGTGGTATCGACCGACGGGAGAAGGGAGAGCCCCGTGCCCGTCCAGCCCGACATCGCCTCGAAGACGCTGTCGGTGTAGGAGATCCCGAGACCGAGCGTATACGGCAGCGCGCCTATCAGGGCGGCGGCGAGCCAGATCAGGGCGACCGCCGAGAGCGCGACGGTGAGGTGCGCTTCTCCCTCCGCCTTCGGGATACCGGCAAGCCAGATCCCGATGATGCCGAACCCCGCCGGAGCCGAGGCCATCGGGAGGAGGAGATCGGTCTCGCCGTACCAGAGACCGACGAGGAGCGGGGTGCACGATACCAGCGCGATGAAGAGGAATATGAGCCCGAGGTCGGGGGCAATGATCGCGAACTGGCTGTTTGCCGCCGGCAGTACTTTTTTGCCGGGGAACGCCGGGGAGGAATGGTTTTTGCCGTGAACCATTATCGCGCCAGATGCGGGTCGACAGGATCTCCAGCCGCACCATTGACATACCCGTATCGGTCATCTAAATTTCGATCGCCCGCTTGCGGTTATGCCCGGACGGCGAAGACCGGCACACCTCTCCCGGTCAGGGCTTCGCAGGCCGCAGAAGACATTCCTTCTGAGCCGGTTCAGCCTTCTGGTGGAGAATTCCCGGTGCCAATTCATTTTATCTGATCAAAATTATACTTGTATCTGGTTTTGACCTGTCCGAACGGATGATGTTTCAATGTTTCATACCACGCCTGCAGAACTGTCCACGATGCACCGGCTATCCGGCGAGCTCGCCGGGCAACCGATAGGAATACGGAGCGCCCCTGCCGCTACGCGCGGCAGGATCCGCGCTGTGCCGCACCCGATGCAGAAACCGGCTGCCGTGGAAGTTCTCGTTCTGTTGCAGGAGCGGGCAGATCCGTCCCGCCTTTACTGCCGGATGAACCCGGGGGAGAGTAAAGCTATGCGGATGCCGGAACCGTCCTGAACCGGGGTGACCTGATGGAGGAACTGCACAATGAGTATCCCGCCGACATTCTGCAGATGCTGCAGGATGCCGCCCCCACTCTCGACCGGCGGTCACGGGAGAGACTGAAAGCAGGCATCGAGGCCCTGATCGCTGAGAACCGGAATCTTGCCTCGCGGGCCGTCCAGGTAGAACTGGAGCGCGATGCGCTTCTCGCTGCCATCGGCAGGCAGGGGATCGTCTACGACGCAGACGGCGGGGTGGTCGTGGCGGGTCCGGGCAAAGAGAACCGGATAGTCCGGGCACTCCTGGGGAGGCGGGGTACGTCCGGGGATGCAGCGATCAGGTACCCTGCCGGCGAACCGGTCCGGCCCGAGGACCTCCCCGGGCACCGGGCGCTCAGGGGGGAGAGGCTGAAGTCCTGCCGGTTTGCCATCCATGAGCCCGGGGGCGAGGATCTTCACGTCGTCGTATCCGCCTCGCCTATCGTCGTGGACGGCGTGATCTCCGGCGCCGTCGTCGCCTGGCAGGATGTCACCGGGGAGGAACAGACCCGACGCCGCCTGGAGGAGGCGAACACCCTGCTCGAGGGGCTCTTTGAGAACCTCGGCGACATCGTCGGCGTCCAGCTCCCGGACCACACGATCCTCCGCTACAACCGTGCCGGCTACGAGATGCTCGGGATGACGCCGGAGGAGGTGAGGGGGCGGAAGTGCTACGACCTCCTCGGGCGGACCGGGCCCTGCACGGGCTGCGCGACGGCCAGGGCGCTCGTGAGCAGAAAGCGGGAGGTCGTCGAGAAGTTCGTGCCCGAACTCGGGCGTTATCTGGAGTGCCGGGCGAGTCCGATCCTCGATCAGCAGGGGGAAGTGGCGTTGATAGTCGAGCAGCTCTACGACATCAGCGACCGGAAGCGTGCCGAGGAAGAACGCCTGGAGAGCGAAGCGACGGCCCGTGCCCTCCTCGACGCCCCAGAAGAGATGATCGTTCTCCTCGATGCGGAAGGCAGACTTATCGACGTCAACGAGACGGCGACCCGGCGGTTTGGGCTCTCCCGGGAGGCCCTCATCGGCATGACCACGTCCGAACTCTTCCCGCCGGATGTGGCGGAAGTGTACACGGTCCGCCTCCGCGAGGTCGCCGCCTCAGGCAGGCGCACACGATTCGAAGGTACATGGGAGGGACGGCGGTACGATGCCGTCCTCTACCCGGTCAGGGATGCGCACGATACCGTCACCCGGATCGCGGTCATTACGAGAGATATCACCGAGATAAAGCAGGCGGAGGATGCCCTGCGGAAGCGGACGCAGGACCTGAACAAGCGGGTGAGAGAGCTCTCAACCCTTTACGAGTTATCCCGGATCATCGAGCAGCCGGAGACCTCGCTCGACGAGATCTTCGGTGAAGTCGTCCGGGCTCTTCCTTCCGGCTGGCAGTACCCGGAGGATACCGTCGCCAGGATCACGGTGCGCGGGCGCGAGTACAGGACGGAACGGTTCCGGGAGACACCCTGGCGGCAGGCATCTCCGGTCATTGTCAACGCCGAGACGGTCGGCATGGTGGTGGTCTGCTACCTCCGCGAGAGACCCGGGGAGGACGAAGGCCCGTTCCTCACCGAAGAGCGGGCGTTGATCGATACCGTTGCGAGACGTCTCGGAAGAACGATCGAGCGTTTTCAGGCGCGGGAGTGCCTTGAGAAGAGCGAATCGCAGTTCCGGGAGATCATGCAGCAGAGTTTCGATATGATCTACACCTGCTATCACGAAAGCGGGATCGCCTACATCTCCCCGGCGGTGATGAGGATCCTCGGTTACAGTCCCGACGAACTCATCGGCTGCAAATGCCGCGACTACGTCGTCCCCTCGTCTCTCCCCGCGTGGGAGGAAGGACGAAAGAAGATAACCCGGGGCGAGCCGGTCGAGGGGCTCGAGATCGAGTTCCGCCGCAAAGACGGGTCCGGGGCGTTCCTCGAGCTGAACGAATCCCCGATCGTCCGCGATCGAACGGTAGTCGGAGTGCACGTGGTCGGCAGGGACGTCACCGAGCGGAAACATGAGGAACAGCTCCGGCAGCAGGCGTTCGAGCAGATCGAGCGGAACATCGAGCAGTTCGCGATCCTCGGCGACCACATCCGCCAGCCGCTCCAGGTGATCCTCGGCATGACCGAACTGCTCGACGAAGGAGCGGCGGTAGAGAGGATCCGGGAGCAGGTCGAGCGGATCAACAGTTACGTCCGGGAACTCGACCGGGGCTGGATCGAGTCGAGGCAGGTCCGGGAGTTCCTCAGGAAACACGAGCTGGCGTGAGGGATCCACGGCGGCGCTGAATGCACCGGCCTTGCCAATAGCACCGACAGAGATGCGTGCTGGCTGGTCGCGGGACATGATCCGGCGCTGTACCGATGGCGGTTTGAGTTGAATCCAGACTCAGGTTGCGCTGGTCCTCCCTTACTGGACTCCATTATAATAGGAATAATATAATATCGCGGATATTCACAACTGCCCTCGATAGGGGGGATACCCGTGATACGAATTTTCACTATTTTGTTATGTATGGTGCTCCTTCTGGTGCCGGCCGCATCGGCGGTGCCCGCCGGTGAAGAGAACGTAACCGTAGACGATCAGGTGCTGGAGACAAACCGCACGACGAATACCTCCGTGCAGCCTCCGGCGGCGGCACCCAGGACCGCCGTCCCGATCAGTCCGGGCAGGGCTGCACAGCTCTTCCCGGCAGTTGCGAACGGCTATGTCACCTGGATCGATCTTCGAACAGAGAACGGTTCGGTCTACCTTTACGATATAGAAGGCCGGGAAGCAAAAGAGATATCAAACGGTGCAGTCATTCCGCTCTTTCCTGATATCGGCGGCGGAAGAGTCGTCTGGCAGGACTATCGGAACAATGACTACGATATCTGCCTTTATGATATCGAGAACGAAACCGAGATGCCGATCACCGGCAATGACGGCTGGCAGGAGCATGCCGCGATCTCGGACGATTATATTGTCTGGCTTGATTGGCGCACCGGACAGCCGGATCTCTTTCTGTACTCCTTTGCCGGGGGGTACGAGACCCGGCTGACCAATGACTCCGCATGGGAAACGTTCCCTGCCATCTCCGGCAACCTGCTCGCGTGGGAGGATAACGTTACCAGGTACAACGACATCCTGATCGCCTCTCTCGGTGACGGCCGCGCGGCGCCGGCAACGGACGATCCGGCCGACCAGTGGTCTCCCGACGTCTCCGGATCCAGGATCGTCTGGGAGGATTGGGGCGGCGCAACCTCGCAGATATGGATGCTTGACCTAACAACCGGGAATGCGACTCAGGTTTCGACAGGGACCCAGAACCACATGCTTCCTGCGATAGACGGGGACCGGATCGTCTGGGTTGAAGAGCAGGACGGGATCTTTGACATCGCCCTCTACGACATCGGGACGGGGATGCAGAGGAGACTGACCAACGACACCGACCTTCAGTGGTGGCCCGACATCTCCGGGCAGCACGTCGTCTGGGAGCACTGGCACGACAACACGTCAAATGTCGTCCTCTTCACAATCCCTGATATTTCTGAGCGAAACGAGACGCCGGCTCTCTCAATAATGCCGCTTGAGAGCGGGAACGAAACGATGCAGTATAGTTACGATTCCGACGACTGGAGCTCATCCGGCAGTGACTGGGAGTCGAGCAGTGATGATTGGAGCTCCGATAGCGGCGGCTGGGACTCCGGCACCGATGATTGGGGATCATCGGATGACGACTGGAGTTCATCCGGCAGCGCCCCGGGGTCCGAAGGCGACGACCCAACGACATACGATCCGCAAACCTACGGCGAGGATAGCAGCGAGGAGTTCCAGTATGACGCAACGACAGGGCTCTGGTTCCAGTACGATTATGAGACGATGAACACCTACTACTACGATCCGGGCACCGGAAACAGTTACGCCTACGATGCAAACAGCAGGTGGTGGTACTATTACGACGAGGCGTCCGCGGACTGGGTGCCGATCTCCTACGGACAGACGGAGTCCACGGAAACCGGCAGCGGGTGGGTCGACACCGGGACCGATTCCGTCGCGACTACGGACTACGATCCGACCGGCTACTATTATCCGACGGACACAACCGGAGCCACTACCGGTTCAACGTTCGGCGACACTCAGGAGATCATCACGGACGTATACGACAGCACGGAGGCAACGAACGACTACACGCACCACCAGTTCACCGGGGCCATCCGTGACCAGGGCGTCGTCTGGGACGACAACTACCAGGGCTGGGACTACGTCTGATCTCGACGTAGCAGCCGCCGCATCATTTTTACCTGGTTGTGAATATGCGGGGGAAGGGATTCGAACCCTTGAACTCCTTCGAGACTGGACCCTAAACCTATCACATACACTTGGCGCTGTTTACACCTTTAACCGCGCCGGGAGAACGGTTGCCAATGAGTGTGATAGAGAAACTGAAGAACCTCGATCCGGTCAATAAAGCGTATATCGAAAAGTACATTCGCCACCTCAAGCTCAAGCAGCTGAAGCAGAAGACCATCGATACGAAGGTCTGGCGGATCTACACCTTCCTCTCCTGGAGCAAGTTCAGCGACGCACAAGAGGCTGGCCCGGAGCGGCTGGAGGATTACTTCATCGAGCGCAGAGCGACGGTCAGCCCCTTCACCCTGCAGGGCGACATCCTCGAACTGAAGCTCTTCTTCCGCTGGCTTGTCCCCGACAGGGAGAAGGAACTCTTCCGTAACATCCGGATGAGGCGTCCGCGCAAGCATCTCCCCGTCGACCAGCTGATCACCCGCGAGGATATCGTCCGGCTCGTCGATGTCTGCGACAAGCCGCGCGACCGCGCGCTGATCATGCTCATGTGGGACTCCGGCGCCCGGATCGGGGAACTCCTGAGCCTCAACATCGGCCATGTCCAGTTCGACCGCTACGGTGCGGTGGTGATCGTGACCGGCAAGACCGGGATGCGGCGCCTCCGGCTGATCAGTTCCGTGCCGGACCTCCAGACCTGGGTCAACACGCACCCGCTCCGGGCGGACGCAAACGCCCCGCTCTTTGTGACCTCCCGGAGGTATGGGCACGAGCCCCGGCGCATGAGCATCCGGACGGTCGAGAACAAACTGAAGTACGTCGCCCGGAAACTCGGGATGACGAAACCGATTCACCCCCACGCCATCCGCCACGCCCGGCTCACCGACCTGACCCGGAGCAACGGTAAGAAGCAGGGGCTCTCCGAGATGGAACTCCGGCTCGTGGCCGGCTGGGAGAAGAACAGCGCGATGCCGGAGGTGTATGTTCACCTGTCCGGCGCAGATGTCGAGCGGAAGCTGCTGGAGAACGCCGGGCTCGTCGATGACGCGTCCGACCGGATGGATACCGCGCTCGAACCCCGGCAGTGCCCGCGGTGCAAGGCCCTGAACGCTTATGACGCCTTCTACTGTGCGACGTGCTCGATGGCGCTCGTCGAGGAGGCGGCAAGGAAGGTGGACGAGTCAACGGAGGAGGCGAAGCAGAGTGCGGATTACCTGCAGTTGCTCCTGCAGATTAAGAAGGATTTAGGATTGTCGCTATAATTCTCATTAGAACTATATGAGATAACTTTCTTTTCGTTATTTTGCAATTGGGCAATTTCATGCCACTAATTTCAAGAAAACTATTTCATCGTTCCAAGAAAAGGAATTTTGATGGCAAAAAGGACCGCTCTCTATTACCCGCTACTGTTTAATCCAAGCGCAGAATGGATCAAGCACTCCTTGCTCTATTGGGATCACATTGCTACTGTAGTTTCGAAAGATTATTGGGAAAAGGATCCTTTCGTGTGCTTTAAGGGCTCTCACTTAAGCAAGGATGAAGTGGATCTCCTAGTTGAGGAAAAAATCTATCGGCCCATTTTTCCTGAAGATGTATTGAACAGGAGTAATACAAACTTCATCCAAAACTTCGAAGAAGATTACGTCAGTCGCTTATCTGCAGTGTTCAAACAGACTGGCGGCGGATATTTTAGTACCTGCCCACAAAAGCATGTCACGGGATGGATTTACAGTAACTGGCTTGTAAATTGCTGCTTTAAAGATACAAGGGCATTTCAGGATTTAGTTCGGTGCGTGGCTGATAGTGGAGATGGGCATTGGTCAGATAGAGAGACGGTAATTACTATGATGTCCGTCCTTTCAGATTACATTGCAATACAGGATTCTTTATTTACCACGCCGGTTACCGACGATAAAATATACAGAGACTTTTCATATTTATCAACACCGGCGGAATCGTGTGCTCATTGCATAGAGATCTCAATCGAAAACATATTCCCAACACCTTGTGCAACCACTCCAATCCTCGACATTATTGATTTTAAGGATGAATACAACTCTGAATTATTAAAATTGCAAACAGAACTAGACCAAAGATATGAAAAAATATCTCAGTCCTCGGGTAAAAGGGAACTCAAAGAGAATATTGATGAACTTACTTCTTATGCAGTAATGGGATACGGAGAACTGATGTCAGACTTGCATGATCATGATTTATTAACGCTTACGGGCTGTACCAAGACACTGCTTGAAATGAAGACACCTGATATTATCTCGACCCTAGTTGGTCTCGCTGGATATGCATCTTCCTCTCCTGAGTGTCAAGCCTTATCTTTAGGCGGTCTGGCATTATCTGCCTGTTTAAAAGTTGGAACTTACTATGTAGACAGCAGAATAGAAAAATATCATAAAATTCGCAAATCGCCCTTTGGCTACATATATTATGTAAATAAGGAGTTTTCCTGAACAATGTAAGTCTTCTGGCCTGTTTACTGCGGGTAAATAGTTATACTCCCACTTTCACTGAGCGCAGTTCCCGCTTATAACCCCTCTCGCCCATCTCTTTTCGTGTGCGGGAACGCTCCCGGGGCCACCTGACAAACCCCGTTCTTTTCAGCACCGATCATCGTGATCCACCCGCACAGGAGCAGCCATGAGAGAAATCACCCAGGAAGTGCTCGACCACATCCCGGACCCGATAGCAAAACTCGTCTGGGAGAAGTGGATCGCCGATGGTAAAGCCAGATTGATAACGCCAAACAACGAGGGAACAAAATGCAAAGCACAGACAGGATAGACGGCAGCCCACATGATGAAGCGTGCGCCAACATCGATTCACACGGGACTGCCAACAACTCTTCTCCGTCCGAAGTGATAAGATCAGCTACCGACGAGCGACACGCGGGTATCGTCCCGCTCTACCTGGTCCAGCAGGTCGTGGCCGCTGAGGTTGCCCGATACGGCCGGGCAGTGCGGGAGATCCACGTCGTTCGGACCGGCTGCCACTACTACACCATCACGACCGTAACCGCACAGGAGGCTGCCGGCCATGACTGAGCCCGGCACCCTCTCCCACGGGACCGGCGGAGCGCTTCACATCTCCGTCGACGCTGAGAAGTACAGGATCGAGGCCGAGGACCTCAGGAACCTGCTCTTCTACGGCAGGGTGATCCCGATCACGGAGGACCGCTCGCGGACGATCCCGGGCGGGATCCTGGTCAGCGAGATCTCCATCGAGGGGCACGCGGCGATGAACGCCTCCGGTAAGGCGGTAATGCTCCATACCCGCGTCGGCTCCTACATCATCCCGCTCGTCAGTTTCCAGCGGGTCGCCCGCGGGGAGGCCATCTCCGCTCCCCTCTTTCCCCTGGTGCCGGGGGTGACGGGATGAGCGACGAGATCAGAACCGCGGTGAACGTCCTCGCTGCCTCCGGCAGCGTGGTCGAGGTCCGGGCGCTCGCCGACGGCGTCACCCACTCCGGTTACTTCGACGACCACGAGGCGCTCGCCCGGGCCGTGGAGGCCCTCGACGCCGACCCCTCGGTCGCCGGGATCTACGTGACTCTCAACACGGTGAACCCCGCCCTCCTTGCCCGGAGGGCAAACCGGATCAAGATGCGCCTGTCCCGGAAGGATGCCACCACGGCCGACGCCGACATCATCCGCCGGCGCTGGTTCCCGGTCGATATCGACCCGGTCCGGCCGAGCGGCGTCTCCTCGACGGATGAAGAGCATGACGCGGCGCTCGCCGCTGCAGAGCGGATCGCGGCCTACCTCGCGGAGCAGGGGTTCCCTGCGCCCGTCCGGGCGGACTCCGGGAACGGGGCGCACCTCCTCTACCGGGTGGACCTCGAAAACGATGAGGCAGCCACTGTGCTCGTGAAGGGAGCACTCGCGACCCTCGACGCCCTCTTCTCGAACGAGGCCGTCACCGTCGACACCGCGAACCACAACGCCGCCCGGATCTGGAAACTCTACGGGACTCTCTCCCGGAAGGGCGACAACACGCCGGAGCGGCCGCACCGGCGGGCGAGGCTCCTCGCCGTGCCGGACGAGATCCGCATGGTGCCCCGGGAGTATCTGCAGCACCTCGCGGCGCTCCTCCCCCACGACGAGCCATCGCGGTCGAAGACAGCAAACGGCAACGGTCCCGGCATCGACCTCGCCTCCTGGCTCCTCGAACACAGCATTGCGGTCCGGAGCACCAGGCCCTACCAGGGGGGGACCCTCTACGTCCTCGACGAGTGCCCGTTCTCGTCGGCCCATAAAGACGGGGCGTTCGCCATCCAGTTTGCGAACGGCGCCATCTTCGCCGGCTGCCACCACGCCAGTTGCGGCGGGGGAGCGCAGCGGTGGCCGGAACTCCGGGGGATGTACGAGCCGAAGCGGACCAGGACCCCGGCGAAGAAGGTCGAGGAGATACCACCCCCTCCTCCCGTTCTCATCGAGGATGAGCATCAGGCGCGTGCCGTCGAGATCCTCAAGAGTGGGGACCCGCTCGCCTTCCTCCTCGACACCTTCAACAAAGCCCACGTCGGCGACCGGACCGTCGCGGAGTGCCTCGCGATGTCCGTCGCCTCGCAGTCGGTGGCGAACACGAAGGGGCTGCACGTCTCGATCTCCGGCAACTCCGGCAAGGGGAAAAGCCACGCCTGCACCACGATGCTCAACCTCATCCCGGAGTCGCACAGGATGACCGGCACCGTCTCGAACAAGGCGCTCTACTACGCCGACGACCTCCGGCCGGGGACGGTGATCCTCTTTGACGATACCTCGCTCTCGGACGACCTGCAGGAGGTGCTGAAGTCGGCCACCTCGTCCTTCCACGAGCCGATCGAGCACCGGACCGTCACGGCCGACCGGCAGCTCCGGGTCTGCTCAATCCCCGAGCGGTGCGTCTGGTGGCTGGCGAAGGTCGAGAACCCCGGCGACGACCAGGTGATGAACCGGATGCTGACGGTCTGGATCGATGACTCGGCCGAGCAGGACCGGCGGGTGCTCGAGCACCTCAAGGAGACGGAAGCAGGCGTGTATCGGAGAGGGGACGACCCGGATGTGCTGACCTGTCGGGCGCTCTGGTCGATTCTGAAGCAGCAGCGGATCTTTGTCCGGATCCCCTTCGCCCGCAGGATCCAGTTCTCGAACGTCGCGAACCGCCGGAATCCCGCGATGCTCTTTGACCTGATCAAGTGCCACGCGGCGCTCCGGTTCCTGCAGCGTGAGGGGAAGGAGACGGGCGACGAGATCCGGATCGAGGCGGCCCGGCAGGACTTCGATGCTGCGGCACGCCTCTACGCTGCAATCAACCAGGAAGGCGGCGGGCAGGACTCGAAGATGACCCGGAACGAGGCCGCGGCGCTCGCCACCATCGCCCGGATGGGGTGGGAGACGTTCACGGTCCGGATGCTGCAGCAGGCGACGGGACTCTCCTACCACCAGGTCCGGCGGATCCTGCAGGGCTACACCGCGAGGGGCATGGTCTACTGTGGGCTCCTTGAGAAGTGCCCGGCGCTTGGCGTGGTGGACGCGACGGTCATCGACGAGAGTACCGGGACGACCGTCCGCCGGCACGAGTCCCATTTCCAGTTCGACGCCGAGCGCTACCGGGAGTGGACGGCAGAGCTCGCGGTCTGGCTGGAGGATGAGGACGAAGGAGGGGAGAGCGACTCCCCACCACCTTCTGGTGACGGTTTGCAACATCTCCAACCCTGTTGCAAAGGGGCGTGCAAACAGGGGTGCAAAGAGATCGGGGGTGGGAGTTCTCAATGGAGTGAGGGAGATTTGATGAACAGAGAGGCTATCGCAGAGACTGATACCGGCGATCCTGGGTCGTTTGCAACAAATTCTGGATCACACAGTTCACCAGATACTGCTCCACTGGAAGAGCACCATGATCGCTTGAACGGCCGGAGCGCGCTGTGTGTTTCAGAAATTGTTGCAAATGAAAAAATCGAAAACGATGGTTCATCGACATATCGGAAAATCAGCAGCGTATCAATGAGTAAATCTCCACACGTTGTTTGCAACCATGCTTGCAACCCCGTTTGCAACCCGGTTGAAAATGTTGCAAACGTTGCAAACCGGGTCCGGCCGATGTTGGGGATGCTCGACCCCAGGACGTTTGCCCGGGTGAGGGTCGAGATCGGGCGGTGTGACGTATGCGGTGCCGCAAAAGCGGTCTACCGCTCCCGCGAGGCACAGGCGAAGATCTGCGAGTGGTGCTACTCGCGGCTGGCGCGGGAGGGGAACGCGAGGGTGGGGGTGAGGTGATGTTCTCGAGATGTAACGTCTCTCTATCAGTGCGGGACAAAGGGCGCAGCAGTAAATTCAGTTACCTGCCCGGAGAGTTCTATTACATCTGGTGTGGAGAACGAGAGAATCAGTGTTCCGTGACGGGGAATCCAGAACTCGGCATGAACATTGGTGCTCGCAGGTATGGGTTGCTGGAGGGGTAGAATCAGCTCTATAACCTCATTTGCTTCGAGTACGTTATCATCATCTCTGTTTTCGCGTCGGGAGATGGAGTAGTCTCCAGGCTCAAGGATATAGAGGTCACGGCCATCTGTATATGTGATGTACATCTGTGTGACGTTGAACCCCCGGTCCTGCTCTGAAATGCTAGATCCTATCACTTCTGAGGTAACTGTCAAATTGAGAATGAGCATCGTAACCGCTATGCCTGATTCATTCGCCGCTGTCCCCTGATAGTGGATCGGTGATACTATCTCAAGTGGAGAGCGAGGGTAGGCATCTGCATGGGTCTGATCGTCACCGGATGGCAGAAGCGAAGTGCAGCCAGTAGTTAGGAGGATCCCGACGACAAAGAGTGCTACCAGGTATCCACCAACGGTGCGTATCATCATATAGGAATGTTGAGAAGTCCAACATCAAGAACCTGATGTCCTAAGTTTGTTTGAAGTATGGCTGACTCAGTTGCGCCATCTTGGCATATCAAGTGCCATACGTTCAAATAATTGTCCACCGATCCAGTAAACATAGGAACCGAGAGCCATCACTGATTTGTTGCGAACGGAGATGGAATGAAACCACTTGCACCCGATGACAGAGCGTTCACCGGCCTAGAAGCAGCGATGGTCTTCATTGCCTTTATAGTCGTGGCCTCTGTCTTTGCCTATGTGGCGCTCGGTGCAGGCTTCTTCACGACCCAGAAAACAGAGCATACTGTTTACTCGGCGGTGCAGCAGGTTGGTTCTATTGTCCAGATCGTCGAACCCATTATGGTGCAGGCAAGTGCCTCTGGCGACAGCATACGCTACATTGTCGTTACGGTGAGGGTCCCTCAAGACACTGATATCGACGTAGAGCAGATCGTTGTAACGGTATCGACCGCCGAGGCCATGCAGACATACAAAGGAGCGGCCCTCTGGCAACCTATAGGTAATGATAGGCAAGATCCCATCTTCTGGTACGTGCAGATCCCATTATACCAGGCTGATGATCCTACAATACCGGATGACTTGATCATCAGTCAAAATCAGAGGTTTTTCGTCGAGATGAAGTCTGCTGATGCGGTTCCATGCACAGTAGAGCGCAGAGCGCCGGCAGGCATGGTATCAGACAGTTGGTATGGAGTGTAAATCAGGCATTCACCCTCAAACATGCTCGCCAAGTCTCTGAAAAAGGCTTATCGAACTTCTTCGTACACTTTTCGGGCTGCCTCCAACGTGATCGGCTCCCACTCATGATCCATGTCGGTGTCATCCCAAGCAAAGCCCTTGGCGCGGAGCAGGTTCCGAATCTCGACACCCATCCCAAAGTGCTGCATGATCAGCCAGTCCGGCTCTCTCAATATCTCTTCGTAAATTTGCAGTAGCGTCTCTCTAGGAACTGTCTCGACGAGATATTGAATCGCCTTCTTGCGCTCTTCTTCACTGATGCAGGGGTACATCGTGTCTCCTTGAAGAGAGGTACTTCATCCCAACCCAGACCTGTATCACGAATGTTCCTATCCCCGCGGTAAAGAGTAGGCAGTACCCTAACGGGAAAATGAATCCATCAGCCAAATTTGGGAACGCATATGCCCACTGTGGGCTTGCAATACGTATGAGCATGGCTGCGATGAAAAACCGAAACATCCATTCTGTGGGATAGAGGAGGTCTCTAATGGTTGTCTCTGGGGTCATGTGATGCTCTATGCCGCTTGAATTTAAAAAGGAGTGGGTTTTCGAGGTAAATTTTCGCAAGGATTATTCCTGCCCTTGGTATCGCTTCAAGTAGAATGGGTGATAGTCGAGATTTGCCTACACGATCTTCTTGGACCGCCTGGAAGTCTGGACCCTCGATACACTTCCGCCGTCCCTGACGTTCGAAAAACTCCGGCAGGCCCACGGGTCGGTGCCGGCGAACCCGCTCCTCGCCGAACTGATGTATCTCACCGGCTACATCGAGCGGATGGGCACGGGGGCGCGGGACATGATCCGGCACTGCATTGAGGCCGGGCTGCCGGAGCCGGAGTTTGCCATCAGTGATGGGTTCCAGACGATCATCCGCCGGGTCTAGGGTAGAGATACCGGCGAAACCAAGGAAAAACCTAGGGAAGAAGTTAGGGAAAAAACTAGGGACAAGATCCTGGGTCTGCGCGAGGGACGCGGGGACTATGCAACGTTCTTGATCTTTGCCTTCAGCCCGGACGCGAACGCCTCCATCGAAGTTAGGTCTTTGAACCCGGTGAGGATCACCTTCCCCGACGAGAAAATGAGGGCAGTACCCGCTTCGCCCCGGTAGATCAGGCCCGGGAACTGTTCGGGCTCAAACTCAACCTGCTCCATCTTGAGCGCGACGACGAGCCGCGATAGCGGGACCTCGAGCTGGAAGTCGTCCATACCGACGATGTTCCTGACCTCCGGCGGCGACGCGAGTGAAGGGTCGGTAATGGGTGAGATAAGCGTGAGGAACTCCCGATAGGAGGTATCGACCTCGTCGAGGGATGCGAGGCCGTAGAGGATATACTTCCCGCTCCTGTAGATGGTGGCCTTCCCGCGGGAGAGGAGGATGTAGGCACCGTGGTAGTTCTCAGGATTGTATTG
Organism: Methanobacteriota archaeon; assembly: GCA_023436625.1. Taxonomy (GTDB): domain Archaea; phylum Halobacteriota; class Methanomicrobia; order Methanomicrobiales; family Methanoculleaceae; genus Methanoculleus. The sequence goes on along the minus strand of JAEZIP010000070.1, from coordinate 9,451 downwards.
GTAGTTTGTATCGGGGAGCTCCAGCAACCGCTCAAAAGGGACCGGTTGGTGAAGGTCGCCGGAAGCGACAATATTGATGATCTTCATTCCCGAAGATGATGGGACTTACTCCCAGAGATACCTTCCCCCGACCGGGACGAACCGCTCTGGCTTTACCACCGTGTCGTACTCCCAGATATCCCCGAGCTCGAGGGCCATCCACGCCCGCTTTCGGGGCACCTCCTTCCTGACCCGGATCCCCTGCCACCGCTCCTAGCTCGCGACGCAGGCTGCTGCCTCCTCTCTCGTGAGGAAGACCGCGTCTCCGAAGGTCTCGAAGAACACGAGGGGGTTATCGTCGATGACGATCCACCTGGTCGTCGCCCCCCCGACGCAGCCGGTATCCTCACGGGACTGGTAGAAGACGAGTCTCATGCCCGGTTTGAGTTCTTTGAAGGCGGTGGCGGGTTTGATGAAAACAGTTTTTTGTCCTTGAAGAACCTGGGCATGAGGTGTTTCGGCACGGGGAAGGTAACGCCGGTGATCTTGGACATCGGTTAGGCCTCCACCCCGGCCCGCTTGAGGATGAGCTGGTAGTCCTCCTCCGGGATCTCGCGCATGGCGACGCGGAGGTGGCCGCTCCACATCGTCTTGTTCGTGATGAACGTGAGATCCCCGATCAGCGGCTTGAACTCAAGGGGTTCGGCAAAGACCGCGACCGGCAGGACCTTCATGCGGTAGGGGAAGACCTCGTCGCCCATCTGCGGCGGGGTGACGAAGAGGCGTGAATGGTCTTCGTAGGGCTCGGAGACGACTTCGTAGGCGCCGGTTATCGCGGAGGGGAGGATCGTATCGCCCACTTTCTCCTGCCGGACATACACGAGGATGGTGTCGCCGGGCTTCACCCGTTGCATGAGGGTTCTGTTCCGCTTTGGAACTCCCCAGATGTGCTTTTTTTCGAGGATCTTCCAGTTGTCCCGGTTGGAGGAGGCAATCCAGTGGGTCATACATTGGTAATATACTTCAGATTCGGAAAAAGGTACCGGGAACACTGGCGGTGGATACACAGCCGCTGAGGGGAAATTCTCACCCGCTGCTCCGCACCGTAAACGCCCCCGTGGACAGTCTGGCACCCTTAAAAAATCGGCCGTTCGCGCGAGGGCGCTCTTCACCGCCCGCCCCTGCTGGTGCGGGAGGGGAACGCGAGGGAGGTGTGCGATGAGCACCGTTGATTCACTGCAGGTACGGGGTTCTGTATTAGTAGCCAGGTGACCGGCCCCGCCCGGTGCAAAACTGTTAACATTCATGCAGTCTGAATTGAATCTAACGGTGATTGCGGCCAGATATGATAGACCCGCATAATCTGGAGTTATATTGTTCTTAATCCGCGGAAAGCGGCCGGAAGGAAATAAAATACATCAGACAGAGGAAACATGGCAATCAAGAAATCCGAACTCTACAGCTCGCTCTGGAGTAGTTGCGACGAACTCCGCGGGGGCATGGATGCCTCGCAGTACAAGGATTACGTCCTCACGCTGCTGTTCATGAAGTACGTCTCTGATAAGTACGCCGGGAAGCCGGACGCGATCATCGAGGTGCCCGAAGGAGGGAGCTTCGCCGACATGGTGAGGCTGAAGGGCGATAAGGAGATCGGCGATAAGATCAACAAGATCATCGGCAATCTCGCAAAGGCGAACGGCCTCGAGGGGGTCATCGACCAGGCCGACTTCAACGACGAGGATAAACTCGGGCGGGGCAAGGAGATGCAGGACCGGCTCTCCAAACTCGTGGCGATCTTCGACGGCCTGGACTTCCGGGCGAACCGCGCCGAGGGCGACGACCTGCTCGGCGATGCCTACGAGTACCTGATGCGGCATTTCGCCACGGAGTCGGGCAAGAGCAAGGGGCAGTTCTATACCCCCGCCGAGGTCTCAAGGGTCATTGCCAGGGTGGTCGGTATCGGTCCCGGTACCCGCCAGGATCAGACCATCTACGACCCCACCTCCGGGTCCGGGTCCCTCCTCCTCAAGGCGAGCGATGAGGCTCCGCGCGGGATCACGATCTACGGTCAGGAGATGGACAACGCCACCTGGGCACTCTCGCGGATGAACATGATCCTCCACGGCCACCCGGGCGCGGAGATATGGCGCGGCAATACGCTTGCCAACCCGTACTTCAAGAACCCCGACGGGAGCCTGAAGAAGTTCGACTTCGCGGTCGCGAACCCTCCCTTCTCCTCCAAGGCCTGGACGAACGGGCTCAGTCCGGAGAACGACGAGTTCAAGCGCTTCGAGTACGGTATCCCGCCGGCGAAAAACGGCGATTATGCGTTTCTCCTCCACCTGATCACGTCGCTGAAGAGCACCGGGAAGGGTGCGATCATCCTCCCCCACGGGGTGCTCTTCCGTGGGAATAAGGAGGCCGACATCCGCCGCAATCTCATGAAGCACGGCCTCGTCAAGGGAATCATCGGCCTGCCCCCGAACCTCTTTTACGGGACGGGCATCCCGGCCTGTATCATCATCGTCGATAAGGAGCACGCCCACGCCCGCACCGGGATCTTCATGATCGACGCCTCGAAAGGGTTCGAGAAGGACGGGAACAAGAACCGGCTCCGGTCGCAGGATATACGAAAGATCGTGGACGTCTTCAACAACCAGATCGAGGTGCCCCGCTACTCCCGCATGGTTCCCGTCGCGGAGATTGCAAGCCCCGCGAACGACTACAATCTGAACATCCCGCGCTACATCGATTCGAGCGAGCCTGAGGATATCCACGACCTCGACGCCCACCTCAACGGCGGCATCCCGGTGCGGGACGTCGACGCGCTGGAACCCTACTGGGCTGTCTTCCCGACGCTCCGGGGTGCGCTGTTCCGGTCGAACGGCCGGCCCGGGTACCTGGAGCCGGGGGTCGCGCCCGGTGAGGTGAAGGGCACGATCCTCGCTCACCCGGAGTTTGCGGCGTATTCGGGCCGCGTCGCCACTGTCTTTGATGGGTGGCGGGCGGCGCACGAGCCGCGCCTTCTGGGCCTCGGTGCCGGCGACAGCCCCCGGGCGGTCATCCATGCGCTCTCGGAGGATATGCTCACGCGGTTTTCCGGCGTGCCGCTGCTGGAGCGGTACGACGTCTACCAGTGCCTGATGGACTACTGGGCCGGGACGATGCAGGACGACGTCGATCTCGTCGCCGCAGAGGGCTGGATCGAGGGGTCAAAACCCCGCGGGATCGTCGAGGACAAGGAGAAAAAGATCAAGGAGACGCCGGATCTCGTCATCGGGAGGCGGAAGTATAAGATGGACCTGATCCCGCCCGGTCTCATCATCAATAGGTATTTCGCCGCGGAGCAGGCCGCCGTCGAGGAACTCGCGGCGCTGCAGGAGAGCGCCGCCCGGGACATCGAGGAGTTCGTCGAGGAGCATACCGGGGAGGAGGGGCTGCTCGAGGACGCGACGAACGACAACGGCAAAGTTACCAGAGCGTCGGTGAAGGAGCGAGTGAAGGCGATCGGGAGGGACCCGGAGTTTGCCGGGGAGCGCGAGGCGCTCACGCGGGTCACGGCGCTGATCGAGGCGGAGGCCCGGGCGGGAAAGGCGGTGAAGGAGGCCCGGGCGGCGCTCGACGAGCGGGTGCTCGCCCGCTACGCGACCCTCACGGAGGACGAGATCCGGAGGCTCGTGGTGGAGGATAAGTGGTTCGCCTCGATCCGGGCTGCCGTCGAGGCCGAGGTCGAGCGGCTGACGCAGCGGCTCGCCGGCCGGGTGAAGGAACTGGACGAGCGGTATGCCCGCCCGCTGCCGGAGCTGGAGCGGGAGGCGGAGGCGTTCAGCGCGAAGGTCGAGGAGCACCTGAGGAGGATGGGGGTGGTGTGGTGATAGAGAAGGAGCGGGCACTATGGGATACGATGCGAGCAGACAGTTTGAATCCCTCACAGGGAGATGTCCCGCCGGGATATAAGAAAACCGAGGTGGGGGTGATCCCGGAGGATTGGGATATTCAATCACTTGAACACATTACTGACCCCAATCGTTCTATCCGCTATGGGATTGTGCAGGTAGGGCCGTTTACGAATAACGGTATATCTGTGCTCGCAATTAAGAATCTTAATACAAACTACATTGATAATGTCCACAGAAGTTCTCTTGAAATTGAGAAGGCTTATGCAAAAAGTCGTGTTCACTCTGGAGATATTCTCATTTCCGTAAAGGGAACAACCGGGCGAATCGGTATTGTGCCAAAACATTTTGAAGGTAATATTAGCCGTGATTTGGCTCGATTAAGTCTGACTGAGAAGGATATACCTGAGTTCTGGTTTCAAATGCTCCAGAGTGAAGATGCTCGACAGCGGCTTAATCTTGCAACTGTCGGCACCACAAGGATGGAGATCTCTATTGGCATCCTTAAGCAAATCATTATGGCTCGTCCCCCTCTCCCCGAACAACGCGCCATCGCCGCCGCCCTATCCGATGCCGACGGACTCATCGGGGCGCTGGATGCGCTGCTCGAGAAGAAGCGGGGCATCAAACAGGCCGCCATGCAACAGCTCCTCACCGGGAAGAAGAGGCTGCCGGGGTTTGAGGAGGAGTGGGATATTAAGCGACTTGGTGAAGTCGGCGAGATATCAGGCGCTGGAGTCGATAAGAAGTCGCGGCCAAGTGAACAGCCAGTAAGGTTGGTAAATTACCTTGATGTTTATCGTAGGGACTTCATCTACTCAAGAGATCTTAACCACTGGGTTACTGCACCCACGCATCAAGTATCACGTTGTTCGGTTCAGTTGGGCGACGTATTTTTCACACCCTCGTCTGAAACAAGAGACGACATTGGCGTCTCTGCTGTTGCTATGGAGGACATTCCAAACGCAGTTTACAGTTATCATGTGGTCCGGCTTCGTTTACGTGATGATTGGGACCTCCGCTTCCGAACATACGCGTTTAAAACCCGTGAATTTCTGAAACAAGCAGAAACGTTGTGTGATGGTAGTGGAACCCGCTATGTTGTTTCACAAAATAAATTCGAGAGCATGACTGTGCGTGTGCCTCCGCTTCCCGAACAAACCGCCATCGCCGCCGTCCTCTCCGACATGGACGCCGAGATCGCCGCCCTCGAAAGCCGCCGGGAGAAAGCCCAACAGATCAAGCGGGGCATGATGCAGCAGCTCCTCACCGGGCGCATCCGCCTCGTCGATCCGCCGGAGGCCGCGGCATGATCTCAGTCGGCGAACGCGAGCGCCGAACGCAGGAGCGGGTCGTCGCTCACTTCCGCGACGCTCTCGGCTACCATTACCTGGGCAACCTGAAGACCCGCGAGGGGAACAGCAACATCGAAGAGGAACTGCTCACCGGCTGGCTCACGCGCCGGGGCCACAGCAAACAGATCATCGGCAGAGTGCTCTACGAACTCGGCAAAGCGAAGGCGATCGGCGGCAGCAAGACCCTTTACGACGCCAACCGGGAGATCTACGGGCTGCTCCGCTACGGCGTCAAGGTCCGGCCCGACGTCGGCGAGCAGCACACCACCGTCTGGCTCATCGACTGGGAACACCCGGAGAAGAACGACTTCGCCGTCGCCGAGGAGGTCACCGTCACCGGCGAGAACACCAAGCGGCCGGACATCGTGCTCTACGTCAACGGCATCGCTCTCTCTGTCCTCGAACTCAAACGGTCGACTGTCTCGGTATCCGAGGGCATCCGCCAGAACCTCGACAACCAGAAGAAGATCTTCATCGAGCCCTTCTTTTCCACCGTCCAACTCCTGATGGCCGGAAACGAGACCGAAGGGCTCCGCTACGGCGTGATCGAGACGCCGGAGAAGTACTACCTGCGCTGGAAAGAGGCCGCCGCCGAGACCAACCCGCTCCTCGCCGAACTCTCCCACCTCTGCCGGAAAGACCGCCTGCTCGAGTTTGTCCACGACTTCATCGTCTTCGATCGAGGGATCAAGAAGACCTGCCGCCACAACCAGTACTTCGGGGTCAAAGCGGCACAGGAGCGTGTGAAGCGGCGGGAAGGTGGGATCATCTGGCACACGCAGGGCAGCGGCAAGAGCCTGATCATGGTCTGGCTCGCCAAATGGATCCGCGAACACGTAGCAGGCAGCCGCGTCCTGCTCGTCACCGACCGCACCGAACTCGACGACCAGATCGAGAAGGTCTTCTCAGGCGTCAGCGAGGATGTTTACCGCACCAAAAGCGGCGCCGACCTCGTCCGCGTCCTCAACACCGATACCGAATGGCTGGTCTGCTCGCTGATCCACAAGTTCGGCCGCGGCGACGACCTCAGCGACACCGACCTTGCTACCTACATCGAAGAGATCAAAAGCCACCTGCCCAGAGGATTCTCCCCCAAAGGCGAGTTCTTCGTCTTCGTCGACGAGTGCCACCGCACCCAGTCCGGCAAACTGCACCAGGCAATGAAAGCGCTCCTCCCCGGAGCGATGCTGATCGGGTTCACCGGAACACCGCTGCTGAAGGCGGATAAGCAGAAGAGCATCGAGATCTTCGGCCCCTACATCCACACCTACAAGTACGACGAGGCCGTGCGCGACGGCGTCGTCCTGGACCTCCAGTACGAAGCCCGCGACATCGACCAGAACCTCACCTCGCAGGAGAAGATCGACCAGTGGTTCGAGATCAAGACCCGGGGTCTGACCGATCTCGCAAGGGCCGAACTCAAGAGACGCTGGGGAACCATGCAGAAGGTGCTCAGCGCACAGGACCGGCTGGAGAAGATCGTCGCCGACATCCTGCTCGACATGGAACTGCGCGACCGGCTCAGAAACGGCCGCGGAAACGCGCTCCTCGTCACCAGCAGCATCTACTCAGCCTGCCGGTTCTTCGAGATGTTCAAAAAGACCGACCTTGCCGGCAAATGTGCGATCATCACCTCCTACACGCCGTCGCCCTCAGATATTAAAGGCGAAGAGACCGGCGAGGGGCTGACCGAGAAACTCCGGCAGTACGAGATCTACCGCAAGATGCTCGCCGAACACTTCGACGAGCCGGAGGAGACGGCGATGTACAAGGTCGAGCGGTTTGAGCAAGAGGTGAAGAAGCGGTTCATCGACGAACCCGGACGGATGAAACTCCTGATCGTCGTCGACAAACTCCTGACCGGCTTTGACGCCCCACCCGCGACCTACCTCTACATTGACAAACATATGCGCGACCACGGCCTCTTCCAGGCGATCTGCCGCGTGAACCGCCTCGACGGCGAGGACAAGGAGTACGGCTACATCATCGACTACAAAGACCTCTTCCGCTCGCTTGAGAAGTCAATCAAGGATTACACCGGCGAAGCCTTCGGCGGCTTTGATCAAGAAGACGTCTCCGGGCTGCTCAAAGACCGCCTGGAGACCGGGCGCGAACGGCTCGACGGAGCCCTTGAAGCGATCAGGACGTTGTGCGAACCCATCGCGCCCCCGCGAGATACGCTCGCGTACCTGCATTTCTTCTGTGCGGCCGATACCGCAGACCTCGAAGCACTCAAGGAGAGCGAGCCGAGACGTGTCGCCCTCTACAAACTGACCGCCGCACTCCTCCGGGCGTATGCAGGCCTCGCAAACGAGATGCGTGAAGCAGGCTACACCGACGCTGAGGCAGCAGAGATCAAGGCCGAAGTCACTCACTACGAAAACGTCCGCAGCGAAGTCATGCGGGCAAGCGGCGACCACATCGACCTAAAACTCTACGAACCAGCCATGCGCCACCTTCTCGACACCTACATCCGCGCCGAAGAGAGCGTGAAGATATCAGCCTTCGACGATATGCCGCTGGTCCAACTCCTCCTCGAACGCGGCGCCGATGCCGTGGAGGCGCTTCCGCCAGGCATAAGAGGCAATCGGGAAGCGGTCGCGGAAACCATCGAGAACAACGTCCGGAAACTGATCATCGACGAGTCGCCGATCAACCCGAAGTATTACGAAAAGATGTCCGGACTACTGGATGCGCTGATCAAAGAGCGCCGGGCGCAGGCGCTCGGGTACCAGGAATACCTGAAGAAGATCGTAGACCTGACGAAGCAGATCAAGCGCCCCGGGGATAGCGCACGATACCCGAAGACCCTGAATACCCCGGGAAAACAGGCTCTCTACGACAACCTCGGCGAGGACGAAGAGATCGCGCTCGCGGTTCACAAAGCGGTGACCACAACCAAACAGGACGGCTGGGCGCACAACCCCATCAAAACGAAGATGGTCCGTATTGCCATCAAGAAGATCATCCAGGACGATGGCAACCTCGACAACATCCTCGAACTGATCAAAAACCAACAGGAGTATGCCTGAATGCACCGGATCTCCGTGAATGGGATGCAGGTCGATGTTGTCCGAAAAGACATCAAGAACCTGCACCTCGGGGTATACCCTCCTGAAGGCCGGGTCCGGGTAGCGGCGCCGTTACGCGTGGATGACGAAGCGGTGCGGCTGGCGGTGATCACAAAACTGCCGTGGATCAAACGACAGCAGACCCGCTTCAGGTCACAGGAACGCCAGAGCCCGCGAGACTACACCTACCGCGAAACGCACTACTTCCTCGGCAAACGCTACTTGTTGAACGTCATCGAGCATGCAGGCCCGTCACGGGTTGAGATCTCAAACAAGGCAAGGATAAACCTGTATCTTCCGGCGGGAAGCGATGCCGAGAGACGCGAACAGGTCATGCTCAGGTGGTACCGAAAGGAGATCAAGGCCCTGATCGGGCCGCTGGTCGATGCTTGGCAGGAGACGCTCGGGGTAACGGTGGACGACTGGGGAGTGAAAAAGATGAAGACCAAGTGGGGCAGTTGCAACATCGAAGCCCGGCGGATCTGGCTGAACCTGGAACTTGCGAAGAAACCGGTCCAATGCCTTGAGTATGTTGTTGTGCATGAGATGGTGCACCTGCTCGAGCGAAACCACACCGACCGGTTCAGGGAACTGATGGACCAGTTCATGCCACAGTGGCGGCACTACCGAGACATGCTCAACCAGGCACCGCTGAGCCACGAGACCTGGTGTTACTGAAAGAGCAGCCTGATACCAGACTGAATTCGTCGCCGGAGAACGTCCAGCGATGGGGTTTCCTCCACCGGCAGACCACACTCCCTCCGGTCGTGGCGTCTGCCTGATCTCTTCTTCCAGTCCGGGCTCTCTGACGACCATGACCGGCTCGACCCTCGCCGGTCATCGTCTGCTGGAAGTGCTCGTCGCGTCGTGCTTCGCACCACGCTCCTCGCACGGAGGGGTGGCGCAAGACCACCCCTCAAAAGACCCCCACCGCCCGGCCTTTGGCCTCCTCCCGCCCCCTCGGGGGCGGGCAGTGCAGGGCGATGGGCCCGGCCAGAGGGATAGGCCAGTATCCCTCCGGCCTGGTTGCGGGAGAGCGAGGGGCATCCTCCGGTGCGGGGAAACGTAGGGACAACCACCTGTCTCGATACCACGCCGAGCGGGGGCGAGGGCATCCGGGACACCAGGCATTAAAAGAAAAGAGGGCGAT